>PBVT01000051.1 GCA_002728755.1 Myxococcales bacterium
CCTACTGGACGATGCACGAAGCGTCGCCCATAGTATCGGCCAGGTGCACGTCGACATGGGCGGTACCGCCTGTAAGGTCCCATTGGCAACCGCGTACATCGACAAGGCCGTAGACAGGGGGAGTGTGGGCAAAAAACGGCGCGGCCCCCGCGGCTAATATACCTCGCAGTCCGTCCATATTTCCCCAGTGCAAATGACAAGAATGCAAACGCCCAGGACAGTTAGAAACGAGTGTTCGACGGGTGGTATCCCAGAATGGTATTCGTCCCGAACGGACCGTGTCCCCCACCTTAGTTGCGAATAGAACGAATGCGAACTCTTCTCTCGTTGATCTCCCTGGCTCTTCTGAGCAGCATACTCTGGCATTGCGCAGAGGCTGAGAACCCTCCCGCGATCGAATACACCAACTTCACACTCAAAATGAACCAGAGCATCGGTGAGTCCGATATCACACAGCTTGCCTACCAATGTGATGAATGCTCCTTTGCTCAATTCGAGGCCATCCCGGTACCCGACGGGTGGCAGAAGTCTCCAACGCAGGTGTTGATTGTCCCTGGCGAGATGCGAAGTGTCCCCTCCTTCGAGGGAGTGCCAGACACGTTGGATTTCGTCCCCGAGATCCCCGGCGAAGAATTTCGACTCATCGCCAAGGTTCTCGACGTTACGGTTCTTGAGTTCGCCCCGAATGGTTTTATGGCTTTGGCTGAGGTCATGCGCGATACGATCTTCCGTTACCCCGCAGGTAGTCGCATCCACGAGCTCACCGATCCGGATGGGAATTCCTATGTTCTTTTCGCCTATGAGGTCGAGTCCAAAGATTTCACGGAACCCGATTTCCAGGATGCCAATGCGCTGATTGATTACCCTGGGCCACAGGGTTGGGTGTACACCACAGAGATTATCGATGAAGAGCTCGTCATGGAAGCAAATGGCATCGCCAATGTTTTAACCATCCGGCGAACCCCCTCCTCCGTCTGGCAGAAACGATAAGGGGCAAGACGTGTTCAAGAGGCTCCTTCCATGCTCGTAGTGTTCGATTTAGATGGAACCCTGGTGGACTCGACGCGCGCCTTGCTCGAAGCCCACGAGGTAGCCTGGGGAAGTGTTGGATTACCCCGCCCATCCGACGACGCCATTCTTGAGCTCATCGGACTGCCTCTGGTTCATATCATGCAAACCCTTGGCCCAGATCAGGACCCAGACGTTCTGGCCAAAGCCTACTCACGCGCCTATGCGGAGACCGCGCCCCGCTACGAACGCCTCTTCGATGGTATGACAGCCTTGTTATCCCGCCCATTCCGAGCGGCAGTAGCCACCGGTAAGAGTCAGCGGGGGGCGGAGCGATCCGTACAACGCCACGGCCTCCAAGACCGCTTTGAGATCGTCCTTGGTGGCAATTCCGTACCTCGACCCAAGCCCAACCCAGATCTCCTCCACGCCATTATGGATACCGCTGGGACCCGCGATCTAGTCATGATCGGTGACACCACCTACGATCTTGAGATGGCCAGGGCGGCGGGTGTAAAGGGGATCGGAGTAAGCTGGGGTCACCATTCTACGGAGCGACTACAAGAGTGGGCACCGGTCGTACACACTGTAGAAGATCTGGGGCGTTGCCTCGGTGTATAAACAGAGGGCCTTGTTCGGACCATCAATGCACCCTCCAAGCTGGCGAAATACGGGAGGAACTCTCCTTGTTAAAAGGGTCTCCAGCCAAGGCTTTTGTACCAGAGAGTCCAAAAGGCCGATGAGCCATACCGCGGGTCCTAAGTTTTGAGAATGCATGCCATCACGGAAACACTCCCACGAATCCTTCTGTTTATCGCTCTATTCGGTTGGTCGTTGGGTTACTCCCAGAGCAGCAAAGACCCACGAAAACAGGTCGATTTATACCAATGGAAAGCGCCGTATGACACACCCGACATAGCCGCATTTGTCGACGTTCCCAGCTATCAGTTCACGCTCCTAAGGGCCGATAATGCGATCGCAACACGTATCAAGGCCGCCATGAAGACCGACTTTCCGGAACAATGCGACCAAGCCGCCACCAATTGGCCAATCTACCAATACGACGTTGGTAAAGATGGCCGTGTCTTCCTTGCCTCCTGCCTCGCCACCTCCACCGCTTCCTGGTCTGTCTATTATCAACTTACACCGCAAAACAAGCTCAAGTCCCTACGATTTCGAACACCGGTACTGGCACGATACGACAACAACTCCAACGGAAAGGCACCTGGCATCGTCGGATACCAGGACCTCCAGGTGTTACGAGACAGTCAGATCGTGCAACGGCGCGTAATCAGCGATGGCCCCCTCAGCGATGCGACACCTCCCTATCATGACGCGCAAGGAGACCCCCGGTTCACAGCCGAGTGGATCTGGAAGCAAGGCCATGGATTCGCCCTTTTGCGGTATACCTTTCACGTTTACGACAAAGAGAAAAACGTAAACAAAACACTCGTATACCCATGAACAGTGGACATGCACCATGAGGTGCGATAGGTGGCACGCAGCTGGAGCCGGTCCTAGGCTGAATCCGGTCGTACCCAACCTGTTCAGGACTGACCGGTTTGAATGATTTTGCATCCCTCGGCTTGATCGAGCCTCTTCAACGGGCCGTCGCAGCCGCGAATTACGAAACGATGACGCCTATCCAGGCGCGCGCGATTCCCCCACTTTTAGCGGGCCGGGATGTTCTCGGAAGCGCACAAACAGGAACCGGCAAGACGGCGGCATTCCTTCTGCCCATCATAGACCACCTCGCTCGCAACCCCTCCAGGGGTAAGCCAGTAATTCGCACCCTGGTCTTGACCCCGACCCGAGAATTGGCCGCACAGATCGGAGAGAGCTTCGACACCTATGCTCGATTCTTGAAGCTTCGGCACCGCGTCATCTTTGGTGGCGTCAATGAACGCCCCCAGATCGGAGCGCTCCGACGTGGCATCGACGCTCTCATCGCGACTCCGGGTCGGTTATTGGACTTGCATAGCCAAGGTCATATCGATTTCAGCCACGTGAATTTCTTTGTATTGGACGAAGCGGATCGGATGCTCGACATGGGTTTCATTCGAGACATACGCAAGGTATTGGCGCTTTTACCGCAACAGCGACAGAACCTTCTCTTTTCGGCCACGATGCCCCACGCGATCGTCAAGCTTGCAAGCACATTCCTACACGACCCCATTCGGGTAGAGGTAGAGCCCGAGTCCACGACGGTGGAGCTCATCACACAGCAGGTCATGTTCGTAGAGCGCTCCAATAAGAAGCGTCTTTTGAAGGAGCTTTTGCTCGACCCCAGTATCGAGAGCGCTATCGTCTTCACTCGTACCAAACACGGCGCCGACCGGGTGGTTAGAATCCTCACCAAAGCGGACATTCATTCGGCGGCCATCCATGGTAATAAGAGCCAGGGTGCAAGACAAAGAGCCCTCGCTGCTTTCAAGGCTGGCGACGTTCGGGTCCTCGTCGCGACCGATATCGCCTCTCGGGGTATCGATGTAGATGGCATCAGCCATGTGTTCAATTACGACCTGCCGAATATCTCTGAGAGCTACGTGCATCGTATCGGGCGTACCGGCCGAGCTGGTCGGGACGGCATCGCCATCGCCTTCTGTGATGAAAACGAAACAGAATACCTCCGCGACATCGAGAAACTCACCGGCACGCCCCTAACCGTAGTAACGGACCATGCATGGCACTACCCGGAGGCCATGCCAGACGCCGACTCCCAACAAGAGACCCGCAAGGGTCGCCGTTCGGGCCATCGCCCCTGGAAACCGGCACGCCCCCCGAAGGGGGAAAGCCGCCGCGAGAGGCAGCCCAAAGAGGATAGTCGCAACCAAAGACGATCCCAGAACGACAGTGGTGGGCAACAACAACCCAAACGCGAGAATGATGATCGTAAGCGCTCCAAAGAGGAGAGCGGCGATCAGAAGCGGACCAAAGGTGCGGGAAGAAACCGGAGGCGCTCCAGGAATCAAGGCGGTGCCCAGAGACGCTCCAAGGGCGCACCCCAACAGCGTCGACGCCGTCGAAAACAAAGTCGCCCACCGAAGAAACGTTGAACGAGACCCAACGGAGCCAAGCCCCGGTGCCCGTCTTGCCCCTTCCCCCTAGACCAGGCTCCGACCACCGTTCACATGAAGATTCGCGCCGGTCACAAAGCCGGCGTGGTCGCTAGCAAAGAAAGTCACCGCGCTCGCGATATCCGTGGGCGTACCCCAGCGCCCCATAGGCACTGTAGATAGGTACGCCGCCTTTTCTTCGGCGCCGATCCCTGCATGGCGTTCGACGGGTATCCAACCAGGCGAAACCATATTGACGGTAATACCCCAGGGCGCCAGCTCCTTCGAAAGACTACGATTCAAGCCCGTTTGCCCCCCTTTCGCGGCGACGTAGGCCGAAAAGTTCGATGCCCCGTCTTCGAACACCTCCGAGCCAATCTGGATGATTCGACCCCAACTCTGAGCCTTCATATGCGCCACGACCCGTTGCGATAGTAAGAATGGACTCTTGATGAAGGCGTCAAGGAGGGTCTGAACCTCCTCCCATTGATAGTCTTCAAGAGCGCGTTGGGGCTGACTCGGCGTAGCGTTCAAGACCAGGACATCCACTGCACCCAGGCTGGATTCAATCCTGTCCACGAGCCCTTCGATAGCTACCGGGTCGGTCACGTCGGCCCGAAACATCGCGCCCTTCCCTCCCGTGGCCAGGTAGTTCTGTAGGGCCCTGTTTCCACGCGCCTCGTCGTTCGAATAGTTAAGGGCAACATTGGCACCGGCCTGGCCAAGAGCACAGGCGATCTCGTACCCCAATCCGGCCGTACTTCCCGTCACCAGGGCGACGCGCCCCCGCAGGTCCATTGTCGATTCCAATCCGCTCATGCCGGCATCATACACCGCTCCTACAACACAGGCGAATGGCAACGCTCGTGACTCGATCTCCCCCGGTCAGGAATCGTAGGTAGCCACAAATGCAACGCCTCCCAATCTCCGCGGAGATTTCCAGGTTCCACCCTTCACCCTGGAGGCTTGAATATTTTGAGCCAATCCGAGACCGAAGGATAACCCAACATTCCTGTGTGTTTCCAATACGTTTGACCTAATTTCTTGCAAATTGCTCGCGCCAGAAGCTAAACGCTCCACTTTCAAGTTTTGGGCATGGGCAAGAGGGGCCGCTCTCTGTAGAGAATCCGAATAGGAGGATGACAGATGAACACGAATCGAACCGTAAACCGAACCCCTCGTTGCCAAGCGATACCATGGATCGTATTGGGCCTTGTCCTGGCGGCATTTGGTTGCGCCGATCTTTCCCTGGAAGAATCATATGAAGCGGAATATTCGGTAGGAAAAGGCGACTCCACCAAGCAAGAGGAATCACCTGGGCTTGAGCCTCTACTGCCCGATTTCGATCCCTCCACCTGCTCTTACGATAAAGAAGACCCCTTTGAGCCAAGAGCACGCTTCACCAAAGGCCCATGGATCGGAGAATGTCTCGATACCAAAACACGCCGACCGGTTAAGGTTCTGGGCGCGCCCGATGAGTTCTCCAACGTTCTGGAGCTCGCCAATGTATTCCACGACCACGGCTATTGGTACGCGACGATCCCCGTCGAGGAAGTCCAAGAGGTATACTTTCAACTCGAATACTTCCCCGCCGCGGTGCCCGCTGGCCATACGCAGATACGACTTACCTTCAATAAGCCGGTAAACCTACGAGGCCAAAGCCAGTGGAATTACGGTAAAGAGGTCGCCATATACAACCTGGTAATGTCCATAGAAGCGGTACCTCGTCTCGGCGACAAGTACGATCTGGTCAAAGGCATGCAAGATCATTTTGGCTTGGCGTATCGAGTCACCAGCCTCGCGGCTCGTTACGACTCGATGATTACCCAACAAGGGCATCATGTAGAGCAATGGCCTCTTGAGCTCACAGAGCGAGAGAAGGCCGAACTCCTGGTCGCGTATGCCTACGAAAGCGAGGCTCTGGGTCTGAAGGACACCTACCACACCCTGTTCCGCAACTGCACCAACGAGCTCATAAAGGCGATCGACGCGGTCGTGGAATATACGGTGGGCGAGAACATCAAGAAGTTCTTAACGAAGATCACCGAGTTCTACCCCAACGCCATTCGCGCGGCCCTTATCGCACGTGGCCTGTTACCTCTCGACCAGTCGACCGACTGGTACCCCCTCGAAGAGGACCCTACATTCCATTAGCAGCGACTGGAACCCTAACAGGAACCATCCAGTCCTGTACCTATAGCCCGGCCTAAGCGCCGGGCTTTTTCAGGAGTTGCTATGATTGTATCCCTGGGCGAGGCACTGATTGACCGGGTTCAGGACCCGCAGTCAGCGACCGATCAGATTCGAGTGGGCGGTTCTCCGTTCAATGTGGCGATCGCGCTTTCGCGGCTTGGTCTTAAGGCGGGTCTTCTTTGCCCAATCTCCCAGGATCCCTACGGTCAGCTCCTGGCCGAGGCCCTCGAAGAGAACGGTGTTCTCCGCTGTGTAGAAGAGCGGGTCACGGCACCCACCGCCGTGGCCGAGGTTTCGACCGACTCCAAGGGTCACCCCAGCTACCGATTCTTTCGAGGGGAGACCGCCGACCGGGATGTCCAACAAAACCCTCCCAAGCAATCCCTACCCATCAACATCAAAGCCCTCCATTTCGGCTCCCTTGTATTAGCGCAAGAAGCCGACTGGCCCCTTTGGCGCGAGGCCATCAACACCGCACGCAGTAGAGGAGCGTTTATTGCCTTCGATCCGAATCTACGTGTGCCGCTTATCGATGATATGGATCATTACCGCCTCCGGCTGGAAGAGGCCTTGTCATTCGCCGATCTCATTAAGGCCAGTGACGAAGATCTGGCCCTCCTCTACCCCGGCTGCGTCCCCGCCAGCGAAATTCAGAAGTGGCGCGATGGTGAACGCACAATCGTTCTGACCGAAGGAAGCCGCGGCGCACAAATCTGGCTACAAAATGGAAGTCATATCCAGTGCCCTCCAAACCACACTGGGCCGATCGTAGACACCGTAGGAGCGGGCGACACATTCCAGGCGGCACTTCTTGTGTGGCTCTACGAGCATAGGCTTCTAGGAGCGCCTCTTAATGAAACACAGGCTCGCCAGATGATGGCCTTTGCCAACGCCGCTGCGCGGCTCAACTGTGAAAGACCGGGTTGCCAACCACCCATGCGAGAAGAGCTTGCCCTTCGGCTATGACCACCACGCGCCACCGGCGATGATTAGAAGTCGATACGACTCGTTATTTTCCGAAAGGCAGATAGCAATTAAAGAAATTATCCGCCAACACAGCCTGGATTTCTTCTGGCGTATACCCAACAGACTTCATGGTGCTCACCATAAGCTTTAGATAGCTTTGCACCTTTCCGAAGTATTGGGGGCCATCCGTGGCAAACATGGTCTTCCCCACGATGCCCCGGTTCTTGATTTCGCCAAGAACATAGGTGTGCATCGGCTCGGTGGATTCAACGGGCTGGCCATTTTCATCGATCAATAAGGGACGATTGATCGCGCTGATCTCAAGCCAGACATTGTCTCGCGTCTGCGCAAGCTGCAAGCTGCTCTCAATGGCACGAGCGTCTCCCTGCCCTGCGTGGGCAAGAACGAAGTCCACATATCCTTTTCCATTCTGGCCATTATAGGCCGTGATGACTGCCTCTAAAGTCGCTGGATCATAATAATGTGGGTCGGTCATGGAATTGGGGAACGGAGAAAAGCCCGTGTGCAATAGAACGGGCACTCCATATTTCGCTGCGACGTCGTAGACTCCCAGGTATAACGGGTCATCGAAGCCAACGGCCTGATGAGCATGGGCCAATTTGATACCCACAAAGAGATCCGGACGCTTTTCGAAATAGGATTCCAGTATCTCCAGACGACGTTCCATAACCTCTGGGCTATCAAAGTCATCCAGATTGATGCTCGCCATACCCCAGGCCCACTGGGAACCATCCGGGTTTACATTTCGGGGATCGGCGAGCTGGGATTCGACTAATTGATTCTCGGTTACACCGATGGTGTGCTGGGTGTATGTGGCTAGCAACACTCCATACGCTACGCCCGCAGCGCGAAGATGTTCCTTAATCCCCACATGCTCTCCATAGGGATGCACAACAAGTCCAGAAACGGCCGGAAACGTCATCAAAGACATGGCCGGCAGCTGCGACAAGAGAAACTCGAGTCCCGTGGGCTTTTGCGTCTCTTTCTTACCGACATGGAGATGCATATCAACGACGGTATAAACATCGCCTTCGTATTCGAACCGAGGTAGCTCTACGCTTTCATCTTCTATTCTTGGCTCTCCCATCTGGGTCTTCGCCGCCACCATCGGCGGAATCTCCTTCTCGAGGAAATATGCCGGCCAGACGGAATAACGAATCGCCCGGTTGTCAGCATCCATCTCGACTGAGAGGCCATCTTCTACGAAATAGAGAATCCCCCGGCTCTCCATCGTCGCCGCGCCAAACTGAGCCTCCAAAACCGTTCGCTCTACCCCTCGAATCAAATCCCCAGACAAAACCGTATTCCCCAGTGTCGTGACACCTCGAACCCTGGCATCCGCCGAGGCCACGCTGGGTTCGCTTGAGGTAAGAAGAACCTCAAGTTTGGCCGCGTTGAAACGCAGCGTAATCAAGCGCTGGAATCCGAACTCGGTATCGGGATCCCCCAGAATTGCTTTGAGCTCGTCGAGACTCATGCCGATCTCAATGCCACCTACAGAAACCCCTGGGACCACTTCGATCGGGCCAAATGTGTTCTCGTTGCGCTCAGGGACCGCCTGGTTTGCGGGTTCATCCGCACCGCCCAAATCTTGACCACAAGACGTGGTCATCAGAGCACAAAAACATAGAAGAATTACGGTCCGGTATTTGATCATTTTTTTTCCATAATTTTCGAAACGAAACACAAAAGTTTTCCTTCGCAGTCAAAACCTGCCGGTCGGCAGATAAAGAAAGGAAGCTAAAATGTCAACTTTCAGGTTTTTTGATCGCACGAAATTGGAAACTTTGATTTAGGACCAGCCCCCCGAACACCATCCTTAAAACCCAATTTATGTTGGACTTAGAGGGGCTCTATCGACTAAACGCCCTCCCGACCTGAAAGGACAACGTTACGTGAATTTTTCGAACATTCACTGAAGAAATGCGCTGGAGCGATAGTCATGAAATTATTGAAACAAACCCTTCGTCTTACACTCATCATCAGCCTCGCAATTGGGTGTGCCGACACCAATGACACGAACGCAGACACCAGCGTTTCCCTAGATACGGGCAACGCGGCAGGTACGGGTGTTTCGACGGACACGGGTTCGGCTGCCGACCCGGGCACAACCGATGATCTCGGCGTGGATATTGGAACCTCAGCCGACACCTCGAATGGTGCTGGCAACTCCATGGATACGGGGACGTCGGTAGACGTCGGAACACCGCAAGACACAGCCGTTGAGACGGAAGTGCCTCCGAACGATGATCCTGCGGACTCCAATAAGCTCGATATCGGGTTTTGTTATAACGATCATGACAACGCCGTGAATAAAGACCCCGTAGTGGATATCGCCGCATCGTGCGGTCTCTGCTGTTTGGGCCGACCCGACCAGGGTGCGTGCGCTACGGATTGCATGGTAAATGGTGGTGCATCTGCGAATTGCTTCACACCCATCGAACCGGCCGGTTTAACCGCACAATGCTCAAGCTGTTTCGTTAACACGATCCTGTGCGCCATCGACAACTGTGTACCCCAATGTCTGGCTCCCACCAGCGACGCATGTGTTGCCTGCCGTATCGAATATTGCGATCCGGAGTTTTACGAATGCTCCGGCATCGAAGAGCCTTGTGATGACGGTGGTGACAGCAATGGGGATGGCAAGGTAGACTGCGCCGATCCCTCGTGCGCGTTCTCAAAAGCCTGCCTCTAATAAGGCACGCATAGGAGCCGCGTACCCATACGTAGGCTCCTCACATGCATGCAACCGAGATTCAATGGTGGCGCAAAGGAATACTCTACCAGGTATATCCTCGCTCCTTCTTTGATGCTTCGGAGAGGGGCTGGGGCGATCTGAAAGGGGTCCGCCAAAAGCTCCCCTACCTGGCATCCCTCGGAGTGGATGCCGTCTGGATCTCGCCAATCTTCAAATCGCCGATGAAAGACTTCGGCTATGATGTTGAAGACCATCGAATGATCGACCCGATGTTCGGGACCGAGGCTGATTTCGATGGCCTGATCGCCGACGCGAAACAACTAAACCTTAAGATCATGGTGGATCTAGTCTTAAGCCATGTTGCCGACGTGCACCCCTGGTTCCAGGACGCAACTCGAAGCCGGGAAAGTGAATATAGTAACTGTTTCGTTTGGGCCGAACCGCGTGCCGACGGTGGCCCACCAAATAATTGGTTGTCCATCTTCGGTGGGAGTGCCTGGTCCTGGAGTCCAGAACGTCACCAATATTATCTCCACAATTTCTTGAAGAGTCAGCCTGATCTGAATTTCCACGAGCCTCGAGTTCGCGCGGAGGCCTTATCGATCGCGCGGTTCTGGTTGGAACGTGGTGTCAGTGGATTTCGTCTGGACACCGTAAATTTCTATTTCCATGACGAGCAGTTACGGGACAACCCGCCATCGGAGACCGTTGGTAACGCTGTGGTGCCTGACACAAACCCATACAGCAAGCAGGACCATATCTACGATAAGAACCGCCCCGAAGTGCGCACCTTTCTATCCGAGCTGGGTGCGCTCACGGAGCAATACTCTGGAACGGTAACTCTTGGGGAAGTCGGTGCCATCGAAAAACGATCCTGGCCGCTCATCCAAGAGTACACCCAGCCCAAAAGACTAAGCCTCTGTTATAGCTTCGATCTGCTGTCAGAGATCTTTAACGCCGACCGGCTACGATCGGTCATCAATCGCAGCATCCAGGAAGCGCCCGACACCTGGCCGTGCTGGGCTTTTTCAAACCATGATGTCGGACGAAGCGCGAGCCGCCTTGCTCCCGATGGCGTTCCAACCGAACCCATAGCGCGACTGGCGATGAGCCTTCTTCTGAGCCTTCGGGGTACACCCTGTGTCTACCAGGGAGAGGAGCTCGGACTCGAAGAGGCCCACATCCCCTACAACCAGCTACAAGATCCCTACGGCATTGAGTTCTGGCCCGACTATGTCGGCCGAGATGGATGTCGAACCCCCATGCCCTGGGATGGCTCGGAAGTTAGCGCTGGCTTTACATCCCACCCGAAGCCCTGGTTGCCAATCCCTGCGGAGCACAGGGCCCGCGCCGTAAATATTCAGGACGACTTCCCCAATAGTATGCTCAACTATTTCCGACGCCTCGTAGGGATGCGTAAGGCAGAGGAATGTCTACATATGGGGGACTTTACGATGCTCGAAGGCGCTCCCGATATTCTGGCCTTTGTTCGGTCGTTTGAAGCCAAATCCATTCAGTGCCATTATAACCTCTCTTCAGATCCCGCTGTGCTTTCGAGTCCACCGCTCCAAGAGTCACAAATATTCGATGGCACCCACAGGACCTGGCGAGATGCGCCCACTCTAATCACGTTAGGGGCGTGGGAGTGGGTATGGTTACGTTAACCATCGAGAAAATCTAGAGGGGATCCAAGTCATTGGAAAACGCTGCAGGCCAACTCAACTTTACGACCATCGACACCGTTATTGTTGTCGTTTACTTTTTAGCCGTATTGGCCATCGGGCTTCGCATAAGCCGAAACACCAAGACCGGTGAAGATCTCTTCTTGGCTGGCCGTAATCTGGGATGGGTCGCCATCGGCTTCTCCCTCTTTGCCTCGAACATCTCAAGCACGACACTTATCGGACTCGTGGGTGCTGCCTATACCGGTGGTCTTTACGTATCGAACTACGAATGGATGGCCACCGTAGTCCTGGTCTTTTTCGTCTTCTTTTATGTTCCCATATTCCTGAACACTCGTATCTCCACAATCCCCGAATACCTGGAAAAGCGTTTTGGGCGTGCGAGCCGAAAATATATGTCCGGGTTGACGATTATCACCAACCTCTTCGTAGACACTGCGGGTAGCTTATACGCCGGGGCCGTGGTCCTGATCGCGTTCTTTCCAGAGTTGGATCTCTTCTATACCTGTGTCGGTCTGGCACTTGTGGCGGGACTCTATACAGCGGCCGGAGGTTTGGCGGCCGTGGTGTACACGGACGTGATTCAAGCGGTGGTCTTAATCGCGGGCTCCATCCTGCTCACATTCATGGTCTTTTCTCACCCCAACGTCGATTGGAGCTGGTCCACCATTACGGGAAGTCTGGATGGCAGCCTCTTCTCAATGGTCGACCCCGCACACCATCCTCTTGATGATAAGAACCTGCCATGGCTTGGGACGCTTATCGGGGTTCCTATCTTGGGCTTCTACTTCTGGGTAACCAACCAATATATTGTCCAACGCGTACTGGGCGCACGAAGCGTAGACGATGCGCGCTGGGGAGCTCTATTGGGAGGCCTTCTAAAGCTCCCTGTTCTCTTCATCATGGTCCTCCCCGGCCTTGTCGCCCGGCTGATAGATTTAGACCTTCCCCCCGATTTCCAATCGGACGCCATCTTCCCGGCCCTGGTCACACAACTCCTGCCCGTCGGTGTGGTCGGATTGGTCATGGCGGGCTTAATCGCGGCCATCATGTCGAGCATCGACTCCACCCTCAACAGCTCTTCGGCCCTCATAACCCTGGATTTCGTCAAACCCGCGCGCCCCAATATGACCGATAAAGAGGTCACTCGCGTCGGTCGAATCGCCATGGGCGTGATTATGATCCTCGCCGCCCTATGGGCTCCACAGATTGCCAAATTCGAAGGGTTGTTCGCCTATCTCCAACTACTTTTATCCTACCTCGTGCCGCCGATGACCGTGCTCTTCATCATGGGTGTCTTCTTCAAGGGTGGTAGCGGACATACGGCTATGTATACCATGGTGGGCGGCCACCTTCTCTCTATCGGGATCTTCGTGGCACAACGGCTCGGCTGGCTCCCCGAAATACATTTTACGCTGATCGCTGGTATCGTCTTTGGTGCCTCTCTCCTCATCTACCTAGCCACTCGACACGTGGGCCAGCCACGATCGGATGCGGAGCTGCAAGAGCTCATGAAGCAGCCATTGGAACCCGGTCGCCCAGGGCTGGCCAACTACAAACTGCAGGCTGCCGTGCTTATCGTCTTGACCCTCACTCTCGTGGTGGGCTTCTTCTAAGCCGAAAGAAACAGCGCGTAATCCGAGGCATCAACACCTATGGAAACGCGGGTCCAGGCAATCGCCGGATAACATATTGACAAGCATCCGGAGCGGAGTTATCCCAAGCCCGAAACCTGATTGTTCCACTTTCAGGTTTTGCTGTGTCCCGGCCATCAAGACGGCACGTATTCTAAACGACATGGGGGTTCGTTACGTGTCCAATGGTGGCGTAGTGCAGGGATACCAGCCGAGCTGTACGTGAAACACCGCGAATCAATAAGCAGGGAAGCCAATGACCACGCAAATGCCAAACAAAGCCATCGCCACCATAACCTCAAAACGGACTAGCAGACATATCCGGGCCGCCCGAACTCTCGCCTATTCCGCGATCCTCTTCATACTCTTGCTCCTTGCAGGCTGCTCCGAAGAAGGCAACTCCTCTCCGAATTTCGAAGGTCCTGCCAACGAAGCCTTCCCATTGCAACCAACCAGTCGTTTCCCCGTGGGGGCTACGTTCTACCTACCAGGCGTGGATTGGACCCTTACGGAATCGCCAACGACGAATACGAACGCCTTATTTACAGGCGATAACGACGTATCGCGTTTTACCCCTATCGTAACCGGCGAATATAGCTTTACGAACGTGGAGGGATTAACCCAACGAATTGGAGTGGTCGACGCAATCCCCTATGAGCACTACAACTATTACCCCAACTCCTCGGTTACTCGCGTGGGCGATGAGATCTGGGTGGCTCATGTCTTTGACGCGCATATCAGTCGTATCCAACCCGAGACCGGGGAAGTTCTCGGCACGATCGCGACAGGCCCCTGGCCGGTAGCCATCGCATGGGCTGAGGGCATGAACGTGGCAGTCGTGGCCCAGAAGGCTGGGGACACATTGGGTATTATTGATATCGCCTCGAACCAATTGATCGACGCCATCTGGGTCGGAGACGAGCCCGCAGATGTCGTGACGTCCCCAGACGGCCGATGGGCTTACGTCAGCCTTACCACCGACGACGCAGTCGCCCGTGTCTCCCTCGAAGAGAGAGCCCTTATAGACACGCTGCCAACAAACTCTACACCCAGCTCCCTGGCCATGAATGACGATGGCACCCAGCTTTTTGTAGCCAGCTATCGCTCGGGAAAGGGTGATCGTCTCGATGGCACCTACGATGAAAAGTCCGACCTTTACGATGTCGCCATCGTAGCAACCGCCAAATTCGTCGTAACGGGCTATCTGGAATCCGTAGGCTCAAATATCAACGCCATACACGCCGACGGGGATCGACTCTATGTTGCCACCACTCGTGTATCACCCGCCGAAAACAACAGCCTTGATCCCAATAATATGGGGTTCCGTCACACGGTAGCCGCTTATGACGTAGCCGCCCGTACGGAGATCGCGTCTGCAGATATCGGACGCCAGCCAAGCGCGCCCGACTACGCGGTTCGCCCCTTCGGGCTTGTACGTTTGGGCGATCATATCTGGGTGACCGTGGAAGGCTCGGACCTTCTCCTCGGCCTCGACAGCGAGGACCTCTCCGAGGTCGCACGTTATGAGGTCACCGGGCGGCCGCGCTCTTTGATGGCACATAATGGCAAACTCTTCGTTCACGGGGTTCAGAGCTATGTCCTGCTCAACGTAAATCCAGCCGATGGCACAAACACCACCATCGCTCTTTCTGGCGACCCACGTCCCGCAGACGTGGCTGGCGGCCAGTACATCTACACGGGGCACGGGGAATATGGTGGCGCAAATCACAGCTGCGCCGAATGCCATATCGACGGCTTAACCGATGGCAACCAATGGAGAGCCGGTGTCTTCGATTATAGCTCGGTACCACGACCCTTTTTCTGGATGGAAGGGACCTCCCCCCTTGGTTGGCCAGCCGATGGCGCCGACCTTTACAGTTATACCTTCGGCGTCCCCGGGCCCACCATGGGCGTAAAGATGTCCAATGAATTCCATAGCGTCTTCTATGCCTATCTGGCGGCCCTGGTGCCGCCTCCAGCCGCAAACGGGAAAACACGTCTGGACGGGTCCATGACGGAGATGGCGGTACGAGGTCGAGAGGTCTTTGAAGACGCTGGACGGTGCGCCGGTTGTCATATGGGGCCTCTGACCACCAACCGAATGCTCTACCCCGAGGGGATCACTTCGACCTCCCCTACCGATGTGCCAAGCCTCGTCGGAGCCTACCGTCATGCCTATTGGTTCATCGACGGCTCCACTCGCGATATGGGCACAACCGTTGACTACCTTCTCCCCTACGCGGGGGCAAAGCTCGATAGTACGGAGAGAGACGACCTCACGCGTTATCTTGAAGAATTAACAACCCGAGAATTCTTCGTGCTAGCCTCAAAACCCGAAGAGAACGCCACCTCGGCCATGGTCTATGGGCCGAACGATCCCATCAAGCTGATCTTCTCGCACCCCGTGCTGGACCAGCCTAAGAATCTATCTAGAATTCGCCTGGTGGATGACGCCAACTCGACCGTGCCCACAACGGTACATGCAGCCCTCAGGCATGTAGAGCTCCAGCCCACTGAAGTTCTCGCTGCCAACAGTCACTATTCGGTTGTCGTGGAAGAAGCCTTCGAGGCGTTCAACGAAATGAAGATGGGTGTCGACACGCGTATACCTTTTAAGACGGCGGTCGCCCCGGCTCTTCAGCTCGAAGGTGAATATGTTCTAACCATCTACCGTCCCGGGCTTAATGTGGAAACAAAGGCCTACGACCCCAATGTCATCATCCCAATCGAGACTCCTCTCGTAGCAACACCTACGCCCTTCGGAGCGGATGTGGTGGCCACCTTGAATGCGGAAACCTCAACGGAGTACAAAGTCGTTATTGAGGGGACAGACTCCCATTGGCCCGCCCTGATTATGCCTCTGAGTGGCGATCTCATGGGCAAATCCTTCCCCACCCAATCGGAGCTCACAGACGAGGACGGCGATGGCATCGCCGACACGGGTGAAGGCACCCTCTTCTTCCGTAGCCCTGGCCTGGAGGCGGAGGATGTTGAATGGACGATACACCGCCCAGAAGAAACATCGGATGCGGTCTGTGGAACCGTCGAAGGCAACCATGAGGTAGTTCTGGAGTTCGCCGAAGACGGTTCCCCCACGATTCAGTGGGAAGCCGACGTAGACGCTCTTGGCTATTATGTTACCGACCCGGAGGCCACCACGCCGGTGGGTCCTGGTGTCGTGAAAGGTGGGGCGGCGTACTGGGTGTTGCAAACCCCTGACTTCCCCAATGGTTTCCGTGGTCCGATCCGTTACGGTATCGCCCCAGAAAACAGCCTCGATGTCACAGAGGACAGTGGTGGTTTAAAGGGTGGCTCGCCACTTCCAGAAACTGGTTGCGTCAAGCTCACCATCGGATTTTCAGACTTCTCCCTTACGGTAATCACGTACGAACCCTGATCTTCGTTCGTTACAACCAGACGTTATCATGCCAGGCCTTGTGCCATCGGAGCGGAAGATGCTAGTCCGAAACAGGGGTCGGTCCTCGACCCCTCGGACGGGCCCGCCTGCCGCATGAAGAGAGCTGCCAAACCCATGGCTACCACGAATATGACACATATCCGTTTGGACGACGGCAGTTACCAATTGGAAACCAGTTGTTGGGTTCCGCACTCCATCGAGACGGTCTTCGACTTCTTTTCCGACGCCTTCAATCTGCAGGCGCTGACTCCAGACTACCTGAATTTTCAGATCCTCACCCCAGCCCCCATCGAGATGGCTGTGGGCCAGATCATCGAGTACAAAATCCGATTACGTGGCTTTCCCATGCGCTGGCGAACCGAGATCACCAAATGGGATCCACCCCATGGTTTTCAGGACTCGCAGATCAAGGGCCCCTACTCCTTGTGGCTCCACGATCATATGTTTCGTGAAGAGAATGGAGGCACCCGCTGCTCGGACCGTGTAACCTACCGTGTCCCAGGCGGTATGATCGTTCAAAAGTTATTGGTAGGCCGAGATGTCGAACGGATCTTCGCCTATCGTGACACACAGATGAAACACATCTTTCCCTAGGCGCAACTCACGCCAGGCCGTTAGCCAGGTTCCAACAATGGGGGGCCATTCAAGCTCCTTCACGCCACGTGGAACCGGTGAAATCCTCCACGTACCAGCGGGGCCCGCTCGGACCCCACTGGCAGTGAAGACTACAACACACACGCCGTTTCGACAGACAACACTGCCTGTTCATTCTACGGCGCCTATCCCCAAAACCGGGAATGATTATTCAGCGAGGCGCAGCTCGAACGGCTGGTCAAGATTCATGGCCTCACCGGTGAATTCTAGCATCGCTTCGTCACCGGACTGACCACCAACATAGTCAATGCCAGGAACCAGAACCCAGGAGGCCGCACCACCGCCTGGCATATATACCGCGATGTAGAGGTAATAGGCACCGGATTCGGGCAGGTTTTCCAATACCATTGGGACCTCCGCACCCGCGACGAAGTCTTGCAGATCTTCTGGCGAGGTGAGGTTAATGCCCATAAGGCTGGGTGGACCCATTGGGGGAATGGAGTCGAAGAAATGAAAGCTCACCTGCTCGGGTGTCCCCACCATATCTTCAGGGAGCTTAATGGACGCGCAAAAGGAGCCCACTGCATCCACCGGGTTATCGGCACAGTAACCGAGCACCTCGTTCTCCAGCTCTGCCGTCTCGTCTACATCGCATCCGAACACGAAGGCGGACATCGCAAACATAAGAATTGCCAATACATAGCTTGTCTTCATTTCTATTCTCCAACACTCGAAAAAATATGATTAATAGCCCTTGATATTGCCCGTATATACGGACACCGGGGCTTGGCTGGCCGGCATATACGACGGCCCGAGCCGAAAGTCAATAGTCTTACTTTCAGCTTTTGCTTTTCCGGGGGTTAGGGCGATCAAGGCTTGGCGTACGACATTCCTCTCGCAGGAGAAAAGAACACGAAGACCTGTGGCCCCCTAACTACGGCCCAATTGCAGAGGAGATGGAAACCCGGCACACTTTCTCACGACCCAAGAAGAGTGGACGTGACGCGATGAACAATGCCTTTCGTAGCCCCAGCGCCTGGGCATTCTTTGCGTTCCTGGTGTTCGCCGGCTGCGCAACCCCCCAATATGCCGTCCCGGTCTCAGCCTCTCCTCCCCTTGCGGAGGAGGTTCGCAGCCTGGGAGACGGAATCCGCTTTTTGAACACCGCGCCACCCAAAGAAGCGCGAGCGCCAAGCGATGGCGCAGAGTTCGTATATGCCCGCTCCTTCAGTGCAAATTCGCGTATGTCACCTGTCGGTATTGAAATCTGGATATTCGACCAGGCGGGTAAACCCTTACACCAATCGAATCGAACCTACGTCCAAGCTGTCTATCAAAGGATCTACGGGTGGAACCCGGTAGAATGGAAACAGCAACTGGCTGGTACAGACAACGCCTCGAATATTCTCCGCGAGAAATCGGATCTCTTCTGGGAGTCTCTGGCGCAGCAGTTTGCGGAACGCGTCTTCGGAGACGAGCTAACACCAGCAATCTATCGATTTGGGCCCTTATGCAGGCGAAAGGAGGCAGAGGGCTGTCAGGACCCGGGCCTGAAACAAGCCCATCGTGTGGTCGTCCGGACCTATCTGGACGCCAGGCGTGATCCGATGAATCCAGTGAGTCGCAGTATCGTATATTCAGTTGAGAGAGGGCAGCTTGAGAACCCCGAACTCATCTTTGAGCTGCAGGTCCCTAATGGAATCGCCATCGTGAGCTCGTACCAGGAGGTTCTGGATTTTCGACCAAAGATTGGGGGCCGCCAAGATGCGGTCGACGACATCCGGCTCTGGGCGCACCTACCCAGCGGCCGCCGAACGCGGAAGCAAAGCCTGGATTACCCGGATTACAACCTTCTATTCGTCCCCTTACGGCACCTGGTGTTGCAGGGTGAAGTTGCGAACCCGAAGAAACCCGGGTCTACCGTACATTACCCCGACCGTAAGGCTCTTATCGAGAAACTGGGCGCACTTATCGCTCAAATTAGAACACCCGAAAACGCACGAAAAATCACAGCAAAACTGAATCCTTTTTTGTCTCCGAAATACTACTATATGTTCGAGGCCGGGGGTCAGGGCGTTGCAAACTATCGGAATTATATTCTTGGCACAGAGGCGGGCATTGGGCGGGGATTAGACCCAGACTTTGGACGCATCGAACTTATGATCGACGGTGTCCGGGTAGCAGTCTTCAAAGAGGGGCAATAACCCTCTACTGAGGTGACGGTGCCTGGCCCGCCACTCTTCATTCCCCTTTTTCATAAAGACGGATGAAATCGACCTTCAGATAATTCGGCCAGGAGGTGGTGACGTCGGGTGCTCCAGACCCCTGTCCATTATTGAGGACAATGTACATCTCTTCATTGGGCCAGAGGGCCGCATCGGCTCCGAGTGCATCCACAGTGATGGTATGCATAAGCTCTCCATCCAGAAACCAACGAGCTTCTGTATCGGTCCATTCAAACCCATAGATATGCCAGGCTTCACAGTCATAGATTTCATCGAAGGAACTAAGGAAGTTCGAGCTCCATTTCTGGTTCGGCCAGCCGCCATAGCAGAGATGGGTCCCCATATTGTCATAGGGAGTACTTTGATCTTCTCGATAGCCGAAGTACTCCCACATATCCCATTCCGGGCACCATCGTAGCTGTTCTGATATCAGCCACATGGCGGGCCAGACCTTATCGCCCGATGGAAACTGCGCCCGAATTTCGACATAGCCTTTATTGAGATGCACTCGGTGCATCGACATGACCCAGCCCGAGGTATATGCAAAGGACCCCTCTGGACTCTGCCCCTGGTAGCTTCGTTTCTGATTACGAAGAATCAAGGCGCCTTCTTCGATATATGTGTCTTCCTGCGTGATATACCCAGCGTAATGGTAGTTGAGCAGGTGGTCCCCTTTGGCTCCCGGAACGAGGTCTCCCGTGACCGGGTCCCGCAGGGAGGCAACCACCCAGTGGTCCGTATTGATCTCCGGACCATCAAAGTTATCTTCCCAGATCAAGGTATAGCCTTCGGGGATAGGAGGCGGTTCCTCTACAGATGTCTCCACGTCCAATTCAACGTCGCCTTCCGCAGAGCTGTCGTTCTGATCCACAAGAACCGTAGAGACGTCTTCTGGTTTCCTGGAAGTATCGCCGACGGCATTGCCTTCATCTGACGCCACATCAAAGATGGCCCGGCTGTCTATCTCGACCATAGCGTCGTTCTCTACGGCGTCATGTAGAGTCTGCGTCGCTTGTTGCTTCGCACCACAAGCGACAAGGCACAGCGCGAACCATGGGACGAGACCCCTCTGTAACCAAACACCCCGCACTCGATACTCCTACTGACAACCAGGAGCATAATACCATTCTCAGGGTATCAGACACGGAAATTGTTGATGCCTCATAAAGAGCGAAGAAACACCAAAAGATGTGCCTTATCTTCGGCCGGAAGCTCACAGCCGTAGAGGTGCCCGGTGTTCGCATACGGCGGCAACTCGGAGGGCGGCCTTTCCTCGAGACAGAGTAATTCCTCAAGAGAACCCAAAGAGCCATTATGAAGGTATCGCCGTAGAGCATATAGACCCGTCAATCGAGGCGCCTTGATTCCACCGGTTAAATAACCACCGATACCACAACACATCTCACCGTCGCCGTCGGCATCCCCCCAACTGGCCAAAGCAGGATCTGTGCCTATCTCGGCCAGATGGTAAACCTCCAGACCGCCGCCTCTCGGCCCCCCATGGCAATCCTGGCACCCTTCCGAAACAAAGAGGCTCTGCCCTTTGTCGATGGAATCCGGGCTTCCTTTGAACAAAGGTTCCGGCGCATCCAGGGATTCCAGATATTCACGAAGGGGTGACATCTCCTCGGGCCCCCATTTTTCACCCGGCCCACCCCCAATAACAACAAAGCCTTCAAGAAACTCTTCTAAACTACGAGCCGCACCCGTCCACGCTAACATCGCGGATTCCAGCCCGTATTCCTTCTCCTCTTCAACCGTCGGTATCCCCCAGAGAGCCGGAATCTTACTGATGGTGTGCACATCGTCTTCAATGGGGAGTGGAGCCATCGCAAAGTCCATGGTCCCCGAACGCCACGACGCGTAGAGCCCTTCGTTCTCATAGGAGAGGCCCGCGGCTCCGCTCTGCCCGCCAAAGAACATAGACAGCAGGTTCCAGGTGAGACCAAGCCCCAATAATGGGTCGGCGTCAAAGCGGTCCAGAATAGGACGAACGGCCATAAGGGCGTCCGGGTGATGTTCGTCTTCGTTAAAGCCCATAACTCCCTTCATGGATCCAACAAGGAGGGCCAACATATGGGTTCCATACTCATACTCGAGGTTGGGATATCCAACCGCATAACGCCCATCGGGCATCTGACCAAAGTGACAATTCGCGCAGGTCAGCGCCAACGTGGGGGTCGATCCGTACGGCGCACCCTCCCCTACACCCAGATGACGTGGTTGCTCCGGCGTCGACATATAGGGATCTTGCACCAACCCGTATTTGGTGAATGCCAGACCGGCCTCATCGGGGAAATTCCGACCCATCCAATCTAATAAGGGGCTTGGTATGCCTATCGTACCGAAACCCTCGTAAAAGAACATCCATTTCCCACATAGAAGCTTTAATCGTCGGTCGGATGGGTTTTCTGCATAGGCCTCACATGCCCCATACAGCTCGCCGAACTCGAGCAATTCTTCCAGATCGGCCGAGACATTTACCAACCCCTCTGACGTGTCGGGTCTCTCGGCAAACACATTCCGTGTCTGGGGTCGTGGAGCAGAGTTCACCGCATCAATTCCCTCGGAAGACGCTCTCTCCTCAAAGGAATTGGAAGACGTGCTCTCCTCAAAGGATATTGAGTAGATGTCATCCTGGGCCTGACCATCCACAGGAGCACTCGATGAAAAGGTGCAACCATATATAGACAGAAGGCCGAATAGGAACACGGTCTTCATGAGTTTATAAATCAATACCGGTAACTTGATGAAAGAAAAATTCAGCTTCGGTCCGCGCCACTCGACGTTCGAGGCTTATAGACCTGTCATCAGGTAAAACCTGATTCGTGCCGGGGACCAGAGCTTGCAGTAGATCACGTTTCTATAGGCCTCTGGCAGACTCTGATCGTCACCGACAACAATGGTCGGACTGCGCAAGGCATCTTGATGCACATAGACGGTCCCGTTCTTCAACCAGTCGACACCCATCTCGTAGCCATTATCGGCTCCCATAACCAGCTTCGCCTGCCGCTCGGCACCCAGACCCGTCTTGGCCAAATCATACGCTCTCGCATTAATCGCAGCGCAATCAACATAGTCTCCTTCCACGACATCTCCGGTTAGAGCCTCAAAGGCTTCACGGGTCTTCATTTTACACCACACCTCACCCGGCATAATTGCGGGTCTACGGGGGTAGATTCCATTTCCAAAGGGACGGGTGATCGCCTGGACCTCAATCGCCGCTCGGTCCTCCTGGACTTCCATGGAGGGTTTGCTCTCAGCGAAGAGCTTGTAATCGTCATGTTCCAGAACTTGAACATCACCGGCCCACTCCCGGGCCTCCACACCAAACACCATCAGCTGACCTGTAAGACATAGGTCATTGGGGTTATGAGAATCCAGGAAGCCTTCTTTATCGGAGCGAAGACCGAGGGCACCTCGCTTCATAAAGTGGACCGAGAGGGCCGCGACCATCTGCTGTTGCTCTTTGGCGCTCATGGTCGCGTTGAGATCACCATCCTGGGAGCCATAGGTGCCAAATTGGGCGTGGTTTCCACCGTCCAGCATCTCATATTCTGTATCCGCTGGGAGGTATTCCACTCTGTCCTTGATTTCCTCTGGTGTGGCGACCCCATCAAGACTGCCAGCAATGGAAAGAACCGGGATCGAAACGTCCGAGATGTCGTCGTTGGCATCCGGGTACGCTGCCCACAATACCACCCCAGAAATCTGGGCGGAGCTCTGCACCTTATTCAAGAAACGAACGGCCATGGCACCACCCATGGAATGCCCACCAATAAACCAATGATCGATATCAGCGGTCATCACATAGTTGCCCCGGTCGATACCTGTAATGGCGAGATTTCCGGGCATCGGTACGACAATCACCTTCACTCCCAGAATCGCCATTCTGCGCGCAATTGGTGCGTAGGCACGGGGGTCAACCTGTGCACCAGGGTAGAAGATCAATCCAGCCACCGGATCGCCTACCGCGGGTGTAAAGGATATCCCTTTCCGCTGTGCTACAAGCTTTGCTAGGCAGGTGTCGTCGATGCACTCCGGGCTCACGATGACGGACTCGTCGGAGATCATGCTTTCCATGGCCTCTTCCAAGGGATCCATTTGTTCGGCAGGGCCTGTTCCACCGTTCGCGCCACAGAAGGAGCCATCCATGAACTCGGTGCACACGGAGGCTAGCTGGGTCGGATCGCCCTCGTAAAAATGGACCATTATATGTTTCGAACGATCCACCTCGGCGCCACAAACACCAACCAGATTCTCGGTATGACATGGCAAAAGCGAGGCGGTACCGGATACACCAGTAAACACCTTCGCACATTCTTCGCCGACCTCATCTTTCGTCCAGTCGCCGTGGTAGTTCCGGCATTCATCCATCTGAGCAAAAGGATTTGTGTAACTGCAGGAGCCCACGAAAGGCTCGGTTGCAAGAGAAGCAACCTCATTGCATCCCGCCGATTCCACCCCATCGTCTCCCGGAGCGATTTCATCCTCCACTCCAATCTCATCTAACGCTGGAGCAGGCATTTCAATGCCTTCTGTGGCACACCCCATAATGGAAAGACTCAAAAAAACCAGACTTGGCGTTACAAACAGGGATTTCATAGACCGACTTCACTCCAGGGGCTTTGGGGGATTGCAGGAGCGGGTATATCTACCTGTCGGCAGATTTGTCAATAAAGAAGACTCTTTCCCCACAGGGACGCGACTTCTCCTTCCTGTTTGGCAGTTAAACCATGCCTGTGAGGGGTGCTTAGACCTCTCCGGTCACGAAGACAGAGAAGGTCTTCGTCAGATAAACCGGCCGGATTTTAGCGCGTAGGCCCGATCAGTTGATTGTAACGTCGAAACAGTCACCACCATCCATATCGACAACGATCGTGGGCGGTAACTGGCAGGAATCGACAACCATGTACAACAGTTTTGCCGACTTCAACATATGAGAAATGAAGATGTCGGGGATGGCATCCATAGGGCCACCCACTTTGTAGTAGCTATAGATGTATTCTCGTATACCCGAATCATACATCCCACAACGGATTGTCGCTCGAAGACTCGCGTAGATAACAGCAGGAACAACATCCACTGGTCCCTTTGCTCTCGCCAACCCGATATAATCTTCAAATGGCTCGCTCAAGGACCGCACGGTAGCACGCGCACATAGTCCCGCCCCATCCTGACCCGCCAGATGTCGGGCCTGCATCGATGCCATCTGGATGGCAGCGAAGAAATCTTTTGCGTATTTCCCCCAGGGTCTGACCTTTCCGTCCATCAGATCTTTTAGCTTCTGAGGGTCGATTACATTGATGGGTGACGCCATATTGAGAAAACGAAGGTAATCATTTCCATTTACCGAGTAGAAGTCACTCGTTTCACTACGGTACGCAATGCGGTTCAATGATTCTGTGAGGTGTTCCGCCTGGTTGAGCGGTTCATCTACCTGTTCTGCCCATGACCAATCCGCGGACTGACCGAAGGTCATTTCCAAAACGGTCTCGAAGTCTTCAATGGTATTATTGAACACTTCCTGCGCGCCTATATAGATAATCAACGCCCCTATCGCCCAAATAACTTTGTCAGCAACTACGACAGATATAGCCGGTAACACGATCGCATCGGCTTTTCCTTTCAGCACCTCATCTGATGGCCTGGGTTCCGGTGGCCCGCTCTTATCATCGAGGAAAGCCTGCAGCGCCAAATCTGGGTCGACTCGCTCACCACATCCAATTGGTGCAAAAACTACACATAGGGCGAGAAGTAGGCTCATACATCGAACGCTAAAAGATGTACGTCGTGTGTTCTTCATAACAATTGCTCCCGAAAAAAGCCCCCTGACGGGACCTCTACTGGGCCTAAGTATCCCAGAAATCCCCATCTAGGCAACGTTAATCCCCATTTCCCCTTGAAAAACAAGCCTGCTGTTCAACAGGTAAAGCATGATTTACTATAGTATCGATGCCATCGAAATCGAAATCTTCGGAGTCAGTGTCCTACCGGCTTGTGCCCGATGACAAGGTGTCCCAGACGGAGGCGTGTTCGCTTTATGACGCCGTACAATGGTCCACCTATACACGGGAGCCCGATGGATTGATGGCCGCCATTCGTGGTTCTGACTTTGTCGTCACAGCGCGGGCCGGAGACACCCTCATCGGCCTGGCTCGAGCGCTCTCCGACGATGTAAGTATCGCCTATATACAAGACATCCTGGTGCATCCCGACCAACAAGGATCCGGTATAGGGCGCGCCCTATTGCAAAGGGTATTGGAGCGCTATTCCCACGTACGGCAAAAGGTCCTGCTCACCGACAATCGCCCGCAACAGCTCCAATTCTACGCGGCCATGGGTTTCAAGAACACACGGGAGCTGGAAAAAACACCGTTAAACGCCTTCTTGATTATTGAGGGGGCAAATCTCGAATGAGAGTGTTACCCGTGGTTCCCGTGAGGCTTCTCGGTTTCTCGAACGGTCAGGGAAGATAATCACTCGGTGGGTATACGAAATCCATGGATTGAGACCCCGCACAGGGATCAAATCCTTCCACTCTCGTTCCGAGCTCCAGATGCAGGTGCCGGAGCTCGCTCCGCCCCGTATTTCCCATCTCGCCAATCAGGGCACCCGCCTCCAGTTCGTCCCCCACCTGGACCGGAGAGCTCGAGGCCGGAGCCAGATGTCCATATCGAGTATATATCTCCTGATCGTGTCGTACGATCACATGATTGCCCCAGCCACTTCCACACTCACGTTGGGCCGTATTATGCTCGAACATCGAAGACTGGGGGCAGCCTGTGCGAACATACACCACCGTACCATCGGCGGCCGCCTTCACATCGACCACTGCTACATTCGGATTGTCATGCACATAGTCATCGCCTTCGTGTCCCGCGGGGTTGCCTGGGTTGCCCCAGAAATACGCCATATACGTCCACTCCGTCGGTTGAATCCAGAGTATAGCTAGACCCCCTGGTAAGCCTCCCTCCCCTACGGTCTGTATGGGCGCGTAGTCCTCTGCATCGGAATCGTAGACCGTGCATGTCGGACCTGGATCGGGATCAGGATCAGGATCGGGGTCCGGATCGGGGTCCGGATCAGGATCGGGGTCCGGATCGGGATCAGGGTCAGGCTCGGGATCGGGATCAGGCTCGGGATCGGGATCAGGATCGGGATCAGGATCGGGATCAGGATC
>PBVT01000052.1 GCA_002728755.1 Myxococcales bacterium
GCCCAAGCTGGAGAAATTAATATCATCCGTGAGGAGAGTGGCTGGTCGGGGATCTATTTTGGTGGAACAGCTTTTAAGAAACAGCGAGCCGTTGATCCAGCGGATTACTTACGATCAGGACAGATTGCAGCGCAGTGGATGGATGTTGTGACTACTTCAGGAGTCGCGACGGGCGAAGCTGCCGAAATTGAAAAGATAGAAACATTTCGACACGGTGTCGGTACTGGCGCATTAGCAGTGGCCTCGGGAATTACCCCGGAAAACGTCCATGACTACGCGCCATACGTCGATGCCATACTCGTTGCCACCGGAATCAATTTGCCCCAAGACTTTTATAATATAGATAGAACAAGATTATCGCATTTGATTGACAACTGCCGTTGTTCTGCCGTGCAACAAAATTACCCTGGATCGTTAGATCACGAGGCTAATCAGCGATCGTATCTTAGGCTGATGGCGCCTACGGTAAAGGGTGATACGTTCGCCTGGTTGGATCCCTCCTCTGCTTACATTAATGGCCGGGCATTTATGCAGATGGTCGACGACCTTGTGTATCCGTTTCGCGCAGTCTCCGTGGACGTCGTTGCGGGCATAGATGCTGCTGGCTATGTGCTGGGTGCGGCGCTGGCTACTCGGTTGGGCACAGGACTACTGACCGTGCGCAAAGCAGGCAAGTTGCCGGTTCCAACAGAAGAAGTGGAATTCATTAATTACTCCAACCGGACACAGTCTCTTGAACTTCGTAAACCGGCATTCCGGCCAGGTACCCGGGTCCTACTGGTTGATCAGTGGGTAGAGACCGGGGGTACGATGGGCGCAGCGATAGAATTGATCGAAAGGCAAGGGGGGGTAATCGCTGGTATTGCGACGGTTGCAATAGAGGAAAACGCACAGACGAATGCTTTACGTAAGACCTATTTTTGTGTGTCCTCGGTATTACCCGGTTCTGATTACCAGTCCCAATGTAATCAGAAGCATATGGCTTTTTTCGACGATTTCAATTGGGAATGCGTCTTTCCGGATATCCGGTAAGTACTGGGCGCGATTGTACAGTTTGTTCTGCCTGCTAGAGTCTACTCACCCGTAACGAAGCGATAGTTACTGTATGCTGGAACGACCCAAAACGCTTACGCTAGAGAACGGAACGCCGCCTCAACCGACCTTTTCGGATCAGGAAATGCGCCGCCGTGTCGCTTCGATGAGACAGCATATGGCCGCGGAGCAGATAGAAGCAGTAATACTGACCTCAATGCACTGCGTGAATTATTTCACAGACTTTGTATATACCGCTTTCGGGCGTAATTATGGGTGTGTGATTACTGCGGACCGGTTGACGAGCATCAGTGCCAATATCGATGGTGCACAGCCGTGGCGACAGACTTTTGGTCACGACAACCTTATCTATACGGACTGGCACAAGGACAATTTCTTTGAAGCGGTTAAGCAGTTGGTGGGTGACGCTGTCACCATCGGGATCGAATCGGATCATCTGACGTTGCAGAATCACGAGAAGCTGAAATCGGTGCTGCCACGCAGAAAATTCATTGACATCTGTGAGGTTGCGATGCGGCTTCGCATGTACAAGTCGACTGAAGAACTTGCACTGATCCGGGAGGGCGCAAGGATCTGCGATCTTGGTGGTGCTGCCGTAGTCGAGACCCTTCGAGAGGGAATGCCAGAGTACGAGGTCGCAATTCACGCCACCCAGACAATGGTCCGCGAAATAGCCCGGGCTTATCCCCACACCGAGTTGATGGACAGCTGGACCTGGGTACAGTCCGGAATCAACACGGACGGTGCGCATAATCCGTTGACGACTCGTCGAATCCAGGCGGGTGATATTCTCAGCTTGAATACGTTCGCTATGATTTCAGGGTACTACCAGGCGCTGGAGCGAACACTGTTTTTGGATCACTGTGATTCCAAATCACTTGAACTCTGGGAAATTAACTGTCAGGTTCATCGCCGGGGTCTGGAGTTGATTCGACCTGGTGCGCGATGCTGTGATATCGCTACTGAGTTGAACGAGATCTACAAATCACACGACCTGCTTGAGTATCGGACTTTTGGTTATGGACATTCTTTTGGCACGCTATCGCACTACTATGGGCGGGAAGCCGGCTTGGAATTACGAGAAGACGTCGATACTGTGCTGTCACCTAACATGGTGGTATCTATGGAACCTATGATTATGATCCCGGAAGGCATCCCAGGGTCGGGCGGGTATCGAGAGCACGATATCCTAATAGTCACCAAGGCGGGTGCAGACAATATCACAGCGTTCCCCTTTGGCCCGGAATTCAATATTGTCGAATCATCCACCACTTAGCTGGGCAGTACGCCTCTGATGCCCTGTTAGGGCAGCAAAGGTTCAGGTGGTGGCTGGTGCAGAACTCCGGCGTTGATCAGTCCGCTTGTCTAATCATAAGGGTAATAGCGTCAGTGGTCGTGAGGTCTACTAGAATGGGTTGACTGACCAAATCCCCCGGTTGTCTGATCGCGTCGCCGGTCCGTGAGATGTGGGCGCGAAGGGTAACTGTGTCGTAGTCGGATAGTACCGAGGTCCCCATTAAGCTGGAGCGGTCATCCAAAACAAGTTCAAGCGGCAATTCGCCGGCTGAACGTTGGGCGGCAGCGACCGGTATGCGATCACCCGTATTCGAACGGGCGTAAACATAAAGGGTGTGCGACGATTCAATTTGTGTTGCAAGGTCTGGGGCGACCTCAATTCGTACAGTCAGAGTGACAGGTGCCCCTGGTCGATTCAGCCGCTCGACAGTCTGGGGCGGATCTTTCACTGCAAGGCCACGACTGATCGCCAGTTCGGTCACTCTCTCTATCAGGGCTTGAAGTTCTGATTGTGCTTGTGGGTCAGCGTGCAGCGCCGGTTTAAGACGGTGCCAGTGCTCCAGAGCACCAGGAAGATCCCCTCGTGCTTCGGCTGCCATTCCAGCCAGCCACAGTGCCTGGGGTTGCTCTGGATTGATCTTGAGCGCGCGGTCCAGTAATGTGATGGCACGGTCATTTAGAGCGCCTTCTTCCAGCATAGTCAATGCATCGGCGTAACCCACCAGTACTTCAGGGTCATCGCCGGTTAGGGCATAGAGTTTTTCGTAGGCGCTGACTGCCTGGGCATACTTGCCTAAACTCATCATGGCGTTTGCAAGAATAGTCCAGCCCTCTCGATCGGCCGGGTTCTGGTCTAGGCGCAACTTTAATTCAGCCAGTAAAGCGTCAGGTGAACTGGCGCTTGTGGTTGTTGCTGTTTGGTCTTCAGTAGAGAGGTAATTTGGTGATCCGAGGATCAAGTACAGTGCAATAACGGTGATCGGAAACAAGGTAGCGACGATCAGCACCGGTAAAGGCCCAGTATTCTTTAGTGGCTTCGGCTCTTCTTCTGTCTGGATATCAGTCAGTAGCGAATCTTCTAAATCCGTCTGTGCCGTAGTGAAGTCGGCATCCGAAAGTTGTTCGTTCTTTAATTCGATTTCGATCTCGGCGAGCCGTTGCTGTGCTATACGAACATTAAGATCATGTCGCGGTATGGTCGTTCGGTTCGCTCGAGTTAGAGGAGGCCACAGCAACATCCACAGCGCCGACGCAAGCATGACTATGCCGATTACTGCGAATAGGATCATGCGGAATGATTGTCCCGCATCAATTTGCGTAATTTCTCCCGCTGTGCCGATGACACGCTTGAGAGACTATTATTGTTCCGACGCCGAAAAATTCGAAACAGTACGAAGCAGCCTCCTGCTAGGAATATCAGGGGAGCAAACCAGAGTAAGGCGGTGCTCGGCTTGAACGGAGGCCGGTAGAGTACAAAATCACCATAACGAGACACCATGAACTGAATGATTTCTGTATCCGAGCTTCCCGACAGGATCATGTTATGCGTCAGCAGTCGTAGGTCCCCTGCGAGTTCAGAGTTTGAGTCCGCGAGGTTTTGATTCTGACAGACAAGGCACCGCAACTCCGTGATTAACGCCTTATAACGGGACTCTTGGCTACTTGACTCAAATTTAAGTGGTTCCAGTAGTGCATGGACGGGCGGCGCTGTAAATGTGGTGCTGAATAGTAGAAAAAGCCCAAAGACAGCCGATAGAGAGCCTAATTGTCCAGGCCGCATGGTTTATCCGGTCGGGGCTGGTGTTGTCTGTGGAACCGATACGCCCCCTGGTGCGTGTACGACCGCACGATACCGCCTATCTGTGGCTGCCAGCAGACCGCCTGTTGCCATTAGCAGAGCGCCCAGCCAGATCCAGCGAATAAAAGCCTTGTAGTGCACTCTGACGGCCCAACGGTCGTTGTTATCGAGGCGCTCACCGAGTGACGCATATAGATCTCCCCAGAATCCAGCCTGAATACCAGCTTCGGTCATCGGCATCTGCTGAACTAGATAACGGCGTTTCTCCGGTAAAAGTTGGGCTACAACGCGACCATCCCGACTGACGATGATCGAGCCAGTCTCACTAACATAGTTTGGGCCGGACAGGTTTCGAACACCTTCAAACTGGTACTCATAGGGGCCAACTGAGATACGTTCACCTGGTACCATACTGAGATCTTTTTCTGTTGAATAAATAGTTGTGAATGCAACCCCAATCACAAATATGCCGATGCCTGAGTGCGCCAGCGTCATACCCCAGTAGGCCCGGGGTGTCTGTACAAGGCCTCGCCAGCGACGCCCGGGTGTAGCCCGAATCCACAGTCCTCTTATTGCGGTAAGAATCGCCCAGCAACCCAGTGTTGCGGCGCTGGCTGCAGTAAAGGAATAGTGCGCCATGGCCAACGGCCAGATCCCACCTGCAATCAGACTCGCAAGAAGCATCATACCGAGATCGCTTCGAAGTCGGGCAAACGTGTCTTTTTTCCATCGACAGAGCGCACCGAAGCCCATTGCAACAACCAGCGGCACCGTTAGCGGAACGAAAATGGTATTGAAATATGGTGGACCGACCGAAATCTTTCCCAACCCAAGCGCATCCATAAACAGTGGATAAAGCGTGCCCAGCAAGACCGTCGCGGTCGCTGTGACGAGCAGGACATTGTTGATCAATAAAGTACTCTCACGCGACACAGGGTTAAACCCGGGCACACTGCGAATGGCGGGTGCGCGCCAGGCATAGAGGGTCAGTGAGCCACCGACTACGATGATCAGAAAAATGAGGATAAAAAGTCCCCTCTCAGGATCTCTTGCAAAAGCATGTACCGATGTGAGCACCCCGGAACGAACCAGAAATGTGCCGAGTAATGAGAGTGAAAACGCGAACACAGCCAGAAGCACTGTCCAGGCTTTGAATACACCTCTTTTTTCGGTTGCGGCAAGTGTGTGAATTAGGGCGGTACCGATTAACCAAGGCATAAAAGACGCATTTTCAACCGGGTCCCAGAACCACCAGCCACCCCAACCAAGTTCGTAATAAGCCCACCAACTGCCAAGCGCAATACCCAGTGTCAGAAAAGACCACGCC
>PBVT01000053.1 GCA_002728755.1 Myxococcales bacterium
GAAGGCGCGAACCTGACAGAAGCGGTCCTGACACTCGCGAACCTGACCAATGCGAACCTGACAGACGCGAACCTGGCAGACGCGAACCTGGCAGGCGCGAACCTGGCAGGCGCGAACCTGAAAAACGCGAACTTGGAAGGTGCAGACCTGTTAAACGCGGTCCTGTCATACGCGAACCTGAAAAACGCGAACCTGACAAACGCGAACCTGTTAGAAGCGAAACTGTTAGACGCGGACCTGGAAGGCGCGAATCTCGAAGGCGCGGACCTGGCGGGCGCGGACCTTCGAAATGTGAAATCCGGTAAAATTATTGGCACGCCTGTCGCGCTGCCCGACGAATGGATGTTGGTAGAGGGCTATCTTATTGGACCCGGCGCGGACCTGTGGCACGCGGACCTGACAGACGTGAACCTGAGCGGCGCCGACCTCACAGACGCCTACCTGGGTGGTGCGAACCTGACTCGTGCAGATCTGACCAATGCGAACCTGGAAGGCGCGAATTTGAACCAGGTTAAGTGGCATGACACAATCTGCCCGGATGAGACAAATTCCGATGCCAACGGCGACACCTGTTGTGGACATCTGAACGACGCCGTCCCCAGTGCAGGATGTGATTAGTTCCCTACGGTTGCGCGGTAGCCCTCGTTTTTCGGGCTGGTGGGCTCGCCACCGAACTTTGTCTGGAATATACTCATGCATCGCACGTCTATGGGAATAGACGCCTGACGACAGTGAGATTCGAGGTCTTCTAATGCGAGTTGTATTGCTTCTGCTCTTCACCTTATGCGGATTTCTTACGGCCTGTGACGATGAATGTACGTTGTCGCGGGTACGTTGCGATGGGAACGAGATCCAGCAATGTAAGAATGACGATCACCTGGGAATTGGTGGAGGCTGGGGCTCCGATCCCACAGAACATACCTCCTGGGAAGCGATCTTTCTCTGTCCCGAGGGATCCAGTTGCGACACCGGCGTGATGAAGTGTATCTCCGACGAGCCCCGACCCGAGTGTGAGGCGTTGCCGAATCAATCGGGCCGTACATGTATTGGAAATTGGAAGGCGACCTGCGTCGATGGCCATTGGGATATGACACAAGGAGAGCTGGGCACTTCGGCGGAAGGAACGACGGGTGAATGTCCGCCGGACTATCTATGTGTTGTTCCCGAAGAGAACCCCCAGGAGGTGATCTGTGCTCTGGATGGAGAGCCTGTCGCCGTTTGTGAAGGGGCCGAAGCGGAGGGCACGGGAACATATTCTCGCTGTCTGGGCGAGGACACCAGAGTGGAGTGTTTCATGGGATATCAGATCGGTGCCGAGGATTGTTCTGCTTGCGAAGCCCTCGCCGACGGCACCATCTGCTGCGCGGATTCTCTTCTCGTAGCGTGCCCCTAATTACTTCCGGACACCCCGTTTATTTCTCCATAACCATTGGTTTTGTTAGCGCGTATGCATGCAGGTATTGCGTCCCAGGTGTCCTCGATGTACCGTGAGGCCGGGAACAGGATGAATGATGAAGGGAATCAATGATGCTTCGTAAGCATGGCGCAATACTTCTGGCGTTGTGGGTAGGGCTCTACGCCTATGCCTGCAATCCCAACGAGTCGGAAACATATACGGCCGCTCTCGGGGGCAAGGCCGACCAGGCCGGACTGCCCTCCGAAGGGATGAACTGGGCGCAGATCGAAAAGCGATGTCAAAAGCCCGCGGCGGACGAGCCCATCATCTACAGCGACGATTTCCAATGGGGTATCAGCGCGGAAGCGATGGCCCAGAGTTTTGAGAAGATATACTACGCCGACAAGCGGCTCTCGGGTCGGGCCTATTATGACGAGGAGACGCGCCAGTATCTGTTGCCAAACGACGACTCCCAGGGTGGTCCAGTGGTCCTATCCCCACGCCTCATCGAGAATGTTCGACGGCATATTGAGAAGGCTCTTCTACGAGGATACGCGGACTACGTCTTCTTCCCGGACATGGGCCATAGTCATCTCTTTATTCCGGAAGACCGTTGGGAAGAAGAATACAAGTCGACCCCTGTCTCCAAAATGTCGTCGATGTATTCGCGGCTTTTCGACGACCCCGAACTCTTGGTGCTCTACCATACGGCCGAACAGCTACAGATGCTGGATGAGGACTCCGAACTGTTGAACGATCGGCATCTTCGCTGGCGCTTCTTCACTCGTAATGTGGTGGGAGACAACGCCTACCTGGCCCGAATCGATCTGCTGCATGAACCAACCCATTCCTCAAATACCAGCCGCAAGCTAGCTGGCCATCAATACCACGGCAGCGGATTTGGTATCAGCGCAAACAAAGACGGCTGCTTCCCCTATGTGGTGGGCGAGTTCACCTATTGGTTTGATATCAGCCTCTCCGATCCGCCCCCCAGTGAGGTTGGCGTCGACTTCTAGTCAGACGGCTTTTCGACGAGACTGGCGTGGACCAGGAGCGCCCTAAGGTGCTTGCCCACACCAGGGCACCCCCTTTTTTCGTAGCTCTTCGAGGGCTCCCCTGGACATACCGCCCTCTGGGGATTTGGGCGGCTGGTAGCACCAACGGAGAACATGGAATGCCAGGGCGTTGGGCTGGGCTCCAAGAAAGGGGGTGACCGGTCGCGGTTTATTCTCGTTGGGATCTTCACCAACGAATAAGCCGGTGTAGTACCCGGTCACGAAATATCGACCCTTGGGGGAGATGGCTCCGATGAATTGGTTGATGTCGGGTACACCGTCGGCGCAATGAAAGCCAAAGAACGCCTCGGGGTTTTTCAAAAGATCGAGGTCGTCGAAGTTGTGGCCAGCGAGTACAAAAGGAGGGGAGGGACCGCCCCATCCCACGGTTGTCTCCACCTGGACTTCTACAATCGTCCTCTTTCCTTCCTTCGCCTCTTGCTTCAGACCCACCACCGTATGAATGAGTTTGTTGGTGTCCTTGAAGTCGAGTACCTGCACGTTGGGGGCTTTTTCCCCATTGGATGGTGTTTTTCCATTCGGTGCTGTGGCGCAGCCGACGAAGACGAGTATCAATAGAAGGGAGCGGTAAGAGGGCATTTCGAGTCTGGGATTGGCGTAGTTTCGTTCGTCGACAAGTGTACCAATCCCGGGAATTCCCTGTCGAGGGTGCCTCGGCGTGGTCGGTTCCATGGGTTATCGCGCGTGCGCCTTCACGCGCGTAGGGCCTTCGAAAATGGGGCTCAATTCAAATCCTGTTGCTCTTGAATCGAAAAAAACGTAGAGGAGGCGTCGCAATCCACCAGGAACCCGATTATGAAGTTGTTGCATTGGCTCCTCGTAGCCAGTTTTTTCTGGACCGTCTCCTGCTCCGGTGACGGCACCACCATCCTTGATGTCTGTCTGGAGCCCGTCGAGCCTGACGTCAGTGTGTCTGACGTGTCCAATACGGACGAAGGTGCGCCGGAGATCCTCGAAGATATCGTAGATACCACTACGCCCGATCCGGGCCCTGTAGATACCGGCATAGGGGATTGTGAGCCGGGAACGGGCTGTTTCGGGGAGCTGTGCGAGAACAACGAAGATTGTTCCTCGGGCATCTGTATCCAGCATATGGGTGATAATATCTGTTCCCGTCTATGCGTGGATAAATGCCCCAATGGTTGGCAATGCCGGGCCATTGAGACCGGTGGTGCAGATGTCTCCTTTGCCTGCATGTCGGACTTCTCCGTTCTATGCCAGCCGTGTTTCAGCAAAGCCGATTGTTCCACCGTCGACCAGCAGAACTCCTGTATGCAATACGGTTCCGCTGGATCGTTCTGTGGAGCCAGCTGCGAGACGGGTGTTTGCCCCGACGGTTTTGTCTGTGAGCAAGGCTATTCGGTGACCGGTAGTTTGAGCTGGCAATGTATTGCCCAGTCCGGTGTATGTAGCTGTTCCAATACGGCGAAAGAGCTTGGATTAGCGACTGGCTGTGAGGTCACCAATGAATTTGGAACCTGTTCCGGCCAACGGATCTGTAGCGAAGCTGGTCTTGGAGCCTGTGACGCCGTAGCTCCTGCGGCTGAGGTCTGTAACGGTATTGATGACGATTGCGATGGTGTGATCGACGATGTGGCCTGTGATGATGGTGACCAATGCACCCTGGACGAATGCACCGACGATGGCTGTGTCTACACCGTGTTGGAAGGCACCGCCTGTACCGACGATGACCCGTGCACCTATGCCGACCAATGTGTAGACGGCGCCTGCCAGGGGACACCCATCGCCTGTGACGATGGGAATGTATGCACGGATAACCTCTGTGATGACGTTCTCGGTTGTTATTTCGTTCATAATACGGCCCCTTGCGATGATGGCGATGTGTGCACCGTCGCGGATACCTGTCTTGAGGGATCCTGTGGTGGTGGAACGCCGGTGACATGCGACGATGAGAACCCCTGCACGAACGACGACTGCGACGGCAACGGGGGCTGCATCTACACCCCGAACGACGCGAACTGTGATGATGGCAACCCCTGCACCCAGGATGACACCTGCGCCGGCGGTGGTTGTCTGGGAACCGCCCCGACAGTCTGTGACGATGGCGAGCTCTGCACCTCGGACACCTGCGACCCGACGACGGGCTGTGTGTTCGAGAACAATACGGTTCCCTGTAACGACGGAAACACCTGCACCCAGGGGGACACCTGTACCGACGGCCTCTGCGCTGGCGGCGAGGCTCTGCAATGTGAAGATGGTAACCCCTGCACCGATAACGACTGCGCCCCAGAGACGGGTTGCCTCTTCGTTCCGAACGCTGAAGCATGCGACGATCTGAACGATTGCACCGTCGATGATCAATGCAGCGAAGGGTTATGTACCGGGGCCGGCTCTCTGGCGTGCGACGATGGCAATCCCTGCACCTACGATAGCTGCGATCCGGATGGTGGCTGTTCCCACGAGCTCGCCAATGTGGCCTGCACCGATGAGGACATCTGTACAACCAACGACGTCTGTTTCAACGGCTCCTGCCAATCGGGTTCGCCGCTGAATTGTGATGATGGTAATCCCTGCACAGACGACACCTGTGATCCGCTGACGGGTTGTATTCATACGCCGAATGATGCGGCGACCTGCGACGATGGTAACGCCTGTACCTCGGGAGACACCTGCAACGCTGGTATCTGCGTAGGTGCTGGACTGGTGGACTGTAACGATGATTCGGATTGTACCGTGGACAGCTGCGATGTGCTGACAGGTTGTGAGAATGAGTTGATCATCCCATGTTGCGGAAACGGTCTTGTGGATGGCGACGAACCTTGTGATGCCTCGGAAGAGGGATGCACCCTGGATTGTGAGGTGTTGGAGGGCTATCTATGCGACGCCCCCGAGGATTGTGTCAGTGGCGCATGTAATACCGGCCTGGGGGGCACGTTGGGCTATTGTACCGCCAATATCTTTGCTTGCGCCGATCCCACGGCGGGAGTACCCGCGGTATCGGTCCCCACCGGCGGCATCGCCTGCGTGACCAACGCCGAGAGCACCTGTGAAAATGGTACATGGAGTCCGGTCGAGTCCTGCATGGAGGCCCATTGCACAGACTATACGAATTATGGCCAACAGGACTGTGTCGTAGATCAGGGCTGCACCCCGGCCGAGGCCGTGGTCACCTCCTGTGTTCCGTTCTCCTGTGGTGCGTCGGATTGCCACACCAGCTGTGAGACAGACGTAGAGTGTGCACCAGGCTATAGCTGTGAGGGGTCCAACTGTACTCTGACCATCAATATGCCTGCCTCGATTCGGGCGGGGAGCGAATACCCGGCGAACCCCATCCTTGGGTACGCCCAATGCGCAGGTTTCCGCAATACGAACCAGTGGGACATTACCAACGAGAACTGGCTCCACAGTTGCGCGGGGGACGGCGAAAAGACGTGGATTGTCCAGGTGATCGACACATCGACCGGTGGGATTGTGTTGAGCGATACCTTCCCGAGCTATACAGCCTATGAGCTTCTGAACAATCTGAACGTTCCCGGTGAGCCGATTCAATGCAATACAAACGGCCAGGGTGAATGCGGAAAGCTCAGCGTGAATGGTACGGGTCGAGCCTTGCTTGTGTTTAAACCCACCAATGCTAACGCTGGCTGCCATGGAGACGATAATTCATCGGGCGCCTTGCGTATCGCGACTTCAACCAATGGTTCGGAGCTTGGGAACAACTATCTCTTCGTGGGCGGTATCCGTCACGACGGTAATTTCCGGTCCCACGATTTTGGAGACCAGCCCGATAGTGAGATTCGTCTTGGCTCGCCACTTTGGAGCGGTTGTGACCACGATGGGCGTAGCCCCAACGCGGTTGTGATATACCTCGAACAATGATGTAGTATGGGCATCTTTGGGGGGGCTTGCTGGTAGAGCCGGTGAGCCGATCAGCCGATGGGTGCCGTATGCCATATTTGAATCGATTGTTCGCCGTCTTAATTTTGAGTTGTGGACTCCTCGCTGCTTGTGGGTCGGATTCCGGCACGGTTCCGGCCGATGAAGGGGCCCCGGATAATGGCGTGGAGGTCTCGGATTCTACTGCCTCAGATGTCGCCTCGGATAGCGCGTCGGATGGGAGCAGTGACGCCTCTACCGATGTGTCGGTGGATGATGGGTCGAACGACGACGCGCAGACGGAGGATGTACCGCAGATGCCGGATACGTCGGATGCCACATCCCCCGCAGACGTGGAAGATGCGTCTTCGGATACGGGTGGTGCCCTCGAGGATATAGCCTCTACCGAAGTGGAGACTCTTGACGTGGTTACCGACGAGGGTGCGCCTGAGCCCGATACGAGCGCGGATACGGGCCCGAGTGAACCCCTATGGCTGCTGAGTATTGAGCCCGTTACCAATATCTTGCAGCGGGTAGACGTAGAGACGGGTGCCCTCACCGATCTCTGCACCATCGACAATAACAACCAGTACCCGTCTCTAACCTTTAGTCGCGAGGGGATCCTCTTCGCTAGCAATAACACTCTCGACCAGATCGACCGAATCGACCCGTGTACCTGTGAGGTCACAGAGCTGCCGCCCCATGGCTTCGGCTTTATCCCTGGTATCACCTCAGACTATGGTACCGGCCTCTTCGCTGTAGAAAACTTTGACGACGTCCTTTTGTCTATGAACGGTAGCACTGGCCAGGGCGTTGTGATCGGCGAGTTTGGCTTTGATTTCGGAACGGGTGGAGCCACCTGGTCGGATGAGAGCTACGCGGTGTTCGCCATCGATGGTACCAGTGATTCTCTCTACTCCATCGACCCCGAGACGGGTGTGGCGACCCTCCAGGCCCAGCTACAAATAGATGGGTTCCCAGTGGATTTCTATACCGTGGGGATTGAGCTTCATCCCGAGAACGGTGTGCTCTATGCCTGTACAGGGAACACCATGTTCATAACGGGCGCCGACGATTCTTCTTTATATACCGTGGATCCTCTTACGGGAGAGGCAACCTTCATCGGTCCGCTGGACCAGGCGGGGAGTTGCACCAATCTGGCAGCCCCCTGGGTAACGGTCGACTGTCCAAACTGGCCGGAATAGGGGACGCTTTTTGCGATTCGATGGTAGCAGGAAGCGAACGCTCTTTGGCCTGTTCTTGGCGGTGGCCGTTGTACATTGCGCTACTGTCCCCAGGGTAGACACGAAGCAGGCCCTTGCGACCGTCGACCTTGTGGCTTTTGGTTCCTGTTCTCATCAGGACGATCCCATGCCCATATGGGATGTCATCGCGAGCCATAGCCCCGATGTATTTCTATTCATCGGGGATAATGTCTACGGTGATGTCAGCAGCGACGACCCGCAGATGCCTGAGCTTCGAGCCGCCTACGCAAAGCTTGGGCAACGCACCGAGTTCCAACGCTTCCGGCGTGCTGTGCCTATCTTGCCTACCTGGGATGATCACGACTACGGATTGAACGACGCCGGGGGAGACTTCAAACTTCATGGAGAGTCCAAGGCCCTCTTCGCCGAGTTCTGGGATATCAAGGCCGACGACCCCCGTATGCAGCGACGCGGCCTCTATTACGCCGAAACCCGAGGCGCTCCAGGTCGTCGACTACAGCTCATACTCCTGGATACGCGCTCCTTTCGCTCGGCACTTAAGCCCACCGATCAGCGCAACGCAAAGGGAAAGGAACGCTATCTTCCCTCCGATGATACCCGCAGAACGGTTCTAGGCGAAGAGCAGTGGGCCTGGTTGGAGAAGGAGCTGCGCAAATCGGCGGATGTGCGGATTCTTATATCCAGCTACCAGGTATTAGCCGAGGATCATGGTTGGGAGTCCTGGCATCTGCTTCCTCATGAACGCGTACGCCTTCTCAAACTGATTGAGTCCACAAAGGCGAATGGGGTCGTGATTCTATCGGGTGATCGCCATGTAGGAGCTCTGTATCGTAGTGATGCAGGGCAGGTTCCCATTTACGAGTTGACCTCCAGTTCGCTGAATCGGGCGATCCCCGGGAAAAAGGCCTACGATCCCGGTGCCCCCCAGATCGGTCCGGTCTATGTGGAAGAGAACTTCGGACTTGTACGGATCGATTGGTCTGCTCGTCAGCTTACGTTAGAGCTTCGTAACCTAAAAAACGAGGCCATCATTATGCAGACTGTCCCGTTCCAATCGCAGTGAAGAGTGAAGCCAGGAGCCGGCCCCAGAGAACACCCGGCCCTTTACGTTTTTTTCTTTGCTGGAAAATACGGTTTTTTTATTCCGGGGCATGAGCCATGTATATGCAGTGGCCGAGATTGCCCGTTAGGGCGCATTGCTGCGAATATTCGGTGAATTGGCAATTTGTTTCGATGGCGTCAGATGCCCCAATATAAAGGGCGATTTTGATTTGGCTTGAAACCCTGATTCGGCTTCGCTAACAGTTCTCGCTCAATTTTTCCTGGAAATGGCCGAAAGTAAGGAAGTGGCGCTTTGTGCGCGGCTTCTCTGGTCGGTGTCGAAAATCTATTTATGAATCGATTCGCTCAACTTCTTCTGGTTGTATTCGTGCTCCACTGTGGAGGCGATCCCGTGATCGGGATTCAAGGTCCTGAAGGATACGATTGTTTTCCCGACGATACCTGCCTTGAAGGGCTGGTGTGCGTGGACGGTACCTGTGAACTGGAGCAGGTCGGTCCCGAGGAAGGCGAGCTGGGCGGCCCCTGCTTTTCCAATGGCACATGTCGCTTCGGCATGATCTGTGTCGATGACCTCTGTGAGATGGAGCCGACAGAGGATGTGACCAGCACAGATACCAGCGGTAATGATATCGCTGAGGTCTCCGATGCCGAACCGGATGGTTGTCAGCCCGGCGATGGTTGTTTCCTGGATAGCTGTGACGAGAATAATGATTGTCTCGATGGTCTCTGCCTGATCCATATGGGAGACCGAGTCTGCTCCCAACCCTGTGTAGCCGAGTGCCCCAAGGGATGGCGCTGCGTAGAAGTAGATACGCCGGGCGGCGATGTCATGTTCGCCTGCGTTTCGGACTTCTCCCATCTCTGTCTTCCCTGCATCGATAATAGTGACTGCTCCAACGACGATAACCAGAACGTCTGTGTAGACTATGGCGACGCCGGTGCGTTTTGTGGCTCGACCTGTGAAGAAGATTTCGATTGCCCCGAGGGCTTCGAATGTCGCGACACAGATTCGGTACAAGGCGGTTCCAGCCGACAATGTTTCAACACCGAGGGCGTATGTGATTGTTCGCAAACAGCCATCAATCTAGGATTGTCCACCGGTTGCAGCCTGAGCAATCAATACGGGACCTGTGACGGGGTACGTTCCTGTACCGATTCGGGTATGTCGGAATGTAACGCCCAGGAACCAATGGCCGAAACCTGCAATGGGCTGGATGACGATTGTGATGAGGCGATCGACGAGGACGCCTGCGATGATTCGAATCCCTGTACCCAGGATACCTGTACCGACGAGGGTTGTGAGCATATTCCGGTCTCAGGACTCGAATGTGATGACGACAACGATTTCACCCGAAACGACATCTGCAATGAGAGTGGAATCTGTATCGGAGACTCCTTTGATTGCCCGGTCTTGACCTGTGTTCTTGAAGCGGTGCCGAACGGGGAAAGTTGCGATATCAATTATAAGCCGGCCGGTTCCTTCTGTAACGACGACAACACGTCTACGAGAAACGATGAATGCGATGGCTTTGGCGGATGCTCTGGGACTCTGTATACCTGCGACCCCGGGCCTTGCGAGAGCCAATCCACACCCAATGGAACCGATTGCGATGTAACCTATCTCACCGAGGGTTTTCCGTGTAACGACTCCAACCCACTGACCAAAGCTGACACCTGTGATGGCGGCGGTCACTGTGCCGGTGAACTATACGACTGTACTCCGAATCAATGCTCGCTCTCGTCTGTACCGAATGGCTACGATTGTGATGTAGAATATAAGCCTCTGGGGATCCCCTGTAATGATAACAACCCAAGCACCAACTTTGATGTCTGTGATGGCTTCGGTGGTTGTGTTGGTGAACAGTACGCCTGTAACGACAACCCCTGTGTGAAGAACGCCATCCCGGATGGTTTTGATTGCGAGGTTCTGGAGTACTGGGACAACCAGCATAGTTGTGATGATGGGCAGGCCACGACCCGCAATGACTCCTGTGACGGCATGGGGAATTGTGTAGGCGAGAGTTACACTTGTGCTCCCTCCCAATGCCAGGCCAGCTCTGTAGCCAATGGTGCGGACTGTGACATTATTAATAAGGGGGCCGGGGAGGCCTGTGATGATGGCAGCCCCTACACGCGGTACGACCAATGCGATGGCTCGGGTGGCTGTAGTGGTGAGGCGTACACCTGCACGACCAACCAATGCATTATTGAATCCAGCCCCAACGGTTTCGATTGTGATATCGAATATTGGGGTGTGGGCCATGCCTGTTCCGATGGTTTGTTCTCTACGAAGGATGACTCCTGCAATGGGGCAGGCCAATGCGTCGGGGTGCCCTATAGCTGTGTGCCTGGTCCCTGTGAGGCCAGCTCAACACCGAACGGTATCGGCTGTGAGGTCTCCTATAAATCCTCCGGGACACTCTGTAACGATGGAAACCAGACTACGATCAATGACATCTGTGATGGGTTTGGCGGTTGCTCTGGAACACCTCTGATCTGTACGCCGAACCAATGTGAGTCGAGCTCGCAAGCCATCAATGAGGAATGTGTGAGCGTTCCTAGAGACGCCGGTGAAAGCTGTAATGACGGCGATCCCACGACACGACTTGATGTCTGTGATGGTGCGGGAGGTTGCAGTGGCAGTCCCTACACATGTCCGGGCCCGGGCGTTTGCTTGTTGGGGTATAGCCAGGACGGTGATAGCTGTGTTCCGAATTATGCCGCCTTTGGTGTGTCTTGTGACGACTTCGATAATACGACCACCAACGACATCTGTGATGGTGGCGGCGTTTGTGCTGGAGCACCCTTTGAGTGCCCCGCACCGACCCAGTGTACGCCAAGTTATAGCCAGGACGGCGAGGCTTGTGTGCCGAACCATCTTCCATTGGGAACCGTATGTAACGATGGAAATCTCGCGACGAACTCGGATCAATGCAATGGCGTTGGTGCCTGCACGGGCACCCCGTACTCCTGCCCGGGACCGACCCAATGTATACTGAACTATAGCCAGGATGGAATCGGCTGTGTGCCGGAATACCAGTTGGCCGATGTGTCCTGTAACGACGGTGATCTGGGTACACGTGATGACGCCTGCGATGGTCTGGGGACTTGTGTGGGCGAAGCCTATGAATGTTCCGTCGATACCTGTATTGAAAGTTCCGTCGCGAATGGAACGGATTGCACCATTACCATCAAATCCGAAGGCACGGCCTGTGATGATGGAAACGTCGCCACGGATGATGACGCCTGTGACGATGAAGGCCAATGTGTAGGCATCCCGTCGGAAGAGTCCGATGGGGAGGACTGTATGGACATTCTATCTTCCTTCCCTGGTGCGTTGAGTGGCCCCTATATTATCGACCCGGATGGTGTCCCGAACGCGACCCTGACTCCATCTCCGAGTGGTGGCATTCTACTTGGCGCCCCCCAGAACGGTGACTATTTCGATATTCGGATTCCCGTCACCACAGGCGGCTCCGGTAATACAATTCGGGTTTTGTTCTCCACCGTGACGGGCACTCCCGGACCGGACCAGATTCATGTAAAGATCGGGGCCAGTGATGGCGTGACGGCGGCGAATCTTATGGCCGCGGTGAATGGAACAGTGAATACAACCATTGTGGTCTATGGAACCTTCTTCGACCCCGTGGAAAATGCGAACAAATATTCCGAGGGTATCCGGGGCCTGCGCGCGACGAAGTCGGCTCTTTTTCCCCATGGTCTTGACCTTATCGTGACCACGCCGGGAGCCAAGGGAAACCAGGCCTCATTTGAGACCTCTACCACGCGGATATCACCCTCCACGGAGACGCAAAAGTTCAGCGGTGGTGATATCACCGATCTCCCCTACGAGGTGTTCTGTGATATGGACACCCAGGGTGGTGGTTGGACTCGAGTGGCGGATTTCGACTTTGCGACGGATGATTGCCCTGGTGAATGGCAGAAAGTAGCCGAAAAGCCCTATTGCGCGCGCAATGCCTGGGACTTGGGTGGTCTGCAACGAACGGCCGTCCTCGAAGAGCATGCCTTGAATATCAAACAGGTACGCACCCGAACCGAGGCGTATCAATTTGGCGCGCCAGACGCCTTCGCCCTCGTTGGTGATGGAGTAGGCGTGGACGATGTCTTCGCGGCGGGCCTCTCCGTGCTGGCGACGACGGATACCGGAAAAACACATCTGTACACCTACGCCCTTGGCCTGAGCCAACAGGGAACTGGCGCCTGGTCTATTAGCAATCTATGCCCGGATATGGGGGGCACCCATCCTCCAGACTTTGTGAACGGCAATTTCAGTTGCGCGAGTGGAAATACTTCGAACACAACGGCTTCGGTCTGGTACGAGACACCCGCCTTTACGGCCGTGGACCGTACCGCGACGGTAGAATATCAGCGGGGCGGTATTGAGGCTCGCCTGCAAGGTCCGCAGATCAGCACCAATGAAGATATGGGGCTGGCAAACCTCTCTGTCTATGTGCGCAGCTGTCAGATGGTCACGGATGGTAGTGTACAGGCCTACCAGGAGATCAGCCCCACCTCGGGTGGTTTCAGCGGGGTAATTGATAACGATGATGGCTTCGGTAGCGCGGTCACATCCCTGGGAGACTTTGATGGTGATGATATCACCGATATCGTAGTCGGTGCTCGTAGAGACGACGATGGTGGAACGAACGCCGGAGCTGTCTGGTTGGTGCGTTTGAACGAGATCGGCTCTGTAAAAGAGCAGAGTAAGATAAGCGCCAGCTCGGGTAACTTTACCGGCACATTGGATGCGGGGGATCAGTTCGGTGCGGCCGTAGCCAGCCTTGGCGATCTCAATGGTGATGGGGTCGGCGACCTGATCGTGGGGGCTCCCTATGATGATGATGGGGGAGAAGACGCCGGCGCGGTCTGGATCCTGTTCCTACAGGCGGATGGCTCGATTCAATCCCAACAGAAGATCAGCGCGACCTCCGGTGGGTTTACTGGAGCCCTCGACGATGACGATCACTTTGGAATCGCGGTCTCCGCCACGGAGGATCTGGATGGGGATGGCGTTGTTGATGTGGCCGTAGCGGCATCGCAGGACGATGACGGTGGTACGGACCGTGGAGCCGTGTGGATCCTCTTCTTACATGTGAATGGGACCGTAAAGTCCCATCAGAAGATCAGTGATTACTACGGCAATTTCTCGGGTACGCTCTTTAACGGTGATCGATTTGGGACATCTTTGGCGTTTATTGGGGATTTAGACGGTGATGAGACCTCTGATCTGGCCGTTGGGGCCGCTGGCGATGACGACGGTGGTACGGATCGAGGCGCAGTCTGGATATTGAACCTTCACCCCACGGGACTTGTGAAGAGCTATCGTGAGATAGGCTTTGGTGAAGCCGATTTCAAAGGCGTATTAGAAGATGGTGACGCGTTTGGTTCTTCTGTGGCGGCCGCCGGAGATCTGAACGGGGACGGTTTCGGTGATTTGCTGGTGGGTGCCTCGGGCGATGATGACGGCGGTTCCAATAATGGGGCCGTGTGGGCGCTCTTCCTATACGAAAGCAACCGGGTACGATCGAGCCAGAAGATCAGCCAGTTGATCGGAGGATTTACGGGCTCTATCGACAATGCACACTTTGGGAATAGCGTAACCTTGATTGGCGATATGGACGATAACGGCACCAAAGACCTGGTCGTAGGTGGGCCAAATGCCCACGCGGGTGGGGTTAATCGTGGTGCTACCTGGCTTCTGAAGATGAAGGGCCTCTGTACCGCTTGTGGCAATGGTGTCGTCGATTGGGGAGAATCATGTGACGACGGCAACAACCAGGATTGGGATGGATGCACTGCGACATGTGGTGTGGAATCCGAGAAGGACTGTAAGGGCTGGTTGGAGAAGGGCGCGTTTACGGATGGCGTCTATCTGATCGATCCCGATGGTGGCGGAGGCGAACCGCCCTTTGATGCGTATTGTGATATGACGACCCGTGGTGGTGGCTGGACGCTCGCTATCAAGGGGACGTTGGGGAACAGCTGGGTGGATTCCATCGACACCGATCTCAGCGCCTCCAATGGGTTTATGCGATCCTTTGATTCGGTGGCGTTCGACGATGTTCTGGTCAAATTCGGCGACGTAGAATCCAGCACAAGCTGGGTGGCATTCGACGAAGTAGGGGGAGGAACCAAGACCTTCCGAGATAAGGTCGAGAATGAGCCTCTCAATCAGGTCTCGCAAAATTCCGGCCCCTCCTATCCCTATACCGCTCGAAGCGCCGATCTTGAAGGGGTAGGCGAAGTAGAGTGGCTCTCCCTTCGCATGTTTGAAACCTATGGTCCAAACGATGCGATGTTGATCGTCGTACGGCGTTCCACGTGTACAAATTGGTACCCTCAGGGCATGCGGGCTGTAAATAGCCATTGTGTGGGGGCACAGGTCGCCTTTGGTCCGAACAACTACAACTATTTCTATTGGTTGGAGCGTGACGACTGGACCACCACCTGCAGTTATGCGGGCTATCGCGTAGCCAGCGATGACAGTTGTAGTGCGTTGGGCGGATTCTTCGTTCGCTGATCCATATGTTGACCAGCCGCTTCCCGATTCGTCAGCACCGGTGGATTCCCGTATAGTCTCAGCTCAGGGGAAATAGAGGTTGTAGATGAAGAGAGTCTGTTTGTTATTGGTTGGATTGATGACCTTGGCATGCGGGGGGAGCCAATCGGCGGGCCCCGAGGGTTCGGCCTGCGATCCGGCGACCCAGACCTATGGTTGCCATAGCACCAATCGAATGGTCTGCCTTGGCGATGGGTGGCATGTGGAGGAAGAGTGCCCGGATGGTTGGCGCTGTCGTGAAAATAAGGTTGAACTTCCCAATGGAACGGTGTTGGTGGAATCGACGGAATGCTATGGAACCACTCCTCCTAGCACAGGAAACTCTGGAGCCACCGTGGGGGAGAATATCGCTGCGTTCTGTGACAAAGCCAATGACTGTTGCGGTGTGGGCAACGAAGGGTACCTGGATTGCCTCGAGAGCCTGGCTGAAGTCCTGGAGGATGGATCAAGTGCAGCGTGTGAGCAACGCTTTCAAGGGTTGGTCGACTGCTCTGTACCCTTGAGTTGCGCGGACTTTTGCCAAGACGAGATCCCCGATGCCTGTGAGACAGAGTTTTTTGCGTTCATGGGAGCTTGTGGCGGTAACCAGGGGAATGTAGATCCACCCCCGACAATCCCCGTTCCGGTAGACCCGGGAGAGGATATGGATACGGAGCCTATGCCAGAAGAAGAACCGAGTTCGGGCTCGGGCGCTGATTCCGGCTCGGGCGGCGATTCGGAATAAAGGGCGAGGTCCCGGGTGCGATGGTTCGGTCTTGGCTTCGCCTTGTTGGTTACCGCATGTAGTGGCGGTGCTGGTGGGGTGCAATCCGATGTGGATGGTAGTGGATTGGACGGAGTGTCCGATGGGGCACAAATAGACCAGAACTCTTCGCCCGATAGTGAGATCGTCGGTGATGTGGTGGGGCCGCAGCCGGATACAGAATTGGATGGAGGGGGATGCGCCACGGGGGAAGGGTGTTTTCTCGAACCATGTCAGCAGAACGCAGACTGCCTCTCCGGAGTCTGTGGTCTACACCTCGGGGAATTATTGTGTTCGGAGTCCTGTATAGACGAATGTCCCCTGGGTTGGACGTGTCAGGCGGTGGAGACGTCCCCCGGGGAAACGGTGTCGGCCTGCGTGTCAGATGTCTCGCACCTATGTCTGCCCTGCATCGACGACGAAGACTGTAGTGGTCGTTGCGTGGATTATGGGGAGGAGGGGAGCTTCTGTGGAGCGTCTTGCGTAGACGTGTGCCCAACCGGGTATACCTGTGCACAGCAGTCCGATGATTCCCGGCAATGCGTACCAACGGAAGGTGTCTGTGGGTGTACCGACTACGCGATTTCGATGGAGTTGGCGACGGGATGTGCTCAGAGCAATGATACTGGTGTATGTGTGGGTCTTCGCATCTGTACTGCCGATGGACTTGGGGATTGTAACGCGTCGGAGCCCATAGCCGAGATCTGTAATGGCCTCGACGACAACTGCGATCAAACCATCGATGAAGGGGATCTCTGCAACGATGGTAATAGCTGTACAATGGACGACTGTGACCCATCGGGCTGTTCAAATATACCGATGCCCGGTTCGGCGTGTGACGATGGAGATCCGAACACCAGCGATGATCTCTGTGGTGAAGACGGCGTTTGTACGGGAACGCCCTTTGTCTGCCCCACGGGAGAGTGCATCTGGAGCTCCATCGGCAATGGTGTGGACTGTGATGTGGAATACAAACTGCTCGGCTCCCCCTGCGATGATGGGCAGGACCACACCCGGTACGACGAATGTGATGAAGCCGGGATCTGTGCGGGGCAGTGGTATTCCTGCGAGGTTGGACAATGCGAATATAGTTCCACACCGAATGGAACGGACTGTACGATTCTGTATACGATCGATGGGTTCCCGTGCAGCGACGGGAATTCGAGTACGCAAAACGACGCGTGCGATGGAGCCGGTTCCTGCGTGGGAGAAGAGTATGCCTGTCCAGCGGCAGAGGTCTGTACGAGCTATCTGCAGAACGGGGTAGGGTGTACGCCAGAGTACGCGGGTTCGGAGACCAGCTGTGACGATGGTGACCCTCTGACCACGGAGGATAGCTGTAACGGAGCCGGCGCTTGTGAGGGGAGCGCGGGGCCCAGCTGTCCACCCACGAGCGACTGTGTCGAATCCTATGAGGGTTCGGAGTGCGTGCCGGCCTATGTGTTGGATGGTGTCCCCTGTGATGATGGAAACCCCCTGACAATGGACGACGTCTGTGACGGAAGTGGAGGGTGTGCAGGGATTGTGCCCCTTTGTGGCAATGGCGTCGTGGAGGGGGATGAGGAATGTGATGGGCCCGGTTGTTGCGCCTGTACCCTTATCGAGTTGAATCCGCTCGGTTGTGTCCTGGCCAATACGGTGGTGGGGGCGATCGTGGAGGAGCAAAAGCTTACGGCGGATGATGGCACCTCCGGCGATTGCTTTGGGTATAGTGTGGCAATCCGTGATGACATCCTGGTGGTGGGAGCCAATCTTGATGACGATAACGGTAACGACAGCGGCTCTGCGTATGTTTACACTCGAACTGTGGACGGCTGGGCTCTGGAACAAAAGTTGGTCCCCAGCGATGGCGATGTGGGAGATGTATTTGGGGAGCGCGTCGCGATCCATGGGGAGCGGATCGTGGTGGCTGCACGTGTAGACGACGATATGGGGCTGGATAGTGGATCCGTCTATGTCTATACCCGGGTCGATGGGGTGTGGACGGAGCAGAAGGTGTTGGCCACGGATGGAACCCAGGGGGACTATTTCGGGCATAGTGTAGCCATCTATGAGGATACCCTGGTGGTGGGGGCGAATTTTGATGACCCCATGGGCATTAACAGTGGCTCGGTCTATGTGTTCACCGAAGCCATTGGTGTATGGGTCCCGCAACAGAAGATCACGGCATTTGATGGTGCGGAGGCTGATCTCTTTGGAGATAGCGTCGCGATCAGCGGAGACACATTGGTTGTAGGAGCGCGCCTGGACAACGACACCGCCGTGAATAGCGGCTCTGTATACGTCTATACTCGGAGTATGGGGACCTGGTCTCTGGAGCAGAAGCTCGTAGCGAGCGATCCAGACGCCTTTGATTATTTCGGTGCTTCTGTTTCCATCAGTGGGGACACATTGGTTGTGGGCAGTATCCACGACGACGCCAACGGCTACCAGAGCGGCGCGGCCTATATCTATTCCAGAAATGGGACGGAATGGTCCCTGGACCAGAAGATCATGGCGAGTGACGGGGGAGAGGAGGACGAGTTCGGGTATAGCGTCGCGATTGATGGCGATGTTGTGGTCGTTGGGGCTCGAAGTGAGGACGAGAAAGGGAATAATAGTGGGGCTGCCTACATCTTTCTTCGTACAAACGGTGTATGGTCGGAACAGCAGAAGATCAGCGCCGCAGATGGGGGTAATGGCGATGAATTCGGGTTCAGCCTATCGGTGGCTGAGGCTCGAGTGGTCGTAGGGGTGCGTCTAGATGATGATAAGGGGGCGGATAGCGGGTCCACCTATGACTTCGGAGTCCGTCCGCAATGTAGTACGGTCTCGACCTGTGCCTGTAAGCCGGGCTTCAGTGGTGCGGACTGTGGGACCGTCGATCCCTGATACCTGAACCTGGCATAGCCCAATACGAGGTCTTGAACGATGGGTAATGGAGGCTGGCTCCCGCTGGCAACCACTTCGAACATCGCCTACAATACCGACGGACGTACACAATATGGGATGCCTGGTGATGGGAAGTAATGCGGTGAAGAGAGCGGTTCTTTCGATATTTCTTATATTTGCTTTGCTGCCCCTGGCGCTGGCGGAAGTTCCCCATAAGCTTCACTACCAGGGCTTCCTGACGGATGCCGCCGGGACACCGTTTCAGTGCACGATGCAAGATTGTGATCTGCCCATCTCCATGACCTTCCGACTGTATGTAGATGCTGCCGGAGGGGAACCAGACTGGGTGGAGGTTCACGAGAATATCGTGGTGGATCAGGGCGTGTTTCATGTGATCCTGGGCGTTAATAATCCGATTGGGGCCGAGTTCATCACGGGGTCACGACATCTGGGTATAGAGGTGAACAGCCAGGGGGAGATGTTCCCTCGGCAACAGCTGGTCTCTGTACCCTATGCTGTACGGGCCGGCGTAGCGGATCATGCCGATACAGCGGGTGATGCTCTAAGCCTGGGCGGATTCAGCTCCGAGAACTTTGTGCAAGCCAGCGAGGCCGAAGATTTTCTTACGGCGGCTGAGCTATTGGAGACTCTGGAGTCACTTGGTTTTGAGCCCGAGATCGCTTGGGCGGATATTCTGGGTATTCCAGCCGATCTTGCTGATGGCGACGCAGATACCCTCTCAACACTGTTCTGCGCGGCGGGAGAGGTGGCAAAGTGGGACGGTCTGACCTGGTCCTGTGATACGGACATAGACACCCATTTGAGCGAAGCAGAGGTGGACGCCTTTGTCGCCAATAATGGCTACGCTCTCGAGACCGCCTTGTCGACCGCGGTGGCATCCCTGGAAGGCGGCGACGATATCTTACAGACCAATGTGGATACGGTGCAGACGAATGTCGATGCGGTTCAGGGTAACTTGACCGCTCTCAGCAATAGTCTTGATCCCGTCGCCACCGCAGGCCTTCCGCCCGATCTGCTCGATGGTGATGATAATAGCGACGTGCTGGCGAGTCTGGTCTGTGGTTTGGACCAGGTGGCGCGATGGGATGGAAGTGGATGGCAATGTTCCAATACGGGAGATCGAGTGGCGACAGCCGCCCCTGGGGATTGCGACGCCGCAGGAGAGGGGAAGGTCTACTTTGATAGCGTATCCAAGACCCTGCGGATCTGTGATGGCGTCGCCTATCGAGGACTGAAAATATGCGATGAAATTTGCGGTGATGCGGCAACGGTCGTCTGTGGACTGCCGGTTGAAGACGATTGCGGGACGGCGTGCGGTCCATTGGGGACGGCGTTTAACACCCTTCAATGTGCCGAGGGGAATACGGTAGAGTGCGGTGTCGCCATCGCCGATGATTGTGGAAACGATTGTGGCTATGCGGGTTCCAAGCTCACTCCCAGCCAATGTTCTGCCGAGTCGACGGCCTGTGGCTCGTCTGTGGTAGACGACTGTGGCAATGAATGTGGTGGGGTTGGAGAATTCTGTGCGGATGGGCTATGCGTCGACGGGGTGTGCACTGTATACGCCTCGTGTAAGGAGCTCCTTGATGATGGACAGTCCACGGGTGATGGAACCTATAGCATCCGGCCCGATGGGTTGGGATCGTTTGATGTCTATTGCGATATGACCACGGATGGGGGCGGATGGACATTGATCATGATGATGAAGGGCGATGATGTAAGCACCTTCCGCTACGATTCCGCGTATTGGGACAATTCGGATGTTCTCAACGAATTAACGACCGATCCGGACGTGGACACAAATATGAAGAACCGTGCCTATAATAGCCTGGGCTTCAGCTCCATTCGTATGGATATGGCGACCCTGGGCAATTCTCATACCGTAGACATAAGCCGTGGTTCCGCCCACGAGTTGTTTACGGGTCCCCATGTGGACACCAGCTACCAACGACAGGATTTCCTCGACTGGATTCCTGTGGACGGCAGCAAGTGGGATAACCAGCCAAACTGCAACCTCAAGGGCTTCCAGCTCAGCGCCAGCCAGACCAATTGTCGCTATGGGATCAGCATGAATAATGAGGGGGACTGTACCTCAAACGATGCCTCCATCGGGTTTGGCTGCCATACCAACAGTTTCTTCCCCAACCGGACGACCCAATGCGGTGGCTCCCGCTGGACTCCCGATGAGGCCTACCCTCAACGGGGCTGGATTTTCGTGCGTTGAGAAGGATCGCTTTCGCCAAATCTGGTCTGGTACCGTAGAATAGGTCGCGGGCTAAACGAGGTGGAAAGATTGCGGGCTGCATTGGCAATATTCTTTATGTTTCTGGGAATCGGATTTGCCTATGGTGATGTGCCCCTGAAAATACATTACCAGGGATATCTTACCGATAGCGCAGGTACCCCGTACCATTGCGATCTGGAATCCTGTGATGCGCCGATCAATATGACCTTCCGGCTCTATGATTTGGCCACGGGCGGTGAGCCTGTCTGGGCCGAGGTTCATACAAATGTTGTGGTGAATCAGGGCGTCTTTCAGATGGTTCTGGGGCAAGACGCTGCACTCGAGTTGGCCTATGTCTCGGGAGAACGCTGGTTGGGTGTTGAGATCGACCAACAAGGGGAGATGTTCCCTCGCCAAAGAATGGTGTCGGCGCCATTTGCGTTGCGGGCAGCAACGGCGGACCAGGCGGGAGACGCCCAGACATTGGGCGGAGTTCCAGCGGAGAACTTTGTGCAGTCGACGGATCCCGGCGACCTGTTAACGGAGAGTGGGCTGGCCGACGTTCTGGAGTCCCTGGGGTATGTGCCAGGCTCTCATTTCTCTGGAGACTATGATGACCTGGAGAATGTACCAGTAAGCTGGGACTGGACCGCTCTGACAGGCATCCCCGAAGACCTCGCGGACGGCGATGCGGATGCTCTGTCGAATCTGCTCTGTGCTGCAGGAGAGGTCGCGAAATGGGATGGCACCACCTGGATCTGCTCCGACGATATAGATACCCAGCTGACGGAAGAGCAGGTGGACGCCTTCGTGGAGAATAATGGCTTTGCCCTACAGACGGCGTTGGACGCCGTGCAGGGGAATGTAGACACAGTGCAGGGGAATGTAGACACAGTGCAGGGGAATGTAGACACAGTGCAGGCAAACGTTACGGCCCTGGATGGGAGCCTTGATCCCATTGCTAAGGCGGGGCTTCCACCGGATCTGGCCGACGGGGATAGTGATGTAGTCGCTTCTTTGGTTTGTGACGAAGGGGAGGTCGCACGCTGGGATGGCAGCCAGTGGTTATGCGCGCCACGCTCCGTGCTCGAAACCGACACGGTTGTGACTCGGCCAGACTGCACACCCGATCGGGTTGGCTTTATGTATTTCGATCTGGGGACCCGGTGGATACATGTTTGTGATGGCCTCTCCTACCAACGTATACGAACCTGCGTGGATAATTGTCCTGAGAGCGACGCTGTCGCGTGTGGGGATGCCGTCTCCAACGACTGTGGGGACGATTGCGGGCTCGTCGGTACGGGTTTGAATGCCCTGCAATGCGATCAGGCGTCCGTGGTATGTGGTGGCACTGTTCTCGACGATTGCGATAATGATTGTGGGACCCTCGGCACGGGATCCGACCCGGCCACCTGTGGTGTGATCGCCGAGACTGCATGCGGTGTTCCGATACTGGATGCCTGTGGTAATGCATGTGGCGGGACGGGTACTCAATGCGCGGCCGGAGATTGTGTTTCGGGGGTATGTGTGCCTCCCTCCTGTAAAGATATCCTCGACGCCGGCCTCTCCACGGGTGATGGACTCTACACGATCGATACAGACGGTCTCGGCCCCGAAGCATCCTTCGTCGCGTACTGCGATATGAGCACGGATGGAGGTGGCTGGACCCTCGCGATCAAAGGAACCATGGATGGATCATGGAACGCCTCTTTAGACAAAGCCTATACCGATCCGAAAGGCTTTATGCGCTCATTTACTCGCGTGGAATTTAGTGATGTGCTGGTGAAGTTTGGAGATGTTGAGACAACCGAACACTGGGTGTCCTTCCATAATGTGGGTAGTGGTTCCGAGACATTCTCCCATACGATAGAGAACGAGGGGTTCTATAACGGTAACGACAACGTTGGGACCCGGTACTCGCGTACGGCGGCGAGCCCGACCATGGTGGGAGATGCAGAAGCGATGCGGTTGGCATTGCGCCAACGGGAAAACGCCGGCCCGAATGACGCGATGCTGTTGGTCGTCGGGGCCGAAAATTGTGGGTCCTGGGAACAGAGCAATCGTTTTGTCAACGCAGGATGCATCGCCTCTCAGATCGGGTTTGATCCAGACAATTTCCATTATACGGATTGGCAGACAACCACCTGGACTACCGTATGTGGGGAGGCGGGTTATCGCCATACGAATGATGGGGATTGTACGTCCCAAGGCGGCTATTTCGTTCGTTGAGATCTCAGGGACTCGCTCGCCAAGACGGACGGAACCACGTAGAATATCTGTCTTATAGTCGGACGGGTGGTCGCGATGAAGGGGTGCTTGGCGATATTGTGTATGATGTTGGGCGTCATGTCTGCGAAGGCGGATGTGCCAGGAAAGGTCCACTACCAGGGCTACTTAACCGACGCGGCCGGGACTGCCTTTCATTGCACCCTGGAAGCATGTGACACCCCCATCATCTTTACCTTTCGGTTGTATGCAGTCGTCGCAGGTGGGGATCCCCTCTGGGTGGAGATTCACGAAAATGTGACCGTAAACCAGGGGATCTTTCATGTAGTGTTGGGAACCAATGAGGTTTTGTCCTACGAACTTTTGACAGGCTCACGGTATCTGGGGATCGAAGTGAACACCCAGGGGGAGATGTTTCCGAGACAACAGGTGGTCTCGTCACCATTCTCTTTGCGTGCAGCGGTAGCCGATCATGCAGATACCGCGACGGATGCGACAACTCTGGCGGGGATCCCTGCTACGAGTTTTGTACAGACGGGACAGACCGAGGACTTTCTTACTGCCGCGGAATTGGTAACGACCCTGGAATCTCTAGGTTATACGCCAGAGGTGTCATGGGAAGAGATACTGGGGATCCCGACGGATATCGCCGACGGAGACGATGACACACAGTTGTCGGAGACACAGGTGGTAGACATTGCCAGCGCCAATGGGTTTGTACAGCAGCCTGCACTGGACCAGGAGGCCGCAGCTCGCCAATCCGGCATCGACACGGTACAGGCGAATGTCGAGGCGGTACAGGGCGATCTGTCAGCTTTGGATGCAAGCCTGCATCCCATCGCCAAAGCTGGTTTACCGGCCGATCTGGCGGACGGTGACAGCGACACCCTCTCTGCGCTGGTATGTGAGCTGGGAGAGGTCGCTCGCTGGGATGGCAGCCAGTGGTTATGTGCGCCGCGCTCCGTACTTGAAACCAATACGGTAACCACCCGTCCCGACTGCACACCGGATCGGATTGGATTTATGTATTTCGATCTCGGTACGCATTGGATGCATGTTTGCGATGGCACGGACTACCTTCGGATACGAACCTGCGTGGATAATTGCCCGACGGCCAATACGGTTGCGTGCGGGGATACGGTAACCAACGACTGTGGTGACGATTGCGGAATCGTAGGAACGGGTTTGAATACACTACATTGCAATGCGGCTCTGGTAGCGTGCAACGAGCCCGTGCGCGACGATTGCTCCAACGATTGTGGAACTGTAGGGACGGGTGCCAATCCAGATAGCTGTGGTACGATCTTAGAGACCCCCTGTGGCGTATCCATCCAGGATGCTTGTGGTCACCCCTGCGGTGGAACGGGCACCCTCTGTGCGACAGGAGAGACCTGTGAGAGTGGTGTTTGCGTAGTGCCCGCATCGTGCAAGGCCATTTTGGACGCGGACGCTTCTAGTGGGGATGGTATCTACGCGATCGATCCCGACGGACCGGGTGGCCTTGGGGCCGTCGACGCCTATTGCGATATGACCACAGATGGTGGTGGTTGGGCGCTCGCAATGCGACGGATGGGAGTCCAGTGGCAGGAAGAGTGGATGTTTAATACCTGGGGTACAGGGGTGATGCCGACGCAGTCTACCAACGGGGATGCGAGCTGGAAGGTTCCCGATACTGCCACTCGAATTCGATTTGCCTTCAGTTCGAATGGTACGAATACGCCCTCGGACTATATTATCACGAGCGCACCAGGCAGCGCTGCGGGGGCGAACGGCATGTGGTTTACCTCGCCGGGCACCGGAGACTTTCCCGTTGCGATTTATGCCAACCATGTCACTGGTATGGGGAGCGATGATGTTCGTTGGAACTTCAAGCCCAATCCATCGGTTGGGCATAGTTACGGTTGTTATGGTGTGAGCTCGGGTCTGAGCTACACCCAGAACTGCGACCATAAGAACGACTTATTTGGGGCGATACATGATAGTTGCCCCGGTACGGCCAACGCCGAGATATATATTGGTTCACGGAAGAATGTCGTTGGTAGTGGAGCGGGTGGCTCTTACTGCGATACGCCACATGCTGAAGCGCGGTGGTGGGTCTGGTGGCGAGACGACTGAGAACGGATTTGAGATAGATAACTGCGTGGGGTGGATATGCGTGGGTTTTTGACGATCGTATTTTGTTTTCTTGGAGCAGGCCTGGTGCTGGCAGATGTTCCCCAGGAGATCCATTACCAGGGGTATCTTACGGACAGTGCCGGTACCCCGATTCAATGCAGCCTTCAGAACTGCGATATTCCTATCAGTATGACCTTTCGGTTATACGAACAGGCCGAGGGTGGGGAGTCTCTATGGAGCGAGACCCATAATACGGTGCTCGTGGAACAAGGTGTCTTTCATATCATTCTAGGTCTTTTTGATGAGATGAGCGCCGAGATGGTGACTGGAGACCGTTGGCTGGGCATCGAAGTGAACCAGCAGGGCGAAATGTTTCCCAGACAACAGCTCTATTCGGCACCCTTCGCCTTGCGGGCTGCATTGGCGGACCACGCGGAAACCGCTTCCGATACAATAAGCCTGGGCGGCCTCGTCGCTGACGACTTTGTGCAGGTTGGCGAGTTGGGTGACTTTCTCACGGCGGAGAACCTTTTGGAGACTCTCCAGTCGTTGGGCTTCGAGCCCGATCTGAATTGGACCGACATTCAGGATATCCCTTCGGATATAGCCGACGGTGATGCAGATGCGCTCTCTGCTTTACTCTGCGCCGCAGGGGAGCTGGCCAAATGGGATGGTACCACCTGGAGCTGTTCGGATGATATCGACACCCAACTTACGGAAGAGCAGGTGGACGCCTTCGTGGAGAATAATGGCTTTGCCCTGCAGACGGCGTTGGACGCCGTGCAGGCGAATGTCACGGCCCTGGATGGAGAGCTTGCGGCCGTGGCGAAGACCGGCGATTTCTTCGATTTGTTGAATACCCCGGCGGGCCTTGCGGATGGAGATAACGATCTCTTGGCGACACTCCCCTGTACGGCCGGGCAGATTGCCCGAAATACGGATGCTGGCTGGACTTGTTCCGATGACGAAGGGGGAGCTCTGCCCACGGCCGAACCAACCCCCTGTAATGCCTCTTCCGTAGGGGTAATGTATTTTGATGTGGCGGGCGGTGCCGTGCGTGTATGTGACGGAACGACGTACCGTAAGATCAAGCTATGCGACGAAATCTGTCCAATCGCCAGCACCGTGGCGTGCTCCTTGCCTCTTCTTGACGATTGTGGCGGACTCTGTGGCGGCACAGGGACGGGCCTCAATGGAGAGCAGTGTGCCGATCCGGCGAGCTTTACATGCGGCACGCCGATCCAGGATGACTGTGGTAACAGCTGCCCGTCTGGGAACGCATTGGATGCCACCGAATGTGACGCGGTTGGTGTGGATTGTGGAGACCCCGTTCAGGACGGCTGCGGTAACGATTGCTCAGAAGACGGAACGTATTGTGCGGCGTCTGCGGATAAGTGCGTCGACGGGTCCTGTATTCTCGCCTGTGGTGATGGCGTTGTTGATCCGGGGGAAGCCTGTGACGATGGAGACACCGATAATGGGAACGGTTGTAAGAATGACTGCTCCCTCCCGGTCTTTGTGTTCACAACTTGTGGTAAGGCCGGGCGTATCGGGCCATCACAGGCCGATTGTACCTCGGCGTATATCGACACCCCGTTGGAAGGGAGCGTTTCGGTAGTAACCGGCATACAAACCTGGGAGGTACCCGCAGACGGGGATTATAGAATAGAGGTCAAAGGTGCTCAGGGGGGCAATGCCAACGCAGGAGTCGCTGGTGGTCTGGGAGCCACCTTGAAAGGGACATTTACTCTTGTGGCTGGAACCACTCTAGAGGTTCTTGTGGGGCAGGAGGGAAACCGGGGCCCAAGCTGTAGCGATGATTGTCTGGGCGGTGGCGGCGGTGGAACCTTTGTCGCTTTGGATATGGACAATCTGATCCCTCTAATTGCCGCTGGTGGCGGCGGTGGAGCCAACTACAACAACGCAGGCACTGGTGGAGTTACGACTGAAACTGCAACACACGGTGGTGGTATGACCAGCGGGGCTGGCACCGGTGGTTCTGGGGGCTCGGGTTCCTGTAGTCATTGGGCGGGTGCCGGAGCGGGGTGGCTTACGGAAGGGACCGCGAAGATGTATAGCTGTGAATCCACCGGGTCGCGGGCCCAACCTCCGCATCTGGGAGGAGAGGGCGGCCGTGGTAACGATGCTTCCACCCAGACCGGCGAAGGCGGTTTTGGAGGTGGTGGCGGAAGCGCAGTGGAATGTGGTCAGACCGGTGGCGGCGGTGGCGGTGGCTATTCCGGCGGTGGGGCCTCAGGCTGTTGCAGCAGTATGGGTTGCGCGGGCCCAGGAGGTGGCGGTGGCTCCTTTAATGACGGGACCGACCAGGTGGGGACCCCAGGGTCACACTCTGGGCATGGTGAGGTTCGTATATCGCGACTCTGAGTTGCCTGATTCGGTCTCAGGGGGCGTTGTACACACCGTTGCTGACCTGCACCTTATAATCACTACACGGTACAGCGTTCGTAAACCCTGGCTTCAGATATACGCGGATATAGACATCCACGGTCTGGTCGTCACAATAGTTGGCACCGGGTTGTGCATAATGCGGGAAAGTACCACATTTACTTGTGTCGAAGTTGTCGTCTTCTCCGCCACAGCCGGTCGTGGCGGCGGTCTGCACATCGTTGGAGCAGGGGCATTGGCCAGCCGTCGTTCCGTCGTAGAAGTCTGTATACCGTTGGAAATGGGTCTGGGCTGTGCAGGTTAGATTACCCGCGGAGCAGCCGCCCCAATAGACATCGAAGACCATGGCGTTGCCCGGGTTGGTGTCAAAGCGGATGTCCACATGGAAGTTGTCGCAGCTTGCATCGGCGACGTCCTTCACCGTAACCCGATACCAGTCGGAGTCTCCGCTGGGTATGATCCGTCCGATCAGAGAGGTCGTCTGTCCAGCGTCCGTGATGGTTCCTTTATTGATAGCCGACGTACAGGAGGTCCCCTGGGATTCCGTCGAACCCTGGTAACATTCGCAGCCATCGCCGATCGTTCCGTTGATATCAAAATAGGCGTTATCACACGCGGCAATGACGCATGTGCCACCGACGCAACCTTCCACAGCGTTTGCTAGCATGGGCTGACACATCACGCCGTTGGCGGCGTTGTCTTCGTCGACGCCGCCCTGGCAATCGTCGTCAATTCCATTGCAGATTTCAGGCGCACCGGGATGAACCGCCGGATTCAAAGGCCCACAATCGGAACCGTCCGGATGTCCGTCGTTATCATCATCGTTATCACAGGCATCACCTTGTCCATCGCCATCGGTGTTGGTCTGACTGGCGTTACTATTCATGGGGCAGTTGTCTACACCATCACTGACGCCATCGTTGTCGTCGTCACCATCACACACATCGCCCTGGGTGTCTCCGTCGTTATTGGCTTGTGATGGGTTGAATTGGAAGGGGCAGTTGTCGGGGCCGTCGTTGACGCCGTCGTTGTCGTCGTCGATATCACATACATCTCCCTGGCCATCTCCATCGTTGTTTTGTTGGCCTGGGTTGGCGATGAAGGGACAGTTGTCGGGTCCGTCGTTGACGCCGTCGTTATCGTCGTCGTTATCGCAGGCGTCTCCGAGCGCGTCGCCATCGTTATTAGTCTGACTGGGGTTGCCGATGAAATGGCAGTTGTCCGTTATGTCCAAAACCCCATCGTTATCGTCGTCGTCGTCACAGGCGTCGCCTTCTGCGTCGCCATCGTTGTTGGCTTGGCTGGGGTTACTGATGAAATGGCAGTTGTCCGTTATGTCCAAAACCCCGTCGTTGTCGTCGTCGTCATCGCAGATATCCCCTTCGCTATCACCTTCGTTGTTGGCCTGACCCGGGTTCGAGATGGTCGGGCAGTTGTCCGCGGTATCGGGTACGCCGTCGTTGTCGTCGTCGTCGTCGCAGGCATCACCCTGGGAATCCCCTTCCAGGTTGGCCTGGCTGGGATTGAAGGTGAAGGGGCAGTTGTCGATTGAATCGTCGACACCGTCGTTGTCGTCGTCGTTGTCGCAGATATCCCCAAAGGCGTCCCCGTCACTATTCAACTGGTCGGGGTTCACCACAAGACTGCAGTTGTCCGTAGTATCGGGTACGCCGTCGTTATCGTCGTCGTCATCGCAGGCATCACCGAGGGTATCCCCATCCGTATTTACCTGGCTTCCGTTGGCGATGAAGTGGCAGTTGTCGGTTAGATCGTCGACGCCGTCGTTATCGTCGTCGTCATCGCAAGCGTCACCCTGGGCGTCCCCATCGTTATTCAGCTGGTCGTCGTTCCAGGTATAGGGACAGTTGTCGATGGTATCGGCGAGCCCGTCGTTGTCGTCGTCGTTATCGCAGACATCCCCTTCGCCATCTCCGTCGAAGTCGGTCTGGTCGATATTGGCGACCATCTGGCAATTGTCGACGATATCCAGGAAGCCGTCGTTATCGTCGTCGTCGTCGCAGACGTCGCCGAGGAGATCGCCTTCGGCTGCGTCATTATTCAGCTGGTCGGCGTTGGGCATATTGGGGCAGTTATCGACGGCATCGTCCACACCGTCGTTGTCGTCGTCGCCGTCACAGGCATCGCCCTGGTCATCGTTGTCGGTGTCCAATTGGTCCTGGTTATATTCGAATTGGCAGTTGTCGAATTCGTCGGGGATCAGATCGTTGTCGTCATCGTCGTCACATTCATCGCCCAAGCTATCTTCGTCATGGTTCAGCTGGTCGGCGTTCCAGGTCAATGGACAGTTGTCCTCGTCGTCGTTGGTTCCATCGTTGTCGTCGTCGTCGTCACAGGCATCTCCAAAGGCGTCGCCATCCGTATTGAACTGGTCGAGGTTGGAGATAAGCGGACAGTTGTCATTATCGTCTTCGAGAGAGTCGTTGTCGTCGTCGTCGTCACAGATGTTGCCGAAGTTGTCCCCGTCGGTGTTTTCCTGCGCTTCATTCACCGTTAAGGGGCAGTTGTCTTCGTCGTCGTTGACTCCATCGTTATCGTCGTCGTCGTCGCAGACATCTCCAAACGCGTCACCATCGTTGTTGTTCTGATCTGGGTTCAGATCGATGGGGCAGTTGTCGTTGGGGTCGAGGAGTCCATCGTTATCGTCGTCGTCGTCGCAGGCGTCTCCGAGACC
>PBVT01000054.1 GCA_002728755.1 Myxococcales bacterium
GGACGCCAACGTGAATATGGGCGGCGGCGGCATGGACGCCAATATGAATATGGGCGGCGGCAGCATGGGCACACCCGTCGATACAAACGTACGAGCATCGCGCGGTGGTAAGGCAAAGCTTCCCCATTCGGGCTTCTCGTTCAATAAACCCCGTGGCTGGGTCTCTCGAAAGGTCGAGGAGAAGTTCGTGTTCGGACACAACACCAAGCCCGGCATGGTGATTGTCGTCGGAAATACAGCCAAATCCGTGCAGCAGATTCAGCAGGAAGCCCATGTTGGGATTGAGGTGGCAGAAGGAGTGAAGTTCCAATTGAAGGGACAACCTCGCCCATTCGGATCCAACGGCCTGGCGGTTGAGTTCGCAGGTGATGTGCCCGGAAAGGGACCAGGCATCGCCTATACGGTAAATCTCGTCTCTCCCCACGGTGAAGGCGCGACATTCTTAATGTTGGTTCTCGAGCGAGAGAACTCGCCAGAGCTCATCAAATTGGTTCACTCGATGGCGAAGAGTGTGCGCTTCTTCAAGCCAGTCCCCTACCCGGTCGATCGAGTCTGGAAGCAAAAGCTCGACAACCGAAAGCTGACCTATATGCACACAACATCCAGCAGTGGTTACGACGGTAGTTATACGGGCTCATCCAGCAAAGAAGCCATCGGCCTCTGTGCTGCTGGTCACTTCACCTACTATAGCAGTAGCAGCTTCACGGTGAACGCGGGGGAAGGTGTCGGTAGTGACGTGGGGAGCGGAAGTACGGCCTACGGACACGGTCGAGGACGAGGAAACGGCACATGGACCGTCCAGAATAAAGGTGGAAAAGCCACCTTGATCCTCAAATTCTACGATGGCCGCGTCAACCAATATCACGTGACGGAAGATGACAAACGTAGAACGTATCTGAACGGTACTCGCTATTTCCGCACGAGCGGAAATGACGGCCCGAATTGTAACTAATAGATCGATTTCTTCGCCCGACTCGCAACCACCGGAAGCATCGGGTAGAATAGGTGCTCGCTCGGGTAGAAGAGCAGGTGGTATGGGTTTTTGGTACCGATCAGTTTTGGTGCTTATCGCAAGCCTCATGGCTACGGCGATGAGTTATGCCTCCGTACCGGAGCGGCTGGAATACCAGGGCTACCTCACCGATGCGGTGGGAACGCCGATTCACTGCCAGGGTTGTGCAGCACCCTACACCTTCAAGTTCTCTCTTTACGACCAGCAGGCGGAAGGCAACCTCTTATGGACGGAGATTCATGCCGGCGTAGACATTAAGGATGGGGTGTTTCGAGTAGAGTTGGGGGTTGAGGAGCCTCTCCAGGCCGACATCCTGGACGACGTGCGTTGGCTCGAGATCCAGATTAATGGCCAAGCTCCCCTGGTGCCACGCCAGCGGGTAATCTCGGTTCCCTATGCCTTGCGAGCCGATCTGGCCGAACGTGCCGTGGAGTCCGAAAACGCCGTAACCCTCGGCGGCCTGCCTCCGGAAGATTTCGTGCAGGTAACTGATACCGACGAATTCCTGACGGAGTCGGAGCTAGAGGAGGTTCTGGAGAGCCTGGGTTATGTGCCTGGCGACAACGACACCCTGGGGGATATGAACACCTGCAACGAAGACGAGATCATCAAGTGGAATGGCACCGACTGGGTATGTGCCGTCAACGCCGACACCGACACCTTATCGAGTCTCCTGTGTGCAGCGGGAGAGATCGTCTTCTGGGACGGTAGCACCTGGATCTGTTCCGCGGTCCTGGACGTTCTGCAGTCGAATATAGACCAGGTACAGACCAACCTGAACACCCTTGACTCGAGTCTCGCGCCTGTGGCCAAAGCGGGGAGCTTCTCCTCGTTGACTGGCGTTCCGGCCGATCTTCTCGATGGAGACGCCGACAGCTTCGCGGCCCTGGCATGTTCGAATGGGCAAATGCTTCGCCACGACGGGTCGTCCTGGTCCTGCGTAGACCACGTCGACCAGATCGGCACCCTGGAGCCCGCCCCATGTGGCCCGTCTACGATCGGGAAGATCTATTATGATCTCACCGGCAATTCGCTTCGAGTGTGCGATGGAACCGCCTATCGAAAGATCAAAATATGTAATGAGATCTGTCCACCCCCCTCGTCCGTAGGGTGTGGCCTGGATGTCCTGGATAACTGTGGCGAATCCTGTGGCGCAACCGGAGAAGGTCTCAACCTCGACCAATGCGCGGATCCCTCAACCGTGACATGCGGGGCGATCATCACAGATAATTGTGGAAACGAATGCCCCAATCAGGGAACCGGCCTGAACCCAGACCAATGCGATCCAGACACGGTCGCCTGCGGAGTACCGGTGGTGGACTCCTGTGGTAATAGTTGCGGCTCGAGCGGGCTCAACGCCGCAGTATGTGATGACGGCAACACATGTACCTCGGACACCTGTGACCCGGTCACGGGCTGCACCCATACCTTAAATCTGCCATGCTACGGAGATGGCACCGACGGTGCCCTCGTGGTGGATAGCACCGTTCACATCGATCCGGTGAAGTCTCGGATCAATGGAGCCGCTGACGCCGGTTCCACATCTCTTCTGGTCAGTAATCCCGTCGGCTTCACAGCCGGCTCCTATGTTCTTGTCATCGACATACGCGGCCCCCACGCAGGCAACTACGAAACGAACCAGATTGAGTCGATCGACGGAGACACGATTCATCTCACCAGCGCCTTGGTAAACAGCTATTGCACCTCTCCGGGCTGCCCTGGTTCGGACCATCAAAAGGCCCAGATTATCCAGATTTCCCAATACACAGACGTCACGGTCCAGAACGGCGGAACGATAACCGCCGATCCCTGGAATGGGGAGGCCGGTGGTGTTATCGCCTTTATGGCCACCGGGACTGTCACTGTTGAGTCCGGCGGCCATATTGACGCCGATGGTCTGGGCTATCGGGGTGGTGGAGCAGCCGTGGGACAATGCGCGAATGGACAGCAGGGCGAGTCCTATAACGTATTCGGTGTTGCCGGAGTGCCTGGCAATAACGATGGTGGAGGCGGCGCCGGTCTCGGCCAGGCGGATACCGGAAATAGTGGGGGTGGAGGCGCACACCGAACCGCTGGATCTGTCGGACAAACCAGTCTAGGGGCCAGTTCCGGAAGCGGTGGCACGACCTATGGTGTCAACGATCTCAGCCAGATCTTCATGGGTTCTGGCGGTGGTTCGGGTGGCACGGATTGTGAGACGGATGGTGTGGCATCAACCTCGGGAGCCGGCGGAAATGGTGGAGGCATCATCATCATCATTGCTCCAAATATCGAGCCCGGCAACGGCGTCACCGCTCGTGGGAGCAACGGGTTAACCGCCGATGCAGGCCCCAATGGTGGTGAAACCGGCGGCGGTGGAGCCGGAGCAGGAGGGGCGGTGCTCTTCATAACAGACGACCCCGCCAGCCTCAGCGCCGATGTCATCGGTGGAGAGGGTAGTCCTGGTGCTGCAGATACGCTTCCCTACGGCTTGAGCCGAGGGGGTGACGGTGGCGCGGGCTACGTTCATAAAAAGCCGCTCTAGGTATGGAAAGCAAAAGGAGAGTCATGGGTTGGTGGCGTCACTTGAGTCTGATTGCAATCGTGAGCATGATGTTCACGGGAGCGTCGTTGGCCTCGGTGCCCGATCGACTCGAATACCAGGGCTATCTGACCGATGCGGTCGGTACGCCAATCGACTGTCAGGGCTGTGCCACGCCCTATACCTTTAAGTTCACCCTTTTTGATCAGCAGACCGACGGCATCAATCTTTGGACAGAGACACATGCGGAAGTCGATATCGCACAGGGCGTGTTTCGTGTCGCGCTCGGACTGGAGGCCCCCTTCGAAGCAGAGCTGCTAGAGGAGACCCGTTGGCTTGAGATTCAGATAAATGGTCAGGCTCCCCTCGTGCCACGACAACGGGTCATCTCGGTCCCCTACGCCCTGCGAGCCGATCTGGCCGAACGTGCGGTGGAGTCCGAAAACGCCGTAACCCTAGGCGGCCAGCCACCAGAGAGCTTCGTCCAGGTAACAGATACCGACGAATTCCTGACGGAGTCGGAGCTGCAAGGGAGCCTGGATACCCTGGGCTATGTGGTCGGCGATAACGACACCCTGGGAGATATCAACACCTGCAACGAAGACGAGATCATCAAGTGGAATGGCACCGACTGGGTATGTGCGGTCCATACCGATATCGACACCTTATCGACCCTATTATGCGCCGCGGGTGAGCTGGCCCAATGGGATGGTATTGCCTGGATTTGCTCGACGGCCCTCGACGGAATCCAGGCCAACATCGACCAGGTACAAGCCAATCTGGAAACACTGGATAGCAGCCTCGACCCCATAGCCAAGAGCGGGCTACCGTCCGATCTGGCGGACGGCGATGACGACACCCAGCTCTCCGACGCTGAGGTCTTGGCAACTGTCGCCGGGGCCGGCTATATCACTGGCGACCACTTCTCTGGCGCATGGACCGATCTTTCCGGCGTTCCCGCCGACATCGCCGACGGTGACGCTGATACCTTGAATTCTCTCGGGTGCAGCGCCGGTGAAATACCAGAATGGAACGGTAGCAGCTGGATATGCGGCTCCGGAGGAACCCAATGGACCGATGAAGGCAGCCACCTGGCCGCCAGTAATGCATCCACTGTGGTCGTCACCGATTCCGGGCGCGTGGGAATTGGGACCGTCAACCCGCAGGCGGAGCTTGAAGTAGCAGGTACAGGCGCGGTCGTAGTCCCCGTTGGTACCACAGAGCAACGTCCGGCTAGCCCTCAGACCGGTATGATCCGATTTAATTCCACCCTGGGGAATTTTGAAGGCTTTGATGGAAGCGAATGGCGACCACTAAACAGCGCCACGGGTAATCTGACAGAGGCAGGGCTCGAACTTCATCTCGACGCATCCAATGCCTCCAGCTATCCAGGAAGCGGGAACATCTGGTACGACATCAGCGGAAACAACCATGATGCAACACAATGGGGCAGTGTAGCGTTTAGTTCGGATGGCGACGGGTCTTTCAGCTTTGATGGCGGAGGCTTCGATGTATCCACCTGGGTTAGCTATCAGAACGCCGCAGAAATAACCTTAGAGGTCTGGGCCAAGGTTCGTAGTCATCGAAGCTACAATACGGGCATCATCACAAATTATCTGGGTGGGTCCGGCAAGATGAATTGGATGTGGTCCGCGCACGACGGAGGACGAAGCCTCCACAATAACGGGATGAAAGGTTCGGTCTATATGGCCGGCCATCTATACAATTTTAATCAATGGTATCGCTTCGCGTTACGATACCGTGACGAGATCGGCTACGAATTCTATGTGAACGATGAGCTGGTTCATACACAGAGCACATCGGGGCACCTTGGCGGGAGTCCCGCAGGTATCATCGGGATCGGGTCGAGAGAAGATCATGTAGAACCCTGTGATGCCCTGATCTCCATTGCACGGATATACACTCGTGCTCTGACGGACTCTGAACTGTCCGACAACTTCAATGCGCAAAAGCTCCGATTCGGTTATTAAACGAAAGCCGTCACCATAACCCTCGCAACCAACAACGGCATCGGGTAGAATCAATAGGGGAACGGGTAGAATGGGATTTTCGATGCAACGGTTTGCGAGCAAAATAGGGGTCGTCTTGCTGATGACCATGTGGGCTTGCAGCGATGGTACACCTGTCGAACAGGGTGTCATGGGTACGGCCTGTTACCCGGATGAAAGCTGTGATGATGGTCTTGTATGCGCAAATGGTATCTGTGGGGAGGCACCGCCAGAGCCCCAGGGTTACCTCGGCGGACCATGCTATCCGAACGAGACCTGTGACGACGATCTCGTATGTGTCGAATTCATATGTACAGAAAACCCCGGATTCCCCGAACCGGGTGAACTCGATGGCCCATGCTATGGCAATGACACATGTGATGCAGGGCTTATTTGTGAGGCCGGTATATGCCGAGCCGGCGATATCCCAGATACCGTCGGTACCGACGTAAGCCCGGATACAGGGGGCCTAACAGATACCTCGGATTGCACACCCGGTTCCGGCTGTTTCCTGGATCCCTGTGAAGAAAATGGAGACTGCCTCTCGGGTGTGTGCCTGCTCCACGAAGGCAATTGGGTCTGTTCAGAGCTTTGTATCGATGAATGCTCCCCGGGATGGAGCTGTCGGACCATCAATACCGGAAGTTCCGACGCGCTCTTTGTTTGTATCTCAAATGGCTCCCATCTTTGCCTGCCCTGCATCAATACGAGCGATTGTTCCTCAATGGAAAGCCAGAATCACTGTCTTAATTACGGTGAACTCGGCCAATTCTGCGGAGCATCTTGTGACGAACAGGCCGATTGCCCGATTGGATACGTCTGCGAAGAGATTTCTACCAGCGACGGTGAGATAGACCGCCAATGTGTGAATCAAGACGGAAACTGCTCCTGTACCGACTATGCAATCAGCATGGGTCTCGTCACCGATTGTGCATTTACGAACGATTATGGGAGTTGCACGGGAATACGAACCTGTACCGAGGAAGGGTTGAGCGAGTGCAATGCACCGGAACCAATGGAAGAGATCTGTGACGGTATCGATAACGACTGCGACGGCGATGTGGACACCGCTCTCACACCTCCTCTATCCGATAACCAGAACGGGGTATGTGCTGGGTCCATCAAGAGTTGCTCGGGAGCCGACGGTTGGACTGAACCTGACTACACAAACCTTCCCAATTACGAGGGAACGGAAACTCTATGTGACGGTATCGATAACGACTGCGACGGCATTGTCGACAACGGCCTCACCGCACCCCAATCCGATAACCAGAACGGAATATGTGCTGGGTCCATCAAGATTTGCTCGGGAGCCGACGGCTGGACCGAACCCGACTATACGGCGCTATCCGATCATGAGACGACAGAGACCCTATGTGACGGTATCGATAACGACTGTGATGGCATTGTCGATAACAACCTGACCGCGCCTCTATCCGACAAGCAGGACGGGGTATGTGCTGGGTCCATCAAGATTTGCTCGGGAGCCGATGGCTGGACCGAACCCGACTATACGCCCCTATCCGCTCATGAGGCGACAGAGACCCTATGTGACGGTATCGACAACGACTGCGACGGCATTGTGGACAACGGCCTCACCGCACCCCAATCCGATAACCAGGACGGCGTATGTGCTGGGTCCATCAAGATTTGCTCGGGAGCCGACGGCTGGACCGAACCCGACTATACGCCCCTATCCGCTCATGAGGCGACAGAGACCCTATGTGACGGTATCGA
>PBVT01000055.1 GCA_002728755.1 Myxococcales bacterium
AGGTCCGCGTGCTTTCCAATGAGATATCCGTTGATGAGCTTCCAGCCGTCGGGGAGGGCTTTGGGGGTTCCCGTGATGCCCCCGGATTTGACGGCGTATAAGTTCGCGCCGGTCAGGACCGCGCCTGTCAGGTCCGCGCCTGTCAGGTCCGCGCCAAGCAGGACCGCGTAGGTCAGGTCCGCGCCAAGCAGGACCGCGTCGGTCAGGTTCGCGTCGGTCAGGTCCGCGTCGGTCAGTTTCGCGTCGGTCAGGTTCGCCTTGTTCAGGTCCGCGCCGGTCAGGTTCGCGCCGGTCAGGTTCGCTTTTCTCAGGTCCGCGGTCGGACCGATGAGATACCCCTTCACGAGCTGCCAACGGGGTGGCAGTATTGGGGTTCCCGTAATGCCGCCAGATCTCACACCGGTCAGGTTCGCGTTTTCCAGGTTCGCGTTTTCGAGGTCCGCGCCCGGACCGATGAGATACCCCTCCACGAGCTGCCAACCGTGCGACAGTCTTGGGGTTCCCGTGATGCCCCCCGATTGAACACCGGTCAGGTTCGCACCGTACAGGTCCGCGTTTGTCAGGTTCGCGTTTGTCAGGTCCGCGCCGCTCAGGTCCGCCCAGTCCAGTTTCGCGTTTGTCAGGTCCGCGTTTGTCAGGTCCGCGTTTGTCAGGTCACGGTACTTCAAGTTTTTGCATCCACGTCTTGCTTTCAGTTCACTGTCGTCTCCTGTGCATGGATCTTTCTTCCCACCACCATAGGCACTCAGCCCACCCATGGCGACGATGAGAAGAGCAGAAAGCAGCAAAGAATAGACGCGACCCATGATGTTCCCCCGAATGTTCAGCTAGAGAATACTGCCGGGGACGATGCAGGGCAATGGAGGTGACCTGCATACCCTATAGAAGCCCCGTATCTGTCTTCTGTGCTGCCTTTGTAGTGGGTGTATTCACACCAGCAATATCTGCACAAGAACCCCATGGGCTATTGCGGACTGGGTGGGACCGGAGTGAGCTGTCCGACGGGCCTCGAACCCGCGGAATAGCGAACCTGCCAACGAATCAATGGCAGATGGCGTTGATGGGCAGACCACCGACCACGGGATTGCCCCCATCGGCTTCAAGCCATGGGGTCATCGACAGGGTCGTGTCATAGCGGAACAGGTGGAGAGAGCCGGGATCGGCCTCGCTGGAGACGTCAAAGGAACTTCCAACGAACACACGGTGGGTGCTGTTCACACAGGCGGCCTCATCCGTCGCCTTATAGCCCACGGAAGTACCGTTAGAGTATCCCTTGTAGAAGCAGCCAAAGCCCTCGAACTCACCACAGGCGGGCACCGGCTGAAGGGCGCTGTTCATCGGAACCACGATGGCGTGCTTGAAGGAGACATCTGCGGCCCAGGCACTCGCGGAGAAGAAGATGGCCCCCAATTGCCGGTCCAGATGCGGACCAAAGGCGTCGAGGAGGTTGGGCCGAGACTCCGGCGGCAGGTCCACATTAAAGAAGTCGGGAATCACCGTGGCCAACGCCATATTGGCGAGGTCACCATATCGCTGTGTCGTCGTAGGTAATGCGCCCGGATAATCGATGACGATAAGCTCAGAGTTGGCTGTCTGTGCACGAGCCCCGTAGAGGCGGTGCTGGTTCTCATCCACCGTCAGACCCCGTATCGACATCCCCGTATTATTGGTCTGGGGGAACATGGTGTTGAGATTCAACGGGGCTCCGGGCACCTCCGACAGGTCGGGAGATAATAGATCATACACATGCAGATAGCGCGCATCCGTCGTGGAGTTTCTCTCATATAAAAAGAGGATCTGGCGTAGAGGATCGAGCGCCACCGACGTGGTTACCGGCACATTATGGGGCATCGGGTTGCGCAATATCGGCTGCGACGGATTGCTCATATCGTAGATGGAGAGATGGAAGGTGGTCAGCAAGCCTCCTCCCGCGTCGGGAGCCGTAAAGACGTAGAGCCTGTTAAGGGCACGGTCATGCCGTACGAGCAGAGGAGTCTCCGCCAACGGGATCGTGGCCAGAGGTACCGGTGCACTCACGGGAGCGCTTGGGCTGGCGGGACGAGATAATTGCAGGACCTCTACCTGCTTACTGACGAATTTCGCCACAAAAAGACGGTCGTTGTCTGGATCCAGGGCCAGATCGTCCCCCGGTACTCCTAGTTCATAACTCGGTAGAGACACGGGAGTCGCTCCATCGACACGGACCATACGAAGATCGGAGGTGTGGAAATGGGATACATAAACCACACCCGCATGCGCCACAGAGGGCAAAGAGGTGGGCAGTGCTGGATAATTGCCAGCCCCCACATCCCCACCGGTTCCGAAATCTGGGATCGTACCCGTGTCTACCGTTCCGCCATTGTCCGGACTGGGTAGAATCGGGACGCCGTTGCTGTCACCTCCACAAGCTCCCAATCCAAAGATAAGGCAGAGACCAAGGAAAAAGACCGAAGAACGAAACGTAATCATGGCGTACTCATAGAATAGAAAATGCGATCGAATGTGGCTCATCCTATGCTCAGAACGCGTTCTTCACAAGAGAGCGAAGTCGTTGGGACCGGAACACAGTGGAATTGGTCCGCATTTTCCAGTAGAACCGTAGTCCCTGGATTTGGGTACGGGAACCTTACATATGGGCGAAACCTCGAACAAACGCTCCGAAACCTACTGGAGCAAAACCAAAGGACCCGAGGGTCCGTGGGACACGATTGTGATTGGCTCCGGAATGGGCGGGATGACCACGGCCGCCATGTTGGCAAAGACAGGCCAGAAGGTTCTCGTCCTTGAGCAGCATTATGTTCCCGGTGGATTCACCCACGCCTTTCGTCGCGGTCCATACCACTGGGATGTGGGAGTCCATGCGATCGGTGAGGTCACAGACAAAGCGATGCTCGGACGCCTCCTCCATCTGCTGACCGATGGGCAGCTCGAATGGAAGAGTCTGGGTCCGGTCTACGACGAATTCTATTATCCCGGGATGCAGATCGATTTCCCGGACAGTGAAAAGCAATACCGGGAGAATCTTCGAGCGGCCTTTCCCGAGGAAGAGGCGGCCATCGATGAATATCTCAAACGCGTATACACCGTCAGTAAAGGAATGAAAGGCTACCTCAAATCCCGTGCCCTACCCCCGAATTGGTGGGGGCGGCCTCTGGGACGATTTATGGGACGAGGCGCGCAAAAGGCTTTTAAACAACGTCTTCAGGATGTCCTCGACGAGATCACACCCAATAAGAAATTGCAGAAGGTGATGACCGGCCAATGGGGCTACCATGGCTCTCCACCAAGTCGGGCCGCCTTCGCGGTACAGGCTCTGGTGAGCCGTCACTTCGTACACGGCGCCTACTACCCGGTGGGAGGGGCTCCGGAGATCGGCCGCCATCTGCTGCGCACCGTAGCCGAAGCGGGTGGTTGGACCCGGATCCGTTCGGATGTGGAAGAGATCTGTATTGAAGACGGTCGCGCCAGCGGCGTGCGTCTCGGCACCGGGGAAGTCATCAAGGCCAATCGTGTGGTATCGGCGGCCGGGGTGATGAGTACGGTTCGAAGACTACTGCCCGAGTCCGTACACGGGTCCTGGACGGAGGAGATCTCTGCCCTTACCCCTGCCCCTGCCCATCTATGCCTCTATCTCGGCTTCAAGGGCGATATCCGAAGTGCGGGTGCTGGAGCGGCAAATAAATGGTTCTACGACACCTGGGATCTGGAAGCCGGTGAATGGGATGTACGACCGGGGGAACCGCCACCCGATGCACCGGTGCTCTATTGCAGTTTCCCGAGCCTGAAGAACCCTGACCACGACGCGGGGGACGACCAACACCACACCGGTGAGGTTGTAACCTTTGTCCCCTGGGATGTATTTACCCCCTGGCGAGACCAGCCCTGGCGCAATCGGGATCAGGACTACCAGGATTTCAAAGCGGCCATGACCGAGAAGCTACTCGAGCAATTCTTTGCTCGGCTACCGGGCCTCAAGCCCATGCTGGATTTTGCTGAGCTGGGGACACCTCTGTCGACAGATCATTTCTGCCGCCCCATGAAGGGATCGATCTATGGGATTGAGCCCACCATCGAACGCTACGCTTGTGACCACCTGCGCGCCCACTCCCCCATCAAAGATCTGTTCTTCTCGGGTTGTGAGGTGGGTGCAGTGGGAGTCATGGGAGCCATGGCCGGAGGTATGATCTGCGCCCTCGCTATGGAGCCCCGTAAAGCGGGTCGCCTCCTCGCCCAGATCAACCGCACCTGACGTCTTCCCGCGAAGGCCTAGGGGCTCCCCCATGGCAGTCCGCCTTTCGTATTGCCCTCGGCATCCCGTATGCCCATACAGGAGAAGGTGTTGAACAGGGCCACCAATGGGGCCGGCATGATCCCCTCACGCGCCACGAACGGCGAAAGTGGCGGATAGTCGTTCAAGAAGGCGTTCACAACGAAAGGCATCTCGTGGGCTGTGGCGGCATCAAGGATGGTCGTCATATAATGGGCCTGTCGAGCCGGCGAGCCCGGAAGGACCAGGACCAGGGGGTCATCACCGGGGACGGTAGGTTCAAAATATAGCGGTACTGGGCAGGAATGGGCCCCACTCTCTGCAAAAACCATCGGTTTATCCCAACCCAGGAGATCGAGATGATCCAGCGGATCGGGAACATCTGCTAGATGTATGACACCGACGCATGGACCATCCCCGTTGGAATCACCGGACTGCAGGGTCAACACATCATCCTCGACCGAAGAGCGCAGATGATCCGGATAATAGGAGAGCGCAAGAATATCGAGCCGGTCCCCCTCATCCAGAGCATCCACGGATGATCGGTGGATCGGAAAACAGGTGGCTGGATCGAGGCTTGAAAAATCGGGTCTGGCAGAACCACAGGCCGCGAAATCTCCCGGTCCCTGGCAGTCGTTTTCATCGAAACCCATGATGTCCACCAGGGTGAACGTAGCAAAGATTGGTATCTCTACACCGTCCGCACGCAGAGCATCGTAGATCCAATGGTATAGGGTCGCGAAATCATCGAAGGCGCCAGGGTGATCTACGCAACCTTCCTCGTAGAGATTCACTTCGATTCCCAACGCGAGATACGCGGGCTGCAACCGAGTGTACATATACCGCACGAAGTTAAGATAGGTGCTGCCCAGGATCATATCCTGTGGTTCCAGACCTCCCAGCAGGTCCACCGCAAAGACCTGATCGGGAGCCATCGAATCACATTCTGCGCCAACCGGGCTTTCACCACCAACCACAAATTGGGGTTTCACCGCGTTTCGCGTGCCATTCAAAGGTGTAAGTGCCAGATAGCCTCCCCCAACACTGAATGCGGCGGCGTAGGCATCCACATATTCACGTAATTCGATGGGCATGCGGGCGTTGTAGAATTGCACCGGATCGCCGACGGGATCTTCTGAGAATGCGAACCAGGGCATGGGGCGGTCCCAATGCAAAACCGGAATATTGCTATGTTGAGAAAGAGCCTCAACCCAGGCTGCGGATTCGGCTGCGGAGACCTCAATATCCAAGCCACAGTTATTCTGTTCCACACAACCCGGCTCCGCCATATTATGTGTTACTCGTAGCTGTAAGAGCCCTTGTGCTGGCGCGCCTGGTGGGGTGATTGTGTCGGTATCAACGACATCTTCTTCCGTGTCCGCACCAGGGGTGTCGATGGGGTTCCCTTCATCGGCGGACGATGTGTCTGCCGCATCACTGCTGTCCGGTACCGCTGGAACATCTACGCCCTGATCTCCACTCTGGCTATCGGTACCTGTCGTATCCGTAGCGGTTCCGCTCGACCCCGAACATCCGAGAGAAACTACCAATAGAACCAACAAGAACCCTTTCGTAAACCAACGAAGCATCCACACCCTCCAAAAATCCAAGTGGCCACAGATTAATTGAGACCTGCCATTCTTTCAACGGTGGTCGCTACAGACAATCAGGGCAGATCCGACGCGATCAGGCCGTGAAAATGATGCTTGCCCTGCTCTACCCGCGGCGCATAGGGACCCGGCCGAAAATGCATCGAACGCATCCCCTCCTGTAAGGCGTTACAGACCGCGATGTCCTCGTCCTGCACCTGCTCACTCGCCACGATGCTCTCCGCGATAAAGGATGCGTCAGAACCCGGTTCGAAATACCAGTCAAAGTCCACGCGACACGTCTCCGCGCCGGTCGGCACGACAACATTCACGTCCATCATCGGCCCGTACCGATTGATCATCAGATTCGGATAGACCCAGGCATAAATCGCATCACCAATACGCGCGCTAGAGCCCGTTGTGGCTCCCACGGTCTGGATAGAGTAGCGCTCGAACAGCTCCGTCCGATAGCTCTGCAGATCCAGGTCTGCGGCCAGATCCTGATGCAGCGACGGCACGTGATAACCACCATCCAGATAGTTGTCGATGAAGACCTTCCAATTGCACTTCAAATGGTAGCTACGTCGTTCGACTCGTTTGAGCTTATCCCAACCAGAGGCGTCGAGTTGCGTCGTCAAAACAGACAGATCCAGAGGCGAACAATCGCCGCTTATATTGAGTAGGATCAACGGCCCGAACTGCTGGACCTGCAAGGGGCGCAAACCAAACTCCTCTCGATTGAAATCCTTGATGCCTCCAAGGCGGGGTGCTTTGGAGAGGCGACCATCCAGATGATAGCGCCAACCATGATAGGGGCATACGAACTGCTCTGCCTTTCCCCGCCCTTCGGCGACAGGCGTCCCATTATGACGACAGACATTGGAGAAGGCGCGCAGACCACCCTCCTCATCTCGAACCAGAAGCCAGGGCTCAGAGGCCGTACAACCCGCCAGATAACTTCCAGGCTCGATAAGCTCATCTCCATGAGCGACCACCTGCCAGTTCGCCGCGAGTACCGCACGTCTCTCCTGTTGGTCACGCACTGCGCTTCGATACCAGGACGACGGCGGCGTCCGCGCCGTCTCCACCGGGGCCGTCGCGTCGTATACCTGCCGCGTCAGCCCAGTCCCCGACGCAGCCACCCGGCCGGACACCCAATCCTGGAGACGCTGAGGGTCCACACGCCAGGAGCCACCAATCTTGATCGCCCCCGCCAACGCATCATCTCGAGCCATTTGATAGGCGGTTCGCTCGGAGATGTTCAACCAGTCGGCCGCCTGCTGCACAGTCCAAAGTGGCTCTGCCATGCCCTGCTCCCATTTGTACGAATTTTCCTGTATTTACCAGTTTAGGTCTCGGGGGCACCACTGGCAAGATCGGTTTGCTCGCTCAGTTCTGGTGGGAACCCGGCTGCAATACCTTTTCGATGATGCTCATCGGGACGGGACCACTCCCCTCGTGAGGGAATTCCGATAGGGGGACACCGCTATCATCGAGCATGCGGGTCAGATCGTAGGTGATCCCTCTGTCGTCGGTCTCGGTGAATCCAAGCCAGGGAGCACCAAAGCCGTAGGTGGCGCGAACCGCTTCTTCGTTGGAACCGCTGGCGTCCACATGACAACGCGTACAGGGTTGGGCCTCTCGGCGAATCGTATGGGCGTTATTGGGCATCCAGCCGAAGCCGACTTTACCCGTCGACGTCTCCCGACATCGATTGGAGACCGTATCAACGCCCGTCTCGTCTTTATAATGTAGGAACACCTGCATGGACGCACACATGGTGTCGATCATGCCCCGACGATTTTGTCCGAGCACCATCAGATCGATGGTCCAGAAGCTACGATCAGCCCGCACCAGCCCCGTCGACAGCTGACCGGTCTGGATATCGCGGCCTGGCAAACGATCGTCCTGGCGGACATGACAACCAAAGCAACTCAAACGCCAGGACGTATGACAGGTCCAGCACTCCATCGTATCCGTGTGGCTGAAGTTCGTGACGGGATCTCGCCCCATGGCCATCTTCATATAGGTGTTTTCCGGCTCATGGATCGATTCGCTGATCTGAACCATCGGATGAATGGCTCCATCGACCCGTCCACGTAGATATATTTTTCCATCGGTCCCACGAAAGACCTGGGTCAGCTCCGTACCATGGGCTGTACGAAAGGTCCCATCTTCCGATTCCTGTATCGGATCGTCGATGGTCCCGTGGCAATCCCGACAATGAATATCCAACTGCCCCTTGGCGGTACTATAGATATGCCCGTCTCCATGTACTTCACGGGAGGTATGACAATCGGCGCAATGCATGCCGCGTTCGAAGTGAATATCTGGCGGCGTCTCGTCCACCGAATTGGTGGTGTCTTCATCGACAAAATAGAAATCCGCGCCGTGGTTATGAATACTGCGGCCCAGAGGCTGGGCAAACTCGGGTTTATCGTCAAAGCCCCCTTCGCGGATCCCCTGGTAGGCCAGACCGATACGCGCCCCCTGGTAGTGGCAATGCTCACATTGGCCGGTGGGAATGGCGAGCGTCAGCTCATGTTTTATCGGGTGCGAGGGCAGGTTCTTGGGGATCTGTGGATCACCCGATAGAGAGATTCCATCTTCGGCATAGACCATATGGCAGGCCGTACAGCCAGAGCTCCGGTAATCACCCGGCGTATTATTCTTTCCCCACGACGCAGTATGACAGGTGGGACACTTCTGCGGCAGGTATTGGTCGATGATGGTCGACGTGGCACCGGCCGGTGCGGAGGCGTCCGGTGTTCGAAGAGGTGTAAGGGATGGCACCGACAACGGAATACTCGGATCATAGTCTGGATCCTCGACCTCGACGACCCCATATACGGCGGCCCGTTCCTGCATCCCAGCCAGGAAGCGCGGCATATTATAATGTCCCGTAAAGGTCTGCATAACCGAGCGACTGGCCGTCTCTACAATCTTCTGGTGACAGCCGCCGCCGCCCGCGGCCGGGTTGGACGCCCCACAACCACGGCTCGCCACGCGCAGATCTCCCGGATTGATAAAGAGGAGAGCATCCGGATCGCTTTCGGCGAGCGCGTCGAGCTCATCCGTGGACAGCTTCTTCAACTCGACCGAGGAGTCAGGCAATGGTGTATGCGCCGTCTCCTTCGTTGTGGCCTCGGGGTTACCACCATGGCAATTGGTGCAACTCAACGCTTGTTTGGGATGAGCGTCTTCGATCCCCTGATGACAGTCGAGGCATTTCTCGGCCTTCGGACTGACTCCATCGATGATATCCGTTATATCGCCACCATGATCGACTGGTGTCGGTGGTGTAGGGGGAGGACATCCCAACCCCGCCAGGGCAAAGACCAACGCCAGACCAACTATCGCAGCTGTACGTGACTTCATTCGAAAGACAACTCCAGCGGCCCTGTATGCACCGCTTCCAGAGACGCATTTGCACCAAATCGTAGCTCAACTCGAAGGGTGAGAGTGGTGTCGAGATAATCCACCATATCCACGGAAGAATCGAACCCAATGGTGAAGTTGGGCATGAGTCGAGAACCGTCCGACTGGCATAAAAAGACGACGTCCTTGGCCGTCTCGTCGCCCAGCACCGTTCCGTCCGCTGTGGTGAGCACCGACCAGACCTCAGTTGCCACACCATACGCTTCCATCGTTACCAGGTTGAACACGGTGGACGATCCGCCTTCCGACCCGAACTTCAATGGGATGGGAGCCCCCGAAGCCAATGGCGTGGTGGTAAAGCCCGCTGGGGCGATAAGGGCCATCGGGTTTGCCCCGGCCGTCGAACAACCGTCGCCGCCCTCGTCCACATCACCTCCTGGGCCATCGATGCTATCTCCACCTCCACCCAGCAACATATCGGCCCCAAAAGTGGCATCCGGCCCATTACCAGAGGGTGGGGCCAAAGAATCGGTTCCCTTCGAGGCGTCTGGAACCCCGTTTGTCGTCTCCTGGTACACATCCTCGGGTTGCCAATTGCCGACACCGCCATCTTGCGGTGCGTCCGTGCAAGCCAGAGCCAACCCCAGCAGAGCCGTCACCACTGGAAATAGAAATCTCATGGTTCAAAAAATAGCGATCCCACAACCATGGTGGAAACGTTGATCGTGTTGCCCTCGCTGTTAAGAAAGACAGCGTCTACCTCCAGATCTACCCCGTCTCCATCGAGCTCAAAAACATCGTCTACATAGTATTCGATGGAGAAATTCTTCAGAACAAAGCCCACTCCATCGACACAGGTAAACGACACGTCCGTATATGTGGTCTCCGAGTATGTTTCCGAAGTCGAAGAATTCGTGACGGTGACCTTGACGGTCGTGGCTACCCCGGATCCGCCTTTTACGAAAAGATCGACGCTCGTATAAGGAGAACTCTGCCCCGGGGAAGAAAACGGGATCTCTTGCCCATCCGCCCACGCGTCAAAGGTATCACCCGCCAAGACACCAACCGCAAAATCGTCAATCGTTGGCCCCTCACAGTCGGACGGGTCGCCATTATCCGCCGGACTTGTATCCGGCTGACCCAGATCCGTATCCGGCGTGGGGCCGGAACAAGCGAAGAGCGCGCAACAGACCAGCAATACGACTACATATAAGGAATACTCGTACGATTTGCGAATAGCGTTCACAGTCTCCTCCTGCGTCGACGGGCTTCTCCCAGTCTACCTCTTTTGATGCGGACTTGCGAGTCGCATTCCATGTTCGTTTGGTAGCTAGTCGTAGCTCACAAAGTCGATAATGTAGCGCCACCAATTATTCTGCTTTTCGTCCGTTTCGCCCGTCGAGCGCGGTAGGTTGCCTATCCACCAGCGTAGATATTGGAACTCAAATCCACCGATCGTAGACGCGCCCCAGGTATTGCCCGAGACATTGGTGGTCACTCCCGTCAGCTCGGGATAGTTCGGCCACTCTTCGCAGGTCGATGGTACGGCGCCTGGGTTGGCATAGTTACCATCGCTCACCCCATTGGGTGGGTAATGAACGGTTCCACAGGCCGCCTGGCCCGGATGGTCCTTTTCGATGGCTGTAAACTGGTCCCAGGCATGGCTGAGTTCATTATCCCAGCTGCCATAGACATGGGCCATAATGCCTTCAATGCGATGACCAAAGGTATGCAAAGCCCCTTCCACGGTTCGATGAAGGGGGAAGCCCATCAGAATTATGCGTTGGTCCAGGTCCACACCGTTCACGCCTGGACCCAACAACCAATAGCTGTCGCTAGCACCCATCATGGTGGCACCAGCCAATCCGAAATGAGGACCTCCCCATACCCAGACCTCATCCACCTTTCCGCTGTTCACCAGTTCACGGATCCCATACCGCGATAGTAGCCATGAATAATCGGCGACCTCGGGTAGGTGCCATTCTCCCGCCAGATAGTCCTCATCACTATAGACAAAGCCATCGGCCTGCTGAGGGAACGCGTTTGTCCAGGCCCACTTCACGAAGTTGATCTTCACGGTTCCAGACGCTGCGGCCTCCAACTCTTCCGCGAGCTGCAAAGACATGGAGACAGGATCGGCCCAGCCCATAACTTCCGAGAGTCGAAGACCTCCCAGAGCTTCAAGGACTGGATCGAAGACCAACACCATCACATCCAGGTTGCTCTCGGGGGGATCGCTACAGAGGGAGCCACAATCCTCCACCGATAAAATATAGTCTCCCGAGTTGAGCGCCGGATTATCCGACGCCTCGGCGCCATCGACAATGATGTACATCGATGCACCGGCCTGTAGTGGGAAGTCGAGCTCTTCCACCATCCCGACACCGACTTCCTGGCTGGCTATCTGGCAGCCCTCTGCCGCGCTATCGCAACCCTTTATCAGATAGAGATGTCCATCGAAGGAGGGGGTTAAACGAATGGAGTATGTACTCGAGACGGACGGCACAAACTGATAGATATGATCGGGGGCCCCACTACCCCAGCCATTGAGCACGCCAGGACAGCTCCCCGCAGCATAGGAGAAATTGTCGGGACTACCTGCGGTCGAACCCGTCGCAACAAAGGGAACGGCATCGACCGGTCGAGTGTTACCGCAGGTTCCACCCGGATGTACGTCGGGTTCGACACACGCCCCGTTGGAGCAGATTGCGTCCCCGTCACAAGGCGGGTTGGCTCCACAGGCATCGAGCGCCGGTCCCCCACAGGGATCTTCACACCAGGACCCCTCTCCCCAACCACAGGTTGGCGTCTCCTCTTCGCCGGAGAGACACGTTCCCTTTTTATGGCACCAGACCTGCTGAATCACACCGGTGTCTTTACAGGTCTTCAACGCAGCAAAATGATCTTCACAGGGGACGCCGTCGAGGCCCGTACAAACGGGTTCGGCTCCAAAGATGAGATCGGCGCAGGGATCATCACACCAGGAGCCATCTCCCCAGGTACATGCCGCGCCGTCACCTGGGCCAAGGCAGGTCCCATATTTATGGCACCATACCGCCACCTGGTCGCCCGTCGGTGCGCAGGTCTGTACCTCCACATAATGATCCTGGCACGCCAGATCTGTCGCAACACATACGGGGGTCGGATCCGTGGCCGCATTGAGACAGGGATCATCACACACAGATCCTTCGCCTTCGCTACATTGGGACGCATCACCCATGGCAAGACAGTTACCGTATTTCTTGCACGCCACGGCTACGGTCACACCATTCGTCGCACAGGTCTGCAAGTCTGCGTAATGCACTTCACAAGGGGAACCCACCTCCTGACAAAACTGTTCGTCGGGCGGATTCGAAAAGGCGCAGGGATCTTCACACCAGGAGCCCTGCCCCCAACTACATTGGCTGCCATCCCCCACTCCCGTACAGCTGCCGTATTTATGACATTGCACAACGGTATCTGCTCCAGTGATCGCGCAGGTCTGAATCTCTGGATAGTGTTCCGAACAATCCGCTCCCACCTCCGAACAGATGGTATCGACCACGCCGACACCACAGGGATCATCGCAGATAGCGCCCGTGTCCAGATTACATTCATTGGCGTCACCAATGCCGGCACAGACACCACTCATATGGCACCAGACACTCGCCGTGGCTCCCGTAGCCTCGCAGGTCTGCTCTTCGACATATTGCTCACCACAGGCGGCTCCAACCTCGCTACATACGGGTTGCTCCACCTCGCAGGGATCGTCGCACTTCGAACCAGCCCCCCAACTGCATTGGCTACCATCTCCGAGCCCCGTACAAATTCCATTTCGAGTG
>PBVT01000056.1 GCA_002728755.1 Myxococcales bacterium
AGATGACACCGAGTTCAATGACAATACATTATTGGACGGTACCTATCTTGATCGTGTTTTCCAGATTGGTCACGATGAAGGGGACACCCTGACCTTGAGCGTCGACGAAGTCAGCTCTGCCACTCTCGGTGGCGTGGCTGAAGCTACAGGTACTGCCGTAACAGCTAACGCCGGAGCCGCTGGCGATCTTGTCATCAACGGCGTTGATGTAGACGCATCCGTGGCTACGGATGATGGCCTATCCGTGGCCGCTGATGCTGCCGCTTCGGGTATTGCCAAAGCCGCAGCTATCAACCGGGTATCCGGCGATACGGGGGTATTTGCTTCTGTAAATGCCGCTACCGTCGCTGGTACCGGGACCGCCGTGGTCGCCGATGCCGATGGTTTCTCGGTTGACATTAATGGCGTTGAAGTCGCGGTTGGTGCGGTATCTGCTAACGATGCCGATGGTGCACTTCGTGACGCTATCAACTCCATCGAGAACCAGACCGGTGTACGCGCATCATTGAATGCGTCAAGCGAACTGGTTCTTACGGCCGATGATGGTCGCAATATCGTAGTTGCTGAAGTAGGTGGTAGTACTGATTTTAATACCTCCACCGGTATTACTGAAGCGACTCATGGTAGCACCATCACCTTAACGTCGGACGCTACCATTGAGTTGACGGGTACATTGACCGATTACGGGTTTACCAGTGTCGCAACAACGACCGTGGATACAACCCAGACGGTAGATGATATCACCCTGACGACGCAGGCTGATGCACAGGATGCAATTACTCTGCTCGACCATGCGATTCGCCAGGTTGGTTCCACCCGTTCGGATCTTGGTGCGAATATGAACCGTCTCGATATGACGGTCAGTGTTCTGAGCACAACATCCGAGAACACCGAAGCCGCAAAGAGCCAAATCCTCGATGCGGACTTTGCGAGTGAGACGGCTACGTTCGCGCGTAACCAGATCATGCAGCAAGCAGCAGCAGCGATGCTGGCCCAGGCCAATGTGTCTGGACAGATCGCCCTACAGTTGCTCGGTTAAAAAAAACGCGAAGGGATCGGCTCATCCGATCCCTTCGCGCTTTTCATTCATTCTCGCCCAAAAAAAACCAAATACCACATAAAAAACGCCGGAATTAAATGGTTCGGGCGTTTAAAAAATTGGCTAGCAGGCCATCAGTTAGCATTGTTTAGTTAACGCGTTCTAAACAAAAGCTATACAATTCCTAACAAACGCGTTACTATTAAAAAAAACCAGTCAGCAAGGACGCTGACAAAAAACCCATCGAATTCGGGGAAATCCAAGGAGGACTAAATGGGACTCACAATTTTTACTAATGTTGCGTCGTTAAATGCACAACGTTCGCTGCAGAAAAACAATAATGCCTTAAGTACAAGCTTCCAACGCTTGTCATCTGGACTTCGTATCAACACAGCGGGGGACGATGCAGCCGGTCTTGCTATCGCGGATCGTATGCAGGCGCAGGTACGTGGTCTGAATCAGGCCGTTCGTAATGCCAACGATGCTAGTTCAGTTCTTCGAACCGCGGAAGGTGGTCTGGTGCAAACCACGTCGATCCTTCAGCGTCTTCGCGAACTGGCCGTACAGGCTTCGTCGGATACGAACAATACCTCTGACCGTAACTCTCTCCAGGCTGAGGCTGATGAGCTTCTCGTCGAACTCGATCGTATCAAAGATGATACCGAGTTCAACGACCAGACACTTTTGGATGGTACCTACCTTGACCGTGTATTCCAGATTGGACACGACGAGGGTGATACCCTGACAATTAGTGTAGACGAAGCCAGTGGAGCGACTCTCGGTGCTGTAGCTGAAAATACAGGTACTGCTGTAACAGCCACTGCCGGTACGGCCGCTTCTCTTACCATCGGTGGAGTCGATGTGGGTGCAACACTTGCAGCTGACGATACGCTTTCGACGGCTAGTGCTGATGGTTCTGCAATCTCAAAGGCAGCCGCCATCAACCGTATCTCGGGTCAAACCGGCGTAACCGCAACAGTGAACGCTGCTACAATTACGGGTAGTGCCGCTGTAAATGCGGATGCGGATGGAATTTCCATCGACGTTAACGGTGTAACGGTTGCTGTTGGTGCTGTAGCTGCCAACGATGCGGATGGTGCCCTACAGGATGCAATCAATGCTGTAGAAAACCAGACCGGTGTTCGTGCTTCACTGAGTGCAAGTGACGAGCTGGTACTTACTGCAGACGATGGTCGTAATATCGTGTTGGCAAATGACACCGATTTCAATACGGCTACAGGAATCGCCATTCAGAGCCATGGTGGTACCGTTACCCTTACGTCGGATGCGACCATCACCCTTGGTGGCGCGGGCGTAGCGGATTATGGTTTCACTGCTGGTGACACCACAGTGGCGAGTGACAGTGTCAGCGATGTTGTATTGACAACGCAAAGTGATGCTGCATCCGCTATTACTGTGTTGGATCACGCGATTCGCCAGACCGGTAGCATGCGCTCGGACCTCGGTGCGCATATGAATCGACTTGATATGTCGATTAATGTGTTGAGCACCACCTCGGAAAACACCGAGGCTGCGAAGAGCCAAATCCAAGATGCTGATTTCGCGAGTGAGACGGCTACGTTCGCGCGTAACCAGATCATGCAGCAGGCCGCAGCGGCCATGCTTGCCCAGGCCAATGTGTCTGGTCAGATCGCACTTCAGCTTCTCGGCTAAGGAAGATCGAAGGGGGCTCGGTAATCTTGCCGAGTCCCCTTCGTGAACCACCCGGTATTTCAAACAACGGGCGTTTGAATACCACTTCAATCAAAAACCAAACCAGAACTACATAACCGGACAATACGATAGAAGATGGTCGTAACGACCAGCGGCTAGCCCATACATAGTGGGTTACGCAATCCACGGAGGACAAGATGGGACTCACAATTTTTACGAATGTTGCGTCATTGAATGCACAACGTTCGCTTCAAAAGAATAATAATGCTTTAAATACTAGTTTCCAGCGCTTGTCGTCCGGATTGCGGATCAATACAGCTGGTGATGACGCCGCCGGTCTCGCTATCGCGGATCGTATGCAGGCGCAGGTACGAGGTCTAAATCAGGCCGTACGTAATGCCAACGATGCTAGTTCCGTTCTTCGAACCGCGGAAGGTGGCCTGGTGCAAACCACGTCGATCCTTCAGCGTCTTCGTGAACTGGCCGTACAGGCTTCGTCGGATACGAACAATACTTCGGACCGTAACTCTCTCCAGGCTGAGGCTGATGAGCTTCTCGTCGAACTCGATCGCATCAAAGATGATACCGAGTTCAACGACCAGACACTTTTGGACGGTACCTACCTTGACCGTGTATTCCAGATAGGACACGACCAGGGTGACACCTTAACAATTAGTGTTGATGAGGCGAGCGCAGCTACTCTCGGTGCGGTTGCCGAAAATACTGGTGGGGCCGTGACCAACGCCGCGGGAACTGCGGGTTCTTTGTCGATCAATGGTGTCGATGTAGGGGCCACAGCTGCGGCGGACGATAGTCTCTCCCCAGCGGCTGACGCGGCGGCATCGGCCATCGCGAAAGCGGCGGCCATCAATCGAGTATCTGGACAGACCGGGGTTACCGCCGATGTTAACGCTGCGACTGTTACAGGCGGTGCTGCTGTGGTGGCGGATGCCGACGGGTTCTCCGTCGATATCAATGGTGTGGAAGTTGCTGTAGGCGCAGTTTCTACGAACGATGCAGATGGTACACTTCAAGATGCGATTAATGCGGTCGAAAACCAAACTGGTGTTCGGGCTTCGCTGTCTGCGTCGAATGAGCTCATTCTTACGGCTGATGATGGTCGCAATATCGTTATTGCCGAAGTTGGTGGTGGCACCGACTTCAATACATCGGCGGATATCGCTGCACAGACCCATGGTGGTACAGTCACCTTGACGTCCGATGATACAATCACCCTGGCTGGTGGTAGTGAAGCGGCGTACGGTTTCACGGCTGGAGCCACGACAGTCGCTAGTGACAGCGTCAGCGATGTTGTAATGACAACCCAGAGTGATGCGGCAGGCGCCATTACGGTGTTGGATCACGCCATTCGCCAGGTCGGCAGCATGCGCTCCGATCTTGGTGCACATATGAATCGACTCGATATGTCGATTAATGTGTTAAGCACGACCTCGGAAAATACTGAGGCCGCGAAGAGCCAAATCCAAGACGCGGACTTCGCAAGTGAGACGGCTTCTTTTGCACGCAATCAGATCATGCAGCAGGCCGCAGCGGCCATGCTCGCCCAGGCCAACGTGTCTGGTCAGATCGCCTTGCAATTGCTGGGTAGCTAAAGAGGATTGGTAAGGAGCCGGGCATCGTACCGGCTCCTTATCTTTTTCCCTGCACCTGTGTAGGGGACATTCATAATTTCTTATACCAAATGAGGCTAATCTTTGAGTAATACCTGGCAATGATTGCCGGGACATGACCCCAGTACCGGGGGGACAGATCCACGGAGGACAAAATGGCACTCACCATTTTTACGAATGTCGCATCGCTGAATGCGCGTCGTTCTTTACAGAAAAACAATCATGCGTTGAACCAGAGCTTTCAACGGCTATCGTCCGGACTTCGGATCAATTCGGCAGGGGATGACGCTGCCGGTTTGGCAATTGCGGACCGAATGCAGGCGCAAGTACGTGGGTTAAACCAGGCTGCACGTAATGCGAATGATGCGATCTCGGTCTTGCGAACGGCCGAAGGCGGGCTTATTCAGAGCACACAGATATTACAACGCCTACGCGAATTGGCGGTGCAAGCGGCTTCGGATACGAATAATACGTCGGATAGGAACTCGCTTCAGGCCGAGGCGGACGAGCTTCTTGTTGAGCTTGATCGCATCAAAGACGACACCGAGTTCAACAACCAGGTTCTTCTCGATGGAACCTATCTGGACCGAGTATTCCAGATCGGACACGACGAAGGTGATACGCTCACGTTGAGTATCGATGATGCGGCCGGAAATGTCTTAGGTGGTATCGCAGAACTAACCACACCAAACGGTGTGAATACCACACAGGCCAGTGCGGCATCCTTGACGATCAATGGAGTCGACGTGGGTGCTTCTGCGGCCGCCGATGATACGCTTTCGGATTCCGGTAATGCAGCATCGGCCCTATCCAAGGCCGCCGCGATCAATCGAGTTTCCGGCGCGTCCGACGTTACCGCGACTGTGAATGCGGCTACGACGACGGGTACTGGAGCGGTTGCCGTGGAGGATGGCTTCACATTCACCTTGAATGGTGTGTCCGTGACGGTAGGTGCGGTCGTGGCCGACGATGCGGATGGCACCCTCCAGGACGCGATCAACGCGGTGGAAAATCAGACCGGTGTTCGGGCGTCGCTGGATGCAAGTAATAACCTTGTGTTAACAGCAGATGACGGTCGAAATATCGTGATCACGGATAGTGGTACCAACGAGTTTGCGACCGCAGCCAGTATTGCCGAAGGGACATTTAGTGGTTCCCTTACGTTGACGTCCGACGCAACTATCGACCTATCGGTAGGGACGGCAGGCGACGAGGCTATTTTTGGTCTGGATTTTAGCGGTGGAACCACTGGTACCGAGACCGTAGATAGTGCTCGAGTCTCCGAAATTGTGTTGACCACACAATCGGATGCTTCGGATGCAATTACTACGCTCGATAACGCGATACGGCAGGTCGGTTCGACTCGTTCTGAGCTTGGTGCACATATGAATCGTCTCGAAATGGCGACCAGTGTGTTGAGTACTACGTCGGAGAATACGGCGGCAGCACAAAGCCAGATTCAGGATGCGGACTTTGCAATGGAAACCGCAGCGTTCGCGCGTAACCAGATCATGCAGCAGGCCGCAGCGGCCATGCTGGCCCAGGCCAATGTGTCGGGTCAGATCGCTCTACGGTTGCTGAATGGCTAACACGATCGCCCTATACGGGGCAGAGCGGGTGTTTATGTAGCGGGTACTGGGCTCCACTTTGGTGGGGCCCAGCCTGGTTTTGAGGTTGCCAAAACCACGAGTTTACCGATACCTTGTGTTCAGGGGTGAGCTCGTATGGATTCAGAAAAACGGCGTGATGAAAAACGTATCGAATGCGATGCGTTGGTGGACTACGGTTTCAAAGGCGAGGTCGGATTAGACCATCGTCTTGAGAATATTAGCCTGGGTGGAGCGTGTATCCGAGCCGCGAAGGTACACCCATTGGGTAGTGGCGTGGTTTTGATGGTGCATTTTCGAGATAGTAGCCGACGTAGTGTCGAGATTCGTGGCGAAGTGGTCTGGTCGAACGCCGATCCTCCTTCTGATATGGGGATTCGGTTTACGGATATGTCTCCAGAGGCGAAAGCGGTACTCCGCCGCTATGTAGAAGAGCGTGCGGCGTCAGAAAAGCAGACGGCTTCGTCTACAACATAATCCAGCTATTCGATCGTAAGAATCGGCTTCTTCTTACTGCCCGAAGCCGCGCTTTTTCGTAATAAGACATAGATTGCGCCGGTGCCGCCATCGTGGGGGAGAGCACTCGTGAACGCGAGAATACAGCGACCCACGGTGCCCTTGGATAGCCAGATCTTCAGCCCGTGTTTTAGTACGGGCTCTTCGCTCTTCGAGTGCAGGCCTTTCCCATGAATGATGAGTACACAGCGGTGGCCGTTTTTTACCGATTGGATGATAAACGCTCGTGTCGCCTCTTTGGCGGACTGTGCATCCATACCGTGTAGATCCAGGTGCGCCTGTACCGAGTATCTCCCTTTACGTAAGCGACGAACGAGTTGGGGATCGATGCCGAGGCATTTGCCTTCAATTATTTCGGTGCTGTCACGAAATTCAAAACGGGTTTCGCCGCGAACTAGCATTTGCAGCTCTGCAAAAACCTGTTCCTCTTCATTATTGGGCGTTACGGACGCTGTTTTTTCTAGTTGGTAGGCGATCGGATCGACCCGATCGCTGGAAACGGGCTGGACACCCGCCATCGCCTGTTCGAATAGGCCTTCATCGGAAGAGGTCTTTGGTGCGATCTTGTCCGGGGTTTTCGTTGAGGGAGAGGTCGTCTTATTCCCCTTCCGAAGCTCTTTCTTAAGATGGGACAGTTCTGCGAATGGGCTATGATTCGACGTTTTCTCCTTCGGAGACGTGGTACCGCCCTTTTTTTTCTTCTTTTTCCGTCCCATAGGGTTCACCCGATCCGTGAACTCAATAGGCAGCCGCCAGCGCCTGGTCCAGGTCGTTTCGAAGATCCGTCACGGACTCCACACCTACCGATAAGCGGACCAATGTATCCGATATGCCGAGCTGTGCGCGTTCCTTTGCAGGCACGGAAGCATGCGTCATGATGGCAGGGTGTTCAATCAGAGATTCGACCCCTCCGAGCGATTCCGCGAGGGCAAAGATGGAGACGGCACATAGAAAACGTCGTGCATTCTCCAGATCACCTTTCAGGGTCATGGTTATCATTCCCCCGCCTCCACGTGTCTGTTCCCGGGCGAGGGCCATCTGTGGATGGGATTCAAGCCATGGATACCAGAGGGTGTCGACTTTCGGGTGTGCCTCCAGGTAGCTCGCTAGCTGCATAGCGTTTTCCGTATGGCGTTGCATTCGCAGAGCGAGAGTTTTAAGCCCTCGGTGTACGAGGTAGCAGTCCATAGGGCCGGGCACTGCGCCTATGGCGTTCTGGAGGAACCGCAGCCGGTCTGCGAGCTCGGGGTTGGATGTGACCACGATCCCACCGACAGAATCCGAATGTCCGTTCAGATACTTTGTGGTGGAGTGGAGAACGATGTCTGCGCCCAGGCTTAATGGGTTCTGCAGATACGGGCTCAGAAAGGTGTTATCCACGACAACAAGGATCCCACGTTCTTTGGCTCGTTTCGATAACTCCCGAATATCCGCGAGTTTCAGCATGGGATTGGTCGGTGTTTCAATCCAGAGCATACGTGTTTTTTCAGTACAGGCGGCATCAAAATTATCGGAGTTGCTCAGATCTGCGAAGGTAAAATCTATCCCCAAAGAGGTGTAGATTTGCTCGAAGATTCGACGTGTACCGCCATATACGTCGTCGAAACTGACAACATGGTCTCCACTCTTCAAGAGCTGGATAAGAGTCGATGTTGCTGCACAGCCAGAGGCAAACGCGATGCCATCGGTGCCTCCCTCTAGTTCCGCCACAGCCTTCTCCAGCACCTCTCGTGTTGGGTGCTGCGTCCGGGCGTATTCGTAGCCCGTATGTTTCCCTGGTTCTTCCTGGATATAGGTGCTCGTAAAATAGACCGGAGGATTTACGGCTCCAGTTATTGGATCGGCCTTGAAACCAGCGTGTACGGCAAGAGTATCAAGCTGTGTTCGATCATTCATTGTGCGACTCCCATCTACTTGACCAGGGAGGCGAACGTATACCAGAGAAGCTATCGGGAGCAAGGCCTTCTATTTCTGGAAATCCAACCCGTGAATGTGACGAGTCTCTTCCCCTCTATTTTTTGGCCTTTTTGTTTACATAGGCCCGATAGGCACCGGGGTTCCCATGTTCGTCTAGAGACTCTATCCGAGCGCGAAAACCCAGAACTCGCTGCATGTCGTCGACCTGGATCTCTTCGACATGGGCAATCATCGATATTCGTTGCTTTTGCACGGCGTGAGGGATCCGCATGATTATGACCGTGCGTGCACCTTTCTCTGGGAACAGGGCTTGCGGCTCAATGAACAGGGTTTTTCGGCTTATGGCTTTAAGGCGCCCTGCCAGGAACATATTTCGGACCTGGTAGGTGATCGGAAGGTTGACCGGAACTTCGTCGGTCATTTCCGATTGTTTCGACGGCTTGGCCGGCCGAGTCGTGGGGGCTGGCTGGGGCACGATCTCAACAGTGTGCGGCCGGGTTCTTTTTCGACCGTCCAGATCGAGTTGCTCCAATGGAAGTCTTTCCAGGGAGCCAAAATACCGGACTAGAACATTTTCGAGGATTCGGGGGTCTCCACGCGTGTGAATTCGAACCCACTGTACTCCGAACCCAGCCGACTCAGTCGCGGTGGGCTGTGTGACATGCCGTACAACACGGCCTACTGCGAGTATCGATCCCTGTACACCGGCTGGAAGTTTTAATCGTAACGGGATTAATTTTCCCAGAGGTACGAGCTGCCGGGTTTGAATGAATGCTCCGCCCGGACCAATATTGGATGTTGTTGCTGGAATACCACCGGACGACAACTCAATTGTGACGCCGATGAGCTTATTCACTCGCTTGCTAATCCGTCGGTCTTCGGTGAGGTTTGTCACGGGAATTCTGCTCGGCACATAGGGTAAATCAACGAGGACAGTTGTGCTGGTACCTCGTATGCGTTGACAATGCAATAGCTGACACGTAGAAACGTGAAGACTAGGTATAGGAGATGCTACATGACGGCGCAAGGTCCGGCACCGATCAAAATCCTTTTAGCAGAGGACAATGGAAACGATGTTGAGATTTTCCGGATTTGTATGGGCCAGGCCCGGATCCTGAACACCATCAACGTAGTCAACGATGGAGATGAGGCTCTTCGCTATCTTCGGGGTGAAGGGGACTTTGCGGATCGTGACGCCTATCCGCTTCCAGGTTTGATCTTCCTTGATATCAATCTACCTGGGCCCACCGGCCTCGATATTCTGCGTGAGATCCGCGATGACGCGAACCTTGCAGATATCCCGGTAGTGATTCTTACGATCTCCCAGGCTGAAGATGACATTCTGCAGTCGTACCAGTACGGCAGTAATGTCTATGTACATAAGCCGATCGATCCGGTGAACCTCCGTGAGGTAATCCTGGGTCTGCCCGGTATCGGCGTAATGCTGACCGCAGCGGGTGAGTAGAGCGCTTAGACGTTCCAGTTGCCTTTCTGAAGCGTGACCTGCAGGCCCTCTGCGGGAAACCTCTATTGCGTCCTGCTATAGATCCAATAGAATAATGACACTGTTGGCTTTTGGGAGGCTTGTAGATGTTCAGGATTAATTCGTTTTCAGGATGGTTCCTACCTGTTGTTCTTTTGCTGTTCGTCGCAGCCGCCTGCTCTTCGGGCCCTGACTCCGACTCCGATGTTGCTTCGGACGTTTCGGCTTCGGATACTACGGAGAATGATTCCGGTACGTTACCGAGCCCCGACGCAGAGGAAGATGTGGCGGTGGAGGATACGGTAGAGGCGGACTCTACGCAGAACGATATCAGCGCGAACGACGAGGGTGAGCCGTGCCCAAATATAGCCTGTGAAGCAGGAACGTTCCCTGTGGATGAGGATGGCGATGGCTGTACAGACGCCTGTGTACCCGGGTGTGATGGAAAAGAACATTGTGATGACCTCCAATATTGTGATTTTGGAGCGGCCTGTGAAGGCATCGGGGAATGCGTGGTCATGCCCCAGGGCTGTACTATGGAATATGCTCCAGTATGCGGTTGCGATGGACAAACCTACGGAAATGCCTGTAGCGCAGCCTCTTCTGGTGTTTCGGTGGCTAGCCTCGGGGAGTGCGAGGGTTGCACACCGGTTCTATGCGGTCCCAATGAAAAACCTGAAGATCTGGATGGAGATGGCTGTGATGAGACCTGTTCTCCGACTGGGCTATGTGGAACCATCGCGGGTATCCCGTGTGAAGATGGCCAATTCTGTAACTTCGGTGCCGGGTCTTGCCTCCAATCCGATAATGCAGGCCATTGTGTCGATATCCCGGAGTCATGTCCCGAAGTCTTTGCTCCTGTTTGTGGTTGTGATGGGAAAACCCACCCCAACGACTGCATGCGTATAAAGGCTAAGATCCAGTTGGATCACGAGGGACCATGTGATCTTCCAGGTGCTACATGCGAGAACGACGACGACTGTGGTCCGGCCGCATGGTGTCGTCCGACCATGAATGGGCAGACGGAGTGTACGCCGTATCTACCCAAAGGTGAATCGTGCCATAACGATGCGATGAGCCCCATTGCTCTTCCGCTCTGGGCTGAGGAGAAATGTGCACCAGGCTTGGACTGTGTGGTTCTTTCTTCGATTCCAAACGAGGAGGATGGGATCTGTACGGAGCCATGTTTTGCGAACGAAGAATGCATCGAGACCGAATTCTGTGCGGGGCCAAAGCCTTCGCAATTGATGAGTCCGATCGTTGATATCTGTAACCAACAGGGTGGCTGTTTGCCGAAACCCAGCCTATGTCCCGATCTCTATCTTCCAGTATGTGGTTGTGACGGGAACACCTATGGCAATGGCTGTGAGGCGGGGGCCGCTGGTGTTCGAGCCAAGAGTACCGGTGAATGCGCTATACCGGGACCAGTTTGCGTCAATGATCTGGATTGTGAAGAAGGGTTCTGGTGCCGAGTTACCCAGCAGAACGCTGAGATGGGAATCGAAGGTGGCGAATGCTATCCCTACGCAGGGGAAGGCTCGAACTGTTCGGGGTTTGTTCCGCAATGGATGCTGGAAAAATGTGACCCGGATTTGACCTGTGTAACCATGCTTCTTGGAGTCATGGATGTGGGCGGCATATGTGGGCACCCGTGCGATAGCAACGATGATTGTGAGCCTGAGGGCACCTATTGTCAGCGACCCAAACCGTTGGGATCTCTACCTCCGGGCTTGGAATTGAATCCGTGTGATTCGACGGGACTTTGTACCGATGTTCCACAAATCTGTGTGGACGTATGGGATCCTGTTTGTGGTTGTGACGGGAACACCTATGGCAATGGCTGTGAAGCCGCAGCAGAGTCCATGGGCGTAGCATATCCCGGCTCCTGCGAATCGGGAGGGCAATCCTGTGGAGGTTTCGTTGGTGCTACCTGTGAAGAGGGGCAGTTATGTGATCTCATGGAAGGGGTCTGTTCTGGCGCCGATATTCCAGGAACCTGTGTAGAGGTTCCGGAATCTTGCCCAGAGATCTACGATCCTGTCTGTGGCTGTGACGATTTAACGTATCCAAACGACTGCGAACGCCAGAAGGTCGGAATGCAGAAGGCGTCGTCTGGTGCTTGCGATGCCGGGGGGCAGCCTTGTGGAGGTATCATTGGAACCACCTGTAGCCCGAACCAGTTCTGTGATGTCCTGGAAGGCGCTTGTGGTGGGGCGGATCTACCGGGAACATGTGTCACGGTTCCAGACATATGCCCAACGATCTTCGCGCCAGTCTGTGGCTGCGATGGTAATACCTATCCAAACGACTGTGAACGCCAACGGAATAGCGTGCAGAAGGCACACGATGGTCATTGTGAGGAGCCGCCCAACTAGGCGCCGATTACCAGCCTAATGGCGTCGTGTGGCTGGGCCACCCTCCAGGAACCGAAGCCGCTCCTTGAAGCCGAGGTGCTCAAAGGCGTGACGCGCCGATGTATTTTCCTCTGCGACATTCAGTGCGACCGCGTCGACTTTCTTGAACAGGTCATTCAGCAGGGCCGCCACCGTTGTCGTCGCCAGCTGTTTTCCCCGGTATTCGGGATGGGTAACTACATTTCCAACCGCCGCTACTTTGAACTCTTCCGAGAATACATGGGTGCCTGCGGCTGAGACCAGGCGTCCGTCGCGGCGTGTCCCGTAGTAAAAGCCGTGTTCGAGTTGATAGGGCTCGAAGAAGGCGTCGGGGTAGGTCGTACCGTACAACTCCATAAGATCTGCGGTGTCTTGATGCCCTAGCTGTACGACGGTCTCTGCGTCCACATCTACGGGATTGTAGTCTTCTTTACGCAGGCCCATTCGCAACATAGACCGCATCGTATCTACTTCGTAATAGCGACCCATCACCAGATCATGGGGCCGCTCAATCTGCAGATGAATCTGGCCGGGCAGATCGTCGATGGCCAATTCCAGGGCGGCGTTCAACGCGTGGGGATTCCCATGGGTGAGTAGAACGGGTAATCGTAGGCCCGTATAGAGCATAGCGATGGCGCTCACGGGGGCGGTCTCATGCTCCGCTCCGATAAACCAACGGGTGAACCGAAAGTGTGTTGGTTCCAGGTCTCCGAGCATATACGAAGCCCGTAGGGCGTGATCACTCAGCACCTGTCGCAACAGCATCCGATCTGTTGTTTCTTTGGCGTACAAACCCACCTCCGAGGGCCAGCTGGATTCCCGTGTACATCAAAGAATACCCTCAGGGCAATCACGAAATGTTCTGATGTTGTCCTGTGGGCTATTCCGCTTCGTTTTCGCCCGCACTCTGCTGAAGAGTGTTGATGAGGCTCCCCACAAGAAGTGCGACGCAGAGTAGGAGTCCTATGGTCCGATTGGGGACTTCATATCGAATTGTAAACACGACGATCGTGGTAAGCACCAACATGAGGATTCCACAGTCTCGGCGCATCTTCGGCTGAGCTAGAGCCACGGTACATAAGAGGTGGTTGGCCGCTGCGATGCCTATGACCAGAAAGGCCTGTCCCGCATAGGTAGACATCGCCCCAGCGTCTGCCGCGATACTACCCGCCCAGATGACCAATCCGATATTGGATAGACACATTACGGCGAGGGATATCTCCGCGATCATCTCTGCTCGTTCAGGCCACTGTCTTTCTTCCGAGACGATAATCTTCAGATACCGGGTACCAAAGTAGAAGAACGGGGTGTCTACAAGGGCAATGATCAACTTGAAGCAATAACTCGCTGCGATAAGAGCGATAATCTGGTTGGTGGGCAGGACTCCAAGGAAGAGAATAAGGACCACCAGAACCGTATCCACAAGTTGGCTCACAACAGTCGAGGCGTTATTTCGAAGCCAGAGGTGCTCACCATTGGTACGTCGTTTCCAGTAGTGGAACATGCGAACATCGACCAATTGGGCGATAAGATAGGCGATCATGCTGGCAATAATAGCTCGTATTGTCCCGCCAAAGACGATCTCAAACTCGTGTTGTCGGTCGTTTGCTATCTGCTTGAACTGCTCTGACTTGAAGCATTCACGCATATTCTCGAGACATTGCATGCATTCATTCAGGCTTCCATAACAGGCGTACCAGGGATCTCCTTGCGCGACCGGTGTAGCAGCGAGACCCAGTTGGAGAATGAGCATCACATAAAAGGAAAGAATGAAGCCGATGAATACCAGGGTATTGGCTCGACGTTGCCCGTACACCTCACATACCAGGTCGGTGGCCAGGAAGGTGACAGGGTAGGGGATTACACCGGCCACCATCACCACCCCAAACAATACGAAGAGTTTCGAGGCCATAAGGTTTGCCACGACCAGGGAGACCAGGAAGATGCCACCCAGCAAAAGGAATCCAACCTCGTAGCGTGGGAAACGCGGTACGGCTCGTGGGATATTGGGGTTTTCGGGATCGGTCACGAAAGAATCCTTGCGCTTTCGCCTGCCAGAGACGTCGAAAGAAACGACTTCGATTTTCGGCTCTGTCGTAGGAATCGTCAAAGATTCCTAAATCCGACATTCGAGAATGAATTGGAATTCTCGGTCAGAACCAGGCTCGGTGTGGAAAATCCACCATACATTGACAGCCTCTAGCCCCTATGGTCCGGTCATTTTTGAGCCCGATACCAAGGAAATATGGAGTGTTTCGACCATGGGGATTCCTCGATGAAGGGAATTGTCGTTGCCCACGGTCCCAGAGCGACCGAGCGGGCTGTTTTCCGGGCCGTGGATGCGCATAGGGACGCCAGCGGTACATCCGCAGGGAACCAATGGGCCGATCTGCGAATCATCGTACCATCGGCCAGTTTACGGCAGCATCTTCTTCGGGCTCTTGTGAAGAGGTATGGACGTGCTGTTGCGGGGATACGCGTACAGACACTCTGGGGATTGGCCCAGGAGGTGCTGTTTAAGAGAGGTGTGGTCCCTGCATCGGCGGATGATCTCTTTCGTGTCGTGGTGGCTCGTCAGCTCGAAATCGACGGTAAGTTCTATGAATATCTATTGTCGATCTCAGATGGTGCGGGGGCGGTATCGGGAGCGGTACGAGATCTGCTCGATGCGGGCTATACCCATGGCATGTTTGAGGCAGCGGGGGAGTGTCTGGCTACCCCCTATGCGGATGAACTGATCCCGGATCCGGGTCCGATGATGGGGACCAGCAGCGTAAAGCAAGCGGTCGATGTCTTACGAATCGCGGCGGATACAGAGAAGAGCCTCGACGATCTCGAAGTGTGGACAACAGCGCGTGTGTTTATGGAGGCGGCAGAACACCTCCATGGGGCTCTTCCCCACACACGGGTACTTGTACACGGCTTTGCAGAAGCGACGGGCGCAGCATCGGAATTGATCGAAGCGTTGGTACAGCACCAGAACGCCACGGTCTTTATCGATCTTCCCATGGATCCGAGCCAGGCTGGTTCGGTGGATTTGGGGCGTCGGTTTGCCGGCCGGTTGATGGATCGGCTTGCCCCCTACGGCCAGAGCGCGGAATCGGAGGCGGACGATGAGGCGGCCGATACGGCTGGCTTCGTGGCTCACGGACGAGCGTCCGAGATTCGAGAGGTCGCCTTACGCATTCGTGCTCTTCTGGATGCTGGATCCTCTCCCGAGGATATTGGAGTTGTGGCTCGAGATCTCTCCGGTTATGGACAGACCATTCGTACACAATTCGAGCGTATGGGTATTCCGTTCGCTGCCGAAAAAGCACGGGGTCCGATTCTTCCTGCGATGCGGCCGATCTATGCGTTATGCCGGATGCTCCGCGATCGAGAAAAGACCCGAAGCGATGTCTGGGTCTCAGTATCGAATACGACCCAATCCCAGGAATCCCCCTTAGCTGGTTTCGATCTGCGAGCCTGCCTACGTAGCCTTGGATGTAGCCGCCTGGAAGATGTGGTGCGCCTCAATGTCGAGGAGATGTATGGCGACGATGGGGTACAGAAGCTGCCGGTAGTCGAAGGGCTATTAGCGCCGGATGAACCTGGAGACAGGCGGGGGGTTCGACATCGAACGCTGCCCCGGGCGACTGTTGAAGAGCTTGTGACCAAGATTCGAACGGCCGTGACGGCATTGGGTTCGATTGGAGAGAGTGAATTCAAGACCTTCGACCAATGGAGGGATTGGCTCACCGATCTGGGCACGAGCTGCATGGGTTGGGAGGAAGACACCGAACTACGACTCTCCTTTGAGTCGGTCTGTTCGAGGATTAGCCTCCCCGATGATTTTCAACTGCTCTTTAGCGAGTGGATGCAGATACTGGAATCGACGCTCGAAGCCGTGGCCTATTCCGAGCTGGGTGGGCCAGGCGCGGGTGTCCAGGTTCTGGATGCGATGCAGGCCCGTGGCCGCACCTTTCAGCATCTCTTCCTGGTGGGAATGAACCGCGGACTGTTTCCACGCACGAGCCCCGAAGATCCCTTGTTCTCGGACTCTTTACGAGTTCGTCTACGACGGGGCGATCTCCTCCGAGAGATTCCCATCAAGCGTTTATCAACCTATGAGGAACGGTATCTCTTCGCCCAGCTCATGGGCGCAGCACAGCAGGTAACCGTATCCTGGTTGACGACAGACGAGCGGGGACACGATTGTTTTGCGTCTCCCTATGTAGAGCGGTTGCGCAGCTCGTTGGGTTGGGAAGAAGACGCCCAGCTCTCGATCGCTCGAGGGCCCACGACGGTGGTGTTGGAGGATACGGCGAGACCCTATCTGGAGCATGCGGTTATCGCGGGGCTTGTCGGTGATAGACAGCTGAGCCAACAGATCGTGCATGCCGCTCATCGAGTGGGAGCCAATCCCAACCTTACCTCCGCCGATATAGACGCACGGTTTCAAATTCTGAATGAGCAGGCTCCGGATTTCTCCTCGGACGCCGGGCAGGTCTTGCGAAGCGCTCATGGTCCATATCTGGGCTTTATCGGGCCAGCGCAGGATAGCGGGGACCCGCGTAGCGGTCGCCTCTTCGTAACGCGTCTCGAGGACTACGCTCGTTGTCCCTGGAAAATGTTTGTGGGGCGCTACCTCGGTCTGGAACCGGTGCGCGATCCCTTTGAGATGCTCTCCGGTAGTGACAACCTCCTGCTCGGAAATCTGGTGCATGGCGTATTGGAGGTCATTGGGAAACGACCCGATTCACCGCGTCTACATCATTTAGATGAAGCCCAGGCTGCTCTGACCTACCAGACCCCGTGGCCGTCTAAGGAGCGATTGCAGGCGTTGATAGAGCATGTTGTGCACGATGTCTTCGCGGAAAAAGCGGGCGGCCTGCTTGCTTTCTCCCAGGCGATCGTACGCCGGTCGATGCCCTATTTTGATGTCGCGAGAGACGAATGGGGCCAGGGGTTGGATTTGGTGGGGGTTGAGCTGGAAGGGCGTGTCGATGTTCCTCTGGGAACAGACGATGAGGGCACGCGGCCGGTGTTCTTCAAGACTGATCGAGCGGATATACGCGATGGGCTACTCCGGTTGACCGACTACAAGACAGGGAAATCCCAGACGCGGGGCGAATTTCTGAAGCGCTTTCGCCAGGGAACGATGCTTCAGGCGGCCCTATATGCAGCCTCTCAACCAGAGCATAAAGGTCTGGGGCGGTATCTATTCCTCCGCCCAGAGCTTAAGAGCAAGGCACTACGCGATATCGCCTTTCAGGATGAAGAGAGCGCGTCGCGTGACGAGCTTCTATATGTCCTCGGGCTACTCATTCGGGGTCTGGAGCAGGGCATTATGTCGCCACGACTGTCGGAGCCTGGTCGGAATAAGGAACCGGATCAATGTGGCCGTTGTGAAGTGGCAGAGGCCTGCTATCGAGGCGACTCGAATATTCGGGGCAGACTTCGGGGGCTTGCGGGAGAAGAGGCCGTTCCACCGGACGAAGATGAGTGGTCGCAGGGGTTCCAGCGCATATGGCGTCTTGCCGGACGGAAGAGGAGGGGGAAATGAGCGAAACACCAACCTATTCCGGGACCACCATCGCCATCGCTAGCGCGGGTACGGGTAAGACAACGGCCTTAATGGCTCGGATTCTTGCCTGGTGCCTGGGGCCGGGATGGGAGAAAAATGAAGCCCACCTCTCTGGGACCAACGCACCGGCCGATGAAGAGGTGGCGAGCCGCGTGTTATCGCGGGTATGCGCCATTACGTTTACGGACAAGGCTGCGGCGCAGATGGGCGAGAAGTTGGCGGAGAATATCGCGGATCTGCAGGCGGGTCGTCAGCCCTATGGTCTGGAGGATTTTGAAGGCCTCCCCACAGGTGATGATTTATCGCGGCGCGTACAGGCGTTAGCGCTTTGCCAGGACCAATTCTCGGCGTTGACGATTCACGCCTTTTGTAAAGGAGTGATCGCACGTCACCCCATGGAAGCAGGCCTACCTCCGGGCTTTGAGGTGGATGCGGATGAGAGTCGTTTGACCCATCGAGTGCAGGAGGTCGTCGAAGAACATCTGCGGGCTGCTCTGGAGAGCCCCCAGGATTCTGCTCTATTGGATCTGTTAAGCCGTGAGTTGTCCCTGGAGGATGTGCTTGCCGCTCTCGCTCGATTATGTACCAGCTCCCTGGAGCCAAGGGATCTGGATTGGGATCCCTTCCAGAGAAAAAGTCTGCATCGCATCTGGACCAGTCTGGGCCGATGTCTGGCGGATCTCGAAGATATTCTGGCCGATCGCCTGGTCGGGAACCGTCTGCGAGGTGCGTTCGATGCCCAGGATAGTTTCCGAGGGTTGCACGAGCAGCTTCAACAGTCGGAGCCCAATCTGGAAAACCTGAAAGAGCTGATCCGTTGGAATGATGAACAGTCCAACCAGAAGGCTCTGAAACGGATCGGCGATTGGGGACGGGGAACGTTTACCCAAAACGAAGAGGCCTGTTTAGGCCAGCATGCCCGCGCATTGGCTACGATTTGCCCGGAGCTTCGCCGTAGAATGACTGCCGTGCAGAGCATCGACGTGGATTTGATTCAAGTCGCGCGACGTGCCCTCAAGCCCATGTTCGTGGATGTCTGTGAGGGGCTGCGTCAGAACGGAGTGGTCACCTTTGGTGATCTTCTCTACCACGCCAGAGCTCTACTGGCCGATCGAAGCAATGGTATCGCGGCCATGGAGTCCTCGCGCATAGATCAGCTCCTGGTGGATGAATTCCAGGACACGGATGAGCTGCAATGCTCGCTGATCGCGTACCTTGCGCTCGAAGGACCGGAAGAGAGCCGACCGGGTCTATTTATTGTTGGTGATCCCAAGCAGTCGATCTACGGATGGCGTAACGCCGATCTGCAGACCTACTCGGACTTCTTGGATGCGCTCCGGTCGAATTGTGGAGCGCGAGAGCAGTCCTTGAAGGTGAACTATCGCTCCTGTAAGCCGGTGGTGGATGCGGTGAACCATGTCTTCTCGGAGGTCATGAAGCCTACCAAAGGCCTACAGCCCGACTATATGCCCCTGGTGCACCCCTCCGATCTGGCTTCCGACCCATGCCCAACCGATGAAGACCAACCAGGCGTTGAGTATTGGGTGACGTGGGGATGGGATGGGGAAAATGAGGAGCCCATAACCGACGGTAAGAGTGACGCCCTCTCCGCTATGGAAGCGGCCTGGATAGCGCGGGATATCGTTCGCCTACGACGTAGTGGAACGATCCAATCCTGGGACGATGTGATGATTCTATATCGTTCGAGCACGATCCTGGACTCTGTGCTGAACGAGCTTCGAAAGCTACGGATCCCCCATCGGGTAGAGCGGGATCGAAGCTATTTCCGACGGCGAGAAATTGTAGAAGTGGTGGCCCTTATTCGGACGATTATCGATCCAGGAGACCAACTGGCTCTGCTTACTACGTTGCGGTCGTCCTGGGTGGGAATACCCGATGCCGCTTTGATCCCTCTCTGGGGGCAAGGCTTTCCAGGCAAGATGCTGCATGTGCCAGACCAGGCTGTCGAAGAGCAGCTTTGCGGGCAGCTTGCCGAGGTGGCAGCACAGATACAACCGACGGTCCCTGGGATGGACCGGATTACGGGCTGGCACCATAGCGCCAGTGGGTTTATACGACTTCTGGGGCGATTGCGACGCAGCTTTCGAGAGGATCCTTCCGATCGTTTTATCGAGACCCTCCGTCGAGAGCTATATCTGGAAGCGACCGAAAGCAGCCGCTATCCAGGCCGATATCGGATCGCGAACCTGGAACGCTTCTTCGAAGATCTGGGCGCGACTCTCGAAGAATACGGATGGGATATTCCTGTGTTATTGGAGAGCCTGCGCCGAAAGGTATCGCGTCAATTGGATGCAGAAGAAGCACGACCCGAGGCCTCCTCCGATGGGGCGGTTCGGGTGATGACGATTCATAAATCCAAAGGTCTTAAGGCCGAGCATGTCTACCTGATGGGGCTCCATCGAAAGGCAGCACAGAGCGATCGTCGAAGCCCGGGGGAGAAGACCGAGGTGTCGCGAAGAACCGGGGGGTTGTCGTATCAACTCTTTGGTGCCTGCTCTCCGGCGTTTGGAGATCTGGGGGAGATTCGTGCGGCGGTGGAAGACGCGGAACGCATTCGTACTCTCTATGTGGCGATGACCCGAGCGGCATCGCGATTGGTCATGTGCGGCCGCTGGCCTCTCCAAGGAGAGAAGAACTCACCAACCAGCTATATGTATCTTTTGAAGCAAGCGTACTCCGATGGTCCCGATCTCGAATTCGGTGTGCGGGCCTGCGCAGAAGAAGGAACGAGCCGGTTCACTCAGAACGGGGTTCAATGGTGTTATCCAGCTCTCGATCCCGTGCTGAACCAGGCTGGAGTGCCAGTGGAGGACGCTCTGCGTGTGCCGCAGATCCAGGAGATTGAGGCGGGGTTGGCGGATCTGGAGCGCCGCGTTGAGGCCGCCCAGACCCACCAGAGTCGGCCAATGGGGGTGAGCGTATCCAAGCTGTTACCAGCGTTTGAGGCGACGTCCGAGGATGAAGCAGTGGATCGCCCGCGGTCGTATTCGGGGCTTGGCTCGCTCGTGGGGAGTTTGGTGCATGAGTTCCTGGAAGAAGACCTGGTTCTCGACCAGGGCTGGCAAGAGAACCTGCCGACGCGGGCTCGAGCGCATCTGCAAAGTCGTGGTGTCCCTGCGGAGCGACTGGAGGCGGTCATTGAGGACGCGACGTCTATTCTGGAGTCGTTCCGATCCGGAGATCTCTACGGTCGACTGAAGGCCGTCTCTCCCCATGTGGTGGCGCGGGAATACCCGGTGCTCATTGAGCCTGAGTCGACGCCTGACGGACCAGTAGGCTATGTGACCAGCGTGCTGGATATGGTCTATCTGGATCCGGAGCGGCAGCAATATGTGGTCGTGGATTATAAGACCGATCCCTACGACGGCTCCGGCGGCTCGGCCGAGCTGCTCGCCAAATATAAAGGGCAGGGCGAGGCGTACGTCTCGGCCCTACAAGAGGCCATGTCCCTGGATTATAGGCCGTCCTTTGAGCTCTGGTTCGTCCGAACCGGCCACCTGGAGATCACAGCGGGCTGATTTACAGGCAGAGAGGGCTTTTAGAGAGAGCATTGAGGACAAATATCGAAGACGTATACGGATCCGCCGTCTCTTGTGGAATTGGCGATGACCGTACTGTCGCTGATGCTCACCACGTTGCCCAACGCGTCACCCGCAACGTATGCGTTGACGGTGAGTTTGGGTTGCTCTATCCAGGCTCCGGCATTTCGTACAAATACATAGACTGCACCGATCCCTGCGGTGGCCCCAAACAGGCCCGGATGGTCGTAGCCAGGTACGCCCACCGATAGGATGTTGCCCTGTAATGTAACGCTTAGGCCGAAATTATAATGAATTTGATTTTCCCCTGTGTAGCTGGCGGTGAGTTTTTGTTGCTCCGTCCAGACTCCATCACTTCTCTCAAATACATAGGCCGCACCGCTGTTGAAGTCCCAAGTATCCTCCCACATTGCGCCCACAACAATGGTGTCGCCGCTGATGCCCAATCCAGAACTGAACCAATCACCGCCTTCTCCATCGCTGGCGGTGAGTTTTTGTTGCTCCGTCCAGACTCCGTCACTGTTCACGAATACATAGGCGGCACCACTGTCACTCCCCAACGCGTCGTTGCCACGGGAACCTACAACCAGGGTATCTCCATCGATGGCAATCGAGCTGCCGAATCTATTGCCTCCTGATCCCTCTCCGCCGTCACTGGCGGTGAGTTTTTGTTGCTCGGTCCAGACCCCGTCACTTCGCACAAATACATAGACTGCGCCGCTATCCCATCCCAGACTATCCTCCCATTGTGCGCCCACAAACAGGGTGTCGCCGCTGATGGCAAGACTATTCGCGAAGCTATCAAGTACTTCTGGGTCGCTGGCGGTGAGTTTTTGTTGCTCCGTCCAGACTCCGTCACTGTTCACGAATACATAAGCCGAGCCGCTGTTTGATGCGCTGTCATCGTCGAAAGGAGAACCCACAACCACGGTGTCCCCGCTGATGGTTACGGTTTTACCGAACCTGTCCAGTGAAGCCCCATCACTGGCGGTGAGTTTTTGTTGCTCGGTCCAGACCCCACCACTTCGCATAAAGACATAGGCCGCACCGCTGTCAGTATCCAATTCATCATCGGTCTCGTTGCCCGCCACCAGGGTATCGCCGCTGATGGCAAGACTACTTCCGAAGTCTGGCGAAGCGTCGTCGGGGTCGCTGGGGGTGATTTGGGATTCATTGAAGATACAACCGATGGCGTCCCCTGCCACTACACAGGTCTCTTCCGCACAGTCCGACGAACACCCATCTCCATCCACCGTATTTCCATCGTCGCAGGTTTCCAGTCCCTCGATGGTGCTGTTGCCACAAAGATTACAAAATAAACAATCCGCGTAGACGTAGACTGCGCCACTATCAACCGCATCACCATCACCTTTTAACGCGCCAACAACTACAGTGGCCCCATCGGTGGCGACTACGTTTCCGAACATGTCGTTAACGGCGGCATCACTTGCACCATACTTTCTCTGTAAGTCCCAGTCAGCGCCGTCGACGTTTGCATATACAAATACGGCCCCTGCGTTCGTCTCGGTGTCATCATCCCATGGCGCACCGACAACCAGAACATCACCACGGATGGAGACGCTTTTTCCAAAGGTATCCGTATGTGGGCCACCTGGGCCCGCGTTCAAGCTCTGCGTGAGAGTCCACTCGGTACCGCTTCGCGTATAGACATAGGCTGACCCAGCATCAAATTCCGCATCGTCTTGCCGTTGGGCTCCTACCACCAGGGTGTCGCCGAAAACCGAGACGCTGTCGCCGAAATAGTCTCTTACCTCTCCACTGTCGAGAATTAACCGCTGTTGCTCAGTCCATAAGGCACCTGTACGCGTAAACACATAAGCGGCACCACTATCGTCGCCAAAGTCATTGTCTTCTGCTCCCACAACAATGGTGTCCCCATCGATAGAGACTGCCTTACCGAAATAGGATTCGGTTTCAGCGACACTTGGGAGCAGTTTTTGCTGCTCGACCCAATCGTCATCAAGCCGGTGAAATACGTAAGCAGCACCGCTTTTTGAGGCGAGAGCTTCGAGCCTAGGTGACCCCACAACCATGTAGTCACCACGAATGGCGACGTTTTTTCCAAAGTGCGCGCCGACAGTTCCATCGCTGGCGGTGAGTTTTTGCGATTGCGTCCATTCCTCCCCAGCGTGAGTAAACACGTAAACCGAACCGCTTTGGGTTCCCAAATCATCATCTCCCCATGCGCCGATCGCTATCGTGTCGCCAGAGATCGAAACACTCCAGCCGAACAAATCGCCCGCTACAGTATCATCCGCAGTCAACATTTGCTGCTGTACCCAAGTTCCATCAATTCGCTCATGTACAAAGACGGCGCCGCTATTCCCACCTAAGGTGTCGCCTGTTGGGGCGCCTACCACCATGGTATCCCCATCGATGGCGACGTTTTCGAAACTGTCGTTTGTATTCGCCACACCAATCATTGGTGTGAATTTGGCTTCTGTAAGCGAGCATGTGGGCCCGAAGAGGAAGGCGACACAAGTTTCTGCAACGCAATCAGCTGTACAGCCATCACCACTGTTTAGGTTTCCATCGTCACAGGTCTCGTCGGCCTCTACGATGGTATTCCCGCAGCAGTCGGGGGCAATGTCGGTCACACAGATGCCTTCCGTATTGTCGCAATAACTGACAGAGCAAAGGGCGTCAGATGGAGGGCAGTCCACAGGAGTTCCGAGGGTGCAGCTTCCCCCTTGGCAGGTCTCCTGACCGTTGCAGAGATCATCGTCGTTACACGGTGTATGGTCTGCCATATACAAGTCGCAGAGACCGGTCGTCGGGTTGCAGGTGTTCGCTAAACAGGCTTCGGTTACGTCGGAGCAATCCACGGCGGTGCCGGCCTCACAGGTGCCATTCACACAGATCTCGTTTCCATTGCAGAGGTTGTCGTCGTCGCATGGTGTACCGTCTGTTATATTCAAGTCGCAGAGACCGGTAGCCGGGTTGCAGGTGTTCGCTAAACAGGGGGCCGTCACGTCGGAGCAATCCACGACAGTGCCCGTCTCACAGGTACCGCTGGCACAGGTTTCGTAGCCATTGCACAAGTCATCGTCGTCGCACGGCGTGCCGTCTGGACTAGCGGTATGGCAAGCTCCCGAGTCGCTGTCGCAGCTGTCTAGAGTGCACGGATCTCCGTCATCTTCACAAACGATCGCAGTACCCGGCGTACACACACCGAATAGGCAGGTCTCATCTCCATTACAGAGCTCGTCATCAGCACAGGGTGAGCCATCATCTAGAGACACTCCACAGCTTCCATCGCCCACATTACATATATCGTCTGTACAGGGGTTACCGTCGTCTGCACATACGATCGGCGTACCGAGGCATTCGCCAGAAAGACCGCACATATCGCTGGCCGTACAGGGATTCCCATCATCGCATACTCCTTCAACGATGGTGTTATTGCAGCCGCCAGTGTTGGGATCGCAGGCATCCGATGTACAGGCGTCGAAGTCATCACAATCGTTAAACGTCTGCCCTACGCACTCATGCTCTTCGTTGCATATCTCGGTTAATGAACAGAGATCACCGTCGTCACATTCTGCTCCTTCCGGCTTCCAGGAGTACACGCAGCCTTCACCTTGTTTGCATTCCACCGAGGCCGAACACGGCATATCTTCACAAGTAACCGGTTCTCCTCCAGTGCAGGTTCCCAGATAACAGTAGTCATCTTCAGTGCACTCGTTCCCGTCGTCGCATTGGGCATCAAGGATCGGACTATTAACCACTTCGCCTTTCTCGCAATAGTCCTGGGTGCACGGGTTCTCATCATCGAGGTTCAAAGGCGCACCTTTGAGGCACTGCCCACCCTGGCAAAAATCTCCCTCTGTACATGCATTCTCATCTTCAACGCAGGGGAAACCATCGGGTTGATCGGGATTGTCGCAGACTGGCTCGCCTTCTTCACAGCTGCATACATCCTGGGTGCATTCTTTTTCGTCGCTACAATCTTCGGCATCGCCCACACATTGCATACCGTACTCGCCACAGTCGGGGTCATCGGGCTGGCAGACATCACAGAAGTCATTTGAGGTACAGCAGTCGTTGTCATTGCAAGGTGTACCCATGGTCATGGGCTGACATTGAACTCCTTTATCGGGAGTACAGGCGCAGATCGTGCAGGGGATGTCGTCATAGGTGATAGGCGTACCACCTTCACAGGCCGCTTCCTCTGTGCATGTGGATCCTTCCGTACAAAGGTCCCCATCATCGCAATCCAATCCAACGGTCGCCTTGTGGCCGCATACGCCCGCAACACATTGGTCTATTGTGCAGGAGTTGGCATCGTTGCAGTCCAGATCAACAGCACATTCCTCTGCGTCCCCGTCGCCGCCGCCACAGGCGATGACGAGCACCAAAAGACATAGAGCGAGAATTTCAACCCACCGCATTCCAACCTCCGAAGTGTGATGCGAAGCATCAATCTATTCCGTTTTGAGGCACCTTACAAATGAAGTTTTTTCGCGCTGGAATGGTCTCTGTACGAAGACCATAGTCGCTTACAAACCCTGGACACAAAGCGGGCGCGCTAAGCTTTTTCGATATTGTTGAGTAGCCTGCTTGCTTCGCAATCAGCTGGTCAGGCGAAGAATCCACTCCCAGCCGTCGGCGCGACCGATGACGTAGACGGTCCAGAGGCCGTAGATGAGCAGGAACAGGTAGGCCTTCAGCCGGCTCAGATTACGACCTATGATGAACACCAGCAGGATCATTGCCGTGGCCACCACAAGCAGGATCCGCAGGGCGTTCAGATCGGCCGATTCGGCCGCGCTGCTGCTCAGGGTCACATCCTGGTAGAAGAGACCGTATAGTAGCAGGGGAAGCCCAAGCGCAATGGTAATATCAAAGATATTGCTTCCCACCGCATTGGATACCGCGTCATCGTAATTGCCACGGCGCGCATCCCGTACCGAAAGAATCGTATCGGGAACACTTGTGGCCGCCGCTCCAAGGATCAGGGCCGTGAAGTATGGTGCGATCTGCAGGGCCTTCGCCGAGTCGATGACGGCCGTAGCCAGAAAATGACAGCTCGCTCCGATCATCACTGTGGCCAACCCGAGCACAACCCAGGCTCGTTGGGTGTTTAATGGCGCCCCTTTGTAGACCAGCTGGTGGAAATCCAACATGCAGAGGTGCTGAAGAAAACCCGCGCCTTCCTCTACATTTCGCCCTTCGAATGCATTGGTTCCCTCATGATGCTGGGTTTTACGAACCTGGATGATCAAAGCCACAGCATAGAATACGTAGACCAGAGCCAGCAGTCCTCCAGCCCACCAGGCCAGCTTGGATTGGCCTAGAAAACCGAATAATACGAGCTCGGCAAATAAGAGAAACGCACCATCACGAATTATCGTGCGTTTTTGAATCTGGATCTCGGACTTCCCTTTGGAACCCTTCGCACGCCATCCAACCACTCCCAGAATACAAAGGGCGGGAATCACCGTCAGATTGAAGATCGCGCTACCAGCGCAGGTCGCCATACCCGCTGCGAAACCAGCCTGGTCGTGGTAGACGAATAACAGAAAAAAGGTGGTCAGAAGTTCGGGTAACGAGCTCCCAATTGCGTTGACCGTCGCGCCACGGATGCCTGGTGGCATATTTCGCCCCAGATGGCTGGCTGCCAGATCGAAGCTTTCGCAAGCTCGATTGATGATGAATGAGCAGGCGATCAGCGTAATGAGAGCCTGAAATAATAACCCGGTGTCCATTTTGATTCCGTTGAACAAGCGACGAGAATTCGATTTCGCACCGTACCTCGTATCACGAGATATGGAAAGAAGGACAGGGCATAAAACCGGCTATTCTGATCGACTCGATTTCAATCCGTCCAAGAACTGCCGATTAGCATGTAGAGACGGGCATTAACCAGATTTCCATTGCGGTAAAACAACCGAAACGCTAATTGTAGCGGCGCGCTGCTGTGGGTCATTTGAGGCTTTATGAGATCGTTGTTGAGCATTCTTTTTTGTCTTCTGCTCATCCCGGGCTTTGTTCACCAGGATGTGCTGACAGGATCGGTGTATGCGTCTCCACCAGCGGCCGAAGACGGCGCGTCCAAGGCAAAAGCTGTAGATACAAAACCAGCTGCGGCCAAGACAGCCGCAAAGAAAGCCGAGCCCGCAAAGAAAGCCGAGCCCACGAAGAAAGCTAAGCCCGCGAAGAAAGCTGAGCCTGCGAAGAAAGCTGAGCCTGCGAAGAAAGCTAAGAAGGCCACCAAGGCTAAGAAAAAGAAGAAGAAAAAGAAGAAGAAAAAGCGGGCTAAGAAGAGGACTCGTCCTACGTTTTATCGGTATGTGATTGGTCCTGGTGACACATTTTACAGTATCGCACGGGCCTTCAATGTGACCGTCAAAGATCTGCAACGTTGGAACAAGAAGGTCAACAGCAGAACGATGCAGCCTGGGAAAACCGTACTACGTATTAAGACGCCCCTTCGTCCCATCCGCTATACGGTCAAACGCGGTGACAGTATTCGTAAGATTGCGAAGAAGTTTCGTTGTACGCAGGATCAATTCATCTGGATGAACCATCTGCGAAGACACGGCAAGATCAAGCGCATTATTGCTGGCAAGTCCTACCAGGTTCCTGTGATGAAGAAGAAGTTTATCGCTGTGGCCAAGGGGAGCCCAGCCAACGGTACTCTCAGAAACGGCCAACAGATGACCTCTGGCGAAGGCTATTATGTTCGTAACCCTCGAGAAACCTGGGGTACAACCAATACCATAAACCAGCTTAATAAGTGCTTCACGAAGGTGCGTCGTGACATACGCGCGCGTAATAAGAAGTATGGTACGAAGCAGACGGTTCCGGAGTTTGTTGTTGGTGATATCAGCCTTAAACGTGGGGGCGCGTTTCCACCCCATAAATCCCATCAGAACGGGCTGGATGTAGATATCGCGTACGTCGCGAATTCCAAGTCGAACCGGCGGCGCTTTTTCCGCGTAAATCGACGCAATATGGATGTACGAGCCACCTGGGATTTGATGACCTGCTTTATCCAGGAGAGCAATGCGCAGCTTATCTTAGTGGATCGATACATTCAGAAGATGCTCTACCAACATGCCAAAGCACGGAATTTCAAGCCAAGTACGCTCGCGAAATGGTTTCAGTACCCCAGACGATCTCGTACAGGTCTGATCCGAGACTCCAAGGGACATGACGACCATATGCACGTGCGATTCCCGAAATCTGCAAAGAAGGTAGCGGGCCGTTAGTCCCTCGTTCTGCAGAAAAAAAAGAAAGTTTCGAATAAACTCGTTCCTGCTGCGTCGAAGGTTGCATGATGCGCCGAATTCCCGGCGATAATGTGTTCCTGGAGGCTATTATGCGAATGTTTTCAAAATCGATTGTATTGCTACTCTCTATTTGTTTTCTGGTTCCTTCTTTTGCCACCGTGGCTTCGGCCCATCATGGTCCCCATCCACGGATTAAAAAATACCGCACAGTGAAGAAACAGCGTCGTGCTCGTCGTGTTCGTCGTCTTGCTCGCCGCCCGGTCGTTCGTCGACACTCTCGTGTTGTCGTTGTTGAGCGTCCTCGCACCGTGGTCGTTCACAAGCCGGCCCGAGAAGTAGAGGTTATTGAGACCACTACTGAGACCAGTTCTGCTGCTACGGACCGTCAAAAGCTCGGCATTGGGCTGCGTGGAAACGCCATCGCCCTGTCCGGTGACAAGGTCCATCTGTCTACCCTTGAGAACCCCATTATGTACGGCCCTGGCATTAGCTTTACAGGTCGTGTCAGCCCCAAATGGGACCTCGAATTGGCTGTAGATTACCTGCAAGGTTCGAAGGATGACTTCCGTCAGCGCTCTGTTCCTCTGACTCTGTCTGGCCTCATGCTGCTCTTCCCAGAGTCCCGCGTGACTCCATATGGTGTTGCCGGTGGTGGCGTGACCTTTACACAGCTTAGCTATGGCGACGGTCAGTTTGTCCATGACATCACCGAGGCCAATGGTCATCTGGGAGGTGGTGTGAAGGTACGGCTTAGCGAAGATGTGGCCCTTAGTGCCGACGTTCGAGCCAATATGGTGTACTCGCACCTTGGCAGCACGACTTCCATCAAGGACAGCTGTGTTAACGCTGGCGCCTGCAACGGCATGGAGACTGTTTCTCCTGACGATAAGCTCGACGTCGGGATGACGATGCAAGCTGGCGCTATCCTCTACTTCTGATTTTCTTGAGCCTCCCTATTCACGACCAACTCTGAAGTAGAGTTATTCGAAGGGCCGGTAGCCAATGCTACCGGCCCTTTCTCGTTTTGTCGTAGGTATAATTGGTCTGGATTCCGGTGGTCATAAACAGAGCGATGTGGTAGCGAGTAGCACAGGATACGGGCTCAATCCTGATAGGGGGAGGCATGTTCGCCGATACCATTTTTCGACACTCCGAAATTCGTCCACTTGCCTACGATACGGTGCGTGTCGAGGCAATCGCCGTCCATGCGGGGCGAGTGGTTCGAATGGGCACCTTTGAGGATATGCGTGAGCTATTGGGCCCATCCTGTAAGGTGATTGATCTGCCAGGCAAAGTGGTACAGCCGGCATTCCATGACGCCCATATTCATTTGCTGCATCTGCATGCGCATCCAGGCCATATTTCCCTGGGCAGCGTGATGTCCAAAGCGCAGATGATGGAAAAGATTAGACAGGCTGTTAATAAGCTATCGGACGAATCGTCGTGGGTGGTGGCCTGGGGGCTGAATACGGACTTTGCGCGTAAATTGTTCATGGAAAGCCCTGGTCTTTTGAATGAAGAATTCGGTGATGTTCGGGTAATCATTACAACCCGGGATGGTCATGGGGCGTGGCTGACAAAAGGGGCATTCGATGCTCTCGATGAGTCGACGCATGTCGAGCTGCAGGGGATGGACCGGAATGTAACCACCTATGGGGATGATTCCGTCATCATACATATTACGGAACAGGCCCTCGGTGTTGTGCGTCAGGCGGTGGACGATATCGAGAACCGTCCTTCGGGAACCCTCCTTCGCCAGCGTGTGTATGAAACTCTACGCCTGGGCGTGGTGTGTTGTCATGAAGCCATGGTCGAGAGCGAGGATATCCCGATGCTCGAGGAATTTTTCGCCGAGAACCCGATTCAGGTCACTGGACGGATGCACGGTATGATGCACGCTCGAGCGGGACAATGGGCGTGGCTGAAAGAGCGAAAAGCCGAATGGGGACGTTTTGATGGTCGGTTATCCCTGGGAACCGTGAAAGCGTTTCTCGATGGTTCCCTTGGCTCGGGCACCGCGTGGATGTCGCCACAACAAGATCCACCTGCGATGGATCCAGAGGAGCTGAAAGAGATCGCGCAGTTCTGTGTGGACGAGGGCTTTCAGCTGGCTGTTCACGCCATTGGCCGTCAGGCCGTACGTGAAGCACTTGATGTGATGGAATCGGTGCGCCCAGCGACGCCCGGTCCGTATCATTCGAAGACTCCGTTATGGCGTATTGAACACGCCGAGTTCGTCGAAGCGGCTGATATCCATCGTGCGGCTCATCTGGGGATCGTTTTATCGGTGCAACCCCTGCATCTACCGCTCGATGCACCGATCTTGAAAGCGCGGTACCGGGAGCACCTCCAGGTAGCGTTTCCCTGGACCGATTTCACGGATGCTGGTGTCCCTCTGGCCTTAGGAAGCGATGCCCCTGTTACCGACTGTCGGCCCTTGGCGAATCTTCAAGTCGCTTGTGGTCCTGCTAGACGAGACCTTTTCGGAGCCCATGACGCCCCGCTCCTTCTTCATGCATTGAGCCCCGATGTGGCTTTGCATGCGCATACCGTGGGGGGCGCGGTCGCGGCACTCGGAAAATTGGGTACAGGAACACTCATGTCGCAACAGCCTGCCGACTTTGTTGTTTTAGACGGTGATCCTCTACGCGCATCGCCGGAGACCTTTGAGCAGATCAACGTGTTGGAGACCTGGGCTGGTGGTGTGCAGATCGTCCAATCGGAGCTTCCAAGCGAGACCGTAGATATAGGTCAAGATGACTAGACCTGGGAACTTGCGGCATAGGGCACAATTCGATAGCGCTTCGGAAGGTAGTTCACGATGGAGAGTCAAGGTATGAACGTAATTGGACTGACAGGCCGAAATGCATCTGGAAAGGGCGAGGTTGCCCGGCTATTAAAAGATCTGGGCTTTGTATACGGTTCTTTATCCGACGTTCTACGCGAGGAGTTGCGAGCCCGTGGAGACGCGGTGAGTCGAGACAATCTGATCGCAATCGGTCGTGAATTGCGGGGAGCCCATGGATCCGCAGTGTTGGCCCAGCGAATGCAGGCCGGCCTGGGCGGGGATGGCAACTACGTGGTGGACTCCTTTCGGCATCCCAGCGAAGTCGAATGGTTTCGTGAGCATCAGGAGGGCTTTTCCCTATGGGAGGTCCACGCTTCAGAGGAGATACGCTTTTCGCGTATCTGTAGCCGGGGCCGTGAATCGGATCCTACCACATTGGAAGCCTTTCGTGCCCTCGAACAAGCGGAAGCAACACGCACCGAAGAGAGTGGCCAGGATCTGGATGGGACCGCCGCTCTCGCAGATCGTGTAATACCCAATGAACAGAGTTTTGATGAGTTGAGCGGATATGTTGCAGAAGCATTACGCGATCTGGGTGTCGATTTCGGGAGCTGACGCGAACGCAGCACAAAAAAAAACGCTCTCAGCTGAGAGCGTTTTCTTTGTTCCTAACGACGTTGGAAGCGGATTGCTTTCTTGCGACGTCTTTCCGCGTCACGAGTCTTACGCTTCTTAGCCTCGGAGGGCTTTTCATAATAACGGCGTTTCTTGATCTCTTTATAGATCCCTTCGTTCGCCATCTTACGCTTCAGCGCAGATATCGCTCGGTCTACATTTCCGTCTTGGACGTAAACCTCTAATGGTCGGAACTCGAAAGCCTTGTAGGTCACGCTAACCACCTCCTTACAGTAGATTTGGTGTCCATGAAAGGCGAGGCGGATTATAGTCACGGTTACACGGGATGCAAGCACAAAGGGCGTTCACCCTAGTTAAACAAGGCTAAGTTGTTGTAATTACATTTCTTTGCGAGTTGCTTTTTGTCATGTGTCGAAGTGTCTTCTGCGGAGCAGGCCCCTTCTTTCTGGGAATTAACGAAAACGGCTTTGACGGGGACGGTCCTTTTGGATAGACCAGCCACGGTAAGAAAGAGGTAAAAAAATGTCTGCCCAGAGCCTGTACCCCGGTATTTATGAGACCGATCCCGAGATTGCAGAGTTATGTGCTCTCGAAAACGAGCGCCAAGCCACAAGTATTCGACTGATCCCGTCGGAAAACTATGTGACATCGGCTGTCCTGGAGGCCACGGGCTCGGTTCTTACAAACAAGTATTCCGAAGGCTATGCGGACAAGCGCTATTATGAGGGGCAGGCCCATATTGACGCGATAGAGAAGCTCGCAGTGCAGCGTGCCTGTGCTCTTTTCGGAGCAGATCACGCGAATGTGCAGCCCTATTCGGGTAGCCCTGCCAACCTGGCCGTCTATACGGCTTTGTTGGAGCCCGGTGATCTGATCATGGGACTGAGTTTACCGCATGGTGGACATCTCACTCATGGCTGGAAGGTAAGCGCGACGGGGAAATTCTGGACGTCGACCGCCTACGAAGTCGATCCGGAAACCCATCGGCTGGACTACGATGCCATTCGTAAACAGGCCCTTGAAGAACGACCTCGTATGATTGTAGCGGGTGCGACCGCTTATCCGCGAACCATTGATTTCTCTGCCTTCCGGTCGATTGCCGATGAGATCGGAGCCTACTTTCTGGCCGATATCGCACATATCTCGGGTCTTGTTGCGACGGGTGTTCACCCATCACCCGTTCCACACGCCGACGTGGTCTCTACGACAACCCATAAGACTCTGCGCGGACCGCGTGGGGGTATGATCATGTGTCGTGAAGAGTTCGCCAAGGCCGTGGATCGTGCGGTCTTCCCTGGTCTACAGGGTGGTCCCCACAACCACACTACAGCTGGTCTGGCAGTTGCCCTCAAAGAGGCTTCGACAGATGCCTTTGCGAACTATTCACGGGCCATCGTAGACAACGCAAAACTATTGGCCGGCGCCTTGAAAGACGAAGGCTTTGACCTGGTTACCGGTGGCACGGACAATCATCTGATATTGATTGATGTGGTGAAAACCACCAATGATGCGGTGGCTGGTAAACCCTTCGCGAAGGCCTTGGATCGTGCTGGTATCGTGGCGAACTACAACACCGTACCTTTCGACCAGCGTAAGCCTTTCAACCCCTCCGGATTGCGGCTTGGAACTCCAGCGGTTACATCACGAGGAATGGGGGATGTGGCGATGGTGTTTATTGCCAAGGCCATGCGTGAGGTACTGGATAACCTTGAGAACGAGACGGTTCTGGAAAGAATTCGGAACGAAGTCTTCGATCTATGCAAGGTCTTCCCGGCACCAGGACTCTAACCGGAACCGACCTCAGGCGTTATCCAGGGCCTGCAGACATTCTTGTTCCGTGATGGTTCGATTGCTTTGTTTGGCTGCGGCGAGCAGGGCGTCGATCTTGGATTGCTCGGGCTCAATACCGTGGGTGCGAAGCCAGAAGATGGCATTGCTGCGACCACTCATTGGGCCCAGCTCAATGAGTTGGCTACGTCCAATGGCTGCGGCAGGAACGCCTGAATAGACCCGGTCTGCCAGATCATGATCACCTCGCATCTCGGCTTTAAGTATAGCCGAGGCGTGCACGCCTGTTGCCGTGCGGAAGGCGTCGCGCCCTACTGCGGGGTAGTTGATGGGTACTTCGAACCCAAGGGCTTTGCTCGCTGTAGAACAATAGTCCGTAAGGGCGCTCAGATCGCGTTCGATCCACCCCAGGAGCCACATATTTACCAGCAGCTGATCGGTGGCAGCGTTTCCGACGCGTTCTCCAATACCAATACTTGTTCCATGAACCCGCTGCGCGCCCGCGGAGGCGGCGGATAGGGCGTTGGCGAGCGCCAGGCCCCGGTCGTTATGGCCGTGCCAATCGATACGTACGTCCTCAAAACCACGGCTGTTCAAGAAATCTCGTGTCCAACGGACAAGATTCGCCGCACCTGCAGGTGTTGCATGACCCACTGTGTCGCATAGACATAGGCAGGTCGCCCCTTCATCGAGAGCAGCCTGGAACAGCTCTTTCAAGTCGTTCGGATCGGAACGAATGGTGTCTTCGGTCACGAAGGCGACGGGTAACCCTTCGCTGGTTCCGGCTCGGACAGCCTCCCGTGTTCGATTGATCAGTAACGATAGATCCCAGTCTTCGGTCACCTGCCGGATGGGTGAGGACCCGATAAAGGTGTAGATATTGATGGGAGTGCCACAGGCCTGGCTGGCCTCGGCAATGCGGGTTACGTCTGAGACGACGGTTCGCCCAGCACAGGCGGGCTGAATCCCGAGGTTCTCGTCGCGAATCATACGAATCATTCGGACGACGTCATCGAAGTTACGTTGGCTGGCAGCCGGGAGTCCGACGTCTGCCGACTCGATTCCAAGCTTGTCTATTAAGCGCAGAATATCGAGTTTCACATCGACGGGGGGATCCAATGCGGATGGTGATTGGATACCATCGCGTAGAGTCTCATCATACAACTCGACCGTATGCTCTGGTTTCGGAAAGAGGTTGGTACCCTCCGTGTTCCAGTCATAGATGATATCTCTATCAGTCGGTGTTGGTGGTATGTTGACGGTCATGACCAGCTCCAGGTCCTAGGGGGACGAAACGACATTGTCATATCTGGAAGTGGCTTGAAGATGCAACGCCTTACTATTCAGGGGCCTTTGAATCGGTTCTGCACTTGCCCCAATGGCCCGAGGCATATAAGGACAGTTTTATATGGATCACAGGTGAGGTCGTCATGTCGACGGTACGGGTATCGATTCTAGGCGCTTCGGGCTATGGCGCAGCAGAGTTGTTGCGTCGCTTATTGCCCGACCCGTCTGTGGAGGTCGTGCATCTCTTCAGTAAGGAAGATGTGGGTAAGTCGGTCTCAGATGTTCATCTGGGGCTGGGAAGTCTGGGCCAGAATAAGGTGATTGAAGATCGGTCTTTTGCCGAGGCTGCCGAGGGCGCCGATATCGTCTTTTTGGCTCTACCCCATCGCATCAGCATGCAAGCGGCTCGCGAACTATGGGCAAGCTCGGCACGGATTATTGATCTGTCGGGGGATTTCCGACTTCGGTCTGTGGCGACCTACGAAACGTATTATGGGGTAGACCACTGTGCTACCGAGCTTCTTGGTGATTTCGTCTATGGCTTGCCCGAGTTGTTCCGGGAGAAGATTCGAACGACTCGGGCGGTTGCCTCTCCGGGATGTTTTGCGACTAGCCAGATTCTTCCACTGGCCCCGCTGGCACGAAAGGGCTGGCTCAACGGACCGGTTCGTGTTGTATCGGTCACCGGTAGCTCGGGTAGTGGAGCAAATCCCTCGAAGGGGACCCATCATCCCGTACGTTCCGTGACGTTACGGGCCTATCGAGCTTTGAACCACCAACATACGCCCGAGATTGAACAGGCCCTGGAGGATATTGGTGCGACGAATCTTCGACTCGATTTTGTTCCTGTCTCGGGCCCGCTTTCACGCGGGATCATGACCACTGCATTTGTGGATCTGCCTGATGGCGTCGATACCGCAGCGGTTACGGCGGTATTCCAGGAACAGTATGGGAAGGAACCCTTTATACGACTACTGGAAGGAAGAATGCCGGAGGTTGCGGCGGTTAAAGGATCGCAGTTCGTCGAGATCGGTTTTGTCGTGCGTGATGGGCGATTAGCCGTATTTTGTGCGCTGGATAATCTGGTGAAAGGTGGTGCAGGCCAGGCGATCCAATCCTTCAACATAATGACAGGGCGACCAGAGACGCAGGGGTTGATGAACCCAGCGTCCTGGCCCTGAACGGAGAGACTACGATGGCAGGACCCTGGGTCCTAAAACTGGGTGGCGATGTGGTGCGAGACGCCGAGGGCCTGGAAGGGTTGGCGGCTGAGATCAGGGACTGCCATATATCTGGCCAACCCCTGGTCATCGTGCACGGTGGTGGACCGCAGGGAACAGCGATAATGAACCGGTTGGGCTTGGAACCCCGGTTTGCCGGCGGGCGTCGCATTACGGATGAATCCACTCTTGAGGCCATGGTGATGGCTTTGCCCGGACAAACCTCTACCGCGTTGACCGCGATCTTGACCAAAGAGGGGGTGCCAGCTCTTGGCGTCAGTGGAGTATCGAGTTTTCTGGTGGAGGCCGAAAAACGGCCGCCTCGGGAGATTATTGGACATGAAGAATTGGTCGACTTTGGTTTGGTTGGCGATATTCGCCAGGTAAATACGAAGGCGATTATGGCCTTGATCGAGGCAGGTTTTGTACCGGTGATCGCCTGTCTGGGCATGGACCGCCAGGGGCAGGTTTTGAACATCAACGCGGATGTGGTTGCGGTCGATCTGGCGGCACGCCTGAAGGCGGAGCTGTTGGTCGCGGTGGCGGGTGTCCCGGGTGTTCTAGCCGATCCCTCGGATATGGATTCCCGCTTTAGCCAGATCGATGAGACGCTCTTTGCACAGCAGATTGAAGCTGGAACGATTCAAGGGGGGATGATCGCCAAGCTTGAAGAAGCGTTTCGCGCACGAGAGGCGGGGATCGAACAGGTCCTGATCGCGGGACCTCCTCATAATGGTTTATTGCAGGCGTGTTTGGCCGGTGAGGCCGGAACACGCGTGCTGTAGATAGGAGAGACCGATGACCCATTTCATGTTGGACGGTTTTCAAGGCCATCGGGCACGTTTTGACGATCTTCGGTTGATTCATGAGCTTTGTAGCGAGATCCCCGAAAAGCTCGGATTGGATCCTGTGATGCCCCCATTTCTTATCCCCTATTATGATGGTGTAGAGCCGGAAGACGCCGGGATCAGCGCCTTTGCATTTTTGATGGGTGGCCACATTACGGTGCATACGTTCTCCTACCGCGAATGTTATTTTGTCGACCTGTTGACCCCACAGACCATGGATTCAGAGCGCTGCACCCAGGACCTGCTTCGCTCTCTACCTTGTGAGGTGTCCAATATCGCGTGTTTCTCCCGAAACGGGGGGGCGGCAGACGAGCTGGCTACCGAGATTGATGTTCACTCCGATTTTGGTCCCCATTATCTATTGGACCTGGACGGCTACCGAGGGCCCCGAGAACAGGGAGCGATTTTTGGCTTGCTGGATAGCCTACCGCAGCGGATTGGGATGACCCCCATCATGCGCCCCTATGTGGTGTCCACCCGTAGTGAAGACGGAGAGCATGTGGTGAGCGGTATGACGATGATCGCGGAGAGCCATATGGCACTTCATGTGTGGCCGGAGCGAGGAATCGCTCGCTTCGACCTGTTTTCTTGTGAGTTCTTCGATGCGGAGACCGTACTTCCAACCATACGGGCATTGCTCCCGGCCGAGCGGTTCGGGGAGACCCTGGCGGTTCGGGGGTCCAAATATACTTCCTACCAGAACAGCCGAGAACAGGATGTGGCGCGGACGCGACGTTGGGTATCTCGTCTGACCCATTCCGAGTAGAATGAAGAAGAGATGATGGCGAAGCGACGGAAAAAGAAGAGTAGTAGACTACCAGCGGTGGTAACGGTCGTATTGGTTGGGCTGGCGGGTCTTGTGTATGCAGGTATTCTGCCCAACCCGATGGGGCACTTTGTTTGTAAGGGAGTGCAACAGGATGATTCGACTCGACTCGATGAAGAGGGGCGAAGGGTTTCAGAGGAGAGCCAATGGTATGCGGCGATGCCGCAGGGGGAGTTCGAGCCTCTTGCCCTTCTACAAGAACGAGAGCAAACCCATCTTATCTATCTGACCAACGGGGCACCCCAGATGGTGTCTGCGCCCGGTCTATTGGTCTGGCTTGCCGATCAGGGGCTTGTCCATGTGCAGGCTCGAGAAATGCGTATACCCATTACCTCGTCAACAGGCGTTCTGGTGAAGGTGGACAAGCCAAGCGTAGTCGAACGGCTTGAGCTCCATCGTCTTGGGGCCGACGAAACGGTGATTCTCCACCCGAAAACGATAGAGCCTCTGGTCGTGGACCCGGAAGATGCCAACTCAGACGCCGCGCGGGCCTACCGTTACCAGGAGCGACGTACGATTCTAAGCGTCCTTGATGGAGTGCTCCTCAGTGCCGTGCACAAGACCAGTTATTTTGGTGGTGCGCATCCGATCGAGGAAATCGAAACAGTCCGTCTGGACCTGGGGAGTACCCGCCCCATAGCTTCGCGTTTTCAGCTTGAAGACTCTGCCGCGGCCGTGAAGGGGAAGAAAGGTTCGGATGATTGCCCGATGGTACACAGTGAGACCGTTGGCCTACGTGCCCCATTGGGTGCCATGGTTCCTGTGGCGATGATGGTCGGCGAGGTGGCCGCTTGTGCGGGGCGTATAGACTATGTCTGGCATTCCAAAGATAGTCAGGCTCCAACCTCGCTGTCGCTGGCACCCGATGTGTCCCTTAAGAACAACCGACTTGTCTGTGGTGAAAAAGTACAATTGGAGCGTGTCGTGGATCTTGTTCCCTTGGCGGATATGCCAGCCGCGATCGCCCTCACAAAACCAACGGGAAAGGGTGGGCCGTCCGGCCCACAGAGCCATGGGGTACACCTGACACCGTTTTCTGTTCACCACGACTCGTTTTCGCTGGGATCCAGTCGATCTGTAATAGGAAGCCAGGCACTTCGGCAAGGTACATTCGGACCCGACGGAGCCCTACAGATAAAACGGGCTTTTGGGTTGGTTGACTGAAGAGAAACACGGGGATTCCCTGTAAATGCGGTATCTAGCGCAAAAGCGCATTGACCACTGGGAATGCTCGCCATATATTGCGACTCCAACACACGGACCAATTCCGGTCGGACTGGCCTATAGGAAGGCCGTCTCATTCACGATAATTGCAAGAGGATAAGTCATGGCTGGCGACAACGTATGTACGTTTACAGATCAGAACTTTGACGATGAGGTCATCAATAGTAATCAGCCCGTTCTAGTTGATTTCTGGGCCAGCTGGTGTGGACCCTGCGTGCGCCTCGGGCCGACCATTGAGAGCCTGGCGGACGATTACACCGGAAAGATCAAGATCGGAAAGCTTGATGTAGAGAACAATCCCGCCACTGCTGGACGTTTTCGAGTGACAAGTATTCCTATGGTCGTTGTGTTCCAACAGGGACAGCCTGTCGAAATGTTGATGGGATTACGCCCCAAGAGCGATTACGAATCTGTGCTTGAGCGGCTATCCAGCTGAAGCATAGTCTGGGCTCAATCCGTGCACGCCCCCGGAACTGAATGCTAAAAACGCTCTTCTATACGTCGGTTGCATGCCATGGCCTCGCGACCACGATTTTCCTGGCTTATCTATTCCGATTCCGTTCGGGAGTAGGAAAGATGGCCAGGGCAGCCCTGTGGTGTGCCTTTGCGGCGCAATTGGCGCTGGTGGGAACCGCTCTGGGCAGTACCGCAGGTGAGGCGTTGACCAATCTGGAGTTGGGCCTTCACCTTGCGGCCGCGATTCTTGATATTTCCTATCTATTGCTGTCGGCACGGTTCAAAATGCCGCTCCTCGGAGGGATTGTCGCTCCGATAAGTACAGCTCTATTGCTGACTATTCTATTTGTCCCTGCGGCCGGTCAATCCGGGGAGGCGACCCAGATGGTCGGCGTGCTCACCTATGTTCATATCGGGGCGAGTGTTCTTGGTTTTGCGTTCTTTTCCGCCAGTTTTGGGGCCTCGTTGGCGTACCTTCTTCAAGACTATTCGTTGCGGACGAAACGTCGTACAGGCCTGACACGTATGCTTCCACCACTGGCCCGACTGGAGCGCGTCTCCTTTCGGATGCTCATTCTCGGATTTCCGATTTTCACCATCGGTCTCATCCTTGGAACCGTATGGGTGGGTCATGTAGGGGTCGAGGTTTTCCTTCGTCCCCAGGTCTTATTTCCGATTCTGGCCTGGATAGTTTTCGGTGTTCTACTGCAGATGTATTCAACCAGTGGTTGGAGAGGTACACGCGCGGCGATAATGAACATTGTGGGGTATCTGCTTGTTCTCCAATCGGTTCTAATCTACGCCCTTCGTGGGGCGTTGGGGGCGTAATATGATGGGACCCATCATAACCGGCGTCTCCTTTCGGGATGCATCGTTGGATTTGCGTGAGCGGCTCACACTGCCCCTGTCGGACAGCGAGTTGCATCATAAGGCGTTTCTGCGGCAACCGGAGATTCAGGAATGTGCCCTGTTGGGAACGTGTAATCGGATGGAGATTCTGATTGGTCCAAGTCCCGACCATGACCTGGACGAGGTCCTGGCAGCGGTTCATCGGGTATGGCTCGACCTGCTCGGTTCGGAGTTGAACCTTCGACAATATGTGCGTTCCTGGTCGGGGGAAGATGCGGTCCACCATGCCTTTCGAGTCATGGCGAGCCTCGACTCACTCGTGGTTGGTGAAGCGCAGATACTGGGACAGGTGAAAGAGAGCTATCGAAGGAGCGTGCAATTTGGTGCCATGGGCCCACAGCTTCGCTCGCTATTTGAGTATGGCTTCAAGGTCGCGAAAGAAATCCGAACGGAAACCAGTATCGGCAAAGAGAGTGTCTCCATAAGCAGTGTAGCTGTGGAATTGGCCCGGCAGATCTACGATCCCATTGAAGAGGTCAATGTACTCCTTGTGGGTGCAGGGAAGATGGCCATATTGGCGGGTAAGAACCTGGAGGATGCGGGGGCACGGTGTGTAACCGTCGTTAACCGTACATTTGCGCGAGCACAGCGGCTTGCCTCGGAACGAGGCTGGGATGCTCGTCGTTTTGAAGATCTGGATTTATTGCTCCCCGAGGCGGACGTGGTCATCACCTCTACCGGGGCCCAGCGACCCATTATAACCAGGGATATGGTCAGTGTTGTTATGCGCAGGCGACGGTTCCGCCCCTTATTCTTTATCGATATCTCCGTGCCAAGAGATGTGGAGACGTCTGTAAACGATGTCGATCGAACCTATCTCTATAATATCGATGATCTCGAGGAGATAGCGAACCGTAACCTATCGGCGCGGGAGAGTGATCTTGCGTTAGCGGATTCGATCCTCGCGAGAGGGATTCAGTCCTACGAGAAGCGTGAGAATGTAATCCGTCGTAAGCCTTTATTGAGCCGGGTCACCGGTTATGCGGAACGCGTGCGTGATGAAGAGCTCTTGCGTGCTACAAATCGTCTGGGTGAGTCCGACGAACGAATGCAGAAGATACTCGCACAGATGGCACATAAGATTACCCAGCGCCTCACGCGGGGTACCTATAAGGTCATTAAAGATCTAGATGAGCGCGAACTGGATCGTCTAAGCCCCATTATGGAAGACATGTATTCGGTGGAATCCGATACAGATCTGGATGAGGAAGATCACGATTCGGACCAGGAACAGGAAGCCTCATGAGCAGTCTGGTCATTGGCAGTCGGGGAAGTATTCTCGCCCGGACACAGTCTGAACTGACTCGAGACGCGTTGTTAGAGACGGGGCTTGTGGACGAAATATCGATTCACATCATCAAGACCCGTGGAGACATCATTCTGGATGTCCCGTTGGCGAAAGTCGGCGGTAAGGGGCTCTTCGTAAAAGAGATCGAACAGGCTCTCCTGGCGGGTCAGATCGATATCGCCGTGCATAGCATGAAAGATATGCCCACCGTGCAACCGGATGGTCTGGTCATCGGTGCGGTTCCACCCAGAGAAGATCCACGCGACGTTGTAGTGCTACCCGAGGGTAAGACCGAAGTACCCCAGTCGCCTGTATTTGGTACCAGCAGTCTTCGTCGATCCTCTCAGTTGTTGGCGTGTTTTCCTGGGACCAGTATTCAACCTCTGCGGGGCAATGTGGACACCCGGGTACGGCGACTTGAAGAGTCGAATGAGCTGGATGCAATCGTTCTTGCGATGGCCGGTCTCAAGCGTATGGGGAAAGCCGAAGAGTTAAACCTGCTGCCTCTATCCACAGAGGAGATGTTGCCTGCAGTGGGCCAGGGAGCTCTGGCTATCCAGTGCCGGTCGGACGATACACGGGTTCTAGAACTATTAGGGCATCTACACCATGAAGAGAGCGCCGTCTGCACGGTGGCGGAACGCGCCTTTTTGAAGGGTGTTGAGGGATCGTGTCAGGTTCCTGTGGCCGCGCACGCCACGCTGGACTCGAATGGTATCCTTCAGCTGCATGCGTTGGTCGCCCGATTGGATGGTAGCGAAGTCTTTCGGCGGAGTGGTTCGGGAGCGCCCGAAGATGGTGAGGCCCTGGGGATTCAGCTGGCGTCGGAGTTGTTGGACGGTGGCGGTCGCGAAGTCTTGCAGGACTGTATCCGCGCGTTTGAACAAGCCAATAATGACTGAGGTTCGTGTCCATCTTGTGGGGGCAGGCCCAGGGGATCCGGGGCTCTTTACCCAGCGGGGCTTGTCTTTATTGCAGCAAGCCGATGTGGTCATAGCCGACCATCTGGTCAACCCGGAGCTGTTGCTTGAAACACGCGCGAGCGTGGAGATTATTCGTGTGGACGCAACCTTCTCCCACGATCGTTCCAAGCGTGAGGAATTGGTGCGCCAGTTGGTCCTTTATGCGTCGACTGGGAAGCGGGTCGTTCGCCTCAAAGGGGGCGATTGCTTTTTGTTTGGGCGCGGCGCGGAGGAGGCAGAAGCCTTATTAGATGCTGGGATCCCTTTTGAGGTCGTACCCGGTGTTTCGAGCGCCTTTGCGGTACCGGCTGCGGCGGGTATTCCATTGACGGATCGCCGCTACGCCCATTCGGTCTTATTGGCGACGGGTCATGCTGCGGAAGGCGAATCTGCCGTGGATTTTTCTCATGCGGCCAATGCGGCCGATACCCTGGTGGTGTTGATGTCCAAGGGGCGCTTACGAACGATCTGTTCGGAGCTGATGGATGGCGGAATGGACCCACAAACCCCAGCGGCGATGATTTCGCGTGGGACCACACCGCGCCAACGCAGTATAACTGGGGTAGTATGCGATATCGCGGATCGCGTGGAGTCCAGCCAGTTGGACTTACCAGCGTTATTGGTGGTCGGTTCGGTTGTGAACCTCAGGGAGAAATTATCCATGTTCGAAGATCGGCCCCTATTCGGCAAACGTGTGGTGATTACACGGCCTCGTTCCCAATCACAGAGGATCGTACAACGATTGATGGAGCTGGGAGCGCAGCCAATACTTCTACCCACCATACGGGTGGCAGAGATCACGCTTGATGAGGCGGGTCAGGAGACGTTATCCCAGTTGGCTAGCTACGACGGGATCTTCTTTACGAGCACAAACGCGGTTCGTAGGACTTTCGAGGAACTGGATCGGTTGGGATTGGACAGTCGCGTCTTTGCCGGTGTGTTGGTGATCTCCGTGGGAGCCGCTACGTCGGCGGCGCTGAAAGAACATGGCCTGGTACCTGACGTGGACCCGGCGACCTTTAGTCAGGATGGTATATGTGAAGCGTTGGCGGACTCGGGTGTCGATGGGCAAGTCTATCTCTACCCTCGCGCCGAACGCGTGCGTGAAACTCTACACCAGACGATTCCGGCCCAGGGCGGACGTCTGATGGATCTGGTCCTATATCGAACAGAGACCGTAACGGAGAGCTCGGTGCCGAAATCTCTAGAAGAGGAAAGCATCGACGCGGTTACCTTTACCAGCCCGTCTACCGTACGGGGGTTCTTTGAACGGTTGGGAAGCGCGCGTGCGAATGCGATCCTGGCGGAAACCCTTGTGATGGCCATTGGAAAGACCACCAGGGCTGCTCTCGTGGAACGAGGTGTCTCGAATGTACATACACCCGATCGAAGCACGGTCGACGACATGGTCGACCAACTCTGCTCCCTGATTGGGGATGGAGCGGCTTGAACGAGCTACCAGATGCGGGCCAGTACGTCGCGTATTCGCTGTCGCAATCGTCGTTCGCGATGAATTAGCTCAATACCACTCTGTTCCGGATAGTGTCCGTGATAACACCGTGTTCCGGGATCACGACGATCGGGACCCGTATAGGTCGGTGTAATAACAAGCTTGAGACGGGGAGAAGAGGTTTTTGGACTTTCGTCCTTAGTTCCCTGTGCAAGGTCATCGAGTCTACGACGTGGACCGCGATAGCCAGCACTTACAGGTGGTCGTCGATATTCCCTCACGTTTTAGACCCCAACTCTTTTGTAAACACAATTCTGACGGTGCGTAATAACCGCACCCAACACTTCTCCGCTTATGACAGATTGATTCCGCATAAACAACAGTTGATTCCATCCAAGCCCGTAATGACGGGGGCTTGGGCTGTTTTGTGTTCGGTATGTGGAGTTCATAGGTCCAGGAATCGCGTGTATCAATATCCTGAAGACTTCACTGTTTTGCCGCTGACGATGGCTACAGACGCGCTGGCACCGAGCCGGGTGGCCCCAGCTTCAAGCATCTTGACTGCGTCGTCGATACTACGGACACCGCCGGACGCTTTAACTTCGATATCGCGGCCAACAACCTGCTTCATCAGGGCCACATCTTCGGCCGTTGCTCCGCCACCACCGAAACCAGTCGATGTCTTCACGAAATGGGCACCAGCGGCCTTGGACAGGGCGGAGGCGATCACCTTTTCTTCGCGACTAAGCTTACTTGTCTCGATGATGACCTTTACAGGTTTGGGGTGTGCAGCCTTTACGACTCGTCGGATATCCTCTTCCACGTCTCGATACGCCGTGGATTTGAGCAATCCGATATTGATGACCATGTCGATCTCGTCGGCACCATCTTCGACCGCTCTTCGGGTTTCGGCGACCTTGGCCGCCGTACTTGTGGCTCCCAGCGGGAAACCAACCACGGTGACGACCATAACCCCAGAACCCTGGAGACGTCGTTTACAATAGCGAATGTGCACCGGGTTTATGCATACGGATGCGAACTTATACTTCGCTGCTTCGGCGCATAACTCGTCTAATTGTTCCAATGTAGTTTCGGGCTTGAGCAGAGTGTGATCGATGTAGCCCGCGATATCGGGAGCCACGGCTGCACCCACCTGTGGGCGAGACGAGATTCTGCACGCACCGAGCTTGACGATCTTGCGAGTGTCCTCTGGGCGTCGGCTGACGCTCCAGCCACAAGAGATACACTCTTGTCCGGTGGCCTTACATGGTGTTTTCGGCGTGGGGTTTAAGGGCGTGGGGCTTTGGCCCATGGCTGGAGCACCGCGACCTGGGCCCGCGTCGCGTGGACCAATTCCGGTCCCACAGGACGTAGGCGTGCCGCTCTTTGTTCCACCAACCCCGGCTAAGGCTCGTTGCACCTCTTCCGTGACTAGCTCCACCAGACGCTGTTCATTGAGTTCGGACATGAACACCTCAAAACCAGCTCCAAACCTGTCACGACTACGCCGTTGAGGTCAAGAGATGTCGATTCCGTATGTGTCGAGGTAATCGAGGAACTCTTGTTCGCTCATTACGGGTATAGACAGACTCTCCGCTTTACGGAGCTTCGAGCCGGCGCCGGGACCTGCCACAACACGGGTCGTTTTTTTGCTTACACTGCCGACGGCCTTGCCACCATGTAGGGCCACAACCGTTTCCGCTTCCTGCCGGCTGAATCGTTCCAGGGAACCTGTGAACACGAAAATCTCGCCAGCTAGAGCATCGCTGGCCTGGGACGGTTGCTCGGGGTCTTCCATGCGGACACCGAGCGTCTTGAGTCGTTCCAGTAAAGCCTGGCTCTCTGGATTCCGAAACCAGGCGGAGATGGAAGCTGCGAGAACTGTCCCGATACCATCGATCTCTGCAATATCGTCGCTGGGCGCTTCGGCTAACGCGTGGATACTGCCGTATGTTGTGCACAAAACCTGGGCTACTTTGGTTCCAACATGACGAATTCCCAGTCCCGTGAGAAGACGCCAACAGGGGCGGTCACGGGCTTCGTCGATGGCTCGCAGGAGATTTTCAGCGCTCGTTTGGGCCATGCGCTCCAGGGGTAGAATCTGCTCCATGGTCAGAGTAAAGATATCCGCCACATCCCGAATCAGCGCGGCCCCCACCAACTGGGCGGCCATAGCCTCACCGAAACCATCGATATCCATGGCTCCGCGGGACGCAAAATGTCGGATTCTCTCTACACGTTGGCTCTCACAGCGGTAATTCACACAACGTAGAACTTTACCCGTCACCTCATCTCCAGCGGCGGGCTCATCCCAGACCAGCTCCGATTGGCAGCTGGGGCATTCTTCAGGAGGGATGACCGCGGTCGCTTCGGGGGGACGGAGATCGGGGATGGTCTTCACCACATGAGGGATCACATCGCCGGCCCGTTCTACCAACACAGTATCTCCCACTCGGATATCCAACTTCTGCACGAGGGGGAAGTTGAACAGGCTGGCTCGAGAGATGACCACACCACCAAGGGCCACAGGCTCCAAGTGGGCGACAGGAGTGACGGCACCGGTTCGTCCGACATTCAGTTCGATATCCAGGAGACGAGTGGTGGATTGACGTGCTGCGATCTTATAGGCCACAGCCCAGCGAGGATGATGAGCTGTGCTACCCAGCTGTTCCTGCGTTGCTACATCGTCGACTTTGATGACGCAGCCGTCGATTTCGTACGCCAGCGAGTCGCGCTTCTCTGCCCACTCCTGGCATAGGCGGTAGGTTCCGTCGATTCCATCGGATGGTCCGTATTCCGGAACCGGGAAACCGAGGGACTGTAAGAGCTCTAGACGGTCTGTGTGTTTGGGATACCGCTGGATGGGATCGGTCCCATCCGCGAGCTCCATATAGGAGATATGATAGATGAAGGCGCTGAGCATACGTTGATCCACTTCTGTGGGATCTTGTAGGCGAAGGGAGCCCGCGCAGGCGTTCCGCGGGTTGGCGAAGGGGGCTTCTCCCGCCTGGGTTCTGCGTTCGTTCACTTTTTCGAAATCGGAGAGCCGGATGATCGCCTCTCCCCGTACCTCCATGCGCACGATACCGTGGTCTTGAAGAGGGACGGTCAGTGGTAGTGCTCGAATCGTTCGAATATTGGCCGTGATATCATCGCCCATACGGCCATTTCCTCTGGAAGCACCGCGAATAAGGGCGTTGTTTTCGTAGAGAAGGGCGATGCCAGCCCCATCAAATTTCGGTTCCACATTATACCGGAGATCGGCGCCATCCAGATTGGTAAAGAGGTCACCAGCAGTGCTTTCAGAGAACAGGTCGTCCTGGGGTGCGGATTCGATCAGGGTATCACCCAAATCTTTTGCTCGTGTACGCCAGGCCTGGCTTTCGTTGCCGGCCTGTAATACCCCAAGATTCTCGAGAATACTGATATGGAACAGCCGCAGCTCCTCCAGGTTCGTTGTGTTGTCGAGGCTGATCATAGGAGTCAGATGCTCGACCTTGTCGAACGATTCGATGAGCCCCTGATGGATTCGTTGGGTCGGGGAGTCGGGGTGGATGAGTTCCGGGTAGCGACTCTCTAAGTCCTTCAGTGTTCGAAACAGAGTGTCGTATTCTATGTCTGCTACCAGAGGGTCCTGCTCGACATAATACCGATGCTCCAGAAATCGCAGCACGGGCTGCAGCTCTGCGACGAGTTCGGCGGCCTCTCTCGCGTCGGCGCCGAGATCGGAATTCCCTTTCACCTTTGTAAGAAGTGCCTGGGTTCGGACCGCGAGTTTGGTGCTGTCCATGGCCCGCTCAGGATCCGTCTAGAGTCGAATCGGACGCGTTTTCCGCCGGCTTTTGGAATCGATCCAGAATTCCGTTGATAAAGGAACCACTGTCCTCGGTCCCAAAGAGCTTGCCGATTTCTATCGCCTCGTTGATCGAGACCTTGCGTGGAACATCGTCGACAAATTTAATCTCATAGATGGCGAGTCGTAAGACGTTCCGATCGATAATGTTCATGCGATCGATGCGCCAATGTGTAGAGACTTCCGAGAGGTTGGTGTCGATCGCGTCTTGATGCTCCACAACACCTCGGACCAGGTTGTCCGCATAGATACGAGCCTTGGGGGGAAGGGTGTTACTATCAAAATAATGCTGGATATGCTGTTCCAGATTGGGAACGCCGAGGTCCCATTGGTAGAGCAGTGCCAACGCCGCTTCACGTGCGCGGCGGCGTAGTCCAGGAGTTCTATTCTGCTTATCAGAGGTCAAAGCCCCTCCTTCGTGATCGTCTGAAAGAGGTTCGCCATCTCGATGGCAGCCGAGGCAGCCTCTGCACCTTTATTGCCGGCCTTTGAGCCCGCTCGTTCAATCGCCTGTTCAATGGTGTCTGTAGTCAGCAGGCCAAAGGCGATGGGAATGCCGGTGTCCATAGAGACGGCTCCAATCCCTTTGGATGCTTCGCTACTCACATATTCAAAATGGGGTGTTGCACCACGTATTACGGCACCAAGACAGATAACCGCGTCGGTATCCAGGCTCCGTGCGACTCGTTTACATGCGAGGGGAAGTTCCCAGGCACCAGGAACTCGAACAATGCGTACATTGTCCATATCGGCGCCGTGACGACGGAGCGTATCCAGGGCCCCATTCAAAAGGGGTTCCGTAATCAATGAATTAAATCGAGAGACAATGATAGTGAAGCGACTTCCGGTCGCATCCATGTTGCCTTCGAACACCTTGGGTCCAGCTGTCATGGCCTTCTACCTCTTCGCTGCTCATTCTGATGAGGAGGAGATTGGATTCAGCTCTTGAAGCAATCCCTCCAGGCGTCGCCCATCAGAAATCTGCGGGTTCGATTCTCCTAGCATGCGGACCACATACTTGCCAATGATATCCGTCTCGATGTTGACCTTTGTTCCCCGGCGAGCGGCCCCTAATAAGGTCTCTTGCTGGGTGTGAGGGATGATCATTACGGAAAACTCATTGTTATGCACGGCCGTAATTGTGAGACTTACACCGTCGACGGCGACGGATCCTTTCTGGATCAGATGGTTCTGCAGGTGCGTCGGGATCTGGAATCGAAGCTCCCGGGATACCCCCACATCTCGCACCCCCACCACATGGCCGATACCGTCGACATGACCACTTACCAGGTGACCTCCAAGGCGGTCGGCTAACCGTAACGCTCGCTCGAGATGAACCTTCGAGTTGGGCTTCAGCTCTCCCAACGTGGTCAGCTCCAGGGTCTCGTAGCCGGCCGTACAGGTGAAGGTGACTTTCGTATCTGCCAGGGGGGTGAACTGTTCTACTGTGAGACAGGTACCCATGACTGCGATGCTTTCACCCAGCTGTAGATCGTCGTACGGCGGGGCCGGAGCCTCGATGTGAAAGGTCTTCCCATCTGACTTTTTTTCGACTCGTAAAACCGTTCCGACGGCACTGACCAGACCCGTAAACACGTGTCACCCCGTATGCAGTTTGGTCCATGGCTATCGCAGCCTGCGACGCGGTGCAAGAGCCGACCAATTTTGATAGTTCGAAAAGAATACAATTATCCATTGCTTGCAGCGGATTGCTTTGCTAGTTTGCCGACGATTTCGTGTTGTAGGCGATACATTTTTTTCGCGTGCCGAATTGTTGGAGAGTCCGATGGGCATCAAAAGTCTGTTGTTTGGTGGGGGCCAGTCTCGCGAACAGCGTCAAATTGAAAAGCTGAAGCGAAAGATGCTTAACCCGCACCGCCAGTCGGATGAACGCCTTTTTGCGATTCACCAATTATTCGAGCTTCGGTCGGTGGCAGGGGTGGAAGCGATGATACAACGCTTCACGTACAAGACCGACGCGACGACCACGGATGAGGACGAGAAACGTCAGACCATGGAAATGCTGACGGAGTTGGGTTCGATGGCGATGGATCCCATCGAGGCCTTTGTGTTGTCGAAACGGAATGTGTACTGGCCTCTCATGGCGTTTCGCAATACGCGAGGTGATGAGGCGGCCGAAGATCTCTTGATACGTGCCCTCGACACCGTGGACCATGGATTTGCGGAAGAAGAGCGAAGAAAGGAAGAGCTCATCTCCAACCTTCGTGAATTCCGAAGCGATCGCGTGTACCAGATCCTGGTGGACTCGTTGGGTGATAGTAACGACGATGTGCGCGTAATGGCGGTGGAGGGGTTGGTAACCTACGGACCAAACCGTGCGTTACCTCCGCTTATTGAACGTCTTGTAAAACAGGACGAGAGTGCTCGAATTCGAACTGTGATTATGGAGGTTCTAGCCGATACCGGTTGGAGTCTTATGAAATATCGTGCAGGCCTTATGGGAAATATGATCCCTGCATATGACATCGGTCCAGACGGAAAAATCGTCCGAAATTAGGTGGCAAAACTATGGAATTTCAAACCGACATCAAGAAAGCGCTCATTATTGGTGCCGGGCCGATTGTTATTGGCCAGGCCTGCGAGTTCGATTATTCGGGTGTTCAGGCGATTAAAGCACTTCGCTCCATGGGCGTTGAGACGATTCTGGTAAATAGCAATCCGGCGACCATTATGACCGAGCCCGACATGGCGGATAAAACCTATGTCGAACCGCTGACGGTCGATTTCGTTCGTGCCATTATCGATCAGGAACGCCCGGATGTTCTCTTGCCCACCCTTGGAGGACAGACCGCATTAAACCTGGCTATGGAGCTCCATGAGTCGGGCGTCCTGGAGGAGTTCGGAGTTCGTCTGATCGGGGCTACGCCTGAGGTTATCCATCGAGCAGAAGACCGAGCGGCCTTCAAAAAAGTTGTCGAAGAGTTGGGTCTTCGGGTGCCGAAGTCGGCATGTGTAGAGTCTCTAGACGCGGCCCGAGAGGCGGTGAAAGACCTGGGTGGTTTCCCATTGATTCTTCGACCATCATTCACGTTGGGCGGAAAGGGCGGAAATATCGCCTATAACCAGGAAGAGTATGATCAACTGGTGCTGTGGGCCTTGGCGCAAAGCCCGGTTACGCAGGTTCTCGTCGAAGAGAGCGTGCTGGGTTGGAAAGAGTACGAGCTAGAGGTGATGCGCGACACCGCCGACAATGTGGTGATCATCTGCTCCATTGAGAACGTAGATCCCATGGGGGTTCATACGGGGGACTCGATTACGGTAGCGCCCCAGCAGACCCTGTCGGATCAGGAATACCAGCGTATGCGCGACGCGGCCATCGACATCATGCGAGGTATTGGCGTCGAGACCGGTGGTGCCAATGTGCAGTTTGCGGTCAATCCGAAGACAGGTGACCAGATCGTTATTGAGATGAACCCGCGCGTGTCCCGCTCTAGCGCGCTCGCCAGTAAGGCTACCGGCTACCCGATTGCAAAGATCGCGGCTCTGGTTGCGATGGGTATGACACTGGACCAGATCCCCAACGATATCACCGGTAAGACACCGGCCAGCTTTGAGCCCACCATCGACTATGTTGTCACCAAGTTCCCTCGTTTTACCTTCGAGAAGTTTCCCGACGCGGACGATGTATTGGGAACACAGATGAAGTCTGTGGGTGAGGCGATGGCCATCGGCCGAACCTTTTCGGAGAGTTTTCAAAAAGCTCTACGCTCCTTAGAGATTGGTCGTGTCGGTCTTGATCCTATGTTGGTCGAGGAAGATGGCGCGAACGTGGGATACGAAGTTTCCCCACGTGATGTAGCACGGATTGAAGGTGCATTAGCGAAACCGAACGCGGAGCGAATCTGGGCTGTAGGTGATGCGTTCCGCATTGGGATGCATGTGGAAGATATCTACCGGCTTACGGGGATCGACCCCTGGTTCCTGGAGCAACTGGAAGCGATCGTGAAATCGGAGCAACGACTTCGTTTTCTGCGCGCACGCGCCGGTGAAGGGGCCGATGCGGGTGCGAAGGTTCTCGATGAGCTTGGTCACGACGCTTTCCTGGAATTGAAGCGCGATGGTTTTTCTGACGTCCGCATCGCACAGCTTATCGGTGTGGAAGAGGATGTAGTGCGCCAGTGGCGGAGTGCCCATGGAGTGAACCCGGTATACAAGCTGGTGGACACCTGTGCCGCAGAATTTGAGGCGTCTACTCCCTACCATTACAGCACCTACGAAATGGAAGACGAGCTTCTTCCCAGCACGAAGCCCCGGGTTATCATTCTAGGCGGTGGCCCCAACCGAATCGGTCAGGGGATTGAATTCGATTGTTGTTGTGTCCAGGCCTGCTTTGGCTTGCGTGATACGGGCTATGCTCCTGTAATGATCAACTGTAACCCCGAGACGGTCAGCACGGACTGGGATGTATCCGACCGACTGTATTTCGAACCCATCACCCTGGAAGATGTCTGGGCGGTGATTCAGCGTGAAGATCCGGTGGGAGTTATGTTGCAGTTTGGCGGACAGACTCCGTTGAAACTCGCCTCCGATCTGGAGCGACTCGGGGTGCCGATTCTTGGAACCCCTGCGAGTGAGATCCAGCGGGCCGAGGATCGAGAGGCCTTCTCTGGCCTTTTGGAGCGTCTGGGGGTTTCGAATATCCGCGGACGCAATGTACGTACCCGAGAAGCAGCGCGTGCTACGGCCCTGGAGATTGGGTTCCCATTAATCGTCCGTCCGTCCTTTGTTCTGGGTGGCCGTGCGATGGTTATCGTGCACGAGGCGGAAGATCTGGATGCCTGTCTGGAAGAGGCCTTCGCCGCTTCGGAAGAGCATCCTCTGCTGGTGGAGGAGTTCCTGGCGGACGCCACCGAAGTGGATGTTGATGTGCTGGGCGATGGGGAAACTTTTATCATCGCCGGTGTGATGGAGCATGTGGAGGAAGCTGGTGTACATAGCGGTGATTCCGCCTGCGCGCTTCCACCCTTCAGCCTGGATGCAGACATTGAGACACGTATTCGCGACATCTGTCGCTCGCTGGCAAGTGAACTCAATATCGTCGGACTCATGAATGTGCAGTTGGCGGTACGTGACAACCAGATCTTCGTTCTCGAAGTAAACCCGCGCGCTAGTCGTACGGTTCCCTTTGTTTCCAAAGTAGTCGGTGTTCCTCTTGCACGAATGGCGGCGAAGGTTATGACGGGCAAGACCCTGGGCGAACTGGGAATCACCGAGGACCTTGATCCTCGTATGTTGGCTATTAAAGAAGTTGTTTTCCCCTTCGATCGATTCCAGGGAAGCGACGTTCTTCTTGGACCGGAGATGAAGTCGACGGGTGAGGTTATGGCTCTGGACCCGAAATTCGAGCTGGCCTATGCCAAGGCGCAGATTGCCGCGGGTATGGTTCCTCCGACCCAGGGTAATGTCTTTATCAGTGTTCGTGACAAGGATAAGAGCGATGTCATCGATGTCGCACAATCCCTTGCGTCCCTGGGCTTTGGGATTATCGCGACACGGGGCACGGCCGAGTACCTGTCCACCCGGGGTATCGACGTGACTCCGGTGAATAAGGTGATCGAGGGGCGGCCTCATATCGTAGATCGTATTCTGAGCTCCGATGTGCAGCTTCTCATTAACACCACGGTCGGGGCACAGTCGATTCGTGACTCCAAGAGTCTGCGGGAAGCGGCTCTTCGCCAGAACGTTCCCTATGTGACGACGATGTCTGGAGCGCGGGCTATGACTGGCGCCATTCGAGCCATGCAAGAAGAGCCCTTCGTAACACCACCCTCCCTTCAGGAGCTTCATTCCACTGCAATGTTGGATTAAGAAGAAAGTTCGTGTAGAGAAAGAGACATGCACCGTGAACCGTTTACACCCGAAGGCCTTCTCAAGGCCAAAGCTCGTTTGAAACAACTGCGCGAGGTCGAGCGCCCCAATGTAGTGAAGGCGATCGAAGAGGCGAGAGCCCACGGCGATCTAAGTGAGAACGCCGAGTACCACGCCGCGAAAGATCTGCAGGGTTTTATCGAGGCTGAGATCCGCCAGTTGGAAGGGATTACCGGCCGTTCCCAGCTGATCGACCCGAAAAAGCTCTCCGGTGACCGCGTTGTATTCGGAGCGACGGTTACCGTGTTTGATCCGGATCGTGATGAGGAGCACACATATAAGATCGTAAACACCTGTGTGAGCGATACGGATCTGGGCCATATCTCCTACCAGGCTCCGATAGCGCGTGCTCTCATTGGTAAAGAGATCGGCGATGAGGTGATCGTGAAGCTGCCCGGTGGGGAGCGTACATTGGAGATCCTCGAGGTCGAATTCGTGTGAGCGACTTTTCTGTAGATACAGTGATCTGTACGGAGAGCGCGGCCGAGACCTATGCGTTGGGTGTCCAGGTAGCTGAGAAGCTCCAAGCGGGCGATCTGGTAGCCCTCGTCGGCGATCTGGGGGCCGGCAAGACCGTCTTTGCTCAGGGCCTCGCCCACGGGCTCGGAGTGTCCGATGATACCGTGGTTCGGTCGCCTACCTATACCCTGTTTCATCAATACCAGGCCCCGAAACCATTTCTCCATATCGACCTCTATCGGATCGGAGATCCGGAAGAGGTGGAGTCTCTGGGTCTTCTTGATGAATTACCGGGGTATGTCGTGGCTGTGGAGTGGTTTGAGCGGGCCGATGACTTTCTGGGCACGCCCCGGCTCAAGGTCACAATTCAGGACACTCCCGCGGAACCGACCCGTCGGCAAATAGAGCTGACCTGGCGTGCCGCGTGAAGAGTTGGCCAGGTTTTGGCACAATATTAACCTATCGTGCAGTATGGTAATGTAGTGTCTGTTCCGCCGAACCCGTAGGGTTCGATTTGTCGTTGGTGTTATGATCTATCGATTGGCATTTGTACTTGGTCTCCTATTTTGTCTGGTTGCGTCGAGCTGCAACGAGATCGTGGTGTACCGTGATTTTGACGTGGAGTTTGAGGACACCAACTTTGCGTTCGACTTCAGCGGGTCGAGTGAACTGATCATCGGGGTCTATCACGAACAGTTATTCAACGATCTATCCACGGGTGATCCCGTACATGTCATCAACGGCCTCCAGGGAGGGACATGGGTTCATATCTCCATACGAGTCGTTGGTATGCCGAAGATTGGGTCGATTGCTGTGACCCTTGGTGATGTTGGTGACGTCGAGTTTGATATCAAACTTGTTCGCTCTGCGGAGGGATATCTGGAGGCCTATGATATCCCCATTCCGATCCCGCTGGAGGGGGAGGATCTCGAACAACTTATAGGTCAAGACGCGGTCCTTTCTGTGTACTATACTTCCGAAGAGCAAACGGTTAGTTCGGAATTGGTTGTTGTGATGGAAAAGGGCTGATGGGTAGAATTTCTGCCATTCTTCTTCTGATGATCGCGACGGTCCTTGTCGGCTGCGATGTGGAGAAGATCGTTTATGTCGAGCGCTCGGGCTGTCTTGCCTGTCATCGCCCAGTCGACGAAACGGGGGTTGCTCACGGGATCGAAGAGGCGCACCCCCCTGTCGAGGGGCATACCTTCACCTGTGAAGGGTGCCATGGGGGAGATCCAGACGCGCGCAAACAGTGGGAAGCGCATGTGTCACCCGGTGTGGATGCCGATCCCTTTATCAAGAATCTCACCCTGGGTGAGTTGGATGATCTGGATCCGGCCTATCTTCGCTTTATCAACCCAGGTGATCTTCGGGTAGCGCAGCAGTCCTGTGGAACGGGCATCGGGGCGAATTGTCATGGCAGTATGGTCGAGACCTTGAAGACCAATCAGATGGCGACTTTTTCGGGTGAGCTCGGTATCGCCCGGTATCGTGCCGGCATACAGTCCAGTCCCGCGGGAGTGAAAGGTGTCTATGATGTTCGCGATGATACCTTTGTATTGGGTGAGATACCTGGAACCGTGGGCTCTTTGGAGAAGATGGAGGAACCAGAGGTGCCCGCCGGGACCACCGAGATTGGACCCTACCAGGACATCTACCTGACGAAGGCCTGTATGCGTTGCCATCTCTGGACCTTTGGGGACAATAAATTTACGGGCGACTTTCGGTCGAGTGGGTGTTCCGCATGCCATGTTGTGTATCGGGATGATGGGACCAGCCACTCGATGGATCCTGTGATTGAAAAATCGATTCCGCCACACCCCGAGAAGCATGTCATCACGTCGGCCATTCCCAGTGAACAATGCCTGCATTGCCATTATCGAGGCGGTCGTATTGGACTGTCTTTCCAGGGCTATCGCGAAGGCGCTGGGCCCGGCTATGAAGGCGACAAAGTTGGCTTCCTGGGGATCCCGATGCACGGGCACGATGCGAATTTCTATGTAGACGACGAAGACGTCACAAACGATATCGACGAGACGCCGCCCGATGTTCACTTTGAAGCCGGCATGGACTGTATCGATTGCCATTTCTCCCACGATGTTCACGGAGATGGCCATATCTACACATCCACCCAGGTAGCCGTGGAGGTCCGTTGCAAGGATTGCCATGGAACCAACCATGAAGTTTCGACCATGATTACCCGGCTGGGTAATAGGGTTGAGGCTCTGGAAAAGGATGAGAACGGTGAGTTCTGGTTGACCACCAAGGTAAGCGGCAAACGCTTAAAGGTACCGCAGGTCAAACATGCCATTGGTAAAGCCTCGCATTCCTCCCATCTGTTCAAGTCTATGGGCCGCGATGAGAATGGCTTCTCGCATCTGGATTCGATGACCTGTCATAGTTGCCATAGTGCCTGGATGCCCAGTTGCTATGGCTGCCATGTAACCGCCGATATGCGGGAAGTGCAGAGGAGTCTTATCTCTGGGGTCAGTACCCCCGGTCGGTTGGCCGGTTCGCGCCAATGGGTTGCAACGGATGATCTGATTCTGATGGTGGACCATCAGGGGAAGATTTCCCCATCGATGCCGGCGGAGCGGATGTTCTTTACCGCGATTGATGGAGCGGGCAACGTGGTGATTGACCACCAGGTCCGACGAGGACCCAATGGAGAAGTAGGGTTTGGCCAACGAGCCTTCAACCCCCATACCATCCGTCGTTGGTCACCCTGGATGCGTTGCGATCGCTGCCATATGATCGAGGGGAGCGACGCGAACGAGGAATTGTTCAATCTGACCGTTGGCTTTGGTACGGACCGCTACATAACGGAGGATGGGGATGGAAACGAGTACCGGCTGGACCAGTTACTGACCGAGGATTACGAACCGACAGTGCTAGTTGGTCATAACCAACCGGAAGAGTCCCACCCATTGACGCAAGAGATCATTGAACGGATGCGTGCCGTTAAGGTGCCGGATCTTTCCTGTCCCGTGCCTGGTGATGTGGCGGTGCCCTATTCGGTGATTCAAGATACTATTTTCACGCCAAGTTGTGCTCTATCTCAATGCCACGACTCAACGGCAGCCAAGGGGAACCTGGACCTGACCGCCGAGAACTCCTACCTCTTCCTGGTGGGCCTACCATCCAATGGGAGAGCGGGCGCGACCCTTGTGATTCCCGGTAACCCTGATGGTAGCTACCTAATCGAAAAGCTTATTGACAACGGAACCATCGTTGGGGAACGTATGCCGCTCGAAGCGTCGGCTCTTGAGGAGTGCCAGATCGATATGATCCGGGGATGGATAAAGGCCGGCGCCAAGTACTAAGGCGAGGTCTTGATGAAAATAGCAGTTGTTCTTCTTGCGCTATGTACCTTTATGGGCTGTGGAGGGGACTCTCCATCGGCGGATAGCAGCGGTTCCGATATAGGACTCGATGTACACGACACCAGCGATAGTGGTTCGGACGTTACGGACCAAGGGGGTGGGGAAGACTCGAGTACAGCCTGTGAATCCGAGGGTGAGACGCCACCGGTGGTCGCTGAGACGATGGGTGTATTCGACCCGGTGCGACGGCGCCTGGTCTTCTATAGCGGCGACGATGGCCTGCCAGTCAATTGTAGCAACACCGGACATGTGGTGGGCGTGGACGGCTTGTGGGTCTATGACGCGGTCTGTGCAACGTTCGAGAAGAAAGATGGTCTGGCGATGAAACCGCCACCCCGCGCACGGGGAATGGCTGTCTACGATGCAGATCGTGACCAGATGATTCTATTTGGTGGGCGATCTCGTCCCACCAGCTCTGGTCCGTACACCGTATATAATGATGTCTGGGCGCTGAATCTGGAGACCTTCGTATGGACCGAGCTGGTCTCTGAAGGGCCCAAGCCAGTGGCTCGTAGTAATCCGGCCGGTGCCTATAACCATGTGACACAGGAGATGCTGGTTTTCGGAGGAAATAGTAGTACCAGCGGCCTTAGCTTCAGCCCCCACGATGATGTCTGGGCTTTTCATATCGCCACGCAGAGTTGGCGTGAGATCCCCGCGACGGGCTCGCGTCCTGTGGCACGTCTCTTTCACTCAGCAGCTGTAGATGTGGAAAACGACCACCTCTATGTATTTGGTGGTGGAGATGCGAACGCCTGGCAGGGGCCGTTCCTGGCCGATCTGTGGCGCTTCGATTTGAGCACGGGTGTTTGGGAAGAGCTCCATAGTGGAGGGGTAGGAGCCCCCGCCGGACGGATCTGGTCCACCATTACCTATGATTCTTTCAATCAACGGGTTCTCCTCTTCGGCGGCCATGATGATGGGGCTGTAGGCAATAATAATGACACCTGGCAGTTTGATACGGAGACAAACCAATGGTCCGCGATTGTTGAGCCCGAGACCGTTAACGCGCAGCCCAATGGGTTCTGTGACTTCCCAGCGGATTTCACTCTTCCCAATATGGAAGCGCCGGATCGTCGTTCGGCACATCTGGCTGCTCTTGATCCCACCCGTGGCGAGTGGGTGGTCTTTGGTGGAAAGACAGACTGCGGTATTATCGATGATGTCTGGGTGTTCGACGTAACGCGGGATGAATGGTTACGGTTGTTCACCGCCACCGTTGGTGAGAGCTGCCTGCGCGGCGCAAACCCGAACTTCTGCTTTGCGATGTGTCAGTAGGCCGAAGTTGATCCTCTGATGTCTCGAACCCATACCATGAATCGCGCCATCCCCACGAACCGGTGGGGATACCTTCTTCTGGTATCTTTTCTTCTAGGCTGTAGTGGCAACTCGGAACCGCAACCGGAACCAGGGCCGTCGATTCCAACCATCGGCGATCATCTATGTATGTCCGGACTTCATCAACCCGATGGGCTGGATGATGTGATCGTGGACCACCTACTCGCCCTGGGAATACGGCGTGTACGGGTTGATCTGCGTTGGCATGTGGTCGAACCCGAAAAAGGAGTGTTCCATTTTGACCGATTGGAATCCGAAGTTCGGCACTTCCTCGACGCGGGTATCTCCGTTCTGGGTCTACTTGTATACGGCAACCCCTGGGCAAGCAGCCAGACGGAAAGCGACCCCACGTATCCGCCGGACGATCCGAAGGACTACGCCGATTATGTGACCGCCGTCGTAGAATATTTCGGCACAGACATACAGGAATATGAAATATGGAATGAGCCGAACGCAGGGCTCCGCTTCTGGAAACCCGAGATCAAGGGGGATCCGGTGGCCTATGGCACGCTACTTATGGAAGCGGTGAAGGCCGGCCGGTTGGCATGTCCGGATTGTACCTTTGCCTTCGGTGGTCCGTTTTTTCATTCTCTATTCATCGACGGCCATATTCCCTATCTGACAGCGGCTCAGGAGGCGCACCCAGAGCTATCGCAGTATTATGATGCCATGGGCTTTCACCCCTATCCGATCTATCCGCCGCAAGCTGCGCCAGAAGGTCCACCAGGTGATGCTGAGTGGCCATTTACCCGTATGTTCGATGAGGTTCGGGACGTTATGGCGTTGCAGGGGGCACAGGATAAACCCATCTGGTCCACGGAAGTGGGGTGGCCTGTGTTCAGTGATGTGGACCAGGAGCGTCAAGCCGCCTATCTGGTCCGGGCTTTCCTTCATTTGATCTGGAAAGGATCTCCGATGGTCTGTTGGTACAACATCATTGATGGTGAGAATCCAGACGAATTCCCACCGGAAGATGCCTTTGGCCTTCTCAGCAACGACCTGGAAAACCCAGAGCCTAAACTGGCGTATTGGGCTTTGGCGCAACTCGGGAACCGATTTGCCGACTATCATCTGACCGAAGATCTACAACCGCTTCTACCGGAGGGGGCGTATGGCTACGCTCTGGAGGGGCCCGATGGTGAGAACTGGTGGGTCGTCTGGTCGCATCCCGACCCGCTTACGGTGGAGTTACCCGTATCTGTTGGCGAGGTGCGTTCGATGACCGGAGACCTGCTGTCGCCCATAGAAGATGGTCCGATGGAGATTGGACAGAATCCGCAGTTTTTACGGATCGATCCCTAGACCCACGACGCGATCAACACAACAAGATTGGCGATGGCCAATATGATCGCCATCCCCAATACAAAGGAGAAGGCTTTGGATCGGCGAGGTGGCGTCGGTGCTGTCGGAGGCTGTGTGGGAGCTCCACTCATTTCGAAGTCCCCCGTATTCGCAGCTGGATGTAATTCCGGTTCTGGACCATGCTCCATAACGACGATCTGGGTGGCTTTATCCTGCGCGTCGACTTCCTGGGTAGCCGAAGCCCGTGTATCGATCAGGGCGGCCGACGATGACTTTATCGGTAGCTTTACGGGCGACACCGTTGATTTCGGCGGTTCCCCGAAGAGACGCAACATATATTTCCGCAGATGTAGACGCGTTGGATGGAGTCGCGCGTTCTTCAAGAAGCGGCAGAGGTCCCAGGCGAATTCGTCAGCGGTCTGGTAGCGCTCGTCTGGATTGAGAGCCAGGGCTTTTGCCAGAATTTCTTCAATCTCTACGGGCAGGGTGGGGCGGAACCGACGCGGCGGGATAATACGCGCGTTCTTCACTTTCTCGAAGAGAACGGCGTTATCATCCTGGTCATAACAGGGATGGGTCGTTAGCAGCTCGTAGAGTAGGATACCGGCCGAGAAGATGTCGGCGCGATGGTCCACGTTTTCCCCTCGGGCTTGTTCGGGGGCCATATAGTAGAACTTCCCTTTGATAACGCCCGACTGGGTTTTCGTGGACCGTAAAAGTCCTTTCGCGATCCCGAAGTCCACCACCTTCACATCACCGTCATAGGAGATGAGGACGTTTTGCGGGGATACATCACGATGAACGATACCAAGGGGGCGTCCCTGCGAATCTTCGAATCGATGAGCGTGATGTAAAGCAGAGCAGACCTCGACCGCAATATGACAGGCGAGGGCGATGGGAACATGTGTCTTACGCGAATATACGGTCTTAAGAACATTGTACGAGCTATGTCCTTCGACGAATTCCATAGCGATGTAGTAGTTCGAACCAACGACTCCCACGTCGTAGACCTGCGCGATCGCTGCATGGTGAAAGAGCGCGGCGATGCGAGCCTCGTCCAAAAGCATATGAACAAAGTTCTGATCTTCACTGTAGTGCGCGAACAATCTTTTGATGGCCAGAGTCTTCTCGAATCCACCGAGAGACTGTGTAACGGCGCGGAACACTTCCGCCATGCCGCCCGTACCAACACGGTCTAACAGAATATAACGCCCAAACTCTGTTCCAGGAGATTCCGACATACTCTGAATTTCGCACGTCCGCGCGAATGCCACAACCTAGAACTGGAACCCCAGGTTCAGATGTGTGAAGCCTGGGCCCAGTTGAGGCTGAACGGTTACACCGCCCGGCAACGTCAAGGCTGTCGAGCCAGAAGCACTACTTGTACTGGAACCATGCAGAACAAACGCGGTGATCCCAGCGGCCAGTGCGATGACTCCGATTGTACCGGTTACACTCGCGACGTTCCCTGCGTCGGCAGCCTCGTTCGCTTTTTGTATACGGGCAGTTTCATTTTCTTTGTATCGCCGAGTCGCCGGGGCCGTAGCCGCACCGGACTTACAGGTCGCATTAGGCTCGCAAGTGCGTTGTCCCGTGCTGGGATCAACGGAGGGAGGTCCAGCACCACAATCATTGGGGTAGTTACAATCTGTGGCAAGCGGTAGGGCGTCGGACCGAACTCCGAGATAGTAGGCCATGACCACGAGACTGACGACACCGACGCTTGTTAAGCCCCAACCCAGTTTACTGTCGTGCCATTTGGGGCCGGCCGGAGCTATCTGACCCATCAATGTGGCGACGACTGTGTTCACCGCGATTGGATCGAGAATGTTCTCATTGGCCCTCGCGCTGACTTGGCGTACGCGCTTTCCTGTTCGCCCATCGAAGATTTGCCCATAGAGACGGACGCCAGATCCTTTGCGGGCCAGACCAACCAGGACGATCTGATCAACATTTAGAAGAGCTGCGAGCTGTGGGACGATTGTTTTAGATTTCGAGTTGATATCCGACCGTCTGGAAAACTGGATTACGGCCGCCCCTGCTTCGGTTGTAAGATGTTTTTCGAATGGAAGATCAAACCATACCGTTCCCGTCTGCTTCTGTTTTATATCCACAGCATGGGTTCCACTGGTCATGCCGTTGGAACGGACCTGCACATAATATCGTCCCGGCGCGATGTTCGATATGGAGTGGGGTGTCGTCTGACCAATGCTCTTACCATTAATAAAGATCGAAGCGCCCTCTGGGTTGGATGTGATCTTTAGCTGTGCATTTTGTTGAATGCGTTGCTTTCGAACGGTCTTTCCATAGAGTTGGACAACGCGGGGATGAAAATCGGGATCGTTGGCCACGGTCTCATCCACTCCCAGAAGGCGGATGGCCTCTGATAGGACGGACTCTGCAGCGCGTTTTTGCTTCAAATCAACCACATGGGCTCGGGCCAACTTCAGGTAGGTGCGCCGCAGCAGTTGCCACATGGTCGTGCTATGTGCCAACTCGTCGAGGGACTCCTCAAGCTTTCGTCGGGCTGTTTTCAAGGTACTTACGGCTGTTTGAGCCTGGGACCGACTGATTTGAACTTCGGCCTTTTTTACAGCCGATTGAAGGCTCTGAATTCGTTCATTGGTATCGAACCTGGAAATATTGAGATTCGAACGGCGCAGCTTTGTCGTCACATCGATCGACGATAGAGTTTGAATCGAACCGTTTTGACTCAGGACGCTGTCTATACGTTCCAGATAGGAGGAATTGACCGGAATCCGGTCACCGTCGATCGAAACACCGATGATAGCGACCGTACGCTTTCCCCCAATGCCAGTCTGTGAAAATGCGATTTGCGACCACGTACCAGCAAGCAGGAGAAAGACTCCTGCTATAATTAATACCGGTAATCGGCGGCAGTTCCCGCTACTGATCATTGGACGACCATTTACGTTGCGCCAACAAGAAACGGTTGGCGTGCCATTAATCCTAGTGCCTGTACCTCAGCTGTCAACTCAAGGCCCCGTATACAGCGGAATTGATAGCATCAATTCACCCCCTATATCACCCTGTGGATAAACCTGTGGGAAACATGTGCGGGTGGGGGTGTACGATGGTAGGTCGAAGTGGATCGCAGCCTTTAAAATGGGGCTGCGATCACCCTCGTAGTGAGCAGCGGATTTACAAGAGGGGTGTGGATGAATAAGTTGGTTCTCGGATGAAGCGAAAGCGGATTTCACAGCTCTTTGAGAAGTGAATAAAGTGGCGAAAAGCCAGGTCGAGGAAAACGCCGGCCAGCACGAATCGAAAGCTCTTCGGAGCGGCCGAAACGAGCAGCGGACGGTCAAGAAGGATTCTCACGGATCTGGACGGGCAGGAAGTGGCTAGGCGGAGCAACCCCAGGTACGTTCCCGGTCTGAAACAGGACCTGAACATGACAAGGGCGAAAGGCGTGCAACGGGTGTGAAACCCGGGTGTAGCCGCTCTCTTCGGAGGGAGGTTGCCGACATGCCGCAGTAATCTAGATGCGGAAATCTGGATGGAATCGTACAGACCCTGCCATTTCGGTGGCATGACATGTACGGACGTGGCTCTAGGAATGGAGGACGTAGTAGGGAGCTTAGAAAGTTTGAGAGAGGCGCGTATTGCGACGTGAAAGACACGAGTGTTTTCCGGAACGTTCGAGTTGGAAGCGGAAGGCGAACAGAAGATCTGAAAGGAGATTCTGGCGGAGTCTGGGAAACTGGACGAAGTGGAAGGTCAACAGTCGAACTTCGGTTGGGCTGGAACTGGAAGGTAGCTGGAGCGGTACGAGGTGACTGAGAGAGTCATTGGAGTTGAGACCTAAGTGTGAGAGAGAGACTGTTCAAGATGTTCGAAAGAACGACTTGTACAGAGCCTGATTGTGTTACCTTGAAGGAGCAGATGGGTGAGGCCATAAAAGAGGCTTGGTTCGAAAGAGCTGGGACTCCGGCACTACCAACCCGAGTAGATTTCGGTTTACGCGGCATCTGAAAAGCCAGGAAGGGCGGTCCAAACCAGAATGGGCCAGAGCATCAGGAAAACGGAGTGTGTATCGTGCCGAGCTGTTGAGCACGTGGAACGAAAGCGTGAGAGCGCCGGAGGGAAGCGAGTTCCAGAGCGGAACAACACGGTAGATGCGGGACTCTGAGACACAGGTAGAACAACACGAACGGCGCGATGGACGCGTCCCAGGTAGAACCACCGCTTGCGGCAGGCTGCCCCGGGGCCCGGTCATCGGAACTCAGGAGCTTGAACTCTGAGAGACAGACCCGATCTTTTCGTTTCATTCACTCATAAGGCGGAGCCCGCAAGGACTCCGCCTTATGTTTTTTTG
>PBVT01000057.1 GCA_002728755.1 Myxococcales bacterium
AAGTAAGGGAATCTTGAACCCTACCTACAATTACGCGTTCACAGTCGAAAGCGTTCGCTTTGATGTTGGAGTCGAGCTCAGCCCCTCGGAGGCCGAGCAGGTCGATGCGGCGGAACTAAAACTCATCAAAACCCCCTGGGACACGATGAAGAAGAGACGATAGCAACACTGAGGCTACAGCTAAGATTAAAAGCGCACCGTACCCAACCAAACCATCAAGTGAGGATTTAAGGATCATGCAACACATATGTGAATCAAAAACAGCAGAACGGGCACCTTTTTCATCCGCCAGCTCAAGAAGCACCCTGCTTTTGTTCCTGTTCGCCGTTCTTTGGTTTTCCCCTTTAAAGGTAGTCAACGCCCAGACTTCGGTGATCGTCAATGGCACAGGCACGAACGCCAGAGAGGCCAAGAACGACGCCTACCGCAACGCGGTCGAGCAAGCGGTCGGCACCATGATCGAGGCCAACACCCGGATCGAAAATGATGATCTCGTTGAAGATTCGATCCTCACCCACAGCGCAGGATATATTCAAGATTTTAAAATCTTGAAACAGGTCAAACGAGGAGGATTAGTTCGCATCAAAGCGAAAGTAGTCGTCCAGGTGCGTGTTTTAAAGAACAAGCTTCGGGAGATCGGACTGGTGAAGCGAAAAGTGCGCGGTTTGAATCTGGCAGCGAAAATGCAGAGCCGGCAAAATGAAGCGAGCTCGGGAAAAGAGATGTTCATGGAGTACTTGAAGCCCTTTTGGGACGGAAGCCTTGTAGAAACCTCTTTGGGGGATCCAGACGTAAAAATGCAACCCAATGGCAAAGCTTTGGCGACATTTCCTGTGACAATTCGGATGAATCCCGCTGCCACCAGGAATGCCTACCGCCGCATGTATGATTTCATGGCGAAGGTGGCTAAGCGTGTGGAGTTCAGCCGAAGTCCTTTCGACAGTAACTCGAGGGAGCCCTATGTTATTTTCGTGAAAGGAAGACCGAATTCGGTGCGGAAGATACGTTACCCGAATGAAGCCCCAAACCACATTGCCGCAGTATTTGTACCGCCATTAGGAACCGTGCCTTTAGATGTTTTCGGATCTGGGCCAAACATGGCGTCGGGATCGGCATGCGGTAACGCCTGGTATTCTGAAGGTACAATTTCGGAGGTTCGGTGGCAGCGGGGTGGCATTGGCCGAAGGAGTGGAAGGGCCATTAACTATAGAAGAGGGGGACACTCCAGATCTCCCGTTGGAGATCTAAGTTCCGGCCAATGTAATACGTCTAGAATTCGTTGGAATAATTGCGCATTCATATTCGAGTTCGCATTACGTGATCGTGAGGGTGGTGTGTTGCACCAAGCAAAAATGTGCGGAACAGCTTTTCGCCCTGCTATATTCGCAACAAGACCTGACGTTTTTCGAGATTACCGGGAAAAAAGCAGTCGCAAAGTTCCATATATTGCATTTCTTCAAAGCATAACCAGTGGTAACATAAGCTGGGATGCCTATATGGTTGGCGGGTTTCAGAGCGTTTCCCTTGAAGTTGCAGTCGAGCTCAGTCCTTCGGACGCAGAGCAGGTCGATGCGGCGGAACTAAAACTCATCAAAACCCCCTGGGACAAGGTGAAGAAGAGGCGATAGGAAGGTTTCCTTGGCTAGGCGGCCCGAAGCCCACGGCTTACGAAATCGCATTTGGAATTATGGCAGAATCGGTTATCTTCTCGTCGTCGGTGGATGGTTGCCGTCAATTTGTTTCAGCCCTGATCTGGAGAAAACAATGTCCTTCCGAATATTAGTACTCAGTGTTGTCTTCTTGATGACACTTCCCTCCTGCGAAGACCCCGAAGTCACACCAGTAACCTGTGGCGAAGGTACGGAATTAAGTGCTGCAGGGGATGTCTGCATAATAAGCCAAGCCGCATTAACACAGAGCTTTGATGAGGGGGTTGCATCTGTGGACATTACGACCGACAACCAGGCGTCCTACGATGAAGGGTTTGCGGCTGGCGCGGATTCGGTCGATATCACGATGGATAACCAGGGTGTAGCAGAACAGGCTTTTTCTGAAGGTGTTGCCTCTGTCGATATTACGACTGACAACCAGGCTTTCTACGATGAAGGGTTTTCTGCGGGCGTAGCGTCTGTAGACATTACGACCGACAACCAGGTTTCGTACGACGAAGGTTTTGTCGCAGGCGTTGCCTCTGTAGACATTACGACCGACAACCAGACTTCCTATGACCAAGGTTTTGTCGCAGGTGTTGCCTCTGTGGACATTACGACCGACAACCAGGCTTCCTATGACCAAGGTTTTGTCGCAGGTGTTGCCTCTGTGGACATTACGACCGACAACCAGGCTTCCTACGATTCGGGCTTTACTGCAGGTGCTGCTTCGGTGGATATAACCTCTGACAACGACACAATATATAGCCTGGGATTCGAGGCAGGCGCGGCCTCCGTGGATGTAACGTCCGACAATGATGAAGTATATAACCTAGGTTTCAGTGAAGGCGTTGCTTCCGTCGACATAACCTCCGACAACGCTACAATCTTCGATGACGGGTTTACCGAAGGTGCAGCATCGGTAGTCTGTGATCCGGTAAACCTTCAGTGGTTTTTCGAGACAACGGGTATTATGGCTTCCGAGCACATAGATGAAACGTTCCTATTGCAAATGGACAGCCCCGAGGTTGGGTTGGGAACAGTCCTTGTCACGGCGACCTTGCCAGAACCACTTACTGGTTATTCCTCTGTGGGCTTCCTGGACTTCTCATTGAATGGCACACCCATAAATATGAACGAAGCATCAATCACGCATACCAATGTTGACTGGGGGCTGGAATACACTGTGCACCCGAACGGGAACGCGACAATATCATATGATGCGGCGTTCCTTGATGCGACGGCAGGGCCTGCGACTGTTGAGGTCGCCGTGCCAGTTTTACTCACCGCTGGTTTGAATGAACTCAGGGGTGAGGTTTATGGTTTCGTCGAGAACAGCGGCACAGAAGATAAAGAATTGAAGATCAGCTTTTATTGATTCCGGGCGACAGTGCTTAGCTGAACTCGATTACCGACGCGCCCTCGACGAAATTGTCGAGGGACTGATGCCACGTCTGGGCCGGCCATTTGAATTCAGCGCTTCGATCGGAAGGGCGATATACGGCGGTATACAGAGTACCAAAGGCCTTTGCATATTCTCGGGTATGGAGTGGCGGTTTGAGGAAGCGGTCCGTGAACTGTTCGAGGGACTCGTTCGCCATTTCGTGATGTTCCGCGAGAAACGCGTGCCGCTCCAGAGACCGTGTGTTCTCGGCGTACTCGGGCCAATGTACCTCGTCCTGGTGGTTGGTGAAGACAGTCGTTTTACGAACTTCTGTAGGGCGGTCTGGGTTCAGGTATACGACCCGCGATTCGCCCGAGCTATCCACCAACCCCACCGTATAGGACATATGGCACGGTATTCGTTCTAGGGCCTCTACCGCTTGCGGGACGTCTTCACAGAATTCAAGAAGGTACCGCAAAATCAGAGGGATCCCGAAGCCTGTTCCCACCATGCGCCGTCCCCCGAACGCCAGGGCTACGGCGAGGCCATGCTCGTTAATCCCATCGAGGGCTCCCCACAAACAGTCGCTTGAGGCCAGGGTACGTGTTCCATTCCATTGACTGCAGAGAATAAGGGCTTCACAGCTCGCGGGATGAAAGTCGTAGTTTCGGATGAGAGCCGGTTCGCCACGGGTCCAGATCGCCTGGGAGCATCCGGTGAGAAAGGGAGGAGGGCAATAGAGAGCGAGCATTCGTGCGGCGAGATCGGATCCTCCGGCCAGCTCGGAGAGTCGCTCCCACGTCTCCACCAGTTCCGGCATATGCTCTTTAAGGGCTCGCAGGCAGCTCAAATAGCCGGGCCGCTTGCCCTCTCCCTCTTGAAGAAACCAGCGCTCGTAATCGGGCCAGACTCGTGCAAAGTGTGCACGCCATTTCTCTCCGGGTTCGTCTTCTCGTATCGCCTTGAATTGTAGGTTCACAGGAACTTGAACCCCGCGACTTCGGCCACTCGCTCTACAGGCTCTGTCTCCTCGGATTCCAGGGGGCGCGCCTTATAGAAGGAGCGGATTCCTTTGATCCACGCCTTGGCTCGATCATTGAGTTGGAAGTCACTTGTCATCAAGCGCCCTGGCGTTACCAGGATCCCCAGGTCGGCACCTTCGTAGAAATAGTCGCCCTCATTGGCGATGCGTAGAAAGAAGGCGTCCGTCTCTTGTCGGGCGGTCCGACGATGGGTTTGCACCCGTACGAACTCCACCGTTCCATCGTCTTGTAGCCGCCAGATCCCCGACTTCGGAGCCTCTGTGATGTATTTTACGCTGTCTTCCGTATGTTTGATGACGAGCTGACTCCATCCATCGATGTTTTCGGGATCGGACCAGCGTTCGTTCAGCTCCTGTACGTCGAGTTCAAAATCAATATTCGACCATTCGAGGAGGTGAAAGAGGAAAAGCGGCGCGTCGGCGTGGGCGAAGGACGCCAGATTTGTCATGGACGACGCTCCCGTGATCCTTGGATTGATCTCACCGAGATAGACCTCGTCGTTGTCCATGTCATAGAGATAGTCACACTCGAAATAGCCTCTGTAGCCACGTTTTCGGAGGGCCTCGCCGAAGCGGAAAGTGGACTCTCTGGCGGATTCTCGAACCTTCTTCGAAAACGCTTCTGGATAGACCTCGTTGCCGCACCAGCCCCCACGGTAGGGGGTCAACTCTTTGAAGCCCACCAGCTCGGTCATCAAGGGACCGACGATGGTGCCGTGACGTGTTACACAGGCTTCAAGTGCGGCGCCACGACAGTTGATCCGTTTCATGATCTTCACTTCCGGTTCCGCTTCAATCTCTTCGGCGTGTTTGTCGTAATCTTCCTCGGAATTGATGAAGAAGGTTGTATGTCCGGAGTCTCCGAAGGCCGTCTGAATCACCAGGTCGTGTCCGAGATTTGTATCGTCACATACCTTTGTGAGGTTGGCGTAGTTCTCAATCTTGGCCAGAGTGTTGGGGACCGAGTGCACATTGGCTTCGGTTCCGATGCGTGTGGCGGAGACCTTATTATCAATCTCTTCGCGTAACTTGGCGGAGGGAAAGCAGAGCTCGAGTTCGAGCTCCTTACAGATCTTCTCCGTCTCCTCGTCGAAGAACAGGAATACCGCTCGCCCCGGCCCTTTCGACTTCACAAAGTCGACGACTGTCTTATGTTCCAGCAGGTAATTATTGATCTCCTCGATACTCTGGAACACCCGGTCGGGCTTCTCTGGCGGGGAGATCACATTGGGGTGTTGCCCATCGAAGCAGTCGATATAGGAGATGTAATAGAAGTTACGAACCCACTCGTCGATACCGAGAAGGTTGAAGTTGGTCGCGCTCACAAAATAGGTCGGTACGTCATTCTTATAAAAGAACCTTCGGATGTCCGAGATACCATTTAGTTTTTTCATGACGAAGCTCCCTTTGAAGTCTTGGTTGTCGCGACGGAGTAGGACTAGGATTTGAGGATCTCTTCCTTAAATACCCGGAGACCAAACTCAGGATTGTAGCCGTGTATTTCTTTCACATCCAAGGCCCGCAGATAGTCCAGGATCTCCTGGCTGATGATCTGCCCAGGAACAAGCACCGGGAAGCCGGGCGGGTAGGGCGTGACGAAGCTGGCGGACACGACGACACGTTCGGACTCGATGGCTTCCTGTACCGACCCGTCGAGTGGTAGGAAATCGCAGTCAGCGTCGTTTCGGCCCAGGTAATAGGCCTGGCGTAGATTTCCTTCTGGAGTCTTTCCATCTGGGTGGAGGAAGCGCGGGTGGAAGGAACTGAAATCCGGTAGCGGGGGCAACTCCTGGGTAAGGTTGTGTACTCGACTTGCACCGAGTCGACGACCCTGGTCACTCTCCTGTTCGTGTTGCATCTCCAGGTCGCGGGCGATCTGGGTCAATACCTCCAGAAGATAGGCGATGGCACCACGGGTGGCGCCGATATTCAGCATGAACAGCACGGTATTTCGAGAGGTCTTATTGATCTGGATATCGTAGCTGTCCATCAGCTCTTTTCGGAGTGTGTCGCCGTCCATACCCGTCATACCGATGTGTAGGGTCACTCGAGTCGGGTCGAGTACAAACTCATCCGATTGCCAGGCGCGCTCCATATTCGAATAGCCGGTGTCGGGACTGTAGAAGGATTCGAGGCCTGATGGGCGGTGTTTCTCGGGAACCAGATCGCGGGCCTTTAGAACCTGAAAGTACTTTTGAAGGTTTTCATCTTCCTGGATTTGTTCCCGCAAGGTCATCGCGAGAGAAACACTCTGCTCCAGGAGCTCGTACCCTTCGAGCTCGACCTGCCGTCGGCCCAGATCGAGGGATGCCAGGATCTGGTAGTTCGGTGACGTGGAGGTGTGGGTCATATAGGCGTCTTCGAAGGCTTCATGGACCAGCCGGCCAAAATCCTGATCGTGCACATGAATCATGCTTCCCTGCCGGAACGAGGTCAGGGTTTTATGGGTGGATTGGGTGGCATATACCCGAACACGTGGGTTTCCGTATTTCTCGGCTTCGGAGGGATCCTTGAACCGTTCTTCCAGTCTCCGGGCGGCCTCCATGGCGGTTCGTTGCCGATAGATAGGCGATGAGCGAGCGAATCCAAACCAGGCCTCGTCCCAGACGAAGATCATATCGGGCTTGATGGCGAGCACCTCAAGCATGACCATCTCTGGATTATAGACCAGCCCGTCGAAGGTGCAGTTGGTGAGTAGGAGCATCTTGACCTGGTCCAGACGCCCTGCGGCCTTTAGATCGCTAAGGTGCTTCTTGATGGTCTCCAACGTCACTGCACCGTACATGGTGTAGGTCGATAGGGGGTAGGGGTCCATGTAGACAGGTTGGACCCCGGACAAGACCAGCGCGTAGTGGTGTGATTTATGGCAATCCCGAGAGACCAGCGCGATATCGCCGGGAGAGAGAAGGGCCTGGGCTACAATCTTATTGGCAGTTGAGGTTCCGTTGGTGACGAAAAAGCTTCGATTCGCCCCGAAAGCTCGGGCCGTCTTTTCCTGGGCGAGCTTGATCGGCCCTATGGGCTGGAGCAGAGAATCAAGACCCCCGGTTGTGGCCGAGGTCTCGGCGAGGAAGATATTCTCGCCGTAGAAATCCCACATATCGCGTATCCAATGGGACTTCAGGATCGACTTACCTCTGGATATGGGCATGGCATGAAAGACACCCGTGGGGCGATGGCTGTACTTCCGCAACGCATGAAAGAAGGGAGTCTCGTAGCGGTCGTCGATCCCGCGGATAATCGTCAGGTGGAGCTCCAGATAGTCTTCCAGATGGTAGAAGATTCGACGGAACTCTTTGCCTGTATGCCCCCCGAGGTTACGTAAGGAGTCGTCGGTTATAAGAAATAGGTCGAGCTCCGGACGGATCGCTTTTAAGGCTGTTCCGAGAGTCCAACAGGTAGGAGAATCCGATTCGTCAGCGGTATCATTCCATTCCAGGTGTTTCGCGTAGGCCTTGAGTATGGGCAGGCTGGCCTGGGATTGAAGCGGGCAGTCGTAGCGGATTATGACGCTCTGAATGTTGTGGTTCAGATGGATGGCGATCATGGCGTCTTCCATACTGTTGACCACGACGATGTCGTAGACGAACTCGTCCGAGTCGCGCCTCATCTCAAGCATGCTCTTTCGGATTTCCTGGGATTCGAACTCGCCGCCTGCGTCGACCATGAGCACTTCGAAGTAGGGGCGCCACCCACTGGCCTCAGCGTGTTCTACAAGGTCCAGCCCCTCGCTCTCCGGCTTGTCGAAGTCTTCGTGGAAGATCTCACTGACGTCACGTCGCCGGTAGTGTTCGCCGGTCAATAAGCGCAAGATGCGCTCCGTCTGTCGGGCCTGCCCCCGATGATTGCCTTGCTCGTGGAGATCGCGGATCTGTTGTACAGCACGGCATCCAGGGAAAGCGAAGTAGGCCTCGACCTCTTCCAGAATATCCAGGCATTGGGTGATCTTCGTATGGAGCTCTGCCGTATCCTGGCCGGCCTTTTCCTGGCGCTGGCGGTGCGCCGCGTGCTTTTTCAACTCGGTCCATATATCGAGTCGAAATTGAGCGGCGTTATAATAGGGCTGGAAGGGCGGTTGGTTGGAGGCTGTGGTCACTCGCGACCTCTCGTTACGAATCTATCGGCACTCCCGTTTGGAAGCATCTTGCGCGAGCTTGGATTTTACGCCTTTCCTGCCAGGTTTCAAGATGGGCCCGAGTTGGGTCAGATAACGTTCTTCAGACCACTCCGATCCATACACATCAAATTCAATCTTTCGGTCGCGGAAACTCTTCAAAGTCTGGCCGAGTCCCTTGAGGCCTCGTTCCCGACTTTGGCGCACCCGGTCGAGGTCGATCTCAATGGGGAAGATCTCCTCGCTAGTTCCACATTGGTGCAGCACATTTCCGTGGGGACCCACGACGATTGAGCGACCAATACCCCCGTCACCGAGTCCATTTACATCGAAAAAGAAGCATTGCTGTTGCGCGGCTGTAGAGCGGGCGATGGCGAGCTCAATCTCGCGATCGATACTGGGCGTAAGGGTAGGGTGTAAGATCACCTCGGCCCCCATCGCCGCCAGAGTTCTGGAGGTCTCCGGGAACCACATGTCATAGCAGATAGAAACTCCGAAGCGACCAACATCCGGTACGTCGAAGACAAAAAACTCGTTCCCCGCTTCGACGCCCTCTTCGTAGGGGTAGAAGGGGAACATCTTACGATAGCGTCCTACCAGCTCTCCGCTGGGATTGATAACGGACGCCGTGTTGTAGATATGATCTCCATCTTTCTCGAACATGCTTCCGGGCAGGAGCCAGATCTGGTGCTTTCGGGCCAGGGCGCGGAAGCGGTCCTCGATGGGATTTGGGAAGGGCTGGGCCTTCGCCGTCAGAGGACCGAGAGGCGACAACTCGCTGAAAACGACCATCTCTACCCAGGGATAGACGCTCATAAGAACATCGACCTGCTGCTCCAGGGCGGCGACGTTTTCGTAGTTCGCGGAGATCGATTTCTGAACTCCCGCTATCGAGAAGTGTTTGCTCATAGTGTCGAGGTTCTCCCTGCTGCATCCAGGATGGCGGATTCAATAACGTCGAGACCCTTATTCAGGATGGTGTCGTCGATCGTCAAGGGAGAAAGTATCCGGATCACGTTGCTATAGGGGCCGGCGGTCAAGACCAGAACACCCTGTTCGCGGCAGCGGTTAACCACCCAGCGGGTGATCTCGGTCGCCGGTTGGCGTGGATCTTTGTCGTGACATAGCTCAATGGCCATCATCGCTCCCAGTCCGCGAACATCGCCGACGACAGAGCATTTCTCATAAAGAGCCTCGAAGCGCGTTCGGATGGTTGAACCCACGGCGACGGCTTGTTCCTTGAGATTCTCTCGCTCGATGACGTCGATGGTTGCGATCGAGGCTGCACACGCTACTGGGTTACCACCATAGGTACCACCGATGGTCCCCGGCTCGGCGGCATCCATGATATTCGCTTTACCAATAACTGCTGAGATGGGGAGCCCAGAACCGAGAGCCTTCGCCCAGGTTGAGATGTCGGGCACAATCCCTGCGTGCTCGTAGGCACCCCACGTTCCTGTCCGCGCGAAGCCTGATTGCACTTCATCACAGATGAGAACGATGCCGAACTCATCACAGATCTCACGAAGCCCCTGCAAATAGGCCGGAGGAGCGACGGTGAAGCCTCCCTCTCCCTGGACCACCTCGATGATCACAGCGGCGAAGTGGTCGGCGGGCAACGGTCCTCGTACAAATCGATCGCGGAAGCGGTGCAGCTCCCGGTCTACGAAAGCGTCCAGGTCCAGTCCATCGCCGCACCGAAAATGATCGGGGTAGGGTAGTCGATAGATCTCCGATGCGAAGGGACCACAATGCTTTTTATATCCGCTCTTGGCTGTAAGGCTCATACCCATAAGGGTACGCCCGTGGAAGGCACCTTCGTAGCAGAGGATGGCCGACCGCTGGGTGTGTTGACGGGCGATTTTGATCGCGTTTTCAACGGCCTCCGCTCCACTGTTGACCAGCATACACTTGGTCTCTCCACCGTGGGGAAGGATCCGGACGAGTTCCTCACATAGCTTCACATAGGGCTCGTACGAGGCGATATGAATGCAGGTGTGAAGAAGTTTCCCGGCCTGCTCTCGGATGGCGGCCACCACGGTCTCTTCGCAGTGGCCCGTATTTACGACTCCGATGCCTCCGACGAAATCGATCATCTCTCGACCGTCGAGATCTGTGATCAAAGCACCCTTTGCGGTGTCGGCGGAGATCTCACCTGCAAAGATCCCTACTCCGCGGGCAACCACGGATTTTCGTCTTGAAATAAGCTCTTGGGTTTTCGACATCGAAAGATTCTCCTCTTGGCCCCCATCGATCAGGGGCCGTTCTGCGTTCTCAAGGGCGACCGGCTTGAAAGCTGACGTACTTCAACTCGGTCATTTCTTCGACCGCGTACTCTGGGCCTTCTCGGGTGTTTCCTCCGTCGAGGATCCCACCGTAGGGTTGTTGGTCGAGACGTGATGTGGGCACCTCATTGATGAGGACGCCACCAAAATCCAATTTCCGGAGGGCACCGAGGGCCTTGTCGATATCCTGCGTGAAGAGACCAACATGGAGTTTCAGGGTTCCCTCGTTTGCCAACGCGATCGCCTCGTCGAGAGTGCTATAGCTGCGCATCGCGACAACAGGTCCAAAGATCTCGTCAGTCCAGAGTTTACAATCCCGAGGCACGTTATCGACCACGGTGGGCTGGAACACTCCATCCTTGGCGGTACCGCCCTTGATTACGGTCCCACCGGCTTCAACCGCTTCTTCTAACCATTCGGATACCCGAAGGTTCTCCGAGGAGCGGATGAGTGGCCCGACCTCGGTGCTGTCGTTGGTGGGGTCTCCGACTACAATGCGGTCAATGGCCTGGAGCAGTTCCTCTCGGAAGACGGCTTCGACTGATTCATGAACCAGGATGCGTTGTACGGCGATACAGCTCTGGCCGCCGTTGGCGAAGCCTGCGACGCGGACTTTGGCGGCGATGGCCTTCAGATCTGCGTCGGGTTCGATGATCAGGGGGGAGTTGGATCCGAGCTCCAGCGAGACCTTCTTCTTAGGGGCTTGTGCCGCGATCATCCAGCCGACGGTACAGCTCCCGGTAAAGGTGATCAGCCGTGGTATCTCGTGGGCCACCAGAGGGGCTGCCGCTTCGGCCCCGCGGTCTGTTAATACGCTGACCCAATCGGCGGGCATGCCGGCTTCACGGAGCAGGGCGATGAATTTGAGGGCTGTGAGGGGCGTCTGGGGAGCAGGTTTCAGAACAACAGGGCAGCCTGCGGCCAGGGCCGGAGCGATCTTATGGGCCACCAGATTCAGGGGGAAGTTGAAGGGAGTAATCGCTGCGATTACGCCAACCGGAACCCGTAACGCCATGGTGAGTTTACCTTGACCGGCGACGGACGCATCCGAGGCGATCATCTCTCCTTTCAGATGCCGGGCTGTCGCCGCAGCGAACGAGAGCGTGTCGATGCAGCGACCGACCTCTCCTCGCGCCCCGGAGATCGTCTTTCCGGATTCAGCCGTGATGAGCTGGGCAAAATCCTCTTTTTGTTCCGATAACAGAACCGCTGCCCGGTCGAGTATCTGGGCCCGTTGATACTGCCGAAGATCATCGCGTTCCAGAACCTCCAGCGCGGCCTGGCAGGCTGCCTCTACCTCTCTCTCGCCACAGAGGGGAACCTGGCCGACAAGCTCGCCGCTAAATGGGTTCTCGATATCGATGGACTGGTCGGTGGTGACGGCCTTGCCACCTATCCATGCTGGTTGCTGGTTCATAGCCGATCTCTCCTGGAATTCGGACAGGTCCTGGAACCATCGAAGCGCTTGCGGTCACCGTCCTGTTATAGGACGACCCATAGGCTCATAATAGTTCGTACGGCGCGGGGAAAAAGGGTCCTTACACAAGATTCCAGACCATGTCGAGCATGGAAATTAATTGTGAATAGATCCCTGAAAAGCTTCCCCTGAGGCTATGACCTCAAATCAGCTGTTCGGCATAGGTTTGGTCCAGACAACCCGTTGTGGGAACGGAATGTCGATACCAGCCTCGTCGAAGGCAATCTTCAGGCGATGGTTCAGCTCACGGGTGGCGCCCCATTGGGAACCGGGTTCTACCTTGGCCATGGCGCGAACCGTGACACAGGAGTCGCCCATAAGGGTGATCCCCACATAGCTTGGTGCTTCCATGAGCTCGTCCTTCCATTCCTCGGAGGCATACATCTCTTCGCCAACTGTATTGACGATCTCGGCCACTTTCTCCAGATCGCTATCGTATCCCACACCGATTTCACATACGGCGCGGCCCCAATCGCGGGTTTTATTGGCCACCGATGAGATGCTCCCATTCGGTATGATATGGAGAGTTCCGTCGAGCTGGCGGATTCGTGTAGAACGAACATTGACCTGTTCCACGGTTCCGGATTGGCCACAGATCGCGACGACGTCGCCGACCGCATATTGGTTCTCAATGAGGATGAACATACCGTTCACTACGTCGCGAACCAGGTTCTGGGAACCAAAGGAGATCGCCAAACCTAAGATGGCAGCACTGGCGAGAATGGGGCCCGTATTGATACCAACCTGTTCCATAGCCACCAGCCAGGCGACCGCATAAGCGGCTGCTTTCGCGACTCCAGAGAATACATCGGCGATGGTCTCTGTGCGCTGCTCCTCCTGGCTCTTTTCGTCGTCGTTATCATCCCGTGTGGCCTTGAGAATAGTCTCGGTCGTTGCGTGGATAACCCGCAGGGCCAATCGGAGAGCCAGCCAGATCAGGAAGAGAGTCAGGGCAACTTTCCAACCCTTATATTTCAGCCAACCAAACATGGTCTTCCAGGTGGCGTCCATCCATCCTGAAAAGCTGTTGAGCTCGCCCTGTTTCGTTTCGAGCTCTGTAATCTTTACTTTTCTATAGTTGACGCGGCGATCCGTTAGATTCAGCTCGATATCAAGGCTTCGGATACGAGTTTCACCGGATTGATGCTCCGCCGATATCTTTGCCGATTTTCCGGCCGAGGCGTTGGCGATACCGGACCATAGGTTGCCCCAGTCTACATCGTTGCTCTGGGTCTGGCTTCGTGCAATGGCGTATTCTTCTTCGGCCAGCTCCACGTCGGTCAAGAGGGCTTCGAGAAGTTGTTTTGCCGAATTCTGCTGGTCCTTAATCAAGGCTTTGTCGGTTTCCGCGACGCGCAGTAGCTCTTTATTATTGGTGATCTGTTGACGGACCTGGGCCAACTTCTGTCGCCGCGCTGCGAAGGGTGAAAGGTCGACGGTGCTTTTTGTTGCCACGGTCTTCTTGGCGGCGGGGGCCTGTAGGGCGGCCTCGAGGCGTTCTGCGACCGCATCGCGCTCGGTTTCGATCGCTTTCAGATATTTATCCTGATTTTTCGTCTTGCGGTCGGCCAGAGAAGCCCAACGACGCAAAGATTGCGCACGCGCTTTGTAGGTGGCGCTCAACTCTGGCTGGGCCTTCGCGTAGGCCTTGGCCTTTTTTGTATAACCCGCACCCAGACGCCCTGCTGTGCTTTTCTGCTTGGTCCAGTACTCATGCCATTCCCGGTTGGAGAAGCTCTTATTGCTGAGTGCTTTGAGTCGTCCCTTAAGCACATCGGAGAGCTGGTCACCGGCAGAGCCAAGATCTCCCATCTGGGCCAGGCTCACCAGGATAGGCTTCTGATTCCAGGCGTCGATCCAGGCATCTTGTGCGTCCTGTAGGGCTTTCTGGGCCGCCTCGTCGAAATCGACCTTTACGGGTTTCGGCGCAGGTGCGGGGGGCGGTGGTGCAATCCCCACCGCCGGGGCGAGTTTTTCGGCCGGTGCGGGTACAGCTTCTTCACCGTTTTGTTCTTCTTTGTCCGGACTTGCGGTTGATGCGGGTGCACCATCTTCGCCTGGCCCTACGTCTGCCGTCGCTGATCCAGCGAAAAGAAGAGCAAGGAATATAAGAATGATCTGTAGGGTATTTCGATTCATGGGAGCCACTCCAAATGCTTCGTTATACGAAGGCGATATACGTTTACCGTATGCCGCGTGGGTAACATTGGAACCATGGGCCCGTCAACGTCTGGCTGGGCCCATCGCTATATAGAGAACCATTGACAGGGCGTAGAACCGCCGTTATCTTCCGCTCCCCTTGCGCACGTAGCTCAGCTGGATAGAGTGTCGGCCTCCGGAGCCGAAGGCCACAGGTTCGAATCCTGTCGTGCGCACCCTGACATTGCGGATTGTGTATCTACGAGGCGCAGGTTCCGCTGATGCACGAACCGCTAATACATTCCTCGTTACCACCGCAGTCCTCTCCGCCGTTCTTCTTCAGGAGGCAATTGGGGGCCTGGCAATAGTACTCGCCCAGGCATTGGTCGGAGTCGACACATGGTGTCAGGCATCCCGATCCTATACTGCAGACATGTCCGAGACAGTCCGCGATATTCGTCGCGGCGCAGTTGAGGGGGGCAATACAGAACCACTCACCCTCGAAGGTTACGGTCCCATCTGGGTTGGAGGAACAGACGTTATCCTGGCAGTTTGTCGATGCGTCCCAATAGGCGCAGGCATTGGCGCCATCGCAATCTCCCGTAAGCCCACAGGTAGAGGCATCCTGTGCTGTACAATCGTTCTTTGGATCAGAGCCCGCGCTGACACTTTCGCAGCTTCCCGCTCCGTCACAGACACGACAGGTACCACATTCGCTCTTGGGGTCGAGGTTGTTCATGTTGATACAGCTGCCCGCGCCGTCACAGGCCTGGCAGGTACCACAATCCGCTTCTGGATCGGTGTTGACGGCGTGGTCGCTACAGGAACCGGTCGCGTCGCATTGGCTACAAGCCCCGCAATCTGCAGAGACGCAACAATACCCATCGGTACAATTTCCACTGGCGCATTGGCCGTCGGTGCTACAGACCGCTCCATCGGCGAGTTGGGATTGGCAGGCCCCCGATGCTCCGGCGCTATCGTAATAGATTTCGACAAATTCGTAGATGTAGTTTCCGGCTCCCGGTGCGTCGGTCATCTCCGAGATATACGGACCTTCGTCTGCTGCAGACTCGCTCTGACCGCTTCCTGGAGTGGCGACGAGCGTGGGTGAGCCTAGCGTCCAGGATCCACCGGCGCCTGGCGCGGCGGGGGGGACATTTCGCTGGTAATTCGTTGCACCCGAGATCGAAACCGTAGGTCCATCCTCGGAAGCACCCCCGTTATCCGTAAGCTCGTAGGTCTCGCCGCCATTGATCTTCGGACATTGATCGCCGGTATCGATTAGCACGGTATCGGTGCCGAGCGACACGCCCCAATACGCTTCAAAATCCCCTTTATAATCAGCGACGGGAATGTTCGGACCACGGGCAATGATCAGATAGCCTCCCTCAAGAACCATGGTAGGTGAGGGGATGGTGTAGGAACAGCTCGAGCCAGTCTGGGTCACGGTATAGCCCCCAAGATCATATTCCAGCGGTTCGCACGCAGGGTCTGTAGAACAGTCGATATCTGTGTCACAGAAGAAACCGGCGGCGCAGCTGTCGTCCGTAGAGCAATTGGTGTGGCATTCGAGGCCATTGCAGCCAAAGGGGGAGCAATCGGTGGTCACGGCGGTCTCACAGGAGCCGGCGCCGTCGCAGAGCCGTTCGTCCGTCTTTAGAGCGTCAACACAGGACGGGGTCTCACAAACGGTGGTATCGGCTTTGGGTGTATCATCCACACATTCGGTACCACTTCCGTCTGCTGTACATTCATAGATACCATTGGAGCAGAAGCTCGGGTTGGTATTGCAGGGATCATTCACAGGGAAGGATTCATCCTCGGTCCCGTCACAATCGTTGTCCACCGAATCACAACTGGCCTCGACACCTTCGTAGCGCGCATCGTGGTCGGAATACTCAAAGCTCGTGCAGTTTTCCCAAAGACCGCCAGTACAGAGGGTCGCCGGTTTTGTGCTTCCCGCACAGAGACCGATCTGATTTTCACAATCCTGTCCATCGAAGGCTAGCAGATCGGCGGCATCCTCCGCGTCGGTCTCGCTATCACAATCGTTATCGACACCATCGCAGACTTCCGCGCTGGAATTGCTTGGGTCCGTGGTGCAAAAGAGGGCCGCTCCTCCAGCTGCACATTGGACGGTTCCACCGGCGCAGGCTCCGGTTCCACAGGGGTCACCAAAGGTACGGGAGACGCCTAGATCAAGATAGGTGATGTCTTCGTCTGTCAGTCCGTCGCAGTCGTCGTCTACGGCGTTACAGGATAGAGCCGAGCCCGTCCCTGCGCCATCGGGTGCTGTAGGATGAATCGATGTGTCGGTGTCGACGCAGTCGGTGGCCACAAGAGAGGTGAACTTCGGTATATGGCCGGGATCGCATAGGCATTTTACCTGCGGTGCTACGCTATCACCGTACCCATCTTCGTCGTTGTCAAAGTAGTATGAGGTGCAGCCAGGTACACTTTCGCCTTCATCTGTATTGGCATCACAATCGTTGTCGATATCGTCGCAAATCTCTGGATAGGGACTCGGTCCCCCGTAGGCTGTAGCTTCCGAATCATTGCAGTCGTCCTGATTCACGGCGGTAAAAAATGCGGCTGCATCGGCGTAACAAAGACAGATGCCACTGACGGTATCGTTGCCATGTCCATCCTGGTCTTCATCTAGATAGAAGAGGCCGCAATTATTGGAGTCCACCTCGTTGTTATCTCCGTTACAATTATCGTCGAAGCTGGTGGTACAGTCTTCGGCGATGCCGGGACGGATTGCGTACTCTCCGTCGTTACAATCGTTATCATTGGTGGAGTTATAGTTCCCCTGGGGTCCGCACCAACATTGGGCCTCGGAGCCTTGTAATCCGTACCCGTCGCCGTCGTTGTCCACATAATATTCCGTGCAATGTTGCGCGTTCAGTTCGGTCAACTCCCCATTACAGTTGTCGTCGAAGTCGGTATTGCAACTCTCGGTCTGGCCGGGGTTGATGTAGAAGCCATTTTCGAGAGGGTCGTCGACGCAGTCACCCGTATTCAGAGCACGGTAGTTGCCCTGGGGTTTGCAGAGGCATAGATGGTCATCATTTCCCCAGCCGTCGTTGTCCGCATCGAAGTAGTGGAAGACACAACCCTCGACCAGCACTCCCTCGTCCGTTTCACCGTCGCAGTCGTCGTCGATGTCGTTACAGCTGTCGGGTTCGTCCGGATGAATGGCCGCACCATCCACCGGAGAGTCGTTACAGTCGCCACCCTGTAGTGCCCGATAATTATCTTCTGGCTCACAGTGGCATTCCGTATCCCCATCGATACCGTAGCCGTCGTTGTCTACGTCCATGAAGTAGGTGATGCAGTTGTTTGCGTTCAGATCATTGGTATCTACATCACAGTCGTCATCGAAGGGGGTCAAACATGTCTCTTCTCGCCCCGGGTTGATCAGCAGACCATTTTGGTCTGGGTCGTCTTCACAATCGGTGTTGTCCGTGGTGTCGTAATCTCCGATGGGCGAACAGAGACATTGTCCGGGCCCGGGGGCACCGTAGGCGTCCTGGTCTTCGTCGACAAAGTAGGTGGTGCAATTCAAGGCGTTCAGGTCGTTGTTGTTTAAATTGCAGTTGTCGTCGAATTCCGTGTCACATGTTTCGGTATTGCCCGGATTGATAAGAGCACCATTCTGATCGGGGTCGTCCTCACAGTCGGTGTCGTTCAGCGTGTTATAGGATTCGAAGGGTTGGCAATAGCACTTCGTGTCGGTGGGGTGTCCGTAGGTGTCGCCGTCTTCGTCGAGATGGTAGTCCGTGCAATTGAGAGCCGACTCATCGTTGTTGGTGTCGTTGCAGTTGTCGTCATAGGTGGTCGTACAGGTCTCTTGTACCATGGGATGGACCGATGGATTGCCGTCATCACAATCGGAGCTGTTCAGGGATGAGAACGCTCCAATCGCACCGCAGGCACATTGGGCTGTTCCGGATCCATAGCTGTCTTCATCCGCGTCCAGGTAGTAGGTCGTGCAGTTGGAGCCGTCGAGATCATGAAGGCTGTTAAGCTCTCCCGTCGGGTCGCCCTCAGTGCTTCCTGTACAGTTGTCGTCCTGCCCGTTGCCACAGATTTCCGTTATATCGGGATGCACATCTTCATCACCATCGTTGCAATCGCCGGGTACGGTGGTCGTATGGGGGGCGACTTGCGAGCAAAGGCAACGTATATCGTCAGCGACCCCGTATCCATCGCCGTCTACGTCCGCAAAATAGATGGTACAGCCAGCCGCGTTTTCCTCGTCCGTCTCCCCATCACAATCGTTGTCGATGTTGTCGCAGGACTCTTCTACATTGGTGGGGTCTTCATCGATACATTCGATTCCCAGGGTATCCAGAGTGCAGCTAAAGGTTCCATAGGTACATTGGTCGGAGTCGTCCCCATCACAGGCCTGGTTTAAGAGGGGGAAGGCTTCGTCGGTTTCGGAGTCGCAATCGTCGTCAATCAGATTGCAGAACTCTTCCGCCGTCGGATGAATACTACCAAGGTTGTCATTGCAGTCGGTGTTGTCTTGGCTCGGATAGGCGGAGGTTGCGGCACAACGACACTCGGGATCGGCGAAAGCGTCTCCATAGTTGTCGGCGTCGGTGTCGGGATAAAAGAGCGCACATTCGACTGCGTTTAGATCATTGGTATCACCATTGCAGTCGTCGTCGTACGTGGTCTGACAGGTTTCGATCCCAAGGGGATTGACGTTGAAGATACCGTCATCACAATCTCCCCCCTCGAGGGCGGTATAGAACCCATGTTCATAACAGCGGCATTCGGTGTCGTTATCGAGGCCAAAGCTGTCACCATCCTGGTCGAGAAAGAGGGTTGTACAGTCTATGGCGTTCAGGTTGTTGTCGTCGCCATCACAGTTCTCATCGTTGAGCTCCGCATCGCAGATCTCTTCGGCTGGGAGAACCGCCTCCAGGCATTGGTGCTCGGTGGAGGGCTGGTTGGTTACCGGGTCGATTACGCCATGGGCACATACCGTGACACCGGGGGAACAGGAGCCTGTCGTGGCCACGGTTTCACCGTCCGGATGACAGGGGATATCCGACGTATAATCCACGAATAACCAGGTGCCATTGGTTTCGGGATTCCCGTCATCCACAATACCATCACAATCATCGTCTACATTATTGCATCGTTCTATGGCGTAGGGGTGGATCTCTGGATCTTCATCGTCGCAATCCCCCTGCCCAGCGAGGAAGCCGTCTTCGTCGGCATCGACCCCCGTTTCACATAGAGACTTGCTTCCACTACAGTTTTGGCTCTGATCGTCATCACAATATTCGGGAGGATCGTCGATCCCTCGGCCCGCATCGGCAGGGTGGATGTTGGGATCGGTGTCATCGCAATCGTAGGGGGGAGAGATCCCGTCTCCATCGAGGTCGTCGTCCGCACACGGGGTGACCTCACCATCACAGTTGGTGTCACATTGTTCGAGCTGGTCAGGAGCCCCTGTTAGCGATGCAAGACAACAGGACTCGGGTGCACCGGGATGGATCTCGGAGTGGTAACGAGCGAGTGGGTATTGGGGACAGTCTTCTGAATCGACGACGCCATCTCCGTCCTGGTCGTTACTCATACAGCCTTCGTCTTCAAAGCCGTCGCAATCGTCGTCGATCTGGTTGTCGCAGATCTCCAAAATCGCACTGCCATGGCTGTCGCAGATGGCGCTCTCTGTGGTTTCACAGACAACAACGCCTCCCTCGCATAGCCCCACGCCGCAGGCTTCTCCCAGAGGAATAAGTACGTCGCCTTCGGCCACTGTAAAGCCTTCGTCTATGACCTCGTCACAGTTGTTGTCGAGACCATCACAGAGCTCGACAAAACCAGGGCCAACGGTGGCATCTTCGGGTCCACAATCACCGCAATCATCTAAAACGGAGTCGTTGTCGGTGTCGACACATTCCAGATCTCCATTTTGGCAATCCTCGTCGATTCCATTGCCACAATCTTCGCACATGGTCTCTTCACCGAAGAGGTTCGTCTCGAAGATCTGGTCGTCGCAGTCGGATACCACCAGGTCCGGATTCGGGCAGCATCCATCCAGCGCACAGTTCAGGGTACCATCCCTATCTTCATCACAGGGGTCTGCTCCCTTAATCACAACTTCCAAGATGGCGTATTGATCGATATTAAAGACAATCGAACGGGCAGCCATGACCTGGTTGTCTTTATCGAAGGCGAGCACCTGGGCCTGTACCAATCCATGCAATTGCATCGGTAGAATCTCGGCCACATAGGGCGTCTCCTGCAGGTCTCGTCCCTGAATGTCGATGTTATAGGCCGGATCGTCTGGGTCCGTGGGAATTACTACGCCGCCGTCTTCTCCTCGGATACGAATTCGGAGGATGCGCGCATCGAGGGGAGCCTCAACCGAGTCGTCCATGCTCACCGCGAGCAATAAGGACGTGGGGGCACTGGGCGCAGGGGAACAGCCAAGGAGCAAAAGGATTAAGAACACGGAGATTGGGATCGTCCGGTTCAAATGTTGAAAGGCTGGTTTCAATCTGGTCCCAAAAAGATGCATCAAGAAAGTGACTGTATGGAATAGGAAAAAGAAAGACGAAATCTTATCGGTCCCAATGCGGGCTCGCAACTGCTGGAGTTCGGGTCTACCGTCATTGTTGAGGACGTAGACTATAGATGAATAGGTGAGTAGATGCTCACCGAACACGGAAGTCTTGGCATATAATCGAGTCTGGTTGGACGTTTGCGAAGAAACGCGCAAGAGCCGGGTCGTCTCTTTTCAGTTCTTCTTCCAGGGGCTCTCGTACCCACCAATGACCGGTTCGTTCTCGCTCCTGGGCGGTTGTAAAGCGATGGCTGAAGAAGCGGATTCGAACTTGTTGGATATCCGCTGGAAGACTGGTTCGGAACAGCGGGGCTACGATTTCGGGGTCATGACAGATCCGATCGAGGAGGGTGGTAACGTAGGGGTGCCTTCGTGATCGATAGGCCTGGTGACGGATTTGTCGCCCGATATCCCTGCGAGGGGGGGTACGACTGGACGCTGCGCGGCGTGCGATATTGCGCGCTGCCCCCTGGTAGGAGAGGCCATAAAACCAGAGTTGGAAATCTACACGGGGTTGGTGGGGGGCGACGAACGGTGGTGCTGTAGCCGGATCATCCGCCTTATAGTGGAAGCGGAGAGGGGTCCATTTTTGTCCGTCTATGGAATATTGGAATTCCGGTTCGATACGGTCCTGGGTGATATGGCCGAAGAGGTGGTAGGTATGGATTAGTCGGTAGCGTTGGACTCGTTCATGAAAGCTCTTCGCGACGGTTTCCCATACGACCTGACCTCGATCATTCGCGCGGACTCGGCTTGCCAACATCTGGACGGAGGCACCCAGAGGCTGGTCTGGCCGGTCGGGATACAACGTTATGGCGAAGGCGTTCGATACCATTCGACCGGGGCGATAGGCCTCGCGATGTTCGAGAACGAGGTGGGATCGGGAGCCGTTTTTTTCTCGAACGGTGGCACGGATGGAACGTTTCCCTACGGTTAGTGTTTCAAAGACACCGTCTCCAATCGCTTGGTTCGGCGCGTAGGGGGTGAACAGTGTCTCGACGACATCCGTGTTTTTTAATTGATATAGCCCCGTAGAAAACGCGTACATGCCACCCACGTAGGAGGCCAACACGTAGATCAGGCTCACTCCAATGGCGATAAAGAAGACAAGGAGTCGTCGGATTAGCCGTGGAATCCCTCCCTGTGTCCAGCCAATCCATAAAGCGGGGGATACCAGCACCGTCACCAATGTCCAGGTCGTTGACTGGCTGAGGGCGGCTATGGCCGTGGTGCTGCACATACCAAAGACAACACAAGCCCCAATCGATCGTGCTCTCCTTACAAATGCACCTATAACAGACGGCGAAGAGCCGTCGGTGGGGTCTGCGTTTCCGTCATTGGAAAGTCGTCCTCCTCGAAGCCGGAGTATGGGGCGAAACAGACGCCTGCAACCGCGACCAACCCATCGTAGATCCTCGTCCTCCAAAAGAAAGAGATGGAGCGCCAGTGCCATATAACAGAAGAAGCCATAATTCGCGGTCAGGATGTCCAGGAACATGAAGCCGGTCAATCCTACGAAAGCGATCCGTTTAAAGAAGCGGGGACCGAATATGAATTGCGCGAGAAGAAGCTCCAACATCAAGGCGGCGCTGGTTTCAAAGGCATGCCACCAGGCGGGTAGATTATGGGCGTACCAGCCGATCCAGGTAGGGATCGGAGCGGTTTCGTAATACAGTTTCATGGCGCTGCCATCGTGCCAATCGCCCAGATAGGATTGATCTTTTGCGAGGCCTGACTCCCAATACAGTTTGAATAGGAGCAGTCGAAAGAGGAAGTGTATCCAGAAAGACCGCCGATGCCTGGGAAGAAAGACCGCCAGAAAACCGCACTCCAGGATCATATTATCCCATTGAAAGTTCAGAAAGGACTGGGTCACGGATCCAAGGCTCAGGTACAGCAGGGTGCAGAGCAGCATGCATAGCCGTGGCCATAACCCCAGAAAAGCCGCGATAGAACAGGCAATGCCCGCCCAAAGGAATAGATGAAGGAGAGCGTCGGTGGTCGTCCACCAACCAGCCTTGGGGAGTACATCGAAGATCGCGTTGTCCAAAAGCGCTGGACCGGGATCCCAATGGAATAGAGAGGGCCTCTCCAGAAATCCGTAATCGCCATTGCGGATATTTTCGGCCAGGGGTTCGGCTGGGAGCAGTCCTCGGCTCGACACAAGGGTGTCCACCTGCAGCAGTAGGGATACAAATGCGCATAGGAAGATCAGCGCCATCACTCGATGGAAGACCCGCGCGACCAGAGGGCCGGACCCAGGACCCCAGCTACGTTGGAAACCGTCAACGATGGCTACCCATGTGCGCGTCAGCGGCGTGGGCAGTACGTGCGTGAAATCAGACGATTTCAGTTCGTGGGCCATTGCTCTCCTGTGTATGGCACCTGATCCAATAGATGCTCTTTACGGCTGCGCCCCTTCGAATCGTGATCTTGTAGTGTTGCGCTGATCCACCGATGCGAATGCTCCGGGCATTCGAGGCCCCAGACCTCCAATGTCGCCTGACCTCCTGCGGAATCCTGGAAGATGGCATCCATACGACCGTTGGAGAGGTTGGCTCGTAGAGCGTTCCCATCGGCCGGACGCAGAATAATTCGTCGCCTACTGGCCCACTGTCCGCAATCGGGGCATTGCGGCCAAGAGGTGATGTGACGTGCCAGAAAGAATGCCGCCAGCCAAAGGAGCAGAAGCTCGAAGATCCAGACCCAGAGTACGAGATTCCCACGAATGGGTTGGCCGATTTTCAAATGGTCGTGGGGTAGTGCACGACGACTTCGATATTCACTCTGTGGATTCTCCGCTAGCTGCTCTGCCGATGGCGCCACCAGCTCGGTGCGTGGCGAGGCGTGGTAGAAGCTTGCCCCCTGTGTCGTCGCAGCACATAGGAGGGCGAGGGCCAGAGTCCAGGCCGGAGCGCGAATTCGACCAATCCACAGGCCAAAGCCCAGGGCGGTTCCGAGAACCAGCCCAAACCCTACGGTCGCCAATGCGTTGAAAAAACCCAGGGGGATATGATCCAGAAACCACTGGTAGGGCTGCGCCACCAGTATGCCCACCAGACAAGCGAGTACGAGGGCGATGATAAGCCCTCGGGCATTCCATGAGACCGCCGGTTTCGCCGGCAAAGCGCAGACTTGATCGTTGCAGGTTCCCGGTCCATGTAGGAGATGCCGGTTGGAGGCGACGAAGCCATATATAGCGTTCCCGAGTTGACGGAAACCCGGGACATAATAGGGAAGAACCAATGGGCCCAGTCGGGTGCGCTGCAATAGTTTTACGATAGCAGCGGCCCCGGAATAGATGGTTCCTGATGGGGTGATCAGCTGAATCGCACGGTCACATTCGGATAGAGTTAATCCAGGGAACCGGCTGAGAACACCCTCTTCGCGAAACGACCGATATTCGATACTAGTTCCGATTAGAAGATGTCTCAGGCGGGTTACCTGGGCCCTGCAAAACGGACAGGCTCCATCGTAGAGCACGACGTCCGTGACTGGAGGCTGGGTGGTTTTCGCCATGGCACCGTTATGCCTGAGGCGCCCCCAGCTTTCCAGTCCTTTGCGGGTCTATTCGACGTCAGCGATGCACGCACCCCATATCTGGCAGGCCGTATCCTCGGCGAGGCAGCTTGTTTCGGCGGCACATAGGCCATCCAACATACAGAGGGTAGAACCGGCGCAGTCCTCATCACTTCCTACGGAACAAACGTTCGTATCCGTATTCAGACTGCAGCGACCAATCTCCGCACAATCCAGAGACTCCTGGCAGGAGGAGGCATCGGGTTGACAGGTTCCATCCGCCGCCAGGCAACGGCCTTCTTTATGACAGCCCAGAGAGGCTTGGCATTCCTGGTCACTCTGCGCGACGCAGGCGTCGGTGAGGAGGGAACAGAGGCCATAATTGGCGCAGGCCGTGGATTGATGGCAATCGGCGTCGCTTGCCGGAGCACAATAGTTTTCATATCCGTCCGAGGTAAGACTGCATTCTCCAGCGGCCGAGCACGCTGCCGAAAGCTGACAGTCCGTGTCGGAACCGGGGGCACAGCCGAATCCATTGAAGGAGCAAGCGCCGAATAGATTGCAATCCGGGGTGCCCTGACAGTCCGCATCCGATTTCGGTATGCAAGAGCCAAATCCATCAAAGGAACAGGAACCCGAGAACAGGCAATCCTGGGATTGCGCACAGTCTTCGTCGTTCATGGGAGCACAGCCCCAACCCGTGAAAGTGCAGGCTCCGTTGGATGTACAACCATTGGATGCCTCACAGTCTGCATCGGTCATTGGAACACATTCCCAGCCGTCGTTATGACAGCGACCCTGCTCCTGGCATTGTGTCGACGAAAGACAATCTTCATCGGAACCCGGGGCGCATTCGTTGCCTTTGAAGGCACAACGCCCCCAGATGGCACAGTCTTGGGACTGTTCGCAGTCGGCGTCCGAACCTGGCTTACACTCTTCACCATTCGCGGAACACAACCCTGCGTAGAAGCAGCCCATGCTCGCGAGGCAATCGCCATCTTCTGTGGCACGACAATCTCCGTCCACCGCGGTACAGCGACCGTCGTATAGACAGGTCATTGCAGCTTGGCAGTCATCATCCGAGTTGGCGCTGCATTCTTCACCATCAAAGGAGCACCTACCGAAGTGGGCACAGTCCGGTGATTTAATACAATCATCATCCGAGCCCTGGCGGCATTCACCGTCAACAAGGCTACAGGAACCAAAGGAAAGGCAGTTGTGAGAGTTGGCACAATCTTCGTCTGAAGTGGCTTCGCAGTTGCCGTCTTCATGGGTACAAGCCCCCATCATCTGACACTTCTTCGATTGGGCACAGTCCTCGTCGGATCCTACGCTGCAGCCAATGCCGTTGAAGGAACAGAATCCATCGTATTTGCACTGTGGGGTCTGTTGGCAATCTTCGTCTGACGTAACGGCACATTCACCGTCTACAACCGAGCAGGCTCCGAACTCCCGGCAACCATAGGAGTTGGCGCAGTCTTCGTCCGATGTAGGCAGGCATTCGCCATCTACAAGACTACAGTTACCACTCTGTGCGCATTTGTCGGAGGATTTACAGGTCTCGTCCGAATCCGCGACACAGCGACCGTCTTCGAGGGAACAGGCCCCCGCATAATGACAATTATTTGAGTTTTCGCAGTCTTCTTCAGAGGTGGCTACACATTCGCCATCTTCGAGGCTACATAGACCGTCCATATAGCATTCTTCTGTGAAGGTGCATGGGGTCTGCGGATCGCCATTGATGCAGCTGTCTGCGATGGAGTAACAGCTATCTTCGTCGAGCCCGGCAAGGTCCAGACAGTTCATACAGGATTCGATGGAATCCGGTGCGTCGGGGCAGGCCTCCATGACGGGATAGCCTTCGTCCATAATGGTGCCGATAATGCACATTCCCACTTCGTCGGGACCGTTGGGTCCACCGTCCGTTTCGATGAAGGACAGAAGGGCAGCACAGGTGTTTTCACAATGGTTGATCTCCGGGTCTGTACCCGTCGCATCGTTGTTGTTATCTGACGTGCTGTCAGTTGCAATTTCCTCGGTGTTCCCACTACCGCCACAGGCGGCCTGGAAGAACAGGAAACAGGAAAATATACAAAGAGTTACTAGTCGTTTTGTGTTCATAATCAAATCCAAAACAAAGGTGTATCTAAGAAAAAAAGAAAACGCAGATAGACCACGCACGCAGGATTCTCAATCTTTATCTGCCAACCGGCTGATATTTCAGCGCAAATTTATGTGGTCCGGAAACTTATGTTTTGCCGGATTATAATATCCGCGGGTAAGTCCCGGAATGGAATCTTCGAGTCGATCGATGAAATTATGTAGGCCCATGGGGGGAGTCCGCGGGACATCTTGCATGGTCGTAAGGTACTCATCGGGGTCCACATTCAGATTGCGCCATTGGATCATATGAAAGGGTGCTTTGGCGTGGAGGTCTATCAAGGCCTCCAACTCTTCCACCGTGTCGGTTATTCCTGGAAAGACCAGAAGATTCAATGCGACGAAGCGGCCGGCTTCACTGGCAACCTGTATGGATCGAACCACATCTTCGAAGCTATAATCCAATGGGCGATAATATCGTTCGTAGATGGCTGACTGTGCACTGTTCAAGGATACACGCATGGAATCCAGGCCAGCTTCCACAAGTCGAGCGACGGCGTCTGGCCGAGATGCGTTGCTGTTGAGATGGAGCGTACCGGCCTGGGTTTGCTGACGAACCTGGCGTACGGCTTCTACTGCCAAATCGGCATTGAGCAGGGGTTCCCCCTCGCAGCCCTGGCCGAAGGATACGATCCCGGTTGGTACGCGCCGGATATGATCCATGGTCAGCTCGGCAACTTCGGCAACCTCCAGGTTGAACCCGATCCGATCGTGACTGGCGATTTTATCGTCCTCTTTTTGCAGGCTTATGCAGCCTACACAGCGTGCATTACAGGCGCGAGCAATGGGGATTGGCGCTTCCCAACGTCCCAGAAAATAATTCTGTGCCGCTCGACAACCGTAGACGAGAGCACAATTGGTGATATGGCCGACCAGACGGTTTTTCGGAAGATCCGTCCTCCGGTCTACAACCCCGGACTCGATTCGTGCTCGATCAAAACGCGGTGGATCCTGGCGTGGATCGGCGTCGACACGAATAGACGGGGAGATGGGGTAACCATCCGAATCGATTCCCAGACAGCTGTAGGCATATAGGGGGAGAGAGGGGGCATCAGGGCAGACCTCTGTTGCCGGGTGCATCAATCGTGTAAAGGCCGGTGCCAAGAAGACGGAGAGGGCGATCGCAGCGTCACCGGTGGGCGTTTCATGAATGGGCACCGCCTCGTTGGTTTCATGATCCCAGCCGAGAGGAGCCCGGCCCGGCATACTGAAGAAGTCGCTACCTGTGGGTACACGAACACAGTCCGAGGCCCGCATGGAGCGAATCTGATGTCCGTCGAAGGCGGCCAACCCGAGCTCGGGGTGAACAAAAATATTTCCGGCGTCATCGGTCAGCGCCAGGTAGACGAAGTCGTCACGCTTGTCCACGTGGTCCATGGACAATGGAAATATACCCTGTGTTTTCATTGTCGCTTCGATGCTTTCAGCTCGCCAGGCTGGTCATGGTATCGATGAGATCAATCTTGGTGACGACACCAACCACTTCACCTTTATCTACCACTACGGCGATCTTGCCCTGGGCAAAGACCTGGGTCAGTAGAGATAAGCTGTTATTGGGCTCGACGATTGCAAAGTTCATATCGACGAGATTCTCGATATGGGTTTCCGGTGTAACCTGCTCATTGACCAGGCTCTGCAATAGGTCTGTTTCGGTGATCAGACCGATCAGCTTGCCTTCTTCGAGGACAGGCAACTGGCTGATACCGTGCTTTTTCATCAGGCCGACCGTCTGCCGTACGGAATCATGAGGGCCCGCTACAAGCAGATCCTGGCGGCGGCGTTCGATCATTTCACCGACACGCATCTCCAGTTCGGGCTGAAGATAGCCATGTTCGCGCATCCAGGCGTCATCGAAAATCTTTGTTAGATAGCGGGCTGAGCTATCACACATGATGGTGACTACGTTCAGATCGCCATCGTGGTTTTCGAGCCATTTGATCGCTCCAGCGACGATACCACCACTGCTACCACCGCAGTAGATACCTTCGTCACGGACCAGCGCTCGTGTCATAAGAAAACATTCTTTGTCCGTGACCCGTACAACGTCATCAATGACGGAAAGGTCCATAGTGCCGGGCAGAAAGTCTTCGCCGAACCCCTCAACCTTATAGGAGTGTGCTGGCACCATTTTCCCGGTCTTGAAGTAGTCGTAATAGATACTTCCTACTGGATCGATCCCTACGATGCGGATCTTCGGGTTCTTGGATTTGAGATACCGGGCGATGCCGGTGATGGTTCCACCCGTTCCCATGGCGGTAATAAAGACATCAATCTCGCCGCCAGTCTGTTCCCAGATCTCGGGTCCAGTGCTCAGCTCATGAGCTTTGGGGTTGGACGGGTTGAAGTATTGATTGGCCAGGATCGCGTTCGGCGTTTCTTCGGTGAGTTTCCGAGCGACGCTATAATACGACCGCGGATCTTCAGGGCTGACCTCTGTTGGTGTCATGACGACACGCGCACCACAGGAACGGAGCGCTTTCACCTTCTCGTCAGACATCTTATCAGGCATGACGAAGATGGTCTTATAGCCTCGCACGGCCGCGACCATGGCCAGTCCCATACCCGTATTTCCGCTTGTCGCTTCAACAATGGTACCGCCCGGTTTGAGGGTGCCATTTTCTTCCGCGTCCTTGATAATTTGAAGGGCCGGCCGGTCTTTTACGCTGCCACCGGGGTTCAAGTATTCAAGCTTGGCGTAGAGGTTCGCTCGCTGGGTTTCGGGTACAACCCGATTGAGCCGGACAATGGGAGTATTTCCCACGGCATCCAGAATATTCGCGACAGTCCCGGTCATCAGTTTCATGTGCAGATCTCCAGAGGAATAGAATCGTGGCCTGGTGATGCATTAAGGCGCTGTTGGTACTGCATCGTGTCGGGATAGGTCAAGCAAATCCCCGTTTCCGTAGGAATGATACGGGCTATATTCGACCACCCTAAAGGGTGGACTAGAAACATTTTCGAGTTGAACCGTTGCCTCGAAAACTCGCGTTCCCTTTGGTTCATGGTACTTTTTGGGAGGTCAATAGCAGGAAGAACAAAATGGAATTCTTTGAACTCCCGAACATATTGAAGTGTCTCGGCGTGGCCGCCCTATGTGGTGGATTAATCGGTCTTGAACGTGAAACTCATGGTCAAGCGGCCGGACTACGCACCCATATGATCCTGGCAGTAGGTGGAGCCTTGGCTTCCATAATCTCCATCGCGTTTTCCGGGCCTGTCGCCAGGGAATTTGGTGCTGTAAATGGAGATCCAGGACGTGTCGCGGCCCAGGTCATCAGCGGTATCGGTTTTCTTGGAGCAGGCGCAATCATACGATACGGCATCACGATTAAGGGTTTGACCACTGCTGCCAGTCTCTTTACCACAGCGATCATTGGTCTAGCGGCGGGCATGGGGGAGTTCCAGATCGCCATGGTCACTGCGACCATGGTGATTGTGGCTCTTGTATTGCTCGATATTGTGGAAAAGAAGGTTGTACGCCCCGCCACCACCCATTACCTCAATATGTCTTTAACGGACCGACCAGGGGTCGTACGAGACCTGAAGGTGGTATTGGATGAGCAGGGACTGCGTGTGATCTCAGCCGGCTTCATTAAGGATGTATCCAAGAACCAGGTCGACCTGGAATTGATGGTCAAGGTTCCCCATCAGCTACGACTCGATGGGTTGATTGGTCATCTATCTGGTTTCGAGAGTGTACGTCGCATAGAGCTACGATAATTTTCGGTGCCCTTGATTCTCAAGGGAACGAGCCTTAACTTAAGAGTATGCTCCTTCGATCGAAAACACCGCGCGAAGTTCTGCTTGTCAGTTTTTTGATAGCACTACTTCTTCAGATCGTGCTCGGTTGGTTGTTTTATAAAACGACGGAGGGTTCCGAGCAGCCTCTGCGGGCTTCCACGACACAGGTGAGCCTGATCGGCCCACCCCTGGAGGAGCCGAAAAAGAAGGAGTCGGTGAAACCACCCACAGGTCAGGTGGTGACGTTGCCAGCTCCTGAGAAGGAAGAGGCCCCTCCTTTGATGACGCGCCGACTGGCGAAGCATGACCACCGTGTCGAGCGCGAGCAGAAAGCACGGGTGCGTACGCCAGGGCCACAGACGAAGAGCACGAGTCGGGTTGCCCGCCGCTCGAAGGTACAGTCTCCTGACAGCAAAACTACAGAAAAGACCCGCCTCAAAAAAGCGGCAGAGAAGGAAAAAGTGGCAACCCAGAAGGCCGAGTTGCCAGAGCCCGAGGGAAGCCATCGAGCGGGCACGGAGGAGGTTCCGACTCCCCGTATGGTCACCGCCCCTGTCGCCAATAAGCCCTGGGAAGAAAATGTAGTGCAGACCCTTTCGAGTACCGGAGGCTCGGACGATGCACTTCTTGATATCGATGAAGAAGGAGACGAGACGCTTCTCAACGCGAAGCGATACAAATATGTGCACTTTTTCGAGCGCATTAAAGAGAGGGTTCGTCACCATTGGAACCCGCGGATGGCGGTCTTGCGGCGGGACCCTACGGGTGAAAGTTTCTGTTGTCGTGATCGCTATACTGTGATGCGGGTTGTGATCGACAGGGAAGGGGAGCTGGTAGAGGTTTCGGTGGCCCGTCCGTCTGGGCTGGGATTTCTCGATAAAGAAGGGTTGCGCGCCTTTCGTCTTGGGGCACCTTTTGTGAACCCTCCGGACGTCTTCTTCTCGGATGGAAAGAACACCTTCGAGTTTACATTTGGGCTACTGGTTGAGTTCAACCAGAATCAGCCGATTTTGAGGGTTGTACCCCGAAGTCCACTGGAGCGGCTGAACTGATCCATGCGATGGCCTCTTCTGACCTATCTTGGCGGGTTCTGCCTGCTACTTTTGATGGTGTCCCATGCCTGGGCGGGGGGACCACGACGGGCCGGAGCCTATGCCTATGTTGGATACGATTGCTGTATCATCAAGGCCGTAGGAATGCAGACGGAAGAGGTGGAATACGTTACTAAATTCGCAAATGAAGAAGCCGCGCGAATCCGGCGTATGCTGGGCCTGGATCCAAGAGGGACACCCGTTCATATCACCGTGACCCGGAACCTACGTGATTTCAATGTCCACCAACCGGAGATTGACCCTGGTGCACCCCGACCACATTTTAAGGGGTGGGTTGCTGGCGTTGCCTATCCCAAGGAACGAGAGATTGTAATTCGACTCTCTGCGGGCCCTCCGCCACGAATACGCAACACATTGACCCATGAGCTGGCCCATATCTACGTGGGGGAGGCTTCCCACTATGCCCCTCTACCTCGTTGGTTTGAAGAAGGCGTAGCGATGCTTCTGGCTCATAATGAGACGGCTCGGCATCTGAAGACGGTGGTACTCTCCGCGTCGACCCGCTCTCTCCCCAGATTATCAGACCTGACCCGTAGCTTCCCCAATCGTCAGCCTTTAGTAGAACGCGCCTATGCGACATCTTTTGCGTTCTTACATTGGGTTATTGGCTACCACGGAGGGTTTGGTTCGATTCGAGAGCTTCTTGCCCTGGTTCGTTCCGGTGAAGATTTCTATATCGCCATAGAGCGGACCTTTGATCACTCCCTGCCGAACCTTGAACAGAGATGGCGTGGTGGTTTTGTCCAGAGCCGGTGGGTTACATTTCTGGT
>PBVT01000058.1 GCA_002728755.1 Myxococcales bacterium
GCTGGTTCCTGGGAATATCGTTATCTCCAAAAATCCATCGCCGCCTTTCCCCGGCCCCAGGATTTCGCCGAGATGATGCGCCAGGCTGGTTGTCGTAGCGTTGAAATCCAGCGCATGAATTTCGGAACCGCCCACCTCTATATCGGCACCGTATAATCCGATTCGGCCCCGCACCGTGGCAGATCTGGAGACCGACCAAAGTGTCCCAATTGTCCCGGGACACTTGGCTATATATAGGGCAATTTCGGGTAATTCCCAGTTTTACGTTTTACCCTAAACATGGGTATAAACCGACAGTTAGACGTTTTCGACCATGTGGCACACCCCTTGCAAATATTCCAGGGTGAATCGAGCCAGGTAGTTTCCCATCTCTACACCCAATACATACTCCCAGCCCATTCCAAGCGTAGAGTCCTCCACCAGAGTCCCCTCCTTGCTCTGGTGGAGGCTACCTGTCGATTCTGTTATGTTTGCCTTGTTGTTCTTATTGCCTGTTTGAGGTTTTCCATGTCTCGGTTCCTGATCACACTTTGTTTTTGTTCTATCGTCGCGATGCAACTCGTGGGTTGTAGCCCACCCCCCGACGGTAATGAATGTGAACCGGTGACGTGCACCTTATTCTGCGAAGACGGATTCGCGAAGGACGACAAGGGCTGTGAAATCTGTGCATGTAACGAGCCCATGGAATGCGAACCGGCGAGTCGACGCGACGCCGGCGACGGCTGCAATACCTGTATTTGTACCGACGACGGTCATTGGGCCTGTACGGCAATGGCCTGCCCGGAACGCTGTGAACCGGGTGATACAAAGCCGGCCGACGATGGCTGTAACACATGCGAATGCAGCGATAACCAGATCTGGGAATGTACAGAGCTGATCTGCCCAGAGAAGTGTGCACCAGGAACGTTCCGTTCTGCAGGCGACGGCTGCAACACCTGTTTCTGTAATGAGAACGGGGATTGGATCTGCACCGATATGTCCTGTGGCGAATGCGAGCCTGGGGCGGAACGTGACCACGAAGATGGTTGTAACACCTGTGTATGCAGCAAAGACGCCGAATGGATTTGTACAACCGAGCCCTGCTTTGGTGAATGTACGCCCGGCGAACAGACCAAGGACGATTGCGAGACCTGTGTCTGTGACGACAGCGCCACCTGGGTATGCTCTCCATCAGGCAACTGTCCGGGGATCTGCGAACCAGGAGATACGAAAGAAGAAGACTGCAACGCTTGTGTCTGTACCGACGAACAGACCTGGCTCTGTACCGAGATCGCCTGCCCTGGAGAATGCGAGCCAGGGGATCTGAAAAAGCACGATGACGGCTGCAATGTCTGCGAATGTACCGAAGATGCCCTCTGGGCCTGTACCGAGCTGCCCTGTCCCGTCGGATGTGAACCAGGGGCCTCGCAGCCCGCGGGTGACGGGTGTAACACCTGTCTCTGCATCAACGGCGAGTGGGCCTGTACCGACCAGATCTGTGAAGAGTGCCCACCACCGGTTCCCTTCGACGGCGCCTGCATCACCGTGCTCGCCTACGCCCAGAACCCCGATACGGGCAGCTGCTGTGAATACCCCACCCCCTGCAGCGCGCCAGCGGACTGGGAGGTCTTCACCAGCAAAGATGAATGTATCGGTGAATGCCCGATGGTCCTATGTACCGATGAGTGTGAGAACGGGTATGTATACGACGAGAACGGCTGCCAGACCTGTGAATGCAACCCAGTGATGGAGTGTCCACTCGTATTCTGTGAGGACGAGTGCGAGTACGGCTATAAATACGACGAGAACGGCTGCCAGACCTGTGAATGCGTTCCACCACCGGACAGCTGTGTACCCGGCACCACGAAAGTCGCCGAGGACGGCTGCAACACCTGCACCTGCGGCGAAGATGGCACCTGGGGCTGTACCGATATGGCCTGCCAGGAATGTCCTCCACCGGCCGACTTTGATGATATCTGTGTACAGGTCGCTGTCTGGGCCAAGAACCCGGACGGCGGTAAATGCTGCCCCTATGCCAATCCATGTGTCGCACCTCATGGCTGGGCAACCTTTACCAGCGAACAGGAATGCTCCACGGGATGCGCAGATCTCTTCTGCTTCGACTCCTGCGAATACGGCTATAAGACCGACGACAACGGCTGCCAGACCTGTGAATGCAATCCACCGCCCAATAGCTGTGAGCCGGGCTCGAGCTCGCCCGCCGATGACGGCTGCAACACCTGCATCTGCTCGGACGCTGGCGAGTGGGTCTGCACAGCACAGCCCTGTCCGGCCGATTGCACACCGGGTACCACCAAGCCCGCCGACGACGGCTGTAATGTCTGCACCTGTGTCGAAGACGGCGAGTGGGTCTGTACCATGCAGCCCTGCGCCCCCTGCGAACCAGGCTCTACCAAAGACCACGCGGACGGCTGCAACACCTGTGTCTGCAATGATGACCAGAGCTGGGTATGCACCAAGATGTTGTGTCCACCAAGCTGTGACATACCGGCTTGCGACATAGCCTGTGAATACGGCTTCAAGCTCGACGCAGACGGCTGCGCAACCTGTGAATGCAACCCGCCACCAGACTGTGAACCGGTAGCATGCACCCTGTTCTGCGAGTTCGGCTTTGCGACCGACGCGCATGGTTGCGAAATCTGTGAATGCAAGGAAGTCGAATAGAAGTACGCTCCTTTTCGCCGCGGATCCCAACAGGCGTTGAAGTACGCGCCATCAAAGCATAAGATAGTCCATTATCTGGCTTTGTGGTTGGGAGACAGAATGAGATCTATGTTTCGATCGTCACGCTTTGCGTTCCTGGGATTTCTAGGCCTTGTGGTTATAACGGCCCATTGTGGAGGTGAATCGACCTCTGGAGACGGAGACTCTGGGACTCCAGACTCCATCGCGTTTCAGGATACGGGGGTGGACTCCAACGACACTGGAGTCGGCACCGATGCAGGTGCGGATACGAACACTGGATCCGACACCAATATCGTCGCGGGCCCGGGTGAATTCGGATACCCCTGCCTCTCCAACATCGAATGTATCAGCGGTTTCTGTGTGCCGTCGGGTGACGGTAAAGTCTGTACAGAGGCCTGCACAGACGAATGCCCCGCGGGCTGGAGCTGTCGAAATCTGGAACAACCAGGGCTCGAATCCATTCAATTATGTCTAGACCTTTATGTGAACCTCTGTCGCCCCTGTAATGAGAATCTGGAATGCCAGACGGGTGGAGGTAGCGTAACGGACCGCTGTATGTTCAGCGGGGACCTGGAGGGATCCTTCTGCGGTGTGGATTGTTCCTCGGAAAATGAATGTCCCGACGGATATAGCTGTAACGCCTTTACCGATCCCGACACAGAAGAGAGCTTCGCTCAATGTATGCCCAATTCGGGTAGCTGTAGCTGTAGTCCCCACGCCATAGAAGAGGCCGCTAGCACCGAATGCGGGACCGACTTCTGCCTAGGAGAACGCATCTGTACGAACGATGGCCTTACGGAATGTAGCGCGGCCAAACCCGGCGAAGAGATGTGCGATGGGATCGACAACGACTGCAATGGCGAGACCGACGAGAGCTTTGGGAACAGCACCTGTGGTCTCGGCGTCTGTGAACACACCATTGATGTCTGCTCCGGAGGGGTGATGCACGAATGCGATCCCTTTGAAGGAGCGTCCGTTGAGATCTGCGACGCATTGGACAACAACTGCGACGGGGCCATCGACGAAGATCTGGGGGAATTGAGCTGTGGTGTCGGCGCCTGTGAGAAGACCATGGACGCCTGCCAGAACGGGGTGGAACAATTCTGCAACCCCTTTGAGGGCGCCAGTGACGAAGTCTGTGACGGCGACGACAACGACTGCGATGGAGCCATCGACGAAGAGCTGGGAACCAGCTTTTGTGGACTGGGTGTCTGCAACCATACCATCGACAATTGTGTCGGTGGGGTCCCGCAGGTCTGCGATCCATTCCAGGGCGCAACGACCGAGGTCTGCGACGGACAGGACAACGATTGTGACGGCTCTGTTGATGAAAACATCGGCGCGGAAACCTGCGGACTGGGGCAATGCGCCCAGACGGTTCCCACCTGTGTGGATGGCGAACCGCAGTTCTGTAACCCCTTTGAGGGCGCGCTGCCCGAAACCTGCGATGGTCTCGACAACAACTGCAACGGATTGGTCGACGACCAGCTCGGCACCACCACTTGTGGATTTGGCCCGTGTGCTCATACGGTAAATAACTGTGTAAATGGTGAAGAGAACATCTGCGATCCAATGGCAGGGGCGACGGAAGAGGTTTGCGATGGCCAGGACAACGATTGCAGCGGACTCATCGACGACAACCTGGGTACATCCACCTGCGGTCTCGGAGAGTGTCTACATGTGATCGCCAACTGTGTGGGCGGTATTGTACCCTCCTGTAATCCGTTCCTCGGTAGCACGCCAGAGCAATGCGATGGAAAAGACAACGATTGCGATGGTGAGCTGGATGAGGGGCTCGAGGAGGTCACCTGCGGGGAGGGAGTGTGCAAGCAGACACTGCCGGGCTGTGTCGACGGCAATGTGCCCATGTGTGTTCCTCTCGAGAACGAATCACCCGAAGTATGCGACGGGCTCGACAACGATTGCGATGGCCAGGCCGATGAAAACCTCGGTGAGACCACCTGTGGTGTGGGAGCCTGTCTTCATACGGTCGAAAACTGCGTCGGTGGCAGTGACAACATCTGTGATCCCTTCGAGGGTCAGATTGCCGAGATCTGCGACAATGGGGTCGACGACGACTGCGATGGGGTGATCGACAATGGCTGCTGGAGCCCGCCAACGGTAGGGACAACAGGAGACTATGGAGTCGTCAGTGGATCCAACGATTGGATCGTCTGCCGGGCGGATGAAGAGACGGCCTGGATCAGCTCACTCGGCAGCGGTGGAGCACAATACGACGCGACGGCGATCTGTATACATCTGGGCTACGCGGCAGAGGTCGAACATGGTGGTAACGGCGGAGCGGTCTGCACCGCTCCCGAAAGCTATGATGGCGGCGGTGAATCCTGCGGCCACCCACCGGTGTTATGCTACACCGTCGATTGGAAGTGCTCGATGTAGAGAGCTACAGAGCAAAGGTGATACTCTCGTGGCATGAACGATCGTGGTAAAAAGAACAACTCCAACGGGGAAAATCTACCAGAATCGACATCTAAAAAGATTGCTGGGGGGATACTCAAAGTACTTCTGATATTCCTGCTTATACTTGGCATCCCCGCAGGATTGTTTCTCGCAGCCGTTCTAGCAGTTTCATACCCTCATTTATTTGACCTTCTGCTACGAGTGTTACTGGTCCTGTTTCTCATGATTCTATTCGCGAAGCGTAAGAAGATAATTGCGGGGTACCAGGCGATACGACAAGACCTTCTGGGTGATGAGCCTTTGACCATAGCAAAGCTTATAACAGCGGCTCAGAACTTCCTGGTCTTGGCGTATCCGTTGTTATTGGTGGTGGGCGTGGTATGGGCCATGGAATTCCCAATCTGGATATGGATCCCATTTGGACTGTTTTTCGGCCTTCTTGGGTTTGGATTGGTCTTGGGCGTTGGTGGTCGAGCAATTGGAGTGGATGCATCCTTTGGCGCAAAATTCCTGGCAGTTCTGGATGTCTCATATTTCCTGAATCGAAAGGCGCTGGCCCGAATACTTACGTTTTTGGTATTCGGCACCGTATGTTGGATCGCCACAATAATGCCGCCATGGGTTGGCATATTGGGGTTCGTTCTTTTTGGGCTCTGGTTCTCAATAATCCTGACAAAGACCTTCGGCGCGCCAGCTATCGGGTCGAACCAGCCCGTCATACACAAGTTCGCAGCGGGTCTGCATTCCTGGGGTGAACCGCTAATACCACTTTTCGTAGTGATTCTCTTAGCGGTCGGAAGGAATTGCGCAACCGAAAATGCAGCAGAGAAACGCCGAAAACGAATGTGGAAAAACGTTCCCCCCGTTTTAGGTTTCGTCGCACCGCCAATGCCGAGTATGAACAGAAGCTTCTGGGAGCCAGGTAAAAAGCCTATAAGACCCGCGGCAATTGCTCGAGACGAGCGTATAGAGCTCTGAAGAATTTAAACGCGACCAACCATTCGGAAAGAGAGGGCCTACAGCTCCGTGCCGCAGTCGGCGCCACCATAACCGGGTTTGCAGATGCACTGGCCTTGCTTGGTGCAGAGGCGACCTTCCTGGTAAACATAGACTGAGCCTTTACCGTCATTCCTATAGCTCCCCCCAACAATGGTATCCCCACTGATGGCGACGCCAAACCCAAAGTTGTCGCCAGAACCTCCATCACTCGCTATGAGTCTTTGCTGCTCTGACCATACACTGCCGTTACGCACATAGACATAGATCGCACCTGTGTCGGGGTCGTTCCCAAACTGTGCGCCTACCACTACGGTTTCTTCGCTTATGGCGACGCTAACACCGAAAGAGTCTCCCTCGTACCCATCGCTAGCTAATAGTTTTTGCTGTACGAGCCAGGTGTCAATATTACGCGTATACACATAGGCAGAGCCACCGCTGTTCCCCTGATGATCGTCTCCCATTGCACCTACCACCAGAGTGTCCCCACTGATGGAGACGCTTAGGCCGAACAAGTCACCGGCGGCCGCGTCGTATGCCGTGATTTTGTGCTGCTCCGTCCACAGCCCACCACTGCGCATAAAGACATAGGCCGAGCCGCTTTTATCTCCGTGATCATCGTCCTCTATTGCACCCACCACCAGGGTGTCCCCGCTGATCGAGATGCTTTCGCCGAATTGGTCCGCAAAAGATCCATCGCTTGCAATGAGCTTCTGTTGCTGAGTCCAAACCCCCCCACTACGCACAAAAACATAGGCGGCGCCAGCATCGGTGGACGTAGAA
>PBVT01000059.1 GCA_002728755.1 Myxococcales bacterium
CCCGAGCCCGAGCCCGAGCCCGGCGTAGCATGCATCTCCAATAGTGATTGTATCGATCCGGACAAGCCTATCTGCGATCTGGAGACAGGCCTATGCGTGGCTCCCGAGCCCGAGCCCGAGCCCGGCGTAGCATGCATCTCCGACATTGATTGTATCGATCCGAACAAGCCTATCTGCGATCTGGAGACAGGCCTATGCGTGGCTTCCGAGTAGGACCCTGATAACTAGCGGCCCTGGCTCCGAATCTGATTCGCCGCTTCATGCGCACTACTCAAGGCTGCGTCCACGAGCCAACCGGTTGGCCCCACCCAATCACCAGCCACATACAGGCCTGGCATTTCGGAAACCTCTACATCGGGGCGAGAGGAACCGGGGCCATAATGGCTTCGGGTGACGGTCTTCTCGGGTAGATAGCGCGAAGTCACCATATGCGCAGCCCATCCCCTCTGTAGACTCTCTAAGAAGGCCTCCAGCTCTGCCCGATCCGTCGATTCATTGGCCGCTGCTGTTCCCAGATATTTCACCGCCGACACAAGGGTCCCACCGGGCGGTGCCAACCCCGCATAATGGGAGACCACATTGAACATATAGGGCCCATCCAGGGCGAGCCCAAAGCTCACCGGAGGATCCGGCAATTCGGATAATCCCACATCAAAACACGCCACTCGAACCCCTGGCCCCGCCCAGCTCGCCGTATCCACAGAAGGAACCAACCCTGCTGCTACCGTCGGATCCACGGCCAAAACCACAAATCGGCTCCGAACCACGGTCCCCTTCTCCAAGGTGATATCCAGACCGGACTCTGCTCTGGAGACCGAGGCGACCCCCATTTTTCTACGCAGCTCCACACCCCCCGTACGAGCGCGCCCACGGAGGGCTGTAGTGAGGCCTTCCCAGCCCTGCTCCACATGAAGTAGGCCTCCACGCAACAGACGTTGTAATTGTTCGACGCCCAGACCAGCGCTCAACTCGTCGGGGTTGTTCGTGTAGCTGGCCCAGCGCAACATCGCATGAAGCCATCTCTGTACCTTAGGGCGCGTGCTCACCGACGCCACCCACTCCGTGGCAGAGCGGGCCATCAGATCTTTTGTGCGGTCCCCTCGTACTCTACGAAGCGCGTTATAGACGGCTATACGATCCGATGCATTGAAGGCGCCATTGAACAGGGCAGATCCCATATGTACCGGGAGTCGGCGCCGACGGTCATCCAACACCGTATACCCTCCAGGTTTCTGCAGACCGGCCGCGATCTCGAGCCCCAAACCTTTCAATATGGAAGCCCCAGGCCCTTTTCGAAGCAGCCCGTGGTGACCTATATTGATCTGAAAGTCCTTATCGACCTCGGTTATGGCCTTTCCACCCTCGATGGGACCCTTTTCGTAGAGCACGACCCGAAGATCGCTATTTGCCAGAGTAGCCGCTGCGCAAAGTCCAGCCAGGCCACCGCCAACAATCACTACGTCGTATTCTTCTGCATGCAAAGGGATTCACCTACCTATACGGAGCTTAACCCACGTAAAACCTATCGCAAGTCAAACCATCACCAGCCCCCTCCAAAACCAATAGTTCTCGATTGTTTTCGCGTGCATAAGAGCCAATTCCTCGCCAGAGAACCGAGCATACCGTATGATTTCGGTTCAAATTTGGAGGCACCAGTGAACAGAATTGGTTTCGCATTCATCCTTTTGGTTCTTATGGGCCCTCTCGCATTTGGCTCAGTACCCTCTCGACTGGAGTACCAGGGGTATCTGACGGACGCAGTAGGAACGCCCATCGATTGTCAGGGCTGCGATACGCCCTACACATTCCAATTCACACTGTTCGACCAGCAGACGGCGGGAGCGGTTCTCTGGAGCGAGACCCATGGTGACGTCGATATAACACAGGGCGTGTTCCGGGTCGCATTGGGCATAGAGCAAGCCCTCGACGCGGAGCTCCTGGAGGAAGCTCGTTGGCTCGAGATTCAGATCAATAATCAGGAGCCGTTGATGCCACGGCAACGCGTAATCTCCGTTCCCTATGCCTTACGCGCCGATCTCGCAGAGCGCGCGATAGAATCCGAAAACGCCGTAACTTTAGGCGGACAATCCGCAGAGAGTTTCGTGCAGGTGGGCGACTCTGCTGTTGTAACGGAGAACGACCTCGCGGGATTGCTTGAATCCATGGGCTTTCTACCGGGAGACAACGACACTCTCGGAGAGATCACCGATTGTGAAGAAGATGAAGTCATCAAATGGAACGGGGCCGGCTGGATATGTGCGACAGATCTGAGTGCAGATGCTCTTTCTAGTCTTCTATGTGCCGCGGGAGAACTCGTCGCATGGGATGGTACAAATTGGGGCTGCTCGGCCGCACTCGACGTATTGGCGGCCAGCCTCGACCCCATCGCTACCACAGGTCTACCGGCGGACTTGGCCGATGGTGACGATGACACGCTGGCCAGCCTGACCTGTGCCGATGGCCAGTTCGTCATGTTGGTAGGGGATACATGGTCCTGTGTGGATTCCCCAACCGGCCTACAAGGCGAGCCGGGGCCACAAGGAATCCCAGGACCCCAAGGAGACCCAGGCCCCGCAGGGGCGGACTCCACTGTTCCCGGACCCCAAGGGGAAACAGGCCCCCCAGGACCTCCAGGCCCCGCTGGAGCAGACTCTACCGTGCCAGGACCACAAGGGGAAATAGGACCACAAGGAGACCCAGGCCCCGCTGGAGCGGACTCCACTGTTCCCGGACCACAAGGGGAAATAGGACCGCAAGGAGACCCAGGGCCCACTGGAGCAGACTCCACCGTTCCAGGACCACAAGGAATCCCAGGACCACAAGGGAATCCGGGACCACAAGGAGACCCAGGACCCCAAGGGAATCCGGGACCCCAAGGGAATCCGGGACCCCAAGGGAATCCGGGACCACAAGGGAATCCGGGACCACAAGGGAATCCGGGACCACAGGGGAATCCGGGACCACAGGGGAATCCGGGGAGCCAGGGACCACCAGGACCCCAGGGCTCTCCCGCATCAACCAGCTGTATTCATAAGATCTGTACAGGTGGAGACTGGGTCGACTGTAGTTGCCCTGGTGGTAAGACACTGATGGGTGGCGGCTGTAATAATGAAGCCGAGCCACACTTCTACCAGGCATCCACCCCTATCAGTCTGAGCACATGGCGATGTGGAGGCCACGGCGGTTCGAAAGTAGTGAATATTATCTGTTGTAATTGACGCGGTCTTCACCACCCTGACATCAGCTTACTAGCCAAGAACGAGTGCGTGAGCCCCTACTCCTCGCCAGAGGAGGAAGCATGCAGTATGATATTCGTTCAATATTGGAGGTAGCAGTGAGAGCAATTGGTTTCGCATTCATCCTTTCGCTTTTCATAGGATCCCTGGCTTTCGGTGCGGTCCCCTCGCGGCTGGAATACCAGGGCTATCTAACGGACGCCGTAGGTACCCCCATCGATTGTCAGGGCTGCACCAACCCCTACACGATCCAATTCACGATCTTCGACCAACAGACAGCTGGTACGGCTCTCTGGACCGAGACCCACGCAGACGTCGATGTGGCACAGGGCGTGTTCCGCGTCGCGTTGGGTGAAGAGCAGCCTCTCGACCCTGAGCTTCTGGAAGGAGCCAGGTGGCTGGAAGTGCAGATCAACAATCAGGACCCGCTGGTTCCCCGGCAACGCGTCATCTCGGTCCCCTATGCCTTACGCGCCGACCTCGCAGAGCGCGCTGTAGAATCGGAAAACGCCGTAACATTAGGCGGACAGCCCGTGGAAAGTTTCGTTCAAGTGGGCGAATCCGCCGTTGTCACGGAGAACGCTCTCGGGGATCTGCTGGATTCGATGGGTTATATACCGGGCGATAACGACACCCTCGGCGAAATCAATAATTGCCAGGAAAACGAGGTGATAAAATGGAGCGGTTCCAACTGGGTATGTGCGTTTGATCTGGACGCAGACACTTTATCGAGTCTGCTATGTGCGGCGGGAGAGATCGCGCAATGGGACGGAACCAACTGGACATGCGGCGTATTTGTCGACACGCAGCTAACAGAAGCACAGGTCGTAGCATTTGTGTCCGATAACGGCTTCGTACATCAAGATGATATGGCCGTCGAAGTCAGCGCTCGACAAGATGCGGATCAGACCCTTCAATCCAATATCGATGTCGTACAAACCAACGTAGCCACGGTACAAACGAATCTGGCCGATCTAGACGCTAGCCTTGCTCCCGTGGCGAAAAGTGGTCTTGCCCCCGATCTGGCCGACGGCGATGATGACACCTTCGCAGGGCTGGCATGTGGCGATGGTCAGATTCTCATGTTCGTGGTGGACGCCTGGTCCTGTGTCGACCTTCCCCCCGGTCCACAGGGCGACCAGGGAATACAAGGTGAACAGGGAATCCAGGGCGAACAGGGAATCCAGGGCGAACAGGGAATCCAAGGCGAACAGGGACTACAAGGCGAGCAGGGCCCCGCTGGGGCCGACTCTACTGTTCCCGGGCCACAAGGGGATCCGGGGCCACAAGGGGATCCGGGGCCACAAGGGGATCCGGGGCCTACTGGATTAGACTCCACTGTTCCCGGACCACAAGGAGATCCGGGACCACAAGGAGATCCGGGACCACAAGGGGATCCGGGGCCACAAGGAGATCCCGGGCCACAAGGGGATCCGGGGCCACAGGGAAATCCAGGACCACAGGGGAATCCGGGGCCACAGGGGAACCAGGGACCACAGGGGAACCAAGGGAACCAGGGCCCCGCAGGCCCAACGTACGGCTGTATAATGCGCTCCAGCTGTCCAGGCGGATATACCTACCGCGGAACGATTGGAATTCTCATGCAGAAGTCCGAATACGGCCATTGTAGCGCCATCGGTGGCGGCGGAGCCGACCATACGATTCATACAACATGGCGCTGGTGCCACCCCCAACTGTGCTGCAAAAACTAATTTCAAATTCGAGGCACCTCTAGAATCCGAGTCAAGGCTCAAAGGTGTTTTCGGAACAGGCTTGATCGTCGACCCATTCAGACCTATGCTCACAGCAATTCTGCTGGGGATACCACGTGCGAAGAGTTTTATTGGCACTTTGCCTATTCGGTCTGACGCCTGCCCTCTTATGGGCCACTGCAGACACCACACCCACTGTGGAACCTGCAAACGAAGACGACGTCAGGGTACAACTAAAATCATCCGGTTCCGGCACCCCTACAGAGGTACGATACCGTTTCCACGCCCAGGATAACCGGGACCTGCATGTGGAAATGCGCCTTTCCCAACGCTCAACGTACGGAGCACTGGAAACCGGCTGGCGAGTATTCCCTACTCTACGAATACACTTCAAAATAAAGGTCTACCCACCGACTGCGAACGGACAAGCAAAAGTAGAGTTTACGGTGAAGAACGCAGAGGTGATTCGTGTAAAAGGACCCATGGTGCCAGCTATGACCATGGCAGCCTTGAAAGCAGACGCTCTGACCCTGAAGGGCCTGGTGTTGACCGCAACAGTTAGCGCCCAGGGGCTTGTATCCAATTCAACGGTAAAGCCTGCTGGTAAGACACGAGGAGATCTGGTGGAAGACCTCCAGGCAACAATCCAACAGTTGGTGGTTCCTCTACCCAGGGAACCCATCGCCCCTGGAGCACGTTGGACAGTCCATTCGAGTCAGGCATTCAATGGTCTGACAGTTCGCACACAGACCACCTATATGCTGGAATCAATCAAGAAGGAGCGCCAGGGTTATCGCGCCAAAGCCACCGTACGAGTAAAGCAGCGCAGCCGCCCCGTCCATATCAAGCCGAAAGAAAAGGGAACCGTTCGACTCTCTTTCCAATCCTACCAGGCCAAGGGCCAGGGACGGGTTCAATTTGAATTATTCTCGCCATTGGCCCAAACCAATTTCGACATCAAATCGAAGAGCTTGGCGGTAGGGACGAGCAAATATATGCGTCAAAACGTACGACTCGACTATCACTTACGGACCAAAACCTGGTCCAAGAAAAAGTAGGGGCAGGCGCTAGGTTCGCCCCTACCTACCTTGCAAATCGAATGACAACCTCCACGGTCCAAATCCTCCCTGATGATGTAATCAATCGTATCGCTGCCGGAGAGGTTGTGGACCGTCCCGCATCCGTCGTAAAGGAGCTGGTGGAAAACTCTCTAGACGCCAAGGCCTCCAACATCGAGGTGCATATCGGCGGGGGCGGACTGGACGAAATACGAGTTCTAGACAACGGCTCGGGTATGCCCCCAAGTGACGCAAGTCGGGCACTTTTACGTCATGCGACCAGTAAGATTCGAAACGATACCGAGCTGCAACGGATCCAATCTCTTGGTTTCCGTGGCGAAGCCCTTCCCTCCATTGCCTCGGTTTCCGATTTTGAACTGCTTACGGGGCAAGGTCCGGATGTCCCTGGTTCCCAGGTCATGCTGGAGAGCAAGGAAGTCGTTCAACGGGAGGCACCGCCACGCGATGGGACGTTAGTCATCGTACGCAATCTATTCAGCAACGTCCCGGCTCGGCGGAAGTTCTTGAAGGCACCGCGGACCGAATTCGGCCATATTCTGGAGGTGGTCCGGCGTGCATCTCTTGCACGGCCCGATGTGTCGTTCCTGCTTACGCACGATAATCGAACGATGCTGAAAGCACGGTGTACAGATGATTTGCGCGCCCGGGCCCGTAGCGTATTTGGTTCGGGCCTTTCGAAACGAATGTTTGAAGTACGCTCGACGGAAGGGGTCCCTTGTTTTGGCTTATTGAGCCCACCATCAGACGCCACAGCAAGCACCAAGAAACTGCATATTCTGATCAATGGCAGGCCGATCCGTGATCCGGCCATTATCGCAGCGGTTCGGCAAGCCTATGGCCCCCTCCTCGAACGCGGTAAAACGCCGGCTGGAATTCTTGTCTTCGATCTGGATCCTCTCACCATCGATGTGAACGTACATCCTGCGAAAACCGAGATACGCTTCTCGGATCCATCGACCTTGTACCGGACGGTACTACATACTGTGCGTTCCGCTGTGGGGACGAGTCCCTGGCTCTCCTTCGAGTCCAACGCTACAGCACATCCCGTTGCGGTGACCTCTCCAACAAACCCGACGGAGCTACCCGCACCATCGAGCACAACACGGTCGACCGAACCGGCCAGGAAAGCGCTGGAGTTGGAGCATCACAGTGGGCTTCGCTACCTCGGACAAACGGCCAAGAGTTTTCTTGTCTGTGATGACGGCACACGACTCGTGATCATCGATCAACAAGCCGCCCACGAACGTATTTTACAGCTACAAATCCGGTCACTACATGGTGAGGGAAAACTCGAACAACAGGCGCTTCTCTTTCCCGAGAGTATCCGCGTCGACTCACGTCAGTATCAACTGGTGTCGACGGTTCAAGCGGATCTCATCTCTCTTGGCTTCGATGTAGAGCCAGCAGCTCCTGGCATACTCTTTGTACGCGCAGTCCCCCAATTATTGCGAAGAGCGGAGCTCGCGGACCTGTTCCCAGAGCTCCTAAATATCCTATCCCAAACCACGGACCAAAGGGCATCCCATAACGAAGATGTCTATGCACTATTGGCCCGACATGGCTGCCTCAAACGAGGCGAGATCGTTGGAGCGGAGCTGGCTCGGGAACTACTCTCTGGCCTGGACAGCAGTCCAAGCGATCGTTCCGTCTCTGTCATGGCCGTACTTGGCTATACAGAGCTGGACCGATTATTCGCACGCGACTGATCCATTAAGCAGAGAGCGTGAGTTGACAACCCAATGCCCCTGATAAACAATGCCAGCAGGGCTTTGGCGGCATGGTTTTTTGTGGTCAAAGGGCCCAATGGAGCTATCTGCGAGGACGACGATGATTCGCATCAATGTTCGGGATGAGGACGGTGTACCGGTGGAACAGGAATACGACTCCCATGTCGTATTCATTGGACGTATGAACCAAAATGATCTCGTTCTGGAACGGTCCAACATCAGTAAAAAGCACGCACAGATCGAATTCTCCGACGGTGCGCTGCTGGTTCGCGATCTCGGCAGTACGAATGGCACGTACGTGAATGGCCAGAGACTCGATGGGGAACAGCAGATTGGCCCCGAGGACACCGTCTATATTGGCAACTATGCCCTATCGGTGAATGCCGATGGTCTCATCGCAGACGACGACGCACCGGCGGGACCTCCTCCCATTCCACCCGAGACTCCGGAAGAGGCCGAAGCCATTCGTAGACAAACCATGGCGCTTGGCAGCGGTCCTGGTGACTTCTCTCCCCCACAAATTCCTCAAAACGATACCATTCCACAAGACGACGAAGAGGAAATCCACGAGGAATCGTTTGACAGTGAAGTCACCCACGCCATCTCGGAGCCCTCTATCGAGCTGTCCGAACTGACGGATGCCTTACAGGACGACGAGCCGAGCAAAAACCCAGATGTAGACGAGCTTATAGAGCAGGCTCTAGAGGATATGGCGCTTCCAATCACCCTTGACGGTGAACCCGAACCAGAGCCCGAGCCCGAGCCCGAACCCGAGCCAGAGCCCGAACCCGAGCCTGAGCCGGAGCCGGAGCCCGAGCCGGAGCCGGAACCTGAGCCCGAGCCCGTGCCGGAACCCGAGTCTGAAACCGAGTCCGATGCAGGTGTCCTGGAAACCCTCTACGAAGAGGCCGAGGCTGCGATCGCAGATCTAATCGATGGAGGAGGCAACGACGATGGTGTCGTGGAACGCCTACAGGCCGTGGTTGGAGCTTTCGTTGAAGGTGGCCAAATCGAGGAACCGGATACCACAGAGATTCTCGAGGCTTTGGAAGACGCCTTGATGGGCCTTGGACCAATCGACACCTTATTGGACGACAGCACCATAGATTCTGTCCATGTATCGGGGCCGAACGATATACGCGTCCGAAGGGGCGGCATATTGGAGACCACAGATGCCTGCTTCTTTGGTCCAGCCGCTTTTGAGCGTGTGCTTATTCGACTCTACATCGAGGGCGGAACCGATCCTGCGAATCCCGCCCCCTGGGCGCAGGGGATCCTGGGGGACGGTTGCGCCTTTACCGTCATAGGAGCGCCGATCACAGGGGAAACCCCCATCATCGTCGTCCATCGAAGTTACGCACAGACAGAAGAGCTACCGTTCGAAGCCCTGGTCACCCATGGCGTGATGAGTTCAGAGATAGGCACCCTTCTGGGTCAATGTCTTGGGGACCAGCAGAGTATCGTCGTTACCGGACCGCGCCGTCGCGATCGGGAGCTATTGGTCCGAGCACTTGTATCCAATCTCGATGCAGCACAGAGCGCGGCACTTCTCGTCGCAGGAGACGACCACATCCACGGAGGTGGTGCGCAGATCAAGAGCCTCGAAGGATCCGCACTCACGGATCATATTGGAGATATGACCCACCTCGCTCGCGATCTAGACGCCGACCATGTCGTCATACCGGATATTCCCGTGGCACAATTGGGTGAAGCCCACGGTCTCTTATACACGGCACTAAATGGTACGCCGCTGATTCTTGGTGCCGAAGCGAAGAGCGCCGAAGATCTCCTGCACCGGCTCCAGCTTTCCCTGGCCCTGGCGCACCCCAACTCCGATGCAGCCTCCGATCTGCTCACAACCACCGTCGGTGTCATTGTAGACATCAGCCCAGATCCCAGCTCCGAGCTGGGCTGTCAGATCGTCAGTGTAAACCGACCGGGGAAAAATGACGCAGGTGCACTGCAGCTTACCCCTGCCACCCCCCGATAGGCCGAACGGATCGACCGCATGTTCATTGTCACCATCGAAAACCGAGCCGGCGATATCGTAGGGGAACACTCCTTCGATGAGGGCGAATATGTGATGGGTCGCAGCCAGCACTGCGACATTGTTCTATCGTCCCCAAATATCTCTCGTCGTCACGGACGAATCTTCGTACGTGACCGGAAAGCACATATCGAGGATCTGAACTCCTCCAACGGTATTTTCGTCGATGGTGAGCGAATCACCGGAGTGGTTGAGCTCGGCTTAACGGGAACCTTCCAAATTGGTGAGTTCATTCTTCATCTCGAAGGCACGCCATATAATACGGGACCACAAGCGACGGTATACGGCCGTCTCACGGTGATTACACCAGAAGGTCCAGGACGCGTCTGCTGGATTGATAAGAACTCACTGCTGGTGGGGCGAGGACGAGATGCATCCATCACAATTCTCGACCCGTCCATCTCAAGAGTTCACGCGAAAGTTACTGTTGATGGTGTAGGCCGGGTTTTTCTAGAGGATCTACAGGCTGCGAACGGCACCTTCGTCAATAACGAACAGATTACGGATACGGCCGAGCTTCACCCAGGAGATATGGTTCGCCTGGGCAACCAGGAACTACTCTTCGACGGTCCTCCTGGCGCACCCGACGTGTCGGATCACGAAATGCAGGCCGTTGGCAAAAAGCCTCCTGCCGCTGGAAACAGTAATCTCCTGAAAATACTAACGGGACTTCTTGTGTTGATGATCGCCGCCATCGGGATCGCTCTCGCAGTCGTCGCGATGAATGAGAAAGATCTCGTCGAAGAGCCCGACGTCCCCAATCTTGTCGCGTCCGATGTGCAAAGCGATGTAGAGACACCCGAAACGGCAGATATACAAAGCACGACGGCTGTGGATAGTGGACCAACAAAGGACGTCACATCTACGCCCACTGATACGGAAACAGCGGCTCCTAAAGACGCAAGCGACCCCAACCTGGAACGTTGCCTCCGTCGGGCCGACCGCGCTTTCCAGGACCTGAACCTGAAAGCGATGGACAAGGCTCTTGCCTGTGCACGAGCGATAAGTCCCGAAGATAAAAGGGTGGTTGCCCTCGATGACATCATCCTCCGAGAGACCGTGGCGCAAGCCATGATTGAAAAGGCCCGGGCTGCACTGAAAAATAAGGAGCCAGGCTCTGCTCTTCTCAAGTTGAGCCGCATCGATCCGGAGAGCGCTCTAAATAAAATGGCAGGCAACTTAAGGAAAGAGGCGCAGGAAGCCTATTCGGATCAAGCGCGGGCGTTTGATCGGAAATGCGCCAAGCGGCGACAACCAAACGACGATTGCAAAACTCTTCTGAACGACCTCTTGCAATTCGAACCCTATAAAAACACGCGGCTGCTGCGTATCAAGCGGAAATGGGGGCTCTAATCAGGGCACGGGCGGTGTGAGCTGCTCCTGTTGGGTGGAGCCCCAACAAACCAATTCCCCAGCGGTCTTGATAGCACAACTATGTAGACGGCCGCAGGCCAGATCTACATAGACCCCCTCGGGCACATTGAGCTGATTTGAGCCACTATTGCCCCAGCATTCGATCGATCCACCCACCGCCAAAGCACAGGCGTGATGCCGCCCCTCAGAGACCTTCTCATACGGTCCTGGCGCCGATCCGCCCTCCACATATTCGGCTGCGCCCCAGGAGAGCAGCTCACCAAACTGGCTGATAGCCGAACTATGATAATACCCAACCGACAGGTCTTCGAATAGGAGCGACGAGCTGTAGGAGGAGCCATTATAGAGCCAACCCCAGCAGAGGATCTCCCCGCCGGTTGAGATGCCACAACTATGGAGAGTACCCGCCCCAATTCGAACAAATGGGCTATCAGGGGCCTCCAACTGACCCGTCTCGTTGCTACCCCAGCAATGGGGTTGCCCAACGAGATCCACTGCACAGGTATGGTTCACACCCGCAGAGAATTCGAAATAGGTACCCGGAGGAACCTGGGTCTGGCCGAAATCATTACGACCCCAACATTCGAGCGTGCCCTCCGGGCGAAGCCCGCAGGTATGATCTCCACCGGCCGATATCTGTGTAAAAACACCGGGAGGGGGGTCCGACTGACCGTATTCATTATTACCCCAACAGAGAACCGAACCGTCCGTTTTCAACCCACAACTATGAAACCAACCCGCAGCGACTCCCGTAAAGGCCCATTGGTCACAGTCTGTCCCGGTTAAACCCTCCGGACATGGAGCACATACGGGAGGCGTCAACTCCGGGTTCACACATTCGTCGCAGTTCTCGCCCGTCAACTGTGGATTCAAACATTCATCACAATTATCCCCCCCAAACGCGGGGTTGGCACAAACATCACAGTTCTGGCCAACAAAGCGCACATTCGCACATTCGTTACAGTCGGGGCCTGTAAAGGTCGGATCCGAACATTCGGAACAATCGGGACCGGAAAATTCCGGACGGCATTCGGAGCATGACGGTGGAAGATAGTGGGTATCCACACAATCGTTACAAGTGGGCCCTGTATACCCGGGCGCGCAGGCAACACAATCGGGTGGCATCCGGTGGGGATCCGAGCACTCTACACAGCCTTCTCCCTGAAACTCGGGTAGGCATTGGGTGCAATCCGGTGGGCTATAGTGCTCATCGGCACACGCATCACAATCCGCCCCAGCAAACCCAGGCAGACAGTCGACACAGTCCGGCCCCTCGGTATGTTCGTTTGCACAGTTCTCGCAGTTCGCCCCCGAAAACTGAGGGAGGCACTCTACACAGTCCGGAGCCTGGAAATTCGCATCGGTACAGATGGTACATTCATCACCGGCAAACTGTTCCAGACAAGTAGTACAATCCGGAGGGCTACGATGGGGATCGGCGCAGTCGCCGCAATCGGGACCCGCGAATTGAGGCTTACATTCCTTACAATCCGGAAGAACATACCGGTCATTACTACATACGGAGCAATCCTCTCCCGTAAACTCTGGCAGGCAGTCCTTACAGGCCGGCCCCGTAAATGGAGGCAGGCATTGACTGCAGCCAAGCCCGCTAAACGGCGGTATGCAGTCGCTACATTCTGGCCCCGTCGCGTTCGGATTGGGGCACCCGCAAACCCCCTGACGGCATATCCCGGCGATACATTGGGTATCATAGATACAGGGGTCCCCCGTCTCACAGCGAAGAATCGTCGGATCGAGATCATCGCAATCGTACTCAAGAACCAGACCATCACCATCACTATCTATAGTGAAGGGCTGGGGCGGCTGTTTTTCACTACAGGCAAAACATGCCACCACGGAGAGGATGATCATCCGAAATCGCAACACCACCTCACTTAACAAAGTTCCGAAAGGGTACCGCCAGCCTGGCCTGGATTCCTTTCAAGCCAGGAGAGAAGCTCTCGAAACAGATCGCCTACGCCCGGCGCGTCCGCCTGAGTAAACGCAGCCACATCCTCTCTCGTCGCTTCGTTCAACGAAAGTCCCCGACTCGTCAGGGATTGTTTCAGCGCCTTATACCCCGACGTGTCAGACGCATTTAAGGCCAGGAGTATGGGATGGAAGTTGAAGACCTTGAGGCCCGGTCTATCCAGCTCCAGATGGTCGAGGCGACAGGTACGTCCGCGTGCGAAATGTACGTCGTCTTCGAAGAAGATGGGGATCTGCTGTACTCCCGTCCAGCTGGTAAACACCTCTAGATCATGGGCGCCATCACGTAATTCCGAAGCATCATAACGAAGCCCCCTCGCACCATACGCCAACAGGTAGGATGTCCCTGTAATAAGACCATGTGCACGCGCCCCCACCGCCTTGGGAACGAGCGCATGCATCGTGTTCAACACCGCCTCAACCTCTTCTCCATGGCTGGACCCGGGCAGGTAATTCGGGTGCCAACCCAGCTCGAAACGACCAGAGGAACGTAACACCTCCAGACTCGGGCAATCGTGGGTCACAAAAAAGGTCCCACGCTGGTCCGCCGCTGCGACCGCGGTGCAGAGATCTTCCGTAGCCCACGCCGGTGCCCAATCCTGATCAAATGAAAGATAAATCAAAGGTACGGCTCCGCGCCACCATCAAGGTTCGGCGTTTTCCTTAAGCCAGGTAGAGATAAACTCCGAAATATCGCCAATGGCGTCGGGGTTCGAAAGAAAGAATTCTTCGTATACCGCCTGGGATAAGGCGGTCTTCAAGTGAGCAAGATGCGGTGGCAGAACGATCGACATTTCCCCCGTCTCATTATCAAACTCTATGGAATGGTTGGCTCCTCCACCTTTACTAAGAGATGGTGGTGCGGTCGGGCTGCCCTGGTTTCCCGGGCCTTTTCCACGTCCATCAAAGACATCTGCCATGGTCTTCTCCTCTACATTTCTAACCGAAAACGCCTGGCATCAGCGCATATCCCAGAGTCTACCTCCTCCGACGAGGCTTGGCGAGCCCATCCGAAAGGACCAGCACAACAGATTCGATTCCGCTTTGTTCCTCGCGCCCGCTGCGATACAAGAGAGTCCTTGGAGAAATTCGAATGTATGTTGATGTCCACGCCCACCTGATTCACCCCCACTTTGCGGGAGAAGAGAACGAGGTCGCCCAACGCGCCGCGGCTGCGGGGCTGGAATATGTCATCGTCAACGGTTTGGAGCCCACCTCCAACCGAGCCGTACTCGAGCTATGCAAAGCTCACGACCACCTGCTCCCTGCCCTGGGCATCTATCCAGTCGACGCAATCTGCAACGAGATCGCGGCCGCCGGCTGGGAGCATGACTACCCACCACCCGCTCCTTTTGATGTGGATGCCGAGATCGACTTCATCGACAGTGTGGCCGATCAACTGGTCGCGATTGGGGAGATCGGCCTGGACCAATATTGGGTAAAGGATTTTCCCGAAAAGCAGGAGTATGTGTTTCGCCGACTGATCGAGGTCGCCCAAAAACATGACAAACCCGTCATCATCCATTCGCGTAAGGCGGAACGAAGAGTGTTCGAGATTCTTCAAGAGATGAATGTAGAGCGAGCAGATTTCCACTGTTACGGTGGAAAGCTGAAACTCGCCAAGGCCATTACCGAGGCCGGCTACTATCTATCCATACCGCCCGTTGTGGTTCGATCCGATGCGTTCCAGCGCCTCGTCACCGAAGTGCCGCAATCTCAACTCCTCACCGAGACGGACTGTCCATATATGGGGCCCGACCGAGGGGAACGCAATGAACCAGCGAACGTACCTCGTGGTGTAGAGGCGATGGCCACGGTTCTAGGATTAACAAACGAAGAACTACGCGACGTTATCCGCGAAAACTTCCGTCGACTTTTCCGCTGTTGAATCAGTGGGGCTTACTACAGCCACAACCCGCCGGCTCTTTCTCAGTCCGCGAGGAAAAGTAGAAGATAAAGCCCGCGCTTCCATGCCAGATATACCGTGGTGTGCCGGCCAGGGTCACATCCATACCGGCGTATATCTGAAGCTGCTCTCCTATCCCGGTGCCCATACTGGTACGAGCAATCACCGGACCGGTTTCAATCGAACCATCCAGTCCCAGGATCGTTTCCAACGAGAGGCCCACATACCCTGGTCCCGAAATGGCACGAAGCCCAAGGTTCGCGGCCATCTCTCGATTGCCGTGGGGTGATAGGACCGATGTGCGCTCACCACCATGGTGATGATCATGCCCATCGAACGAGTGCTGATATCGCACCATGCTATGTCCATATAAAGAGGGAGACAACCGCACGGACATCTCACCGTATGGCATCAATTCCATATGCCCGGAACCAAGACCATCCTCCGTTTTTCCAGTCGGCAATTCCAGAGATAGGCCAAGAACACCGTTCAATTTTTCTGTTCGAAGGCCTTCCCAGCGGATCCCAACCTCCATATCCGCGAGACCTCGACTATTTTCGAGCGCGTCGGGTGAAACCGTCGCGTAGGGAGCCCGTAGGGTTAAACCGAAGCGGTCCAGAATCGCGTAATTGATTTCTAAGACCAACGCCTGCCAACTCCCCTGCTCCGACGGAAGCTCGTATTCCGCCCAGTTGCTCTGGACCTGTACGAAAGACGCCATTCGGCCAACATTCGGCCCGCCATATTGTGCCGCGTGATGCGCTACCGCAAGGGGCGAAAACAGGAGGAATGTCATAAGACAAAGGGAACGTATCATTGAAAGAAACCCAGTTGATAGAAGTCGCCATAGGAAGATGGGTGGAGTCATCTCACATTCCCGGCTCGTCTAGTCAAGTCTAGAGAGTGAAATTAGTGCTGGGTTTCCTCGAGATTCTCTTCGGACATAACCTCGACAGGGATACGGCCAGCAAAGCCACTGTCGTAGGGATGGTAGAAGGCAACCTCTTCTTCCGGGAATTTCCAGCAGTAATACCCATCACCACAGTCGAAATCCACAATCCACAGCCCACGGGATTCACAACCCAGTCGTAATAAGGCCTCGGACCATTCCACCATGATGCCATGAAGTTGTTCTTCAATGAGCGCCCTTTGCTCGGGCGTTTTCGACATCGTCTCCAGCTTCGAACGGGTCTGCCGGTAGCGTTTTACAGCACGTTCCGTCACGCGTCGGACCACGGGCAACAAGCCTTGCGCATCCACAAGGGTGAACCGTCGAGTCTGATTAATTGGAATAATCTCTGCCATGTTTTCGACCCTACAATTGCCGACCGTATTTCTGCAAGAGGAACTGCCAGAAGAAGCCCAAATTTGGAGCCTTCTGAAAGCTCTGCCGTTGACCCACCGACGGCTTTCTCGTAGCGTCGACTCCCTACCCTCGCTAGAACCGGGGATTGTTCCGGGTAATCGAATGGATGGCTCTGACCACAAATTGGATTTAGCCGCCGTGCATATGACACTGCACGGACGTTCCATCGCTGGGATCTATACCAGCCTGCAAATACCGGAAGCCAAGTTGTGCTTTGACTGTGGGACGATCACCCCTCAGAGCATACGCATGCCCCATCTCGCATTAACCCACGGTCATATGGATCATGCGGGCGGTGTAGCTTCCTATCTTGGTCAACGGAAACTCCTGCGGCTTGGCCCGACCACGATATATGCGGCCGAGGATCTGCTGCCCTCCATTCAGTCCGTGGTGGAAATCTGGGAACGAGTTCAGGGAAACCCCTACGAAGTGAAATACCAGGCCGTGAGACCTGGGGAATACCAGGAGCTCGATGGTAAGTTGCTTCTTCGCCCCTACCCTTCGGTGCATTCCATTCCAGCTCTAGGTTACACCCTGTGCCGAACGGCCCGTAAACTCAAACCGGAATACAAGGATCTCAGTGGCCCCGAAATCGCCAGCCGCCGACGCGCGGGAGACGAGGTCTCGGATCCTCATATCGAGCACCTGGTTACGTTTACAGGGGATAGTACGATCGAAGGGCTCTTAAATGATCCCATCGCACGTTCGGCGCGGGTCATAATCAGTGAATGTTCCTTCTATGGCGACGAAGATGCGGACCCCGCACTGCGGACCAACGTCCAACACGCTCATGCAGGACGCCATACTCATATCGACGATATCATCGGAAACCTGGATCAATTCGGCTGCGAGACGTTGGTTCTGATGCATCTTTCGAGAAAGCATACTCCTGAGGAAGCCTTTGCAGCGCTCGAATCACGCCTTCCCGCTGCGTGGAAGGACAAGGTACTCCTATTTCATCATGGAAACCGAGCGATTTAGGCTACATACGGTTTCTTGCCTGCTATTCCGCATTTTCTATGCCTCCGAGACGCAAAAAACAGGGGGCTTCGGGTTGACACCACATACCCCCTGCTCTACCTTCGTCAGCATGCTTGTTGGACCGTCCTGAAGAGTTGGGATCGACCGAGGGAAAAAACAATGTCTACCAAATCCAATTCGTATCGGCTTCGTCCTGGCCTTATGGCCGGTATTCTGGCCCTAGTCCTGGTATTCTTCGCTGCCGCCCCCCAGGAGGCGGAAGCAGCGAATCTTCGAAACCAGGTCAAGGTTATGCAGGATGAGCTCGAGTTGCTCCGAACCACTCTTGACTCCGTCCTCGAAGATCTTCAGGCGTTGCGTGAAGGTATGAAGGCTCAGATCTCACAAGGAGCCAAGAACGAAGCCAGCGCTACGGAACACCAGAAGCAGATTGAATCGCTGGAAAATAAAGTCTCCAAGCTCCGCAAGGTGCTGCTTAAGAAATCCAAGCATCTGAAGAAGCTCAAGAAGCGTGTAAAGAGACTCGAAAAGAAGCCGGAAGGCCGCTACGATTTAAACCCATCGGTCTCTACGTCGGCCGATGTACGAGCCCGTGGGGAGATGCGCAACAACCACACGGATCTCTCATCGGATACATCCGACCGACAAACGGACTATAACCAACGCCTTCGCTTCGGACTGGTTTATAAGGCGACAGACAAGGTCTCCGCCCATATTACGGCCCAGGACGCACGGGCCTTTGGTTCAGAGCTATCGCCTTCGGCCGATGATGGGGAGCTTGGTCTCTATGAAGGCTATGTAAGCCTTGAACCACCGATGGCCAAAGGCCTGACGGTCGACATCGGACGAATGGGTCTCGCCTATGGTTCCGGCATGCTCATCGGCACGGACGACTGGTCCAATACGG
>PBVT01000060.1 GCA_002728755.1 Myxococcales bacterium
ACGCGAACCTGCAAGACGCGAACCTGAACGGCGCGAACCTGAAATGGGCGAACCTGACAAACGCGAACCTGACAAACGCGAACCTGACGGACGCGAGCCTGAAAAACGCGTACCTGTTTAACGCGGACCTGACAAACGCGGTCCTGACCGACGTTTTCTGGTTAAACACAACCTGCCCGGATGAAACAAATTCCGATGACAACCGCGGCACCTGCTGCGGTCATCTGAATTGGAAGGTGCCAAGCGCGGGTTGTGACTAGCCCCCATTGCCCTGCGTGGTCTATGGATGGGCGTGTGTGTAGTAGCAAGTGTAGGCATCAGAGTTGGGTGTGGTGTTGAAATGCGTCGCTGTCACCGAGCAATAATAGCTCGGGCAGATCCCATTCACCTTCGCAGCTGTGTGCGTAACCACACCACTAGCCTTCGACTTTGTGTGCGTGTCTGCGGTCACGAAACCGTTGGCGAAAGCTAGAGACGTGATAGCGCAGATAGCAGACAGGGATAGTAATATTTTGCTCTTCATTTTGACTCCTTGTGAACATCAACCATTCAATGAGTCGCGATGGTACCACAGTGTAAGCGCCCATTGCCCTCTAATTCCCCATTTCCGAGGTGATCGGACGACTTCAGACTTTACGCATTTTCTTTGGGCGCTTGTTTTTGGCTGATCTTGAGCGCTTTAGTCTTTGCTTTCTCCACCAAATATTCCCGTGGAATTCTGGCAGCTTACACCGGTCCCACCCAGTCCGCAGTAGCCGGCAGGGTTCTTGTGGAGGTATTGCTGGTGGTAGGCCTCGGCAAAATAGAAGGTTGGCGCGTCGATGATCTCGGTGGTGATGGCGCCGTAGCCAGCCGATCGTAGCAACTCCTGGTATTGCCGTTTCGACGCCTGGGCCGCTTCCGATTGGCTTGCATTATAACTATAGACGCCCGAACGATATTGGGTCCCCGTATCGTTTCCCTGGCGCATACCCTGGGTTGGGTTATGACTCTCCCAGAAGACCTTCAGAAGTTGGTTAAAGTCGATGACCTTCGGATCGTAAACCACCCGAACCACCTCGTTATGGCCGGTCATACCGCTGCAGACCTCTTCGTAGGTGGGGTTGGGTGTATGTCCTGCAGCGTAGCCTACAGCTGTGCTCACGACTCCCGGTAGAACCCAGAACTTTCGCTCTGCACCCCAGAAGCACCCCATGCCAAACATGGCGTACTGGAGCCCCTCGAACGTAGCCTCCAGAGGCTGGCCGTTGACGGCGTGCCGTTCGGGAATAGGCATCACTTCGGCTCGGCCCGGTAGGGCTTCACTCGCACTGGGGATCTGGGTTTTCTTTCGGAAATTGAACATAGTAGGGCTCTTCGGGATGACGAATATTCTCTACTGTTCTATCCTACCTGGGGTTTGGCGCAAAGAGGGGCGTGCAGATACCCCCGCAATCGGTGGCTGGACTCCATGCGTCGGGGGATCATGCTTTGTGGAACGGAAGGAAAGAATCCAGCGATTCGTTGGACAGTTCGAAACCCAGATTGGGAGAGGGACAATGACGAAGTTGTGGTCTCCAGTTTTGGTTCTATTGGTTGGGCTGCTCTCTGTGGGAAATCTATCCTCCTGTGGGAAGTCCAAAAAACAGAAGCGTATCGATAATTACGTAAAGTTGGTGGACCAGGAATGTGCCTGTGTTGGCTCCGATCAGGAAACGACCATGGCCTGCCTTGGTCCTCTTCATGACGCGTTGTTGAAGAAAATCCAGGCGGGCAAAGTCGCAATGGACCCGAACCTGAATGATCCATCAAAACTGATGAAGAAGTACGAAGGGTCGAGCCGGATGATGAAGGCTATCAATCGCTCGTTGGAGTGTAGAGTTGCGACACAGGGATTGCCTTGTAAGGCAGTGAACCTTCCGTCACTCGCCGAAGGGGTAGAGGGCGATAGCCTTCGTCCGGCAGGTGGATTATCGGTCTGGGTTTCAAAGAATGGCATCTCCATCCTGGGGGGCGCGGAAACCGGTGGTTGTCAATCGATCGAGCCCTGGCCGCTACCTACGACAAACCAGTATCGGATCGAACCACTACAAGAGGCGATCAAAGGACGTTTCGAGCAGTCTGGGGCTGACGAACGGGTAGCCTACATCTATGCGGATCAAGAGGTCTCCTTCGAGCTCCTCTCCAAGGTGATCTATAACCTGGCGATGCAAGAGTTTCTCGACATGAAGTTCATGGGCCGGTCCGGTGATGAATACGCGGTCGTCTTTGAACCCCATATGCCGCGTATACAGACGGGGAAGCAAAAAGATCTCGCCGATTTTGGTTGGTACCCCAGCCTGTCCATCGGAACCTCGTCGATCGGAGCGATCGTCTCCATCGTGGATCCGTTCACGGAGAAGGTGGAAACGAAAGAAGAAGGTGGAGCGGTCAAAGAGACATCTTCGAATCGCTTATATATCCAGGCAGCGGACGGGAGCTGTCCGGCGATCAAACGTGGACCAGACGGAAGCATCGATCGTGCCCAGCTGAACGCACTGTTCGCAGGGATTTGCGGGTATGGTCATGCCTCGATGCTCTTGGGGCCCGACCCCAACACCCCGCTCAAAGACCTCCTGGTTCTGGTTCGAGCCGCGGATCGTAATCCACAATGCGCCAAAGCGTTTACTTTAGCGATAGGCGATCCAGCCGAGCGGGCCGATTGTTCGCCGGGTGTCACCCTGGAGGCCCTTGATGCCGAACACGCAAAGCTCGTGAAGAAAAGAGAAGCGCAACGGGCGCGCCGTCTACGCAACCGCTCGGGTTTTGCCCAGATAGGAGGTCTATCAAGGAACGAAAATGACATTGGTGATGGGTTCGATGGAGGTGCGGGAAGAATCGGCGACAAAACTCCGACTGAGAAAGGGGTCGCGAAGGTGTCCATCGTAAAGAGGACAACCGACGTCAGACTTGGACCGGTCCAGCAGGGCAACAAAGAGATAACGAAAACAATCCGACGAAATATGGCCAGTTTACGATGGTGTTACGAAAAGACCCTTAAGCGAGATCCGAAGCGGCGAGGCAAGGTGGTAGTATCGTTGGCGATCTCCCCGACGGGCCTGGTCCGCGATGTAAAAGTGACCCGCTCAACGGTTAAAGATTCAAAGCTCGAAACCTGTATTGTGAATAGAATCCGAAACATACGCTTTCCCGCTTCCAAAGATGGTAAAGCCAAGAAGGTTTCGTTCCCGTTTGTTTTCAAACCGGTTCAAAACTAATGGGAAATTGGGGTTTTTGATGGCCACTGGCATCAATGTTGCTTATAACAAAAGGGCGTGGGGACAGTTTGTCTCCTTTCATGGAACCTATCGTCCTCTAAAACAGTAGTTCAGGAAATCGCCATGGCATTCGCACATACATCGGTTAAATCCCACGAAGTGACGCAGCGCAAAGCGAAAAAGTCGCAGCAAACGGCGGATCAGAGCCAGTCTGAAATGTTGCTCCCATCGGGCAACGTCTCTCCAGAGGAGGCGTTGGGTAGTAGTGACTCGGCGGTCGGCTCCCGTCTTGTGCAGAGCATGCAGCAATCCGGTGGGAACCAGGCGGTTGTCCAGGCGAAGAGTAAGGCTGGTGACGAGAATTTGACCCAGACCCGGGCGGCCGAAGGTGTCTCCGGAACCGGGGGGACTTTGCCCCACCTTGCGACCATTCAGAAGTCGTTCGGCAAACATAATGTGAGCAATATTCAGGCCTACGGTGGTGTTGAGGCGCAGAAAGCCAGCCGTGATATGGGTGCTAAGGCCTACGCTACGGGCAATAAGGTGGCCTATGATGGCAGCCTCGACCTGCATACTGCGGCTCATGAAGCCGCTCATGTGGTGCAACAACGCGGTGGAGTACAGCTCAAAGGCGGCGTCGGGCAATCTGGTGATCAATACGAACAGCACGCCGATCGGGTTGCTGATCTGGTGGTCCAGGGGAAATCAGCGGAGGCTGAGCTCGATACGATGGCGACGGGCGGTGGCGGCGACTCGGCCGTTCAGATGCGCCAGACCGGTGGCCAGAATCGTACTCCGGAGCAAGAGAAAGCCCGCAAAGAGGGTAAATTAGAAGGGCTGGGCTTTGACGAAATGTGGGACGCTCACCCCCATAACTACCAGGATATGTATGAGGGTGGCCGAGAAGCGCAGGATACAGCGAGCAGCGAGGTCCTGGATAATGAGGGACTGCCTACCTATCTGAGTAATACCTGTGCGATTCGACTGAGCGTTATGTTCAATAATCTCGGCGGTGCCTATAAGATTACCAAGGCAAATGCTGCCAAGGCCGGTATTTCAGCGCGTAGGGTGTTCTACTCGAGAAAGACCAAAAACTACTACGTGGTATCTGCCAGAGAGATGTGGCAATACGTTGAAGCGAATTTCCGTTCGGCTGACGTTATCTTTCCCAAGGGACGTCGATTCAAGGACGACGAAGAATTCGAAGCTGCGCTTCCAGAGCTGATGAAGATTGTCTCTGGTAAAAAAGGTATCGTCGCCTTCGATAAAATCTTTGGCTACAGCGGAACCGGGCATGTAGACATCTTCGAAGGTGAGCGGTTGTCCGACGCCGATTCCTGGTACGAGAGCGCTAGTGTAAAACTGTGGTTTGTGTAAACGGATCCACTTGTTGTGTAGCCAGACGCGGTTTAGCCAGGTTTGATCGCGGGTAGTTTGAGGTGGGGGTTTGAGAGCGGTTTGTGGCCAGGGACTGCTGGTGCTTCTTTTGGCGATGACTATCGCTTGTGGCGCCGACCCAACAGCTACCGACGACAGCACCAATGGCTCGGATGTCAACGTCGTTCGGGATGGTCAGGGAACGGACCTGGGTGGTGACGAAGGGGAGGTCGAAACCTCGGACGTGGTCGTAGACGAGGGGGAATCATCCGATCTGACCACCACCGATCCGGATACGGCTGATACCGCCGCAGGTGATGCGGGTACCCCCGATCAGGGAACAACCGATCCGGGCACCCCAGATCCTGGCCCCGCCCCCTGTATCCCCGATTGCGCTGGCAAACAATGTGGCTTTGATGGCTGTGACGGATCCTGTGGTAGCTGTAGCTCTTCCGAGCTCTGCACTATGGATGGTCAATGTGAGGCCATCAGCCCCGAATACCCCTATATGGTCTTCGACCCGGCCGCACCGGCGGCTGGTCAGGTCTTGACGGTGACGGTCTATGACGACACCCCCTGGGCCTATATCGGCCTGACCGTGAGCGGTCCCTGTGGTGACGCAGCCGCGAACCATGTGGGAGGTGACTCCACGGGAGACGGTGCCTGGTATTGGACCTTTGAAACCTCGGCCTTAACGGGTGGTGCCTATACCTTTATGTTTACGGCCGAACAGGGAGTTACAGCGGTCCATAATACGGCACTATTCGTCGCTGGCGGTACGAATTGTCTGCTCTGCCCGGAAGTCGGCCAGCCCTGCAGCGATGTCTACCCGGAGCAGCAACAATGTTCCCAGAACGGATCGATGACGGAAGTGACCTGCTACAAATTTGGGCATTGTATGGGGGTGGGTGACGGTACCCAATGCTCCTGGGATGCAGCCCTTGGCTCCTATTGTACCGACCCCTGTACTGGCGCGGGACCTGCTCAGATATGTCCCCAGGATGGGGTCGCGTGTACGGATGTGTATTCCGCGGTGTTGGAATGCACCGCAACCGGCACATCGGCTACGGTGATGTGCACCAAGCATGGTTTCTGCGATGGGGTCGGAGACGGAACCCACTGCAGCTGGGGTGAGGGTTCGTACTGTGGGGATCCCTGCGCAGGCAGCGGTAATGCCTCCGAGCCGCCATCAGGTAACCGCTTTGGCATGGGGCTGGTGGGGCCAGGCCTCGGGACACGGCTCGATCTGGTGAAGGAATTGGTCGGGAATAATGGGTATGTCTTGATGATCCTTCCGGGCATTCATCAGAACACCAACGGCCCGACCGGGGAATGGATAGCTGCCGTGCAACAGGCCTACGATCTGAACCTGATCCCGGTGCTTCGCTTGGGTCCGTCCTGGGGTAATATGAACATTCGTGACGAGTCGGATGATGCCGCCCATCATGATTATAGTACCCTGGCGCAGGCCTATCGCAGCGTAGTGGAGGGGCTACCGAAGCGCGATAATTGGCCCATGTATATTCAGGTGCATAACGAACCCAATCTATGCCACGAATGGCGCTGTACGGGTGGGGGCACCATCGACTCTGTGACCACGGCGACGGAATACGCCCACTTTCTGGCCGATGTCGCCGACGCGCTCCACGCCATCGGCGATCCGCGTATTCAAGTGAGTCTGGGGGCCCTTGCTCCGGGCGGAAATGTGAGCTGTGAATGTGAGCCTTGTGCGAATGGTGTGCATTGTACCGGCCAACCGGGCGAGCTGGGTCTGGACTTTATGCAACATATGGCGGCGGCGGTCCCCGATATCTGGACCCGGATCGATTACCTGGCCAGTCACCCCTATCCGGCCACAAATACCGGATTTGGTTTCTTTCAGCCTTTTGAGCAGGCACAGACGGGACTGTATTACTTCGAACAGGAGCTGGCCCTGTTACAGATGACCCTGCCGGTCCTGATCACCGAAACCGGTTGGTGCACCAATTGCCCAGGCGACGGGCCGACCTGGAGTGAAGAACAGAAATCCCAATGGACGCAGCAGGCCTATACCAACGTCTGGCTCCAGCATCCCCTTATTGAAGGTGTCATGCCCTTTGTCCTGCAGGATGCGAGTTGGGGCAATGACTTCGGCTTTGGTTGGGTCCACACCGACGGGTGGCATTTTCCTGTCTTCGATGCGGTGCGAAATCTACGCATCTCCCTGGGAATCGGCTTGTAAGAAGAGATTCTGACAGGAGAAGCTTTAACGTCACCTAATTCGGTGGCGGCTGGCAGTACTTCTGGTCTCTGCTCCAATAGGCTTTGGTGTGCGCGCCCGGTATCTCCCGCTTATCTCTATCCTCTATCCCCATGAGGTGTTCCATCTCGTACAGAATCTTTGTTGAGTCGCCACGTAAGCCTTTTTCCTTCAACCACTGTTCCAATTGGTATGGGCGGTATTCTGGTTTGCCCGGGGTAAGCATGTTTTGTTTTATCAACAGCCCCTTATAAAGGACCAACATGCCATTTAGCGACACGTCCGCAAGCTGTTGAATAAGGCCCAGGCTCTTAACACCAGGTATTTTGTGGAGTTCTCCTGCCACCTCGTTCCCCTGTTCCAAGGCTGTGAGCCAATTCCGTGCTCTGTCGGGGCTGGACATTAATTTGTCTAGCTCCTCTTTGGTCTCCGTTGTCAGATTGCCATTGGTCATTCCATCTACTGTGAAATCGGAGTCCAGGTTCTTGAACATCGACTCCAAAGAGGCATCTTCCTGTATTACGTTGAGTTCTTTCAGGTATTTGAACGCCCATTCCATACAGGCTCTTCTTTTTCGCAGAACCTCCTTGTTATGCTGCAATCGTTTGATGAGGTTTACATACCCTTCTCGAATGGCTGCCGTGCTACGGTCTTCAATAGCCTTTCGTTTTAGATCATATTCGCGTGCCCCCAACAGATTAAAACCCGAGGCCGTGCTTTGATGGGACAGCCAGGCCAATCTGGCGAGTAACCTACCTCGCTCTTGCCGGACGTCTCTCTTCTTTGCGTCGCTCATGTTTTCGGTCAGTTTCTGTTTTTTCAGCGCAGCGAGGATCTCCTTCATCTGGTCTGCAATCGACGGCCCCTCGTGGTCCTCCTTAAGCTGTTTGGCTCGGTCTTCAAGCTCTTTAAGAGATAGATTCTTCAAGCTGTCTTTGTAAGCCCCTATCCTCGCATTGGATTGATTTACGAGGTCGGCCATCTCCTTTTCCTGGGCTTTCTTTCCCAACGCATTAAGCAGTTCTTGTTCCGCCTCCACCAGACTTTGGAGGGTTGCTCTTGTTTTGGCCCGGGCGTCTTTGAGCAGTTCCTTCTGATGTTCAAGCTGTTTGGGCAGGTTGTCGTGCACGAAATGGTAATGTGCCGTCCCGCCAGGCAGCGCATTCTTTTTGTAGTTTTGCATTAGGTCCTTGCGGGTAAGTTTCCAGGGTAGAGTCCTCAGCCATGGAGCTTCCCCATCCTGCCTCCACTTCTTCAGCAAGGTCTCCACCACTTTCTTTTCCGTAATCTCTTCTCTCGCTTCTTCTGCACTGCGGTATGCATCCTTATGGTCTTCTTCACGCTGTCCGTGTCGGGGCTTCAGCAACCTTTCGAACAAGTTTAGCTGAGCTTTCGTACGATCGATTTCGTCGGATATCCCTTTCTCCGTGGCACGGTTCTGGTCCGCAGTTTCTCGGAGCTCGTTCACTTTTTGCTCGGCCTCGTGAATGGTGATGGGCTCGGCATAGGCGCTGGAGGCCGCCAGCAATAGGGGCAGTACGAAGAGGCTCGTCTTCATTCAATGATTCTCCAGCAAGTGTGCGCGATAAGAGTAGGCCTATGAGATGGCTTCAAGCAAGTACGGCGAAGGTGTTGAGAACGAGGTGTCTTATGGGATCGCCTGATTATCCGATGCGGTGCGAAATCTACGCATCTCCCTGGGAATCGGCTTGTGATTAGGTGAACTGCTACCTTGAACATGGTAGGCTGAGCGTTCCATTGCAGAGATGAGGATCGGATGCGAATTGCAAGCCTATGTGCAGCCCTAATGTTTTTCCTGGTCGGGAACGCCTGGTCGGTTCCGGGGCCATTGAGTCCCGAACAGTTGGCCGATCTGGCCGATCTGCATATCGTCGGGCAGGTATCGTCCGTGGAGTGTACTGGACCGACGGTTTCTGGTGATGGTGGGGCAACAACCAGCTTCTACCGGGCGGCAGTGTTAATCATAACCCTCCACGATGGTGACGCGGCAGAGGGAGATATTGTCTACACGGATTTCGAAAGGAACGATTGGAATGGCAATCCTCCTCTTTGTGGCACAAGCGGGCCTGCGTTTCCCCAGGGTTTGATCGCCGAGATGTATCTGGAAGCTACCGACGTGGCGGACGCCTATAAGTCCGTGCATTGGAACGCTGTCACAGAGGTTGAAGGAAGTGACGCGCAGGAGTTACCGTCCTGCGATGAATGGGTTGAGCCTACGGACGCCGGGGGGGCAGAAGATGCCGGGGGAAGTTCCGATGATACCGGTGGCGATGAAGATGCAGGGGGGAGTCCGGTAGATGCCGGGAGTTCCAGTGAAGATTCATCGGAAGAGCCCGACTCCGTCGATGGGGGAGGAGGGACGCCAGAGGTTAGCGAGGACACGAACTCGGGTGAGGGCGAGGTCTCTGTGGCTGCTGATGCTGGGGCTCCGGCCGAAGATACGGGGAGCACGAGCAGCTCGTCAGGAGGGTGTTCTGTAGCAGATAAGCCCGCGCATGGTGCGTGGTTGATGATGACTCTTCTTCTGGGTTTGGTTGTCGTATGGCGCCGTTCACGGATAATTCGAGCGTGATGAAGCCGTCACTACGTACCCTCGTCTGCACAGCTCTCCTATGGATCGGCCTGGCTGGCTGTGGGGCCGAATCGGCTGGCGATGCAGACGTGGATTCGACGGTCCGGGAATTCCAGCTCCTCACCTATAATGTGGCGGGGCTGCCCCAGGGGTTGTCGAGCTCCAACCCTGAGCTGTACATCCCCATGATCAGCCCACTTCTCAACGCGTATGATGTGGTCCTGGTACAAGAGGACTTCTGGTATCACGACGAGTTATCTGCCGCTGTGGAGCTTCCGTACCAATCCGAACCCATGTGGGAGGAACCCACCATCGAGACCATGGGGGATGGGCTGAACCGATTTTCGACGTTCCCCTTCACAGACCATATTCGAGTCGTCTGGCCCAACTGCCATGGCCATCTGGATTGTGCCAGCGACTGTTTGGCGACCAAAGGCTTCTCCGTTGCACGTACAGAATTGGAAGAAGGGGTCTTCGTGGATATCTATAATCTACACGCCGAGGCGGGTGGGTGCCCAGAGGATTACACGGCTCGTAGAGAGGGGGTCCTGGCCTTAAAAGATCATATTCTAGAGCATTCGGACGGTGAGGCGATCCTGGTCGCGGGGGATTATAATCTCTCCGAATCGGATCCTCAGGACAAAGAGCTGTTGGAGGAGTTTCGAACGTTGACGGGGTTGGAGGAGACCTGTGCAAGGCTCAGCTGTGGCGTCGACAGTATCGACAAGATCATGATTCGCAGTTCCGAGTCTCTGGAGTTGATCCCTCTTCAATGGGAGATCCCCTCTAATTTCGTTGATGCGAATGGAAACAACCTCTCGGACCATCCACCCATTGTAGGGCGGTTTGGCTGGAAGATGCGTTGAGAACTGCTCTGGGGTCGTGGTATCTCTTGATACGAACTGTGAATCGGAATGGTAGAGTACCGTATGCTTGATTCTATGTGGGACATCACCCTTGCTCTAGCTCCCTGGCTTTTGCTCGGGACCTTGGTCGCGGGATTGCTTCACGTACTCTTGCCACCTGGTTTTGTCCGGCGGCAGCTACGCGGCCGCTTTGGTGTTCTTAAGGCGGTAGGACTGGGCGTTCCGCTGCCTCTTTGTTCCTGTGGTGTGATCCCAGCGGGTCTGGGCTTGAAGCGCGACGGAGCGAGCAATGGGGCGTCGATCGGGTTTCTAATCAGCACGCCCCAGACCGGCGTGGATTCGGTCTTTGTTAGCGCGTCCTTTCTGGGCTGGCCGTTCGCTCTGTTCAAAGTGGTGGCTGCGCTGGTGACAGGGCTCATCGGTGGGCTGTTTACGGATTGGGTGGATACGGAGAACCAGGATACAAATAACGACGTAGAACCCAGCCACGCCCCCGAACGAAGCGTGCAGGAGATGGTCTGGCATAGTCTCGATATTGTTCGGTCCATCTGGTTCTGGTTGGTGGTTGGTATTGTCGCGTCGGCCCTCATACAGAACTATGTGCCGGACTCCTTCTTTGGCGATGTTTCGGGACATGGTGATCTCCTATCGATGCTCGCGATACTCGCGGTATCGCTACCTCTGTATGTCTGCGCCACGGCCTCTGTCCCGATCGCGGCCGCCTTTGTGGCTGGAGGAATGCCAGCAGGGGCCGCAATCGTCTTTCTTATGGCTGGTCCGGCCACAAATGTAGCTACCGTGGGTGCCGTATACCGTGGATTTGGGCGTCGGGCGCTGACGATCTATCTTCTAACGATCGTTGTTGGGAGTATGTTGGCGGGCTTTGCTTTTGAAGAGATCTTGAGCCAGACCGATGCCAGCGGGCAGGTTGAACATCTACATGAGGCCTGGTGGGCGGTAGCTTGCGGTGTTGTATTTTGTGGGCTCATGGGCTTCTTCGCCATAGAAGAGCTGCGCAACCGCCTACGTCGCGCAGCTACCCTGGATGGGGAAGGGGCCACGATTCACGAGCTCTCTGTGGCGGGTATGACCTGTAACGGATGCGTGAATAAGCTACGGGGACGACTCGAAGCACTCGAAGGGGTGGCAGCGGTAGAGGTCTTTCTTGAGCCGGGCAGCGCCAGAGTGCAGGGAACCATCACCGTGGATCAGTTCCGTCAGACTATTGAAGACGCGGGCTTCACGCCTGTTTGATTGGTGTGATCAGGGCAGTGCTAAACCACTATGCATGAGGTTCAGCAGATCGGCGTCACGATCCGCGCTCAGTTCCCAGTTCATCATGCCGCCGAGTTGGTGTTCGTTCACATAGTCGATCTTGGCTTGCACGGATTCCTGGTCATCATAGCTGATGAAGACCTGCTGACTGGCACTATAGATCCAGGGCACGAGAGCCTCTGCGTGAAACGAGCGTACCCAATCCCCCTGGCCGACATAATTGGCTTTCAAATCGGAGTAATCGAATACGCCTGCTTCCCACGTTCCCGGTGGTACAGTTCCCGAGGCGGTCTGGTATAGGCCGTTGTTGGTCGTGGGAACACCTCCCCACCCGCGCCCATAGAAGGCGGTCCCGACCACGATCTTTTCGGACGGAACACCGAGGGATAGATAGGTCTGTACTGCTTCATGCAGGGTACGTCCCGCCGCTCCTCCCGCAGGATCATCCGTTGTGGGGTACAGCGCTGCGTTGAAGTTCGTTTTGCTATCCCATCCACCATGAAAGTCGTAGGTCATCAGATTGATCCAATCGAGGATGACGGCCAACTCCACCACCTCTAGATTCTCGAGGGTGGTGGGACCCGCAGGAGCTGCGATGGTGAGAAGATAGTCTTTTCCAGTGCTCTCGGTGAGGGCGTTCAGTTGGTTTCGGAACTCGGCCATCAATAGAGTGTAGTTTTCTTTGTCGGCGGGGACGCCCGGGTTGAGGCCTCCGCCCACCGGATATTCCCAGTCCACATCGATGCCGTCGAAACCATAGTCGGTCACGAACATCAGGCAGGAGCTTACAAATTGTTGGCGGCTGGCCTCGGTCATCGCTACGGCCGAGAAATTCCCCGACCAGGTCCAGCCACCAATGGAGATGAGCGTCTTGAGATGGGGGTGCTGCTCTTTCAGCAGAAGAAGCTGGTAGAAATTCCCTGCAAGCGGTTGATCCCAGGTGTCACCAGGGTAGGTCTTGTCTACATCGGCCCAGGGATCCCCCAGAACACACTCTCCCGAGGGGCTGATATTGGCGAAGGCATAGTTGATATGGGTCAGCTTATCCGCCGGTATATCCATAACATGGTAGTTCCGGGCGTAGATGCTCCAGGCCGGAAAGTAGCCGATACTACGTTTCGCTGTTGGAGTAGAACCCTGGCTATCGGCCTGCACGTCGGCTTGCGCATCGGGCTCTGCGTCGGGTGTCGCATCAGACTGTACATCGGGTTCAGCATCCGGCGTGGCATCGGGCTCTGCGTCGGGTGTCGCATCAGACTGTACATCGGGCTCAGCATCCGGCGTGGTGTCGGGCTCTGCGTCGGGGGTTGCATCCGATTGCACATCGGGCTCGGCATCTGGCGTGGTATCGGGCTCGGCATCTGGCGTGGTATCGGGCTCGGCATCTGAGGTTGTCTCGGGCTCCGCATCAGCCGTGACATCAGGCTCGGCATCAGGGGTTGCATCGTGCTGTACATCAGCCATGGAGCTATCGGATGGAGGGGTGCAGTCCGGTACGACGACGATCGTCTCCTTGCCACAATGAACCAACAGGCACAGACATCCGAGCAGAACAAATACGCGCATTGAGAAGACCTCGAAGGAAGCAGGGGTTAGCAACCGAAAGAGTATGCCAGTTTCCAGATTATGCGTCTTGTACGGTTGGTTCATTTTCTAAGGGTATTCCCCTTGGAACGACCCGCATGACCACGTTCTGCGTCTGGAAATCGTTGACGTGGGTTGTGAAGTCCGATAGCTCACCGGACAGCTATCCCACGGTTTCGAGCGAACTGCGACAGGAGCATCCGCTATGGTATCTACGATCTTCAATCCCGAAAAATGGCGTAAAGTCGACGGATTCGACTTCCAGGACGTGACCTATCATAGAGCCATTGATCAGGGGACGGTGCGCATCGCTATCGACCGCCCAGATGTTCGCAATGCCTTTCGTCCGCAGACAGTGGACGAGCTCTATCAGGCCCTGGATCATGCGCGTATGACCAGTGATGTGGGCTGCGTTCTACTCACGGGAAACGGCCCGTCTTCAAAAGATGGCGGTTGGGCGTTTTCCTCGGGTGGCGATCAACGGATCCGGGGACGAGATGGCTACAAATACGAGAACCAGGATCAGCAAGTCGATCCAGCACGACTCGGTCGCCTACATATCCTTGAGGTGCAGCGTCTGATTCGCTTTATGCCCAAGGTCGTCATTGCCGTGGTTCCGGGCTGGGCCGTAGGAGGAGGGCATAGCCTTCATGTGATCTGCGATATGACGGTAGCGAGCCGGGAACACGCCATGTTCAAGCAGACCGATCCCGATGTGGCCAGTTTCGATAGTGGATATGGTTCGGCCTATCTGGCCCGTCAGGTGGGCCAGAAACGGGCCCGTGAGATCTTCTTCCTGGGCCGTAATTATACGGCGCAAGAAGCGTTCGATATGGGCATGGTGAACGCGGTGGTAGCCCACGAAGAGCTGGAAGACCTTGCTCTGGATTGGGGTAGGGCCATCAATGGGAAATCACCGACGGCTATGCGTATGTTGAAGTTTGGCTTCAACCTCATCGACGACGGTCTTGTTGGCCAACAGCTTTTCGCGGGTGAGGCGACGAGATTGGCCTATGGTACGGACGAAGCGCGGGAAGGGCGAGATGCTTTTCTCGAGAAACGGGACCAGGACTATGATGGTTTCCCCTGGCACTATTAGAACGTCTGGTCGATCTATTCGACGATGACGGTCTTAAACATATCGAATAGGGCTGCATGCCCGGCATCACTGGGGTGAATGCAGGTCTCGTCGAAATAAATCTCTGTATCCGGCCCAAGATAACATTCGTTATTCACGTCTGCGTTGGGGCCCGTCGCCACGTAGCCATGGCCACAGAAGTGTTCCAATGACCAGATCACATCGGTCTGGGTTTCGACCGCGATCTTTACATATTGTTCGAGAATATAGATGACGATCTCTCGCTGGATTTCCGGGTTGGCCCATTCGTCAAATCCGATAAGGCCGGCCGCCGGGCAGGACGACACGTTCCCGGTGGCGTCGGTGAATTCAAAAGGATTGGCGAAGATCACGTAGGAACCATTGGGGAAGCGTTCTGGGTCCGTCAGCCATTCAACGGCTTCGCGGAGATAGTCGACCGTGGCATAAGCCACAGCCCAGGTTGCAGGGTATCCTGCTGCCACTTCGGCTGAACTGGCTTCGGCCCCGAGTTCGGTAATCTTTGAGATGTCATTACCTCCCATGGTGAAGAAGATCAGCGTCTTCTTCGTACTTCCACCCGTTGGAAAACAACTCTGAATCTGCTTTTTCCCGTCCAGGAAATCATCCGTGCGGGCACCCCAGTCGGCGCAATTCCAGAAATCTCCTGACTTCTTCTTACCTGCACTTCCGCTTATGTAGTCGTAGGTCTTCCAGAGTCCCCAGTCGATGAAGTTTCCTTTATCCACGTTGAAGGTGGTGGCCAACCATTCGGCGAGGAGGTTCCGGAAGAAGTGGCTGTTGTCGACAGACAGGGGGTGAGCCAGGTTCGGCGTGCCTTGACTCACGGAGTCTCCCATAACGACGACCTGTTGGACGCCAATGATGTCCTGGTGGTTGGTCCCGAAACAATGGGATCCGACGATCGGCGCGAATTGATCGTAATCGGGGGTGGACTTTGTTGGGTCGGTGGAACCGGAAAAACAAAGGTCTGCGATGGTTGTAGTTGGAACATCTGCTGGACTCGTATCGTTCGTGTCTTCAACTGTACCGGTCTCGGCGATCTCAGTGAGGGTGTCGGCTGTGCCTACCTCGGCGGCGGATGTGTCGTTCAGCTCGGGCGGATCTGCGTCTGTGGTCACCGTCTCTGGGGCGTTGCTGTCCGATGGATCTGTAGCATCCAACGTAGTCGAAACATCCGAGGTAGCCCCCCCGCTGGTATCGGGCAGGGTAGAGCTTGTGTCGTCTGACGAGCAGCCAAAGAATCCAAAAAGAAGTAGGAATACGAGGGGATAGCGGATGTGATTGGTATGCATGAACACTCGAATAGTGCGTAGGAAAGGCTGCATTCTGCCCCTGGATTTCAGCTAAAGGCAATGAATTGGTTGAAACAGCCAATGGTTGAGATCAGACTTTTCATGCCAAGGCATGGCAGGATGTAGCCAAAAAAAACGTGATTTTGTAGAAACACTGCTATAAAACTCCCGTCCCGTTGAGGAAAGCCGTGCGTTTCAAGATTCAACATATTGCCGCTGAGAAGCTGGCTTCGGCGTATACGCCGACGCAGCATAGGATCAACCAGATCGGTGTGTTCCTATATGTGGCCTTATGTGGAACCGGTCTGTTTCGTCTTGCCAATGTGGTGCCTGCCGAGTTGGCCTGGATCGTAGGGGTCGGTGCATTCGTAGGTATTCTTCTGTCGGATATGTTCACAGGCTTTGTGCATTGGGGCTGTGACACATTTGGTCGGTCCGACACCTTTTTCTGGGGCCGGATCTTTATCCGATCCTTTCGTGAACATCATGTGGATCCCTTGGCTATTACGCGCCACGATTGGGCGCAATGCAATGGTGAAGCCTGTCTTGTCGGTATTCCGTTAACACTTCCATTGGTGCTTTTTCTTCCTGGCGCCGGAAGTGGCTGGGTCATCTTCTTCTGGAGCTTGGCGTTCTTCATGCTTGTCTTCTCGGCCTTAGCGAACCAATTCCATAAATGGGCTCATCAAAAAGAGACCCCACCATTGGTCGGATTTTTACAGAAGACGGGGATATTGATGTCCTTTCGGCATCATCAAAAGCACCACAGAGCCCCGTATACGAAAGGCTATTGCATCACAGTCGGCTGGATGAATCCCATTCTCGATCGAATCGGTTTCTGGCGTTTTATGGAGAACGTATCGATGCGGATCTGGGGCAATCTTCCCCGTGAGGATGATGTGGGGACCGAGGGTGCCCTCCAGATCATGGAGCATCTGGAGATGAAAATCCCCCCCAACGTTCGCGTACAGCTAGACGCCCATACAAGTCGAAGCTGAAAAACTCCGGGTTGGTGGAGCCGAAGCCGCCTTGAGTTGGCTTCCTTTGTCTGCTAATTTATCCCCTTCGTGCGATGGGATGTTTCGCATAGAGTGGTGCAGTAATCATGATTTGGGCCTTTAGGGGGAGAGAATAATGTTTAATCGATGTCGTCGTCTGTATTGGATACTGATGTGCGTTGCCTGGTTGGGGTTTGTTGCCTGTGGATCGGGCACCGACAATGGCGCTGGAGATAATGGTGGTACCGATACAGGACAAACGGATGAAGGCGGCACCGATGAAGGCGGCACGGATGAAGGTGGCACCGATGAAGGCGGCACGGATGAAGGCGGCAGCGATGAAGGCGGCACGGATGAAGGCGGCACCGATGAAGGCGGCACGGATGAAGGCGGCACCGATACAGGTGGCCCGGATGAAGGCGGTACCGATTCAGGCGGCACCGATGAGGGCGGCACCGATAGCGGCTCCGGAGATCCTTGCTTAATTATCAATTGTGGACCCGCGCCTGAGAATGGCTCCGTGGCCTGTGTGGATGGAGCTTGTGAAATCAGCTGTAACGATTTCTACGAGCTCGATGGAGAGCTATGTGTCGACACCGATGAATGTGCGAACGAAAACGGTGGTTGTGGAGACGCGGATCTATTCCGATGTATCAATAATGAGGGGGCAGCTCCCGTCTGTGAAGATATCGATGAGTGCGAGACCGACAACGGCGGCTGCGGTGACGCGGCCTTCTGGTCCTGCACAAATAACGATGGTGCCGCTCCAACGTGCGCGGATATCGACGAGTGTCTGACCGACAATGGTGGTTGCGGTGATGCAACCTACACCACTTGTACAAATAATGAGGGTGCCGCTCCGACCTGCGCAGATATCGACGAATGTCTCGTTGATAATGGCGGTTGTGGGGACGTCAATGAGTACGTCTGCATCAACAACGAAGGTGCAGCTCCGACCTGTGAGGCCGTTGCTTGTACTGGAAATGAGATGTGGGTCGGTGATGGCTGGTGTGATGACAGCAACAACAACGCGACCTGCAGTTGGGATGGTGGCGATTGCTGTGAATCGGCCTGTGTATCGGCAAGCTACACATGTGGCGCGAACAACTACGATTGTTTAGACCCCAATAGCTGTGAAAATACAGAAGCGGGTTGCGGTTGCCTTCTCGATAATGGTGGCTGCGGTGATCCCATGTATTGGACCTGTGCAGAGGGCGAGGGCGCCGTAACCTGTACGGATATCGACGAATGCGCCACCGATAACGGTGGCTGTGGCGATCCGGCTATGTATACCTGCAGCAATAATGATGGCGCTGCACCGACCTGCGAAGAGATAGCCTGTGAGGGCAATATAAACTGGGCCGGTGATGGATATTGTGACCCGGACAATAATAATGCGCCTTGCGACTTTGATGGTGGCGATTGTTGCGAGTCCACGAACGCCTCTTGTGCTGGAAGCACATTCTACCCCTGTGACTGCCAGGATCCAGACTCCTGCGAAGGCCAGGGCGGAGATGCTTCGACGAGCGGGGACGGGTCCTGCGATGAAGGTAATAACAACGCCGTATGCGGTTATGACGGTGGCGATTGCTGCAACACCAATTCCTCGGGTGATGGCTATTGCGATAACGTAAATAATAATGAGATCTGTGGCTGGGATGGCGGCGATTGCTGTGGGTCGACCTGTGTAAGTGGTGCCACCTTTGCCTGTGAGTCCGGCGGCTACAACTGCCTCAACCCTGATGCTTGTGAGAGCTATCCCGATACGGAATTTCTGAGTATTGGTGATGGTACCTGCAATACCGGCAATAATATCGAGCAGTGCGGGTACGATGGCGGAGATTGCTGTAACGCGAGTTGGGATGGTGACGGCTACTGCGATGGCGTTAACAACACGCCTGTATGTGGGTTCGACTCCGGTGACTGCTGCGAGTCCGTGAATGCCGACTGTGCGACTAGCGGGACGTGGCCCTGCGACTGCCAGGATCCTGCAGCCTGCGATAGCAATGAGGCGGCAGATTTCACCAAGATTGGTGATGAAATTTGTGACTTAAGTAATAATAACGAGGCCTGTGGTTGGGATGGCGGTGACTGCTGCAATGCAAGTTGGTACACCGATAGTTTCTGTGATGCTGTAAACAACAACGAGCTCTGTACCTTCGACGGTGGCGATTGTTGTGCAAGCACCTGTGTGGAAACCACAATATCCTGTGGCGGCCTCGGTGGTGACAGCTACGACTGCGTAGATCCAGCGGCCTGTGACAGCCATGATGGCACCGACTATACGGCCATCGGGGATGGTACCTGTGATGACGGAAACCGGATCGCGCAATGCAGTTTCGATGGAAACGACTGCTGCGATACGGATGGTGGAAACACCGACTGGATCACAGACTCCTACTGTGACGCTTCGAACAACATCAACACCTGCTCTTACGATGGAGGAGACTGTTGTGAATCGACCTGTGTGGAAATGGGCGGCATCTATGAATGTGGTGATGGCAGTGGATTCGCCTGCATCGACACCGAAGCCTGTGAAAACAGTGCAGAAGGGTGCTCCGATCCGGGCGATCCCTGCGCTGTGGATAACGGCGGCTGTGGTGATGCTATGTACGTAACCTGTAGTGATGCAGGCGACGGTACCGCACAATGTGATGATATCAACGAGTGTGAAGTCGACAACGGTGGTTGTGGCGATGCCGATTTCTTCAGCTGCGTGAACAACTACGGTGGGGAGCCTACGTGCGAGGAGCTCAGTTGTAGCAATCCAGCCTGGTCGGACGACGGATTTTGTGATCCCGGAAATAATAACGGTGGTTGTGATTGGGATGGCGGAGACTGTTGTGAGTCTTCCAACGCCGCTTGCGCTTCAAGTGCGATCTTCCCCTGTAACTGCCAGGATCCGGCCGCTTGCGATAGCCTCGAAGATTCAGACTTTACGGAGATCGGTGATGGTATCTGTAATACGGCGAACGACAACGAAGCCTGTTCTTATGATGGCGGAGACTGTTGTAATGCAGGCTGGCTCGCAGATGGGATGTGTGATGGCATCAATAACAACTCCGCTTGTGGATACGACGACGGGGATTGTTGCGAATCGGTAAATCCAGATTGTGCCGAGTCTGCAGTCTTCCCGTGTAACTGCCAGGACCCCTCTCGTTGTGATTCCTACCCGGGTACCGACTTCAGCAAGATCGATGACGGCATCTGTGATTCAGGGAATCTCCTCGTACAATGCGGTTATGATTCCAACGACTGCTGTGAGTCTGTTGGTGGTATCGACTCCTACCTTGCAGATGGCTATTGCGACACTCCCACGAACAACAACGCGGCGTGTAGTTACGACGCGGGTGATTGTTGCCAATCCACCTGTGTGGATGCGGCATACGAGTGTGCCGCATCGGGGGAGACCTGCTTTGATCCTCACGCCTGCGAAAATACCGAGGAGATCTGCGGAGCGGAGTAAGGTCTGATCTAGAAAAGGGTGGAGCCGTATGGTCGGCTCTGCCCTTTCTTATTGGAACAGATCGAGTCGTTCCTCGAACCCATGCTGGTCCGGCGGCCCCTCGCAATATAGGTAGTGAGCGACTTCGTCCTTCTGGAGAGCAACGATAGTGGCAGAACGCGTGCCAAATAGTGGTGTGCGTACACAAATTCGCGATATTTCTCGGATCACATCCGCGTCGAATGGCAGATTCCGATCCGGAACCACGGCGGGCGTTGTTCGATCAGCTAGTAGACGTTGGCAGCCCAGGGAAAGGCCGGACCAATCCTCTTCGGCAAATTCCTGGTAGAGCTCGGTCGCGCGCGCGACGGCCGGAAACGCGGGGTCGTTCAGGCGACCATTCGGTAATACATGGACTCCTGGTGTGAGGTCGACCAACTCTGGTTCGGGATTCTCGTCGCGAATGTAGGCAATATGCACGCCTTCGGCGGTCCCAAAGACCAGATTGCATGGGTTGTATTCCTGAGCATGCAGTGATTGGACATAGGAACGGGAGTCACGCCCCTGACGTAGAAGCTCCATGATCAAGGCACCGCGAGATGCCCGCTTTTCATCGACGGCCGTCTCGGGTCGCTGGTTTGTAAGCGCCGCAAAGAAACCGTCGCGGGTTACTCCCATCCAGGTTCCGCCCGCTCGAAGGTCGCGACCCCCTACGGCACCCACATCGGCATCGAGAATTTGGCACGCACCGGTGGGGCGATCAAAAAACTCTTCGCGGTTTGCGGCGACAAGCAGGGGGTATTGCGGATGTACCTGATAGGCTAAAACGAGGGTACACATAGCTTGACTGACGTGGGTTATCTCTGCGGTGAGTTCATACGAGGGATGACTCCCTGGCTAAGCAGCGCTAACTGGTCACGATGGTGTTGGTACTGCTTTGATGCTCGCTGTAAGGTACGGATATAGGTCACCATTTGTCGAACAAGAGTACGGGCAGGTCCGTATCTCCGGTTTTCGTAATAGATCTTTCTGTATCCTTTGCTGATCGCATGGAATCGACGTTGGTTTTCGAGCATCCGCGGAACCACATCGGAGATTGTGTTCACAGCCCTACGCATTTCATCAATATGCATTCGTACGGTCTTGAGCGGTGGCGGGCGTTTGCCTTTAGCAACGGAATTGGCTGCTACGGCTCCAATTCCTACGATAACAATGGCAGAGTCCTTTTTCGCGAACGCCAGGATCTTGGTCCCAGCGTCGGTCTCTTTCTTATATATCCGCTTTGTTTTCCGTACATCTAGAGAGCTGGTGCATCCAGAAAACAGCAGCCCCACAACCAGGAGCGCAGCCAGACGAATTTTTATCGCTCGATTGCTCATGTCCAAAAACGGGGACTAGTGTCGAGGTCTCCGGTAGCGGATACGGAGGCGTTCGGCGTGGCGTCGGACCTGTTTCCGATGTCGTTTATAGTCCTGCCCTGCGTTGGTAAAGGAGCGCAATAGCTTGTTCATATTTCTATGAATCGTCTTTGCTGGCCGGTATTTGGGATCCTTATCTTTGATTTTTCGATGACCGCGCGTGAGCTTCTTGAAGCGACGGTGGTTGTCGACCATACGAGGGATGAGGGCAGCCATATCGGTATGAGCGGCGCGCATACCCTGGATATGGATACGAATCTTGGCTAACACCGCGGGCTTCTTTCCCGTCTTTCGTACCCATGTTCGTATCGCACGAACGATCGCGTCGGTGTCTTGATCCACCTCTGCAGTGATTCGTTTCGCTTTCTTGATGGTCTTATGGTAGCTCCGGTTCGCTTTCGGCACCGAGATATAGAAGACGCATCCAGAGAACAGGAAGCTCAGTGCCAACAGCCCCATCAAGAGCCGTGTTCGTGCGAATAGTTTCATGGTCACCCCCAGCGGTAAAATCGATCTGTATTGTGCCTGCCAACGGTCTGTTTGCCAAGTGACCAGGAATCGGAATTCGCGCAAAACATATGGTTCTTTTGAAACTTTGGGGACAAAAGGTAAAACCAGGGGGGACCATACCAACGAATATTTATGAGGTTTTTATGTTCCGCGGGTTGATAACTGCGATGTTTAGTCTGGCGGTAGCCGTCTCCTGGGCGGCGGAACCAACGCCCGTGAGTCTGACTCCAAATGGCCAGGTGCGGGTCCGTATGCTGCACCATCAAGGAGCCGACTTCGCGGCGGGCAATACAACGAATACGCTGCACCAACGAACGCGGTTCGGTTTACATACGGCGGTATCGGAACAAATAGGGCTCTTTCTTCAGCTTCAGGATGTGCGGGTCTGGGGGGAAGAGCTGGATCCTCTACGGGATGGAAACGCCGAGGCCCTCGATATGCATCAGGCCTATGGCATCTTACGTCCGACCGATCGCTTTGAAATTCGACTGGGGCGGCAGGAGCTCCATTTCCTCAACCAACGAATTCTAGGCGAGGACGATTGGTTTGATTCAGCCCGTAGCTTTGACGGATTGCGTCTACGCTACGGTCGAGATTCCATTCTATTCGATGTGTTCTACAGCCATGTGAGTGAAGACGTCAGTACTCTGGGAGATCTCGGGACCGTCAATATGGAGGCGATTCCAAATGGGACGGATCAAGATCTGGTAGGCCTCTGGTTTCAATTCAAGGCATCACCGTCCCTTGAGTTCAATATGCTGAAACTGGCGGATATGGATGAGATCATCGATCACATGCGCTTCACCACCGGGATCCTGGTCCGTGGAGACCTGGGCCGCGGTGTGGATTATTCGGTTGAGGGCTATTATCAGTTCGGAGAACGTGAAGAGGGGATTCGGTACAATTCCTATCTCGCGGCCCTGGAGTTGGGCATGCTCCTTCCAGTGATTCGACACCCCCGTCTGGCGTTATTCGCAGAAGCGGTCTCGGGTGATGACGATCTTACGGACAGCACCGAAAAGGTGTTCTCTGCCCCCTACGCTTCCTCGCATCGATTCTATGGCTTGATGGACTACTTCCGTGATCTGCCAGGGGATACGGCCTATCTGGGGCTTCTTGATGTGGGAGCAAAGATAACCTGGTCACCGCTCTCTTCGCTGCGGTTGGAGCTGGTGGCTCACCATTTCCGATCCATGGTCGAATCCGCGGATGGGTACAACTACTTTGGCTCGGAGCTGGACTTTACGACCCAGTACAAGCTCATGGAACATACCTGGCTGGAGCTCTGGTACTCCGGCATTTTGCCCGGTGCGTTACTGACGAATACCCGTCCGGGAGATGGCATGGAGCACCGGGGTGGAATCACCTTCGATATGAAGTTGTAGAGCCGATACGCCGGGCTATGAACCGGTTGACGATCAAAGAGAGTATGGTACGGTTCGACCAACTGCACGGGGTGTCCTGCTAGACGGTAGGGCTGAGAAAGACCCGGTGAACCTGATCTGGATCATGCCAGCGTAGGAATGCGGTAGCGACGAGTCTACGGACCTCGTTCCGGGCATGATTTCGAAGAACGCATGTCCAAGCCAATCTATCTATTTCTAGTTTTCCTATGGTTCTGGCCTCTGTCTGCACAGGCCTTCGACGCCTTCAATGACAGTCGGGTACCGGCAAATTTTGTGGTTCGAGGGGCGGATGGCCTACGTCTTGGTTTGAAGGGTATTGCGGAGTTGTCCTGGCGGGATATCGAAGGTCGGGGGGGTGTAGGGCACGACAGTCTTACAGACACGGTTACGCTCGGCACCCGAAGCGGTCACGCCAATGTGGACGGTTTACGGCTCGCGTTTCGCGTAGAGACGCCCGAAGACCTGGCCTTCTATTCGGCCTTTGCCTTTGATGAATATGGATCTCGGGCCGAAGGCGCCTGGTTTGATCATCGGGTTCGGCTGGGTCCTGGAATGGGTCTTCACACCGAGATCGGATTGCACACCCCCTTTGTGGCGGTAGACGATAAGACCAGTCGCCCGCCCATCGCTGCGCGCATCTACTGGGGTTCGCCCGAGATGCATATCTGCAGTGTTCTCAGTGGGGGAGGGGTCCTGAATTGGTGGGCTGGCGTCAGCATGGCCATGATGCGCCCACTTGATGCGGCTCCAATTAACGACGCCTCAGAGCGACAGGGGACGGTGGCGGTATTGAGTTATGGGCCGGCTACAACCTTCTCGGGTAACCAACCCGTCTTTGGTGGAAGAGCAGGCCTTCAGATGGGAGGGTTCTCTTTGGAGGGGTTCGGTTATGGCGGTAAGCTCTCCGCCTTACGCGGAACCGACGAGTTGCGGAACCGGCTGGCCCACTTTGCCTTGCTCCCGGGCTATAATAGCGCCGACCCTCGTTCCCAGGATCGCACCTTCTGGTGGGCCGGGGCTCGGATGGAACTTAACCTTGGCGGGGTGGAAGCTCGGCTTGAATGGTTGGAGTCGCAGGAGAGCCTTCTGCGACGTCACACCGCCTATGCGCAGTTGGGTTATGTCTGGGCCCTTCGTCCCAATGAACGCTGGCTGCGTACCCTCGAACTGCGTGTTCGCGTGGAACGCTATCAGATCCGTTCGGCCTCGGATCCTCTTACCCCCGAGGCGTCCCTACGGGTTGTGGATCCGAGTCAGGCTCTGACGTGGGATTACCAGCTGGCCACCGTGGCCCTCTCCACTCGGCTCTACCGGGACCTGCTGCATGCTCATCTCGAAACCAGTTTTATCAAGGAGAGGAATGGTGCCCCCCTGCTCGGGATCGCCGACCAACCCATCGACAACAACGAAACCACGATTCAATTGGAACTACGGTTCTAACACTCTGGAGACACCCATGAAGATCCGATCTCTATGCGTTCTATTCTGCTTTTTGCTGCTGACAGCCTGCAGCGATCCTGAGCCCGGCACTCCGACCGAGCTGGGCTGGAAGGGCAAACATGTACAGACGATGCCCTTTGGTGCCGACGATAATAGTGAAGTCATTAAACTGCTACCATCCGGAGACCGAGCCGTAATGGTGGCTTCGAAGAGCCGGAAGATCACACTTCTTGAGGTCAGCCCGGACGAGGTGAAAGAGGTGGCGAGCGTAAAACTCTTCGCCGAGGATGCGAGTGATAGCGAGTTGACCCATATCGACTTCGACAGTGAGGGACGTTTTGCCGTGGTCACCCGCACTCTGCCCATCGTGGAAGAGGGCGAACTGGTCGATTGTCGTGGTTCCCTGGTCTTTGTTGATCTCGCAGACGATACCTTTGGGGCCGTTTTGCAGGAGGTGGAAGTGGGAGCCATGCCCGATGCGGTGGATATCAGCCCTGACGATCGCTATGTGGTGAGCGCCGACGAGGTGGACTACAACGATGGCAAATGTCCCCTGCCGGAGGTCGACCCATCGGTAACCGTTCTTGAGATACCCAACGCGGATCCCACGGCAACAACGGTGCGTGCGGTGATCTCCATGGTCTCCGATTCCGAGGGGGCCCGTCGTGAACCGGAACAGATCATCTTTGCGTCCGACAGCGATCATGTGGCGGTAACCCTTCAGGACACCCACGAGCTTCTCCTTTTTCAGCTCTCAGCTGTTCTCGATGCAGACGGTACCCTCGTGGAAACCAGCAGCGACCAACTTTCAGTGGTTCGGCTACCAAATCGAAGCTCGGGAGCCGAACCGTGGCCCGACGGTGTGCACAGCTTTGTGGATGCATCGGGCGCGGAGTATTTCGTGGTCGCGGGGGAATATAACGACACCCTCACGGTGCTCGACCTGGATGGCACCCTTGTGGTCAATCATGAGATCCAACCGGCCAATATGCCGGGAGATCTGCCTCGAAACCTTGAGTCGTGGAATCATGCACCGTTTCGACCCGATTCTCTGGCGAGTTTCCATTACGATGGTCACTCGTATATAGCGGCCAGCCTGAAGCACGCCGGCGCCGTGGGTGTATGGCGTGTGGATGATCCTCTTACTATCCAGATAGCCGATGTGGTGAAGATAGGCTTCGACGATCAGGGAACTGCTACGACGGAGAGCACCATCGGAACCGAGGGGATCAGCGCTAGCGCCGCGGGTCTGGTCCTGACGGCCAACGAGGAAGAGTCCTCGGTCTCTCTTGTAGCGCCGCTACTGTCCGGAGGCTCAGGGAGCGAGTAGCTCCAGTAGATCGGCGCGGGTGATCCCCGCGCCACCGGTTCCGCCCCCAAGGGCGGCGTCGGAGAGGGCGCGTTTCTTCTCTTGAAGGACAAGAATACGCTCCTCTACGGTCTCGAGGCTTACCATGCGGTAGACCATGACCGGTCGCTCCTGACCAATACGATGGGCCCGGTCGGCGGCCTGGTCTTCTACAGCCGGATTCCACCATGGGTCCAATAGGAAGACATGGTCGGCCGCCGTGAGGTTCAAGCCGGTGCCACCGGCTTTCAGGGAGATCAGGAGGACCGGTGGACCTGCAGAGTCCTGAAAACTCTTCACCACTCCAGCGCGGTCCCGTGTGGAACCATCGAGTCGTAGATAGTTGATGCCCTGTTTTTCCAGGAGCGGCTCCACTTCATCGAGGAGCGATGTCCATTGGGAAAACACGAGCGCCTTATGGTCTTCCCAGACCACATCTTGAAGCTTCTCGAGAAGGAGTTCCATCTTGGATGATGTCGCACTCGACTGTCCTGGCACGAGATTTAGATGACAGGCCGCCTGACGTAGACGCAGAAGGGATTCGAGGGCCTTCATCACACTGCCACCCGCTTCCAATTGCTCCATTACTTCGGCACGGCTCGCCGCTCGAATGGAATCGTAGGCGTCACGCTCGTTGCTGGAGAGCTCCGAGTGCAGCACCATATCTGTACGTGGGGGGAGCTCTTTGGCCACATCTCGTTTGAGACGGCGTAAGACAAAAGGTCGGATTCGCTTTCGAAGCCGTTCGATGCTCGGTAGGTCTCCCTGCACGATGGGGTCAACGTACCGCTCCTTGAAGTCCGAGTATCCGCCGAGTAGTCCACGATTTACGAAGTGGAAGATGCTCCAAAGCTCTTCGAGGCGATTTTCCACCGGTGTACCCGTCATGGCCACACGGAAGCGCGCGTTGAGTGTATAGGCCGCTTTGGTGACCTGGCTTGAGACGTTCTTGATGGCCTGGGCCTCGTCGAGGACCACCGTTCCCCAGGATTCGGCGGCTAGTACCTCGGCGTCGAGACGTAGGATGGCATAGGTGGTTAGAAGCACGTCCCAGTCACCATCCAGCTTTCGTCGTGGTCCATGGTAGATCTTGGCGCGTAGACCGGGCCGGAACTTCTCGATCTCCTGGGCCCAGTTATGAAGTACGCTGGTCGGGGCCACCACCAGGGTTCGTCCCTCGAGGGCGCAGAGCACCTGCAGGGTTTTACCCAGGCCCATATCGTCCGCCAGGAGAGCCCCCAGGCCAGCCTTTTGCAGGAACCGTAACCAATGAACACCTTTGACCTGATAACCTCGTAGCTCGGCGGTCAGATCATCGGGTAGGTCCGCCTCAGGTATCCCGGTGAAGTCGTCGACGAGCACCTTCAATTCTCGAAGCTCTGGTGGTGCGGGGTATTCGAGTTGTTCGCATAGGTCCAGAAGGTCGGGGGTTGCGCTGGCGGGAAGTTCACCGTCTTCGCTGCGGGCCAACATCAGGTCGAGTACGCGGCCTCCGAATCGTTCCAACCAATCGCTGGGAAGGGGAGCCCAACCGCCGTCGATGAGCGGTACCAGATAGGCATCCTGCCTCCACGCATTGAGTACCGTCGTTGGATCGGCCTTAGCCTGGATCTCACGTTCTCCGTCCAAGCCCTGGGTATGGAATGCCAACTGAAAGTCCCGTCCTTCTACGGCAAAATCGGCGGAGAGTTCTGGGAACAATCGGAAGTTCTGGTGTGCGGTGCCTTCTACACTATCGGGCCAGGTGTCGAGCTTGGCGACAAAGTGCACCGCCGCTTCATCGGTAAAGACAGCGCGGCGGCCGGGTACCAGCCCCAACTCCGTCTGTAGTCGTTGGGTTAATCTCTCTTCCATACGTTCGTTACGAACGGGGATCGTTCCTTTTTGCAGGGGAGTCAGCCCAGTCGAATCCACACGTGCGATGGCCGGATCCCCGTATACAAGGGTCGGCAATACGGAGAGGGCGTGCCCTTGTGTTTCTACCGCGATGGCGATTCGGGGCGGTATGGTCTGAGTATCGGGTAATGCTGTTGTTTGGACCTGGACTGTCATCGTCTTGCGGTACCGTGGCAGTAGCTCATTGAGCAGGTACGCCATTCGGGTGGTGGGCATGACCCGCCCAGCCCGTAACTCTCGGGCCTCCTGGGGCTCCAGCCCGCCGGATCCCAGGGGCTGGATGATATCGCCACAGCGCACAAAGCCATTCTCAAACACTTCGTCTACATCGGTCGGATCGCAGAGCCGGACCAGGACCCCGTCGGGATGATCTTCGACCACAACCTCGGGAACCGACGGTGCCCCTCTGGTGCGCATCGTCTTGTCGTCCAGACGGATGTCACTGCACCCTTCGAGGGCCCGGAGAAGCTCGGGTTCCGTGCTTCGTAGAAGAATCGGGGCCGACGACCCACCCTGAAGCCGATAGTTCAACACCTGGTCAACGGCCATATCGGCCTTGGTCGCCATGATGCTGGGGCCAGCCGTTTGACCCGACAGGATCCCCACGAGTGAGCGGGTAAAGGGCGCTTCAGAATCTTCCTCTACCAGCATTCGGAGAAAGCCGAGTCCGCGGGGCTCACGGCTTAAGCGGTAGCTGATGGTCGCCTCGTTCTTATAGGAGCTGGGGAGTTCTTCTCCACGTCGTCTTGCTTTGTTCAGGGCGATGACCGCTGCGGCGGCATGAGCGCAGGCCTCGTCGTTGCTGGGGCATTCGCAAGACCAGTCTTCAAACTCTGGATAGAGGGAGACGGTGTAGCAGAGATTTGTGTTCTCCCGGGCCACTCGCAAGATCACCTCTTCACCATCGTCCGACTCACCGGAGACAGCTCCATGCCGCGCCAGAAGGACAGCCTTGGACCAGGTGTCCTGCGAACAGGACTCACGAATGGCTTTTAATAGTTCTTCCATCTCCCCACCTGCGAAGGACTGCGAGCCCTTCGCTCGACTTCATCCCTTACGAAAAATAGAAGGGAAATGGAACGGAAATGTTTTCAAAGTTCGGATGGATCAGGTGTCTGGCCTAATGGAAAGAACTGTTCTATCGTCCCGTGTATTGGTGGCGGGTTGAAGCCAGAAACAAGGAATGAGTGCGGTTATGATAACGGTGAATACGCTGGTCGAATTGGGTCTGGATCGAGACGCGGCAACGACGGCAGAGTCGATTCTGGCGAAGACATCCGACAAGACGGAGGCCTGGCGTCGCCTGTCGAAAGAGGTCCTTACACCAACGGTCCCTTTCGAGGTTCATCGCACCTTATTCGAAGAAACCTATGCCACCTGGGAACCGGGCCAGGGCCCGCCACCGGTGTGGGTTCCCAGTTCGGAGGAGATACAAGCCACGAATCTCGCGCGCCTTATGGACGGCGACTCCTACGAGTCTGTGTACCGGGCGTCTCTGGATAACCCCGAGTCGTTCTGGCGGCGTATGCTGAAAGAGCTCGGCGTGCAGGCCCGCACTCCCTTTCATTGTGTCCTGGACCTGTCCGAGGGAGTGGAGCACCCCAAATGGTTCCCCGGCATGACCTTGAATATCGCCGAATCCTGTTTTCTGGAACGTGACCCAAACTCCTGCGCCATTGTCTGGCAAGACGAGGGAGGTGACATCAGTCGTATGTCCGTGCGGGAATTGGAGCAGTATTGTCACCATGTCGCGCAGGCCCTGGAAGCCTCTGGCTTTGAAGCCGGCGACGCCATCGCCATCGATATGCCGATGACGGTTGAATCGGTCGTGATCTATCTGGCGGTTGTTATGGCTGGTTGCGCTGTGGTGTCCATTGCCGACAGCTTCGCGCCCGTCGAAATTGAAAAGCGATTGCGTATCGCAGATGCCAAAGGGATCTTTACACAAGACGTTATATTGCGAGGTGGAAAGACCTTGCCGCTCTACGAGCGCGTCAAAGAAGCGAACGCCCCGCGCACGATCGTGCTCCCCGCCACGGGGGCATTGCAGGTCTCCCTACGCGAAGGGGACCTCTCCTTCGACGACTTCCTGGCTACGACCACGGGCAATGTTGTTTATAGTCCCCGCGCAGGTGCAGTGACAGACACGACGAATATCCTCTTTTCGTCGGGGACAACGGGTGATCCCAAAGCGATCCCCTGGACCCACCTTACGCCCATCAAAGCGGCGGCCGATGGGTTCATTCATCACGATATCCAACAGGGCGATGTGGTGGTCTGGCCCACCAATCTTGGCTGGATGATGGGGCCCTGGCTTATCTATGCGAGCTTGTTGAATGGAGCGACCATTGGATTGTTTCAGGGCACCCCTGGGAATCGTTCCTTTGGGACCTTTGTCCAAGATGTGGGCGTGACTATGCTCGGTGTTGTCCCCAGCCTGGTGAAGAGCTGGAAGGCCAGTGGGTGTATGGATGGGCTCGATTGGAGCAGCATCCGTTGCTATAGCTCCACGGGGGAAGCTTCCAGTCCCGAGGAGATGCATTGGTTGGTCGCCCAGGGTGGCTACAAGCCGGTGATGGAATATTGCGGTGGCACCGAGATCGGCGGTGGTTACGTCACGGGGACGCAGGTGCAGCCACAGGCCCTATCCGCCTTCAGCACTCCTGCCATCGGGTGTGGCTTTTTGATTATCGACGAGGAAGGGCAGCCGACGGATAACGGGGAGCTCGCGCTCCTTCCGCCGATGTTGGGCAGTTCCCAGACCCTCTTGAATCGCGATCACCACGAGGTCTACTTCGAAGATATGCCGAAGGGTCCTCGAGGTGAGCATCTACGTCGCCACGGTGATCAGGTGCTTCATCTAGGCGGTGGCTACTACCGGGCTCTGGGCCGAGTCGACGACACCATGAACCTGGGTGGTATTAAAACCAGCTCGGCAGAGATCGAGCGGGTGTGCAATCAACTCGATGGGGTTCTTGAGACGGCGGCCATCGCGGTTCCACCGGCAGGTGGTGGTCCGAGCCAACTACTCCTATGTACGGTCGCAGACGGTCCGGCCGACGCTGACGCCCTTCGGGATGGATTTCAGCAGGCCATTCGCTCTGAGCTGAACCCACTCTTCAAGGTGGCCCGCGTCGTGTTGTTGGATAGTCTGCCCCGGACGGCATCCAATAAGGTGATGCGTCGGGTTCTACGCCGCGAGCACGGTGGTTGATTGGATCAACCAGTCTTCTGCAGAAAGACGAGGGAGAAACGAAGGTTTCGGACCGAGACCACGCCGATGTTCTCGAAGCCCGATGGGCCGGCCAGGTCCTCCATCTCCTTTGGGGTATAGCTCTGCCCTTCGCGGGTATACATCAGCATGGTCAGACCGAATAACGCGGCCTCTTCCGGTTGGCAGCGGTCTTCGTTCAAGAACATATCCTTGAGCACGACCAGTCCACCCGGAGCCAGAGAATCCGCTAGCCTGGCAAAGAGGGTGCGGTTTTCATCGGGACCCAGACCATGGACGATATTGGAGAGGAGGGCGGCCTGGTATGGCCCACCCAGGGGATCGGTCATGAAGTCCCCCGAGATATATTGGAGACTGTCGCTGTATCGTTCTCGGGCGATATCTACGATAAGATCTCGATCGTAGAGGGTGACCTCCGCCCCGTGGCGAGTCAGCTCATGACCGTAGCGGCCATGGCCACCTCCAAGGTCGAGGATATGGGGCTGCTCGGGCAGGCGAGGCATAAGCCAGCGAGCGACCTCGACGACGCTTCGTTCGCTCCGTCGATAGAGGTATTTCATGAAGGCACGAGCCCCCTCTGGATCGTGTTCACGTACGCCCCCTTCGCTCACACGAGAGGAACCATCGGCGGCGCGTGCCGGCCCACCTTCTGCGAGGACGCGATCAAATCGCGACAGATCGCCGTGGGTACGCTCGGCGCTATCCAGACTCAAGGCACCCGCTTCAAGAAGCGTCTTCCCGGTGGGGGAGAGAGCATATCTGGATCCATCACTGCTCAATAAACCCAGATGGGCGAGCACTGGAGCTGTGATGGCGAGGGCTCGGTTATCTCCCTGCAGATCCTCTACGGTGCGTGCCTTTCCATCGGCGAGCTTATGAAATAAGCCCTGGCCGGACCACGCCGCAATTACCGCGTAGGCCAGACTGTTTCGATACATCAGCACCAGGTCTTCTTCACAATCGATTCGTCGCATATTTCGCTCCTTTTCTCCGGTTGGAATAACAGAAAGTGCGACAAAACCCAATTGCGGATGCCATACTGGAGGCAACCTCGTTTTGGGGCAGTGACGCACTGTGGATGATGGGATGGAACAGGCCGATGTCATCATAATCGGAGCCGGTATCGTGGGATTGGCCACGGCCCATGGATTGCTTCGCGAGCGCCCCGATCTGAAACTTTGTCTACTCGAAAAAGAAGAGGGGGCCGCCCAACACCAGACGGGTCATAACTCGGGTGTCATTCATTCCGGAATCTATTACCGCCCAGGGAGCTATAAGGCGCGTCTTTGTCGGCAGGGCAAGGCGGCGTTGGAGCGTTTTCTGGATGAGCAGGGGATCCAGTACAAACGGCGCGGCAAAGTCATTGTGGCGGTCGACCCGAGCGAGCGCCTACGTCTGGAGGCGCTCTACCAACGAGGCATAGAGAACGGCGTGGACTGTACCCTGGTGGGGGCCGAACAACTGCGTGAGATCGAGCCCCATACCGCAGGGCAATGGGCTATCTGGGTTCCAGAGACGGGTGTGGTGGATTTCGGAGTGGTTGCAGCCCGGATGGTGGACTGTATCGTCGAACGGGGAGGCCGCGTGGTGACCAACGCCCGGGTGCAGCGGGTGGTCGAGGATCGTGATCATGCGGTGATTGCATCGACCCAGGGAGAGTTTCGTGCCCGTCTGGTGATCAATTGTGCTGGTTTATATTCAGACCGTTTGCGATTGGAGGGTGGCCGACGATCGAGCGTACGAATTCTACCGTTTCGTGGGGAGTACTATTCTCTGGTGGAGTCGCGTCGAGATCTTTGCCGGTCTTTGATCTACCCGGTGCCCGATCCGGCGCTCCCCTTTCTTGGGGTCCATCTGAGTCGGGGCATAGATGAGGCGGTACATTGCGGACCCAATGCCGTGTTGGCCTGGGATCGGGAAGGCTACCGTCGCCGCAATCTTCGCTTGGCGGATGCCTGGGATACTCTCCGCTTTGGTGGGTTCTGGCGCATGGCGGGGCGCTATATGCGTGTGGGTACCCAAGAGTGGTGGCGCTCCTGGAATAAGAACGCTTTCGTTCGTTCTCTACAACGTCTAGTCCCGGATGTTTCGGGGGCCGATCTCGAAAGGTCACCGGCCGGTGTGCGTGCCCAGGCTGTACGGCCTGACGGTCATCTCGTGGATGATTTTCTCATTGAGGAGGAGCCGTTTTTTATCCATGTGCGCAACGCTCCGTCACCGGCCGCGACCGCGTCGCTGGCCATTGGTCAGGTGGTGGGAGAACAGGCGTTGGCACGACTCGATGCAACCTCTGCGTTGCATCCGTCCAGGGCAGCTGCCACAATACTGCAACGATAACCCTGCGCCCATGGAGTGTGGCTTGAGCGGCCCAGACGATCAAAAGAAGGGGACAGTTGAATCTCGTGCCGAAGCAGAACTGCGGGTCGAGATGGAGTCCACCATTACGCTCCTGGGCGATTGGATTGACACCATTCGAGCCGAGACACGGCAGCGAAACCATGCAGGTCTGAGCGCGGATTTTGAGAATCTGCTCGAGGCCTACGAGCGTTTATGTTTGTTCAGCCGTGGTCTGGGAGCCCCGAACCGTACTACGCGCTCCATGGATGAATTGCGGGACTTTCGGCATGAGCTTCGTACGCCGCTCACGGTCATCATGGGCTATAGCAAGATGTTGGCGCAGGAAGCACAAGACCAGGGCCTGGGCCCCATCGTTGATACCTGTGAGAAGATCACCCAGGAGACCCGTCGCCTGGTTGCAGCGGCGGCTGTTCCACTCTTTCGGCGCTTTCAATCCACGGGTGAGTTACAGATCTCCCAGTTGGCGCAGCTCGGCCTGGGGGAACCCATGGAGCGTGGCACCTTGTCACGGATACCGACCGACGAGATCGACAAACGTTTTGCTCTGCTGGCGATCAACCCTGCCGACCAACGCCAAGCCCTGGAACAGTCCTTTAAGGACCGCTCCTTTGTTGTGAGTACGGCGAATTCCGGTGACGCGGTTCTGAATCTGGTGGAGCTTGCTCGCTTCGAGTTGTTGGTGATGGATGAGGAGATGCCCGACCTTCGGGTAGAAGAGGTGCTCCAACGTCTGCGGGGGAATGTGCGTACGAATGCTCTGCCTGTGATTGTGGTGCAGAACGAGCAGAACGCGGAGAGAACACAACGATATATGGACCATGGAGCCAGTTTGGTTTTGTGCGCACCGATACAAGAATCGGAGCTGGATGCTGCCCTTGGAACCTTATGTCCACCACGTGGGACATAGGCGATGGCGTCACGTCGGAAATTTCTGCAGGGACTTGGTACGCTCGCTCTCTCCACATCCATCGCTTGTTCCAAGCGCAAACCCTCTTCCGAGGCGATGGACGAAAGCGCGAAGGAAAAACCCACCCAATCCGAACGGTTCCCGTGCGGTTTCGTGGGACATGGTGCACCGACTCTGGCCACTACGCCCGCCAAAGGGCAGGATCTGTCGCGCTGGACCGGAGCCATCCAGAAGCCGAGCGCAATTCTTGTGGTATCGGCCCATTGGCAAAAACGTCCGGTAAGCATCGGTACGACCCGTACGATCCCGTTGATCTACGACTTCTATGGTTTCGAAAAGGAGCTCTATGAGCTGCAATACCCAGCTCCAGGGGCCCCATTTTTAGCGGAGAGCTTGAAGGCGCGCCTTTCCGAACGGATGCCCGTGGAAGAGGAGCCGGAGCGAGGTCTGGACCATGGTGCCTGGGTGCCGCTTCTCTGGATGTACCCAGAGGCCGATGTGCCGGTGCTACCCCTGTCGTTGCCCACCCAGAACCCGGCCGAGTTATTTGAGTTGGGCCGAATTCTCGCACCTCTTCGTGACGAAGGGGTCTTCATCCTGGGGAGCGGGAATCTGACCCATAATCTTCGTCGGATTGATATGGCCGGATCGGGTACGACACCGGCCTGGGCGGCGGAGTTCGACGAATGGATTCGGCAGGTCCTTGTGAGTCGTGATTACGACGCCTTGATGGATTATGAACAAAAAGCCCCTGCGGTGGATCTGGCCCATCCGAGTCGCGAGCATTTCGTCCCGATCATCCTTGCCGCGGGAGCTGCTAGTGTGGCGGGCGATGGGGTGGGCTTTCCAGTTCAGGGCTTCGAGTTCTTGAGCATCTCCCGTCGCTGCGTTCAGTTCGGCTGATGGCAGAGGCCTTAAAAGGGGGATGCCATTGTGGTGCAGTCCGGTACCAGGTACTGGTCCGGTCATTCGAGGCATTGGAATGCAACTGCTCTGTCTGCAGCAAGAAGGGGCTCCTGCATCTGATTGTCGACCGTGAGGACTTTGAGCTCCTACAGGGGGACGAAGAGTTGAGTCACTATCGGTTCCTCACTGGAGTAGCCGACCATATGTTCTGTCGTGTCTGTGGCGTGCAGTCATTCTACATTCCGCGTTCCCATCCGGATCAGATCGACGTCAACATTCGCTGTCTCGATGGTGACGTTCTGGAACGCTTCACCGTCACCGCCTTCGATGGACGCAACTGGGAAGAGCATATCGGTGAGATCCGCGAGACCTGAGCGATTCCATCGCCGCGCATGTAAATTGGGCGTTGGTGAAGAGACTTAATGACAGGCGATGGAAAACGGAATTGCTCCAGACGCGAGATTGTTCCCGCCCTCGGGCAGCAACGGAGTCATGGTCAGGTCATCTTGGTAATTATAGAAATGCATAAGTCCGGGCTCGCCAGGATCGTTGAAGTTATAGGACGATCCCACGACCACATTATGGTTTGTGTCTACGCAACCGGCCCCTCGTCCCAGCTCGGTGACTTCGTAGCCCACAAGGTTGTTGTTGTTATAGCTGCGGTACCAACAGCCGAAACCGGCAAATTCCATGCAACCGAGGCCCACGTCCAGGTCGAAGGTCATAGGAACGACCAGGGTACTTGTGAACTCCGAATTATAGGCAGCCGTAACGAAGAAGACGTTCCCGGTCTCCGGATCGACGATGGGGTTATGGGCGTCGAGCAGGTTGGGCCGTTCCTGGTAGGGAATGTCCACATCGAAGAAGTCGGACACCACCGCGAAGTCGCTATGGTCGGCAATACTCCCATAGGAGTGCCCCGGGGGCGGTAGATCGACCGGATAGGAGAGGGCGATCAACTCGCTCAGATTGCCGTGGCCACGGGCTGCGTAGAAGCGGGCTCTTTCGGCGTCGACGGATGTCGTGCGGATCTTGAATTGCGATGTGCTGGTCTGGGGATACAGAGTGGTCAGACTGATGGGGCCGTTGGGCAGGGCGATGGGGGTGCCACTGCTCACGTCATAGATATGTAAATCAAAGGTGGTGAAATCCACCACGAACATGATTTTGCGCTGGTTATCGAAGACGGGGCGCAGTCCAGGGGCGATCTGGAATGGCGATCCGGCCATCTCCGCGAGAGCGGTGGGATTGGTTGTGTCATAGACATGCAATAACAGATGATCAAGGGGCTGACCCTGGGGCAGAACAGGGACCGCCGTTACATAGAGCCGTCGGGTGGAGGAATCGGCGGACACAAAAAGCGGAGGATGGCTGTAGCCTATTGTCGACACAACGGTGGGCAGGTCGAAGGCACCACCGGGGGCCTCTGGCCGATCCAGCTGGTAGACCTTCACCTTCTTGATCATATCGTGGACCAGAAAGAGCAGGTTGTTTTCTGCATCCAGAGCCATATCGTAGGCGAAGTGATCGACGGTGATGGACGAGACCAGCTCGGGGCTCGCCGTGTCCACCCGGTATACGTTCAGATTCTTACTGGCGAAGTGGGCCGCGTATACGATTCCACTTTGGCCATTGGGGTCCGAGGGCGGGGTGGTATCCGTAGAGCCTGTATCGTTGCTGGTCCCCGGATCATTATTCCCGCCTGGATCCGTAGTGCTGCCGGTATCTGTGGGGCTTCCCGGATCGGTGGGGTTCCCTGGATCGGTGGGGTTTCCGGGATCGGTGCCTGTGCTTGTATCGGTGCCTGTGCTCGTGTCGGTGCCCGTGCTGGTATCGGAGGGAGTCCCTTCGTCGGCGGGGGTATCCGTATCGTTGGGTAGGATTTGACCGGCGTCCTGGTCCGCGCCATCGGCGGGCGGAGCGGTGGAGTCTTCGGTGGTTACGCTATCACCGGCGCCGACGGGATCGCCGGTGTCGTCCGCGCTGTCCGCGCCACTTCCACACCCAAGAAAAGCCGAGATCACAAGGCAAAACAGGACACGTCGCATCAATTCTCCTCCGAATTAGCCAGTCTGTGCAAGCTAGGGAGCGCGACGCGACCTGTCAAGGAAGGGGCACTTACGCACCCATATCGGCTGCGTAATCAATCGTCCCTTCTAGTGCTCGTTTTAATCCTTCTTTTAGAACGGGTTTGAGTCTGTCCGGTGGGTCCAGTTGAGTAATGGCTACGTCGACCACGGTGGCCAGGGCCGCACCTGTGAGGATCGTAGAGTTCATCTTGAGATTGCCCATAATCACGCGCCTTTTCATTGGGTCCGACTCTTTTGCTGCGCGGCCGATGGTGACGATAGCGTTTGTAAGAAATCTGGAGAGGCCGTTCACAACTAATCGGTTGAGGATCAGTAATTTGAGGTCACCTTTCTGACCTTTCAATGCTTCACTCTTCTCCAGGTCAGCCTGTGCTCTCGTCAGTCGATTTGTGGCATTTACGAGCTGTTTGTCGTTCTCGGGATACTTCCCATTCAGGCCTGTTCTGCCCGAATATTGTTTTACTTTCTTCGCTGCATGCCGTCGGTTCGCCTCGGCGTTTGGATACAATCGAGAAACCTGTCTGTTGAGCGAACGATTCACCTTGTCCTTTACGACTACGCCAGTGGTCACTTCAGCGACGATCCCAAGAACCATGTTGATACGCTCATAGGGGTCTGTCTCATGATTGATCTTCTGCCAATCGTTCTGAATTCTGGATGCCGATTTAACAGCAATCTGAAGGGCGGGACCGTTGTTCTTTATCCAGAGAACGAGCTCGCGGAGCTGGTTTGCCCGTCGTATTCTGGTCGACTTACTAGCACTCTGTATGGACTTGAGTAGCGCTCGGACCTTCTTCCCTTTTCCGAGAACACCAACGATGGCAGAAGCTGGGATCACGGAGGCGACGATTTCACCAACGAGCCCAGCAAATTCTCGGTCGACTTCAAAGCCTTTCCTATTTGCTTTGTCGGTGAAATCGTTGATTCCATCCATTACTTTTCCAACAGACTGATCGTACGCATCACTACAGCCGCTGAAATTTTCTCCTGTGGTAATACTTACTAAGGCGTCAGCTGCCGTGGGGACGGACTTTATAACACCATTGGCCGTCGCCACCGTCGCTGATGGCACGGATTTTACGGCTTCCACCAACGCAGTCTTGCCCGAGATGCGATTCTTCTGTTTTTCGGTTGCGTGGTCATTTGCCATCATTGTGCGTGTCTTTAGTAGTCGGACCCGCTTATAAGCGCTCTGAAACTGGGAACGTAGCACCGTGGGCTCGCCTTTTGAGGTGTCTTTCCTGCTGAGTCGTGCGTAATTCAACCGGAGCCGTTTTGTGATTCTTTTCAGTTTACGAATGGTCCGTGCACGGTCTTTATAGCTTCCTCGCAGAGTCAAGAGAGCGGCGCCTGCGCGGTCCTGGTAGCGCCGAATATCCGCCATCAACGCGCGCTGCATCAGGGTGGTAATTGCGCGCTTCTGGCTTTCTTCGGTCGTCTTCGTAAAGGCCTCGTTCAAGAAGAAGAAGGCCCATTCGGGGTCTTTCGTTAGCAGTGGACTATATTCATTGAGGGCTTTGTCATATAGGCGATGTTTTCGCGCATTACGTTTGGGGGCTTTGTCTTCTTTGGCAGAGGCGGTGCCGGCCATGGTGCCCAGGAGGGCCTCGGCGCTCTGGCCTTTGACCACGAGATCGGCGACCGCGTCGGCGTGGTTTTCGTATTTGTCGCCGGCCTGGCCCATTCCACCACGCAGGCTGATCCCGGCTCGCTGCTGCACCACATGGGCAGCCTCATGAGCCGCGGTATGAAGATCGGGATAGCCGTCAAAGGCGATATGTTCGCCCATGGCGAAGGCCTTGGCCCCGATCTGAGTGGCCGCCTCGCTAGCCTGGCTTCCTATATGGGCGCGGACATTGCCCACATCGTATTTACCGAACGCGGCCTGGATTTGTTCCAGATGGGGAAGGGATTGTCCTGAACCACGGATTCCCGATTTTGCGACCTTCAACGCCCAGTCCTGATGCTGCGCAGAACCGGCCCCAGCCGTCTCTTTGCCTAGCCCCCGAAGGCTCGCAACATCCGAACTCGGATCCTGTGCCCGGCTCTGCTTGCACTGAAGCTGTCCGGCGGCCAGGCCCCGAAGCTCGGAGAGCGGTCCGATATTCGAGATGATTCCCGTTTCCTGCTGTGGCTCGATGAGATGTTCACGTTTGCGATCGTTGATGTGTGCGAAGCTTGCCATGATAGACCCAACCCATGTCTGATTCGGTCCCATAGAAAGGCAAGGGGTATGCCAGACCCCACCAATCCGCGCGCGCGAGAGCGTCGGCTTTATAACCTGTTGTATTCACAGGTTAAACGCAGGGATATACCATTGCCGGAGAACCCGGCTTACGGTGTCGTGCAGGGCTGGATCCAGGGGCGCTCATCCCTCGTATGTGGGGCATGTCACAGGGGGGCGGGCTATGACTTTTTCGAACGCTTTTTCGCGGCCGTTTTGGCCGGTTTTTTTGCCGCCGGTTTCCCTCCGCCCGCGGCGGCCTTGGCCTCAGCTTTGATAGGCGAGGGCGGGAGTACGAGCTTTTTGGGCTCGATTACTTCGCGGACGATCTTACCCTGGGCCCGGCATTCCGCCATGGCGGCCTTCATAAGGTGGGTCTGGCCGATGGCCGAATCTTCGTCGCGGGCCCGATAGGCGGCGCGAAGCAGGGCGTTCTTGATATGTCCACCGGCCAACTCGAATTGCTCACCGAGCTCCAGGTAATCGACATCGTCCAGGGTCGGCGCTTCGGGAGGCATGAGGATCCCCCAGATATTGGCCCGCTCCTCGGGTTCGGGGAAGGGGAAGGTGACGCGGAATTGGATCCGTCGTTGGAGCGCCTCATCCAGGTTCCCGAAGAGGTTCGTGGTTAAGACCGTGATTCCATCGTAGCGCTCGATCTCCTGAAGCAGAAGATTGACTTCCATATTGGCGTAGCGGTCGTTGGCGCTTTTGGCGTCGGCACTGCGGCGCCCGAAGAGGGAGTCTGCTTCGTCGAATAGGAGCATCGCGCGAGCGGCCCGGGCGCGAACAAAGATCTCGGCGATATTCCGTTCCGTCTCACCGACCCATTTGCTGACGACGTTGGGGATATGCACCCGATAGAGTGGAAGCTTGAGTTCGTTGGCCAGGATCTCGGCGGTGAATGTCTTACCGGTACCGGGTGGGCCATCGAAGAGGACACAGATGCCACGGCCGGTCGGAAGGCGTTTACCGAATCCCCAACGATTGAGTACGTATTCGCGGTGCCGACACGCTGCCAGCACTTCGTCGATCTGCAGCATCTCTTTCTCGGGCAGAATCAGACGGTCCAGGCCAATATCGGAACCGCCCTTCACGGCCAGATCGTCGAAACGAGCGCCCAGCTGGGTCTCGGCGGCGTCCCGCAGATGCTGCATGGTGAGCTCGTCGCCTTTTTCGCTGGCCATGCGGGACAGGGCGATGAGAACGGTATTACGTATCTTGGCCCCGTTGAATTCGTAGGTGTTGGCCAGGGTGACCACGTCGATGTCGTCTGACAGGGGGGCGTTGGCGGGCAGATGCACTTCCCAGATGAGCTCACGTTGGCTCGGATTGGGCGCTTCGAAGTCGAGGCGGTATAGAATCCGGCGGGCCATCGCGAAGTCGATGGTGGGGGCGTTATTGGTGGTAAGGATCATCAACCCTTCTTGGCGATCCATGGTCTCAAGCATGGCCAGGAAGCGGGCGTCTCGATCACTTAATAGGCTCTCACAATCGTCTAGAAGAACCACCGCGTCGGCCAAAGAGGCGATACGGAAGATCTCCGAGAGGACAGGTTGTAGGGCCGCACGGGTCGCCAGCAGTTTGGATGTATGCACCTGCAGGAGAGTGCGTTCCATTCTTGAGGCGATACCATGGGCAAAGGCGGTCTTACCGGTACCGGGTGGTCCGGCGAATAGCAGGACCACGCCTTTGCCGCGTTGAAAGACGCCGCCATAGCCCCATTCGTTTAGATTTCGATGTACGATCGGCTCGCCCGAGACGACCTCCCAGATCAGATCTTTCTGTTCTGTATCCAGGATCACATCGTGCCAGCTATGTTCCGGTGCCACGAGCTGGCAGTATTGGGACATAGGGCCGGAGAGAAGGGGCCGTTCGAGTACGAAGTTTGCCAGGGTGTCGGTAGCCCGAACCTCCATCTCGGTGGGGTTGATTTCGGTACCGATGGGTACCAGGGTGATCAACCCATTTCGAATCAGGGCGCTCTCGGGGCCTAGAAGGGTGCGGCCCATAAAGCGTTC
>PBVT01000061.1 GCA_002728755.1 Myxococcales bacterium
CTGGATTGTCTTCTGATTGCCGGGAATAGCGCTATTTGGGAACGAGGTTGGGCCAACATCCGTTGGGTCACCAACTTTATGGGAACAATGGAGTTGGACACCTTCTGTATATTCCCGAGAGACGGTGAGCCAACCTTGGCGATTCTGGGCTTGAACGCACGTTTGCCCGACCGATTGGCGCGATCTGTGGTAACCGATATCCGGGGTGCGCTCAATACCCGCACTATCCTGGTGGACCGTCTTAAGGACTTGGAACTCTCATCGGGTCGGATCGGAGTGATCAATCCGGCACCGTACATCTCGATCCATGCGGATCACTGGCTGGCTCTCCATGAAGAGTTTCCTCGGATCGAATTTCTAACCTACTCAGATGAGTTCTGGCAGTTGCGCCTGGTGCACTCAGATGAAGAAGTCGCTTGCCTTGAAGAGGCGGGAAGAATAGGCGACGCGGCAGTACAGGCGATCATCGAAGAACTGCGCCCAGGAATGACGGAACATGATCTGTTTCGAATCATCTACAACACCTTCGCTCGCGAAGGTGGCGAGATTCCCTGCATGGTTCTCGCAGCCAGCGAATCCATGGGTTCTCCCAAGAGTGCCTTTCAAAGGCCACGTCCCATCAATCGAGAAATATCCCGCGGAGACATACTCCTACTCGAGCTGGGTGCACGAGATGGCCATGGGTATGAAGCGCAGACTGGTAAGCCAATCACGTTCGGTCCAGCGAATTCTCAGTTTGAAGACATGCTAGGTGTCTGCCTGGAGGCGTATGAATCGATTACATCGGCACTAAGGCCAGGCTGTTGTGCCAAGGACCTGCGGGAAGCAGGCCAGGTGATCTGGGACAGGGGCTATACGGTTGTGGCACCGCTGGTTCACGGGGTCTTCAATCCATTGGACGCCGGACCGTTTGTGGGTACGTCGCATCGTCCCGACAAGGATGTGGTCCTTGAGCCAAACATGGCATGCTGCGTCGAAATTCATCCGTGTAACGAAGAGATAACAGCCGGCGTCTTCATGGGGGACACCTTCTTGATCACGGAGGACGGCGCTCGTTCGTTGAACAAGATACCGCCGAAGGTATATGAGGTGTAAGACATGAAACCAGAATTGGAATTCCATATACCAGACTCCGACTGGCATCCCGCTGGAGGAGAAGTCGAAGGTATTGACGAGCAGATCATCTCTCACGATGAGACGACAGGCGCATATACAAGACTGATGAGGTTCGCGCCCGGAGTCGATAGTTCGCCAAACGGGACGCTTACACATGAATTCTGGGAAGAGGTATTCATTATCTCAGGTGATTTGACGGACCTCCGGTTAGGTGAGACATTCCGAGCAGGAATGTATGCGTGCCGTCCTCCAGGTATGCCTCATGGCCCCTGGACCTCTGATGAGGGCGTTCTCATGATTGAGTTCCGGTATGACTTCCCACCGGAAAGCCGATGAAGTTCGAGATCGAAGGACGGGCCCGCGAGATCTCGTTAGAGGCCGCTGTTATAGCGGGTTATACCGGTCGAGATCGCAAGGCGGTTGATGCGCACATCGATGAATTGGCGGAACAGGGGATAGCGCCTCCGGCAACCGTTCCTGCCTTCTTTTCGATATCTCCTGACACCCTGACGTTTGCCGAACATATCGAAGTGCTCCACATGGAGACGTCAGGAGAAGTCGAAATCCTGATTGTTGTAGACAATGGGGAAGCCTTTGTGGGTATCGGGTCGGATCACACCGACCGGAGGACGGAACGGCTCGATATCGGCGTGTCGAAGCAATTGTGTCGTAAGCCCATCGGTCATGAATTGTGGCCGTTGGAGACAGTCCAAGACAGGTGGGACGAACTTCACCTTGCAAGCGACATCAGCATTTCCGGAGTCAGGAGCCGCTACCAGGAAGGTCTCGCAGCAACAAATATTTCGCCGATGGAGTTGCTCGAAATGGTTCCGTTCGAAGTGAGGCCGAAACGTTACGTGCTCTTCACAGGCACGATCCCGGTCATGGGTGGTATTCGCCATGCTGACCGTTTTGACGGGTCGGTCACGGACTTGGCGCAAGGACGATCCTTGCGGCTGTCCTACGAGGTCCTAGTCCAGAACTGGCTCGACGAGGGATGAGGAGTCGTTATGTCCTCGTACATGCGAGCGGCAGTCACGGGAGAACTCCAATACCTCGGTGACCACCGATCTTTTGGCGAGGCCACGATGGTCGTCATCAGGTCGGATGTCGCACGCGGTCGTATTCGGAACATCAGTGCTAGTGCCGCTTGCCGCCAAGGGGGTGTCATAGGGGTATTCACGGCAGATGATTTGCTTGCCGAGTTTGGGGAGGTCCCATTCATCCAGCCCAGACTCACCGGGGGGCTTGATGTTGAGTCCTTTCGGCTTCAACCCGTCCTTGCTGTGGACGAGGTGCGTTACGTCGGCGAGCCAGTCGCCGTGGTACTTGCAGAGAGCATTGCTGAGGCTTTGGACGCCGCTGAACTTGTGGAAGTCGACATCGAAGGGTCCAGGGCTTCCTCAAGTATCGATGATGGAGAGTTGCTGGAGAGCTTTGCCGGCGTTGAGGGTGATGCCGAGTGTGTCTTCGAGAACGCCCCAGTGGTGATCGAGCGGGAATTCAGGATCGGCCGCCAGTGTCCTTCGCCTATCGAACCCCGTGGTCTGATTGCTAGACCCGCAAGTGCCAACGACCGAGTCGAGATCATCGGATGGACCAAGGCACCCCACTGGAACCGTGTCGAATTGGCGAGGCAACTCGGCATCCCCCCTGAGGCAATACGGGTGCTTGAGGTTTCAGTTGGTGGATCATTCGGAACCCGAGGCGAGTTCTATCCAGAAGATTTTCTCGTTCCTTGGTGTTGCCTGAAGATCGGCAGACCCGTTCGTTGGGTTGAGCAGAGGTCAGAACACTTTCTGGCGGCTAACCAAGGAAGGTCACAATCGCACCGTGCTGCGATCGCCGGCGACAGAGCGGGAAGGATCCTTGGCATCAGGACCGACTTCCGGGCTGATCTAGGCGCCTATGTGAGAACAAGCGGCGTCGTAGCACCCAGGATGACCGCAACGATGCTCGCTGGCCCCTATGCCATCCCGCATTCCTACGCCCACTGCGAACTGGTCATGACCGATCGGACTCCGACCGGCACCTACAGGGGTCCAGGGCGAGTGGAGTCCTGCTTCGTTCGAGAGCGTCTCGTGGACATCTATGCGGATGCAATTGGCCAAAGCCCGACAGAAGTGAGACTCAAGAATCTGATCGGCGAGGCAGACATCCCGATTCAACGACAACCCATCGACGGAGGTCCAAGAGTAGAGATTGATGAAGGCCATTGGGAAGACCTCTTCCAATCTGTGGTCTCGGAGATTGACTGGAGCAACCTCCGTCACCGCCGTAGCCAGGGGGAGAGAATCGGGGTTGGCCTTGCGTGTTTCATTGAGCGGTCGGGACTGGGACCGTGGGAATCTGCTTCCGTCAAGGTGGACTCTGATGGCGGTATAGAAGTTCGCTCAGGATGCACCTCGGTCGGCCAGGGATTGGAGGAGACGTTTGAGAAGATCGCAGCGTCTTCGTTGGGAGTCGACGGTCGACGGGTGCGATACCTGAAGATGGACAGCGACGTCGGGGGCGAAGGGATAGGTACCTTTGCCAGTAGGTCGACGGTTATGGGCGGTAATGCGGTCCACCTCGCAGCCCTTGAGGTGATCGAGAATGCCAAGCGTGCGCTCGAGGTCAGGAAGCCCTTCAGCGGTGGTGACTGGGAGTACGTCAATGGCGTATTCATCTCTGGTGAAGGTGAGCGTCGTGTCACCCTTGCTGAAGTCGCTTCAGATCAGGACGAGGGATACCTGTTTGCAGAGGCGAGGTTCGAGAACGACAAGGTATGCACGGATTTCGGCGCACACGCAGCGCAAGTCTTGGTTGATTCGGAAACTGGCAAAGTCGAAGTCGAGCGCTTGATACTGGGTTTCGACGTAGGCCCATGTATCAGCGAAGAGAACGTCAAAGGCCAGCTCTATGGTGGAGCCGTGCAGGCGGTGGGAGGGGCTCTATTCGAGGAGGTTCTCTACGACGAATATGGCTCTCCTCTCGTCACGACGTTGCTTGACTATGGACTCGCAAGCGCCGTTGAATCACCCGAGATGACTGTCATCTTGGAGACCCGTCATCCGAGTCCCTTGAACCCACTGGGGGTAAAGGGTTGTGGTGAAGGAGGCATTACTGGCACCTATGCGGCGATCGCGAATGCCGTATCTGACGCCATGCAGGATTCTGGGTTCGTGAATCGTCTACCTATCCGGATGGAAGAAGTCGCCTCACACTTGCGAGACGTCGCCTCGACCGCGTAACTAGGCTGATCTATTCAATCACCGAGTCCCAGCCTTGAAGCCAGCCCAATCCTCTGGAGTTTGCCTGTAGGCCCCTTCGGGAGCTCCTCAAGAACCAGGATCCTCCTGGGGACCTTGAACGCCGCGAGTCGTTCGGATACGAATCCACGGATCTGCGACTCTGAGACAGACGAGCCAGGTGAGAGCACTACAGCAGCAGCGACCTCTTCGCCCAATTTGTCATGTGGAATGGCAAAGGTCAGAGCCTGGTCTACATCTGGATGCGTCAGGAGCGCCGAGTCGACCTCGAGAGGTGAGATCTTCTCACCTCCCCGGTTGATCTGTTCCTTCAACCGGCCAGTGAGAAACACATATCCGTCTGAATCGACATAGCCTTCGTCGCCTGTCCGGAACCAACCGGAGGTAAAGGACTCCTGGTTGGCGACCACGTTGTCTTCGTAGCCTTCGATTACGCTGGGTCCACGTATAGATATCTCGCCGACCTGATTTTCAGCTAGCTCGCTTCCATCTGGAGCAAGTATGCAGAGGTCTAGGCCGGTTGGCAGCCCCACAGAACCGGGTTTAGCGGTTTCGGGTGGTAGGGGATTGCAGCACATTTGATGCGTAGCTTCGGTCATGCCGTATGCCTCGATTACGGGAACCTTGAAGAGGTCGAGCAGCTCTTCGTACACAGGTGGGGGTAGTGAGGCGGAAGAAGAGCGGACGAATCGCAAGCCGCTTTCAGCGGCCAGATCTCGGTACGACTTGGAGCGGGAAAGTACCATCTGGTGCATTGTCGGTACCGCGCTGTAGAAGGTTGGACGGAATCGTTCCAGTTGACTAAAGAATGAAAATGCGTCAAATCCTTCAGTTGTTACAACTGAACCGCCGGCGGACAGTGGCGCGAGAAGACCCGCCAGAAGTCCGTGGATGTGGAACAGTGGCATGACGTTGAGCGATCGGTCCCGGGGTTCGAGATTGAGGGTTTGGGCAATGTTCTGCGCGGAATAGACAAGGTTGGAATGGCGCAGCGGAACAAGCTTGGGACGAGACGTTGTTCCCGAGGTATGCAGGACCAGTGCGGTATCCTCCGGCCGCATTGGTTCATCAGGGGTCCATGAACCAGTCTGATGATCGGAAACGAGTATTGGGTCGCTGAGTAGACCCTGTAGGGAAAGCTGCATGGCTGAACTGGATATATCCCGTTGCCGGGAGTTTCCGAAGTCAGAACTCGTGATGATGGCTTTGGCGCCAATATCGTCAAGGTAGTAGTCGATCTCACTGGAGCGGTACTTGGGATTCAATGGTGCAGCACAGGCCACTGAAATTACCGCCAGGAAGGTGACCGCCATCAAGGGCCCGTTGTCTAGCAGGATTGCGACACGGTCTCCCCTCCGAATGCCAAAACTTGATAGTTGTGACGACAGCGAGGCCGCCGTTGATCCCAGTTCAGCGTAGGTGAGCGTTTCGCCATTCGGTGTCAACAGGGCGGTAGCTCCGGGAGACGCGCTAGAGAGAAGTTGGGGAACGGTTTGGACCGTGCTAGTTGAAACGTCATTCATGAGAGTCAGTTCAAGTCTCGGTTGCTTTTATTTGGCTATGGGAGTCGAGTAGCGACACGAGTGCATGTATCGCCGTAATTCTCGGAACTGGGGTGTCGGTCAATGATGCAAGTTCCAGGAATGCACCAACGAGTGGTTCGATTTCCATCTTTTGACTCGATTCGAGATCCTGGAGCATTGATGTCTTGTGGTCGCCCACTTCCTGTGCCCCAGAAATTCGTTGTTCGATGCTGAGTCGAACGTTGACACCCAAGGCACCTGCAATTGATCGTGCCTCCTCCATGATGTCCGCGGCCAACGATCGCGTCGATGGAAATTCGCAGATCTCTCGAAGAGTCGACTGAGTTAGTGCACTTATTGGGTTGAAGGCAAGATTTCCCCATGCCTTGATCCAAATATGGGACCGAATGTCGGTTAGAACTCGGGAACGGAAGCCAGCTTCCGAAAATGCCTGGGCTACGAAAGTGGCTCGGTCGGATCTTGAACCGTCTGGCTCGCCAATCGGCAATCTGTCTCCTTCAATGTGGGCGATGACACCAGGTGAGACACGTATTGCGGCAGGAAAAGCAATGCTCCCGATTACCTGTGCTGAGGGGATGTTTGACTCAATGGTGCCTTCGGGATCAAGAGAACGAAGACGATATCCATCGTAGGAACCTCCCTCTCTGTAGAAGTACCACCAAGGTATTCCATTCTGCAGGGAAACGATAGTTGTAGTGGTATCGATAAGGGAAGCGAGCTCAGGGGCAACCGAAGAAATCTGATGGGCCTTCAGGGCAACAATGATGCAATCAGGAGAATGCGAAAGAACGAATTGGTCAGTTGTCGAGAGTTTGCTGGCAATAGTGGAGCTTCCGTCAGACTCGATGACTTCGATACCGCGAGACCTAATTGCTTCGTAACTGGCACCGCGAGCGATAACGGTTACGTGATGTCCAGACTTTGAAAGGCGCGCTGCAATAAGTCCACCTATCGCGCCCGCACCCACCACACAAAAATGCATCAGTTGCACCAATCAGATGGATTTCAGACATAGGCCGTTGAGATCGAAGCATAGCCAACCGATGTCCCCACGGTTGTTGCCGCACTGCTGCTACGCGCAGACGTCGAGGGCACCGAGCAGATCCAGCAGTTGGTGGTGAGCCGGGCGATCTCGGGCCTGCGGATCGAGTAGGCGGGCACCGCTACTCGAACATGTGCTCCGGCTCGAAGACCCGCGAGGCCGGGTCGTCGCCGGCGAGGAGCACGTCGAAGCCGGTGACGGCGGCCCTGAAGCACGACAGCGTCCCGGGCAGCACGTCGACCTCGCTGGCGGGCAGGTCGTAGGCCACCACGGCCCGGCCGTCCTCCATCCAGGCCTTCATTCCGGGCTGGCTCCGGACCAGGGCGTCGAGGTGCCGGCGCACCTCCGCCTCGTCGGCCACGTTGGTGGCCAGCACCGTCGAGATCCGCAGCAGGTGCCGGTCGCCGAGGTGGTGGGCCTCGACCTCCGCGAGGCGATCGCACCGGAAGACCTCGCAGACCTGGAAGCGGCTCTGCTCGAGCACCTGGTCCTGTTCTTTCGCGCCCAACCCCTCTCTCCCCATCAACTGCTGGCCCGTGCCCGGCAGTTCGGGGAGGTGGAGGCCCACGCCTTTGGGCCCCGCAACCCCCAGTGTCCGGAAGTGGGCGTGCTCGACCAGTCCAGCCCCCAGCACGATGGCGCCAACCGCTGGCACTGCGATTCCACCTTCATGCCCCGCCCACCGCGGGCGGTCATGCTTCGCGCCGAAAGCCTGCCGGCCCTGGGCGGCGACACCTGCTGGGCATCCATGTACGCCGCCTACGAAGCCCTGAACCCC
>PBVT01000062.1 GCA_002728755.1 Myxococcales bacterium
AGCTGTGAAATCCGCTTTCGCTTCATCCGAGAACCAACTTATTCATCCACACCCCTCTTGTAAATCCACTGCTCACTACGAGAGTGCTCGTAGCCCCATTTTAAAGGCTGCGATCGACTTCGACCTACCATCGTACACCCCCACCCGCACATGTTTCCCACAAGTTTTTCCACAGGGTGGACAAAGGGGGGTATACGACGCCATATGTGGGACTGTTTGGACAGTCTTAATGCGCGTGCTTCAAGCCTGTTCCCGTACTCGTAGTAGACGTCGTATATCGGCTAAACGAACACGTGTCGCTCGTCCCAAGCGTGAATGGGACAGCTTATTTAAGAAGACCTTGAGTCGTGCCTCGTCTCCCGTAAAGAAGCGGGCTTCCAAAGGCGTTGTAGCCACGCTCACATGGTGAGCGAACTTCAAAGGGATTCGGTGGGTGCGAACGCTCCTATAGAGTAGTCCGTACAGAGACGCCAAGCGCTCAATCTGTAATCTCCCTTGTACAGCCGCCGCGTGTTCGGGCTGGAGGCGCATATCGAGACCTCGGAAGGGACGAAATAGGGGAAGGACGGGGACAATACCCATCGAACATAGTTCCTCGACCCCAGCAGCGGTAGACTCTAGTGGTTCCATTCCGACCATAAGATGGCAGATCACGGATCCCGCGGAAAATACACCCGTGGCATATTGCAGGGCCTCAAGAAACCGCCCACGACCTATTGCGCGCGAGGGACCGGGACAAATCTCTGCAAAGTCCTGTGGGTCATAGACCTCAAGATTATAGGAGATCGCGTCGACACCCATGGCGTACGTACGATCAATCCACGCATTTTCCGATGGCGGTAACGCATCAACAGCAACCAATACATTATAACGGTGCTTGATAGCCCGAATAAACGGTTCCAGATCTTTGACACCGCCATCTGCTCGATTCACATAACCAGTGGAAAGATAGACCACTTCGATGGAGTCTGTTTCCAACGCCACTCCGACGGCCTCTACAACATCTTCTACAGTAAGTTGGCCTGGAACTTCGACCTCGGATAAGGAACAAAAATGGCATTGATCGTCCGTACCGACAAAAGTACATCGACTCAATGGTGATACGGCCAGATATGCACCGCGAATGGTCGCCACACTCGATAGTGGCTTACCGGTGGTTGTAGTCCGTGTATAGAAAGAACTGGGTTCCGCAAAACCTACTTCGATGGGTTGCAGTGGGCTATCCACTCGTCGTTCATCGGCGAAAAGATGGGGTTCTACCGAGAGCTGAAAACTCCCATCCGCCTCACTTAAAAGGTAGGGGGACAAGCCAACCGGAGCGGTTACGCGGGTGCCTTCGGAGAGCAGGATCTCTATATCACGAGTATTGGCAAAGTAGTTTCGATAGGCTTCTTCGCTCTTCGACATTTTGAAGAGCTCTGGAGCCAGACGAACACCATGAACCATGAGATCAAGTTTTAGTAGACCAGGATTCTCAAGAATCTCAGCCTGCGACAGTCGTCGCTGCCCAGTCGCAGACGCCGATTGTCGAAGCCGCAGATTGGTCACCAAAGATTCCAGACTACGCGGAGCAACTCGTTCCGGTGATCGGTGGATGCCGCTCATGCTTCGATCTCCGTACCATCCACATGCTCATAACGCTTCGACTGGCTACTATAACGGTATAGGTTCGCCTCGCGGGCCTTACGATCATAAATGCTGATTACGAGATAATCGACACCGGGAATTACCGGCTCGCTTGTATCCGGGGTGACAGCTCCCGCCTGGTCCTCGTCACTGAAGTAGGCGTCACATTCTACATGGCTATGATAGATGACACATACGTTCCGCTCCGATCGAATACGCTCCAGCTTAAGGCTGTTTAGATTATACGCCGTTCGACTGGTACGGGTGAATCGTTCGGGATCAATCGCGTGCAGCTTATCCTGCATATTCTCAAATGGAACGGCGACGATGCCGTCTGCATCCTCCACGAGAACGCCACAGGCCTCGGATGGATACTCCGCCGCGCCCTGCGCTTCAATATCACGGAGTACGCCGGAGGCTACGATACGGTCAAATAGACTATCCATCGTCGTTTCGCTGGTTCTGGACGGTTGGAACATCAGCCGCCGGCGATGGCCGGGATGATGGAGATCTCATCGTTATCTGAGAGCGGGGTATCCAGCTGACTCAGAAATCGAATGTCATCTTCGTTTACATACACATTTACGAAACGACGGATTCCACCTTCCTGGTCAAAGAGACGTCCACCTAGATCGGGGAAGCTTGAATGCAGCTCTCCGAGCACCTGACCTACAGTAGCCCCTTCTAGAGCTACACTTTCATGGCCTTCCGTGAACTTTCGAAGAGAGGTAGGAATACGTATTTGAACAGGCATAATCAAAACTCCAGATTTAATCGTGATTCACGCTTCGCCATTCATCAGGTTCATCAAAATACGGGAAGCAGTCCTTGGTTTTTGTGTTGTTAATAATGGTGAGCAACTTTGTCAACAATATAAAAAAATAGCGGTAAATTCAAGGGGCAACCCTTGTCATAAAAGATTGATACGACCGTTCCGTTCAAAAACTTTAGTACAGACCCATCCACAGCTGGATTGACAGTGTTTGATCCAAAGCGGGCGACAAGGTAGCGTATACATCATGAAAACACGTACCTGTAATCCATATAGAACACTTCTCATTCTTTCGCTTGTGGCCGTTCTGGGCTGTGGGTCCACCGGCAGTACAGATAACGATGCATCGGTTGGTACAGACTCATCAACAGGTACCGATGCTACGAACTCTGAAGTCTATACCCCGAATTCCTACTATTCCTTAACGATCACCCTCCCCCATGGAGATGAAATGGTTTTTGAGCGGGATCTAACGGGAGACACAACGGCCTTTTCCTTTGGCTCTACGCATTATCCGCAGGGCGTAATCGGCTTTGCCATCAATGATATTATGTACAACCCGGATTATGCGGAGATGGAGTTGAACTTTGGAATCATCCAGGGTTCTCCTGATTATCCCGTACAGACCCCTGGTCCCGCGAAATATGGTTTCAGCGCAGACCCACCATCCTTCAAGTTCTCCATCGATAATGTGACCTATCGTTCGAGCGTCGAGGGAGCGACCGGCAAGATTATTGTCGCCAACTGGGGGAACTCACCCGGCCAGATATTCAGCGGTATGGTGGAAGGAACCCTTGTTCAGGACACTACCAATGAGTTGAAGGAAGAGCTCGGGATAACGGGCTCGTTCTACTTTACTCTGCCGCCTACGCAGTAGCCTACGAGGCCTTCTCGGGGAAAGCGTCCCCTGGGATGGTGCGCTCGTTGATCTCCGCCAATAGTCTGTCTCGGAACTCAGCGATGGTGAAGACACCGATCTGTTCCCCGTTACGAGAGCGAACACTGACCGTTCCATCGGCGACCTCGCGTTCTCCCACGATGGCCTGGTAGTTAACCCGCATGAGCTGGGTTTCACGAATCCGTTTACCGAGGGTTTCGTTTCGGACATCCGCAGCCGCACGGATTCCGGCCTGAAACCAATCCGCCGCTACCTCTTTGGCATAATCGGAGAACTTGTCCGATACGGGTAGAACACGCACCTGAGCCGGATTGAGCCACAGCGGGAACTTACCCGCATAATGTTCAATTAGAATACCAATAAAGCGTTCTAGAGAACCCAATAGCGCACGATGAATCATGACCGGGCGATGTCGGTTCCCATCTCCCCCTTCGTAGGTGCAGTCAAAACGCTCCGGCAGCGCAAAGTCGAGCTGGATGGTTCCACATTGCCACGACCGATTCATACAGTCGCGGATATGAAAGTCGATCTTCGGACCATAGAATGCACCATCGCCGGGATTCAGTTTGTACTCTACCCCAGAGGTTTCCAGCGCCCCCTGCAGTTGGGCCTCGGCGTTTTCCCACATCTCGTCTGTACCGATGGATTTCCCGGGGCGAGTGCTTAACTCGATCTCTACATTTTCGAATCCGAAGGCTCCGTAGATATCCCGCACTAATTCCATCACGCCGACGACTTCGTCCATAATCTGATCAGGACGACAATATATATGTGCGTCATCCTGCGTGAACGAGCGAACCCGGAACAGGCCGTGAAGCACTCCGCTCATTTCATGTCGATGAACATGACCGAGCTCTGCGACACGTAGAGGCAGTTCACGATAGGAATGGCGTCGCGCTTTGTACACAAGAACACCACCAGGGCAGTTCATGGGTTTGACCGCAAAGCCCTGCTCGTCGATGTTCGAAAAGTACATATTCTCTTTGTAGTTCTCGTAATGTCCGCTCTTATGCCAAAGAGCGTCGGAGAGCATCATTGGAGTACGGATCTCATCGTAACCAGCGAGACGATGCTTATGCCGCCAGAAGTCCGCTACGGCGTTGTATAGAAGCATCCCGTTGGCATGCCAGAATGGAAAGCCAGGTCCCTCCTCCTGGAAAGAGAAGAGGTCGAGGTCACGCCCAATCCGTCGGTGGTCGCGCTTCTTGGCCTCCTCCAACATTTGAAGGTGTTCTTTCAGCTGTTTCTTATCTGGAAACGAGATCCCGTAAATGCGCTGAAGCTGCGGATTTTCGCTATCACCACGCCAGTACGCTCCAGCCAATTTTAGAATCTTGAATGCTCGCACCTGCCCCGTATGCTGGACATGGGGTCCCCGGCAGAGATCCACAAAGTCTCCCTGCTCATAATACGATACGGTTTCGCCCTCACCGACCTCACCATCATCGACAGACTCGATGATCTCTACCTTGAACGGATTGTCTTGAAATAGGTCGATCGCCTCTGCTCGATTCACCTCGCAGCGGCGAAGGGGTATCTTCGCTTTCACAATTTCTTTCACGCGCTTCTCGATCGCAGCGAGATCTTCCGGAGTGAACGGGTTCTCTACATGGAAGTCGTAATAGAACCCCTCATCCACAACAGGGCCGATCGTCGGTTTGGCGTCGGGAAATAAGCTCACTACAGCCTGGGCCAGCACATGAGCGCTGGAATGTCGAAGGACCTCAAGTCCCTCCGTGTCATCCCAGGTTATCAACCGTACGCTGGCGCCATCATTCAACGCTAGATGGAGATCCTGCAAAACGCCGTCTACCTCGATAGCGACGCATTTTCGGGCTAGACCTTCCGCGATGGACATCGCCAGATCCTGACCCGTAGCGCCAGACGCTAATTCCCGCCGAGCGCCGTCGGGAAGGATCACCGAGATCATCGAACCACCAATAGCCTGCTGCTCACTCATCAAACACCTGAAACAACCTGGAAAAAGAATCGGGTCCCGCTTTTACCAGTCACGCTGATTGGGGTCGAGAAGAAAAAGGGGAGTGAAGCCCAGACAGGCCCCACCCCCCTATTCGATTCGCTCGAAAGACGACTATGTTCAGGTGGCTTCGTTTCGCTGCCGTAGCCGTAAACCTGCGATAAGAAGCATCAACACGAAGAGCCCACCACTCATTGGGCTACCCGATGGTGCCACACTACAGCCGCCACCGGATCCCGAGGCATTCTCGGCTCCCGTTGGCTCAGCCGGCTCATTATTGGTGCCAGGCTCGATATTCGGAGTCGTTCCGGGCTCGACGAGCGTCTCATCAAGGGCCCTACCATCCGAGAGTGCTGGGCCAAGAATATCCAACCAGCCTTCTGGCAGACAGATGGAGAGATCTTCCTGCTCCTCATCAATGTCGTCACAGTCACAGGGTGGGCATTCTTCGCCGTCTTCACAGGGAGGACAAGCGCATATTGTCGCACCTGCTTGTTCGATCTGGGCACATTCCCATCCCTCGGGACAATCCGAGTTTTCAGCGCACTCGATCTCCTCGGGAGCACAGATGGCCGCTTCCGTCTCACAGATTTCTTCTTCTACTGGCGGCTCTGGAACATCATCACAGTCACAGGGAGGACATTCTTCACCCTCTGGACAATCAGGGCAAACGCAGGCCATACCGGCGGATCCCGAAGACATACACGATTCGATGGGAGCGCAGTAGAACCCTTCGCCACAAATATCGGCGTCCTCCATACAATCGATCGGTTCGAAAACACAGAGATTTGCTGTCTCGGGGACACAGGCCTCTTCGTCCGTCTGTTCTTCCGGTAACTCATCACAATCACAGGGAGGACAATCCTCTCCTGGCACGCAGTCGGGGCAAACACAGCTTGTAGGTCGGTCCTTGGTATCACAGGAGCTCGTCTGCACCTCCTGACAAGAGAAACTGATTGGGCATTGTTCATCGGTGTCGCAGGGACCGCCCACAAGTTGACCCACGGGCTCTCCTACACCTTTCGGAGCACAAATGCCGGTTTCGTCACAAGGAGGACACTCGCAAGGTGGACACTCCTCCTCCTCACATGGTGGACACAAACATTCCGGACAGGGGAATCTTATACATTCAAAGCCCTGTTCACAGTCGGCATCATTTTCACAGGTGTCCGGACCAGCAACACAGGCGTACGTTGGTTCCTCGTCTGGACACTCTTCATCTGGCGCGCAGCTAATTGCGGGTGTGGAGATGGGCTGGCAGGTTGTACCAACCGGACAATCTGCATCCTCGGTACAGGATGTTGCTGTTTCGTCGGGCTCAGCAAATGCAACGACTGGAGCCAAACAAATTATCAAAATCAAAATAAAGTGTTTCATAAAAAACCCTCCTGAAATTCAACGCATACAAACAAAAAAACATAAATTCTCAACGAAGAAAAGCGTAGGTAGATTGCTGTGGAAATGCAAAAGTGACCGATTCAAAAGTACGCCTGCGAACTCTGTAGGTTCGTTATCCGTTCTTAATCTGTGCAGAGATCGATTGATGATCGGGCGGATCCACCGTCTGCCCCGACTCGTCGAATACGAATAGACCAACCACCTTCGCCCACTGGTCGACAGGGATCGAGGTGTATAACTCATCTCCCTGTAGGAATGTCGGCACATAACGACACGACCAGGCGTCATAGGTCTGACAATGAACCGGTCGTTCCTTCTGTCCATAAAGGTCGCATCGTTGGTCTCGGTTGAGATGCCTACATCGAGAAAAACATTGGACGACCCACCCCCTCGGAGTGCTGGCAATCTCCAAACCCGGAAATCCGCTGATATAACTGTAAAAATCCACCACGGCACGATCGACCGGGTCTGGTAGCCGGAATAGCAACACATCGCAGCAGGGTGCGGAACAACCTTCACAAGGGGATAATCGCGCCTCTTCATGACTACGTTCCTGAAGCCCCTCCGACCCATCCGGCACCTGTACGGTAGAACGCGTCTTTCCGTATTCCGCTGATTCCTCTTTTTCGTGACTGGAATCCGATCGAACCATGATGGTTCGTATGGCATCACTGTCCGGTGCCTTCACAATCCGGCCACGCGCATCGTAGGAGAACAAGGCCGCAACCGCTGCAAACCGAGCCTCCGATACACGTATAGAATCGGACCTGGGGACTCCGAGAAATTGCGGCTTATAGGCACAGGATTTGGCATCATAGTCACGACACAGATCGGGCTGTTCGGGTGTATCATGCACCTTGCAGCGACCCGTTGACCTCTCAAGATGACGACATAATGCACGGTAGTTTACCTCTACGGAACCGTCGGGAAGCCACATCAGCTCCAGCCGATCGAATCCGAGAATATATCCAAGGTAGTCTACATCCCGGAAGGTCCGAGGGGTCATCTCAAAGACCGTCACTGTCGAACAGCAGGGCGCAACGCAACCCTGGCACGGATGTTCGCCATCTACCGATTCCGTATCCGTCAGCCCCGACGCACCCGAGAACGAGCCAAAGACGCCTGTTACGGGTGGGAAGTCACCCTTTCGAAACATCCGTTATTTCACGATGCGAAGATAGGGAACAGAAGTCGGTCTTCCCACGGGAGCTGCTTCACTGAGCAAATCCCCCGAGCCATCTACCACCAGAGCCTCCGGCTCACGTGCTTGCATTGCTACCGTATTGGTTCCTCCACTCGTACGAGAGAGCTCAGTCCGAGCTCGTACAAGCAGCTCAACCGGTACATCTTCGGGCCACACAAAAAACGAATCATCGACGTGGCTACGAACGGCAAAGATCGCATCCCAAGGCAATAGGCACGGGAATGGATCGCCACTAAAAGACAAGGAAGCCTGTATCCCCTGATCGGAGATCTCAAAATCGGGGATCTCAAAGCGATAGGAGAGGTTTAAAGCGAGAGCGTGATTTCCAAGATGGGCCGCTGGAACAGCTACACCCATCAGCCGAGCGTCGAGATGCACCATAACCATCCCCTGCTCCAACAGCTCTTCTACTCGCCGCATTTTTTCGGTTGCACGATCCGTCACGCCCAGGCTCCCAATTCAACCTATGGATACTCTCTGTTAAACCTCAGTTTCGAGCCTGGTCAAAAAAAACAGCCGTTTTATTTTTCGCGCTTCCATCCGAAATTTGCGTAATTTCGGCCAGCTCAGCCCCCCTGTTTTCGGGGCTGACCAATGGGTTTCCACTGCAACAGGACTTGACGTGACGCACAGTGGAATGCAACTAGGCGGTATGGTCGAAACCTTTGATACAGTCGTTGTGGGCAGCGGGATTGGCGGTCTTTGTACCGCTCTACGTCTTGCAGAGCATATGAAGGTCGCCATCATCACGAAACGTGAGCTGATGGAGTCCAATACTCGATATGCACAAGGAGGCATGGCCGCCGTGCTATCGGAGAACGATGATTTTGAGCTCCATATCGAGGACACCCTGCAGGCGGGTGCAGGGCTATGTCATCCCGATGTTGTAAATATGGTGGTGAAGGGTGGCCCAGAGGCCATCTCAGAGTTGCTACAATACGGCGTCCCCTTCGACCGCGATGGATCCGACCTGAGCCTCGCAAATGAAGGCGCACACAGTCGACGCCGTGTCGCACGGGTAAAAGATCAGACAGGCCTCGCCATTCAACGGGCCCTGACAGAACGAGTGAAAGATCATCCCCGAATTCATGTCTTTGAACGCCATATGGCAGTCGATCTGATTACTCGCAGTAGAACCTATTCGGTGACAGAGAACGACGGGACAATAGAAACAGATTCGGTTCTAGGAACCTATGTCCTTGATCTGAACAACCACCAGGTCAGAGTGTTTTCCGCGTCGGCGACCATCCTGGCTACAGGCGGTGCTGGCAAAGTATACCTTTACACCAGCAATCCAGATATCGCGTCGGGGGATGGAATTGCCATGGCATATCGCGCGGGAGCGCGCATCGCGAATATGGAATTTGTTCAGTTCCACCCGACCTGCCTTTTTCATCCGCAGGCCAAATCCTTCTTGATCAGCGAAGCAACTCGTGGGGAAGGCGCATATCTCCTTAATGCGCGCGGTGAACGTTTTATGATGAACGTTCATCCATTGGCTGAGCTCGCGCCACGCGACATTGTAGCCAGAGCGATCGACCACGAACTGAAAACGACTGGTGATGATTGCGTCTTCCTTGATCTTAGTCATCGAGACCCAGAGTTCATCGAAGATCGTTTCCCGTTCATCCTGAAACGATGCCTGGAATTCGGCTACGACCTACGAAAAGAGCCGATTCCTGTTGTTCCTGCCGCCCATTACTGTTGCGGGGGAGTGCTCGTCGATCAAAATGGGCAAACCACCCTCCCCTCCCTCTGGGCACTTGGAGAAACAACATGCTCTGGGCTTCACGGGGCAAATCGACTTGCATCAAACTCTCTACTGGAATGTGCCGTCTACGCTAAGACGGTCGCGGCGGATATCCTCGAACGCTACCAATCCGGCCAACTGCCTGCCCCCGCACCTGATCTTCCGATATGGTCACCGGGGTTTGCTCGCCCATTACGAGAGGGAGTTATTATCAGTGAGTCCTGGGATGAGATCCGTCGGATTCTAACGAATTACGTGGGCATCGTTCGCTCAAACAAACGGTTAGACCGGGCCCGTCGCCGTATCGAATTCATACGAGCCGAAGTCCACGACGATTATTGGGACACTGTGCTAAACGGCGATCTCGTAGAACTGCGAAATCTGGTAACGGTTGCCCACCTGATCGTCGAATGCGCTCTAGCGCGCCGCGAATCTAGAGGACTCCATTTCAACGTCGATTACCCAAATCGCGACGACGGCACCTGGCTCCGGGACACCGTCATTTGGCGTGGTGGTGGTGGACAGGTGCTGCAGTCACTCGGCAGCCTTTAACTCAGTTACCTGGTATCTCCAGCGTACCGTCTACAAAGCCATAGTAGGCATCGAGAACCATTCGGACATATTGGTCGGTCTGCTCGTAGGGGATCCCATCCTTTCGAGCCACAGCACCTCCACCCGCATGATACGCAGAGATTACTCGCACATAGTCACCATCGTATCGATTGGCCAGCTGTCGCAATAAGCGCGTACCGCCCATTATATTTTCCTTCGGGTTGAACGCGTCCTCTACGCCCAGATCTCTGGCCGTTCCGGGCATAAGCTGCATTAACCCCATAGCTCCCACTCTCGAAACCGCATTTGGATTAAATCGCGACTCCACATAGATCACGCCGAGAACGAAGTCCTCTGACAATCCATATCGATCCGCGGCCTCACGAACCGTCTGTAATATTTTTTTGCTGATTCGCTTCTGGGTACTGGGGACCATCTTTTTGACCGGATCCCCCGAGGGCGGAACATAGGCACGCGTTTTCTTTGTCCGACGCTTTGTGCGCTTCTTCTTACTGGTCGTCTCTTTTGTGGCTTTCTCTGCTGGTGCTCCACCAAAACTGTAGATCCGCTTACATTGGATATCCTTTCCGTAACGCTTACGAACCTCACTCGGTTTATTCGTATATTGCCACACGGCCTTCGCGGGCGCCGTGGGATCGGGACGTAAGCACTGGTACATTGCCCCGCTCTCAGACGAATGAGCAATCACCGGGGCCGAGAACACCATAAGCGTCACCCCAAAAAGTATCGAAACTCGAATCATGGAAGTCATCCTATCGTGTCCCCAGATAAATCCAAGTTAAAGAAACGTATACACGTCTTTCTATGTTCCTGTTTTTAAGAAAGCAGAACTACCACTTTGCATATTCTGGGGAATCCGGTAATCGTTGAATTCATGATGAACCCGTATTGCAGAATCCTTGCGCTAAGCTTTGTGTTGAGCCTCGCTCTTGCATGTAGTGGTGTGCAACCAGAGGAACCGCGTACTACGGAAGAAGACAACACGCGAATCATCCCGCGTACGGAACGGACGTCGGTCTCTAGCCGACTGAACCCTCCCAGTGGCATCAAAAGGATACGTTCGGACAAAGGCACATCGGCGATCCAGAAGCAGAAAAAAATACGCCGACAAAAGGCAGGTAAAAAATCCAAAGACCGTGTAAAAACCTTCCCAGAGGGCTACGCAAAATGGACGAAACTTACCAACGCCCCCATCTACCGGGACGGGTCCGAAGAAGTCTGGACCATGTACATGGGCCCGAAAACAAAGCTAGACAGTAATGTGTTTGTTTCCGGCTCAACGCTGGTGAAAGAGATCCGGGCCGCCACTCGGAAAGGTAGTGAAATTATTGGGGGAGAACCTCTTGTTGTCGCAGTCATGCACAAAACGACAAAAGGCACCTGGCGGATGGCAGCCTATGATCCGAACACGAAGAAGCCTGCCGATGATGTTGATACCGATGGCTGTATGCTCTGTCACCAAAGCCGAAAGGAAACCGATTATTCATTCCGAGCCTACGCACGACTGATGCCCAAGCCGGAGGTGATTGCGGAGACAAAGCCCAAAGAGGAAAAGCCACAACCCGTCCAGGAACAGCCATCCGATTATATTGGCTCGGATCCCGCAGCCGGAGGATTGGTGCACCCCAGCGAAGACGAAATGCCAGCCATACATAAAGCATTACGACGCACTCGTTGCCCTCGTCGGACAGAATTTTCGGGGACCACCATCGAACCCATGGTGCCCAGAACACAGGTGTTTCTCGGCAGCTTCTCCGCCGCCAATAAGAACGAGGCCCTGGTTCGTGTATTTGACTGTATGGGCCCACAGGATGACGCAAACCCCAACGTGGACGCCTATGAGGTTCTTGTACATCTGAAGAAGCGGCGGAACCGATGGTCAGCCCATGCCGTACATAAGGTATCCGCAATCACCGGATGGTATCGTTTCGAATCCGACGTTCAAAGGCACCGTCTTGTGATCCGATCCGATAAGAACACGACCGGAACGGCCAGTTTTGGTGCGAGTAAAGAGAGCCACGAAGCGAAATTCAACATTCTGAATTTCAAACGACGCACCGTCCGTGTCGAGCCTCTATTTACTTTGACCTATATGGAGTCTGGGCTCTGCAGTGAATCGATTGTAACACGATGGGATTCCAAACAGGTCGACGACGATGACCTTTGGGATCTAAGCGCAAATGTATCAATAGAATCCTGTGATCCGGTGCAAAAAACATCCTTTGGGGTGGTGTTTGTGAACCGCGGAGGAAGTTTCCTCCCCAACCGAAAGACCATGGAAAGCATCAACTCTGCGCGTTAACGATGTGTTCAGGACCTGTCTTCGTCGTCCGACGCAAGATATTTGATGTCCTGAAAACGTTCCTTTCCCGCTTTCACGATCTTCTCTCGAATTCGTTTTTCGACCTGGCGAATCCGTTCCTTGGAGACTCCATACCGATCACCCAACTCCTCCAGGGTCAGCGGTGAATCGGATAGAATCCGGTTATCGAGAATATACAGGTCCCGATCATTCAGATCGGTGCGAACCGCGTCGATCACATCATGTAACATATGATGCGATTGGCTGACCTCTAAGACTTCATGCTGATCGGTGCCGTCCTGCGCGAGCCTGTCGCCTACACTATACGCGTTATCATCGGATAACGGAGTATCGATGGAAAGATCCCGTCGCTTCATTCGAGTCTGGAACTCCTGCACGGTGCGGGTATCTGTCCCCAGAGAATCTGCGATATGTTCCAATGCCAGCCGGTCACGGTCTTGATCGGAGGCCTCTTCATGCAGTCGCTCTTTAAGAACCGACTGCGCATTTTGAAGACGGTAGAACAATTTACGTTGTAGCTGGGTCGTTCCCAGTTTCACCATCGACCAGTTCTTCAGGATATGATCGTGGATCTGTGCTCGAATCCACCATACGGCATAGGAGATGAGTCGATACCCACGATTCGGGTTGAATTTCATTACCGCCTTGATGAGCCCCACGTTGCCCTCCTGAATCAGGTCAGACACACGAAAGCCATACCGACGGTATTCGTTGGCAATCTTTACAACGAAGCGAAGATTCGACACCACGAGTTTTCGGAACGCGTCTGGGTCGGCGTCCTCATACCAACGCTTTGCTAATTCTTTTTCCTCTTCACGACTCAGAACCGGGTATCGCTTCATATCCCGGATGTACAGAGAGAGGTCGCCACCTCTATCGGACACAACGGGAAGATGCTCCTGCGGAATCACGTCGACTTCTACCGACGCCACGGATTCCTCTGCAGAGACCTCCGTCTTCTCGGAGCCAGCACCACGGGTGCCGGATTTGGTTTTCTTTTTCGGCCGCTTGCTCATACCGCACAATCTCCCCGCCAGAAAAGGGCCAACCGATTGTGGCTTATGAGGAATCAGGCGGGTTTTCCTATCCTTATACTAATAAAATGGACGGAGGGCGTTCCCTACCACACAATAGCAACAAAGAGCCAGACTGGAGTCCAAATTAATAAGAGTTTTCATAGCATCTACGTTCGGGACACGAATCCTCCACGTCCCAAATACCCGGCTGTATTGTGGCCAGATGAGGGAAAAATACGGGTATTGATTGGGATGCTAGTGCTCATGTTGACCAGTGGCTGCCTCCAGAGCCATGACCCGAACTGGCATGTAAATGGTCCCTTATGGACCGCTTCCGATGCGCGAACCTTTCGAGCCGAAGGTCCCGAATCCCATCAAAGAAAGCGGGCCGCGTATCTCGGTGAATTGCCTGTCCCCCCCAACCCTCTTCCAGATGTAAACGATGTAAGTCGTGCAACGGGTTCTGTGTCGGTTGGGAGTGTGGTCGACGGTATTTTAATCAATGGAAGATCTCTTCCACCAACAGGTCCTCATCACCGTGCGATACCGGATCAACTCTCCCGCGGAACCCATCTTGGCACTGACGAGATGATTTCTCTTTTATTACGTGCCGCTGAGTTCTACGGAAAACCAAGACCCGGAGCACGGCTGGAGATCGCGAACATCTCACGGCGTGGTGGTGGACGAATCCGTTGGAGCGTATCTCATAAGGGGGGACGTGATGCGGACATACTCTTTCCAGCCGTCGACAGCATGGGCAACCCCCTCGAAGTTGGCACCATGGTGGAATTCAACAGATATGGGCGAGCTAGAACCGAGGATGGCCAAGACTTATATCTGGATGTTCCAGGGCTATTGGACGTAGTCCGCGGTCTATTGGATCAGGAAGAAATCCCGGTCGTATATCTATTCGTTTCCAATCCGATTCGCTCCAAAGTCATCAACGAAGCTCGGCGTCAAAAATTGGAGCCAGAGTTGATTGAAAAGATGAAGCGGATTGTTCGGCAACCACGTGGCGCGAAACCCCACGACGATCATCTTCATCTACGTATCGGCTGTTCTAACGATGATATCCTGGACGGCTGCCGAAACCGTAAGAGCAATCCAGCCCATACTCGAATACGGCAAATGCGAAAACGCGAGCTGATACGCCTCGCGAGAAAGAGCAGCGCAGAAACACGAATCGCGGCCATGCATCTCCTACGATGGTTTGGTAATAACGACACCGCCGTACGCGGCATCATGATGCGTGCACTTCGGGCGAAATCCAGCGCCGTAAGGCTCGCTGCAATCTCCAGTCTCATTGGTCAATCGGGGCCCGCCATCGATACGGCATTCGCGCGTCTTGCCTCACAACGCCCTCCGGTAGCGGAGATCGCGGCCATGCTGGAGGTGATGGAGTTTCGCCCCTCCACCAAGTGGACATCGACATTACGAGTTCTCTTCTCCGATGCTCGCTCCATTGACACCCACCTGGAGGCCACAAAACAGCGTACGGTCCAGGGAGAGGCCATCTGGCTGGCCGGACTATCCGGCGATCTATCCCTTGTTTCGCACCTTATTGCCCTCCTCTCTGAGAGTTCCGATCCCAACCCGGTCGAAGAGGCCCTGGTTCGCATCACGCTCAACCAGCCGGAAGAAAATGAGCTTCCAAGAATGCAAGCCTGGCGGCTGGCCACACCAGACTCCCTTCGAACCTTGCGTAGACAAACCCGCGACCGCCTATACGAACGCGGGCTGATACGGCGGAATGGTCGAGCCGAACCACGCGCCTGTTACGCTGCTATAAAAGATGGCACAGAACAAGAGAAGGATGTGGCTCGTCGAGTATTGGATCAAGCCTATTCAAGACCTTGTGGGAACGCCCGTTGGGATCGAGCAGACCTTATGTATTGCTGGCGACGTAGGCTTCGTTTGCGCTGAAAATACGTAACGGTAGCCGTCGTTCTGGAGCCGAAAAGATGGCCTCCAGGCGGGCTGAAACACATTCCCTTCGAATACCTTGACCCTCCAGGGGCCTTCGGCTAGACTCCGCCAAGCCTCGTTCGCGACCAGTCAAACGATTATCCGTCGTGGATTGAAGTATTGTTACCGCACCATCCTTCATGGAGTAGCCCATGCGCTTTCGTGCACCTGTCGTCTCTGTCCTGGCCGTCACTTTCGTACTTCTTCTGGCGACGGCCTGTACTCGTGGAAATAAGGAAACCTGTTCTTATTTTACGAAACGACTCACAAGTAAAGATCAAGACACCCAGAGTCGGGCACTTCAACGTGTTCGAGATCTTCATTGTATCGTCGCGATGGGCGGCCTGAAAGACCTCTATATTGCGTCCTCGAAAGCTGCGCACCAGTCCGAGCAGGAAAATAAGAAGGTTCGAGATGATGAACTGGATCCGCGCGAAAAAATTCTGAACGCCGTCGGACATATCATCACCAAGAACCATAGTATCCTTGAGGCGATGAAGGCAGAGGAAGACGCTCTGAGCAAAGAGAAAGAGGAGTCCAAAGATTCCGGACGCATTAATCAGATCGACCGCCGGTTGAAGAAGGTCGACAACTCGAAGAAACGCCTCAACAACCGCTACGACAGTGCCAAGGTTGTCGCCGTGTCCATCCTCGCTGGATGCGACCTCTCGGCTAGTGCCACAGAACATTCTACCTGTGCACTCGGTACACCGGAGAATGCTATCCAGGCCGCAAATATCATCGAACGTTGGAACGATGTAAAAGCCTGTGGCTGGAGTGCCAGTGAAGATGGAACGCTCCAACAGAATACGGCCGCATGGTCTCCAGAGGGTGTTTCTACGGAAGACGCTCTCACCGCCGTAATCAATAATAACCGAAAAGCACGACCAGCCGCCTTGAAGGCTCTGACTCTGGTTCAAGCGGACGCCGCAAAGCATAAGAGCTTGTACCGTGATCTCCTCAACACGCCGGACCCAAAAAATGAAGAGGTGTCCGTCTTCCGGCTGGCGATCAAACAGCTCGGCGATATCATCGCCAAGAATCCAAATCAGATCGATTTCCGGAACACCGTAGCCGGAATCGTTCGCGGACTCTTTCTAAAAGCACACGATAACGAAGTAGCATCGGCAGCCGCCAGAAGCGCACTCGCCACCATTGGTGCACCCGCAATCGACCTGATCAAGGCGCTCGTAGAGCACGATCGCAAAGGCGAATACGGAAAAGAGGTTGAGGACTTCGTGAATTGGACCAAGAGACAACGTATTCCAGAATGGCGTTGGCGCTACGGCCCCGAGCTTATGGTCGTACTGGCGGACCAACGATCGCCACGAGCCGCACAGATTATTGCGACGAGCCTCTCCGCGCGTCTATCCCTCCGTGGTATCCGCCAATCGCAACGCGCAAAATATGTAACCGCGCAGATGCAGCGAATTCAGATCGGGCTCACTGCCCTTATGAAATTCCCGAATACGGTCAGCCTTGACCCAGTGATCCCCACGCTGAAAAAGTTCGCCCTGTCCTATAAAGATGCGGGCTCCGATGAACAACTCTACTTGAAGTCTGCATGGGCTCTTGCGGTAATCGGAACCAAGCCGGCACGAAAAGCTCTATTCGATGTCTTTTCCATGGCTGATGACGCCGAGATTAAACGTAAGCTGGTTCGATTCATCGCCCTTGGTATGCACAAGGACGATTGGAAGCAGTATAAGAAAACGGTTCTAGGGGCGATGAAGAAGAATGAGCTTCTTGCCCAGGAGCGCTCCGAGAACGTCATCGCCTACGAGCAAACCGTCGCAAGCTGTGGTTCAGACGTAGGTTGTTATTGGAAGATGTTTCCCACCAACGACCGTTGCGTGAAGGAATGTAAAAGCACGCCGAAAACTGCGGACTGCCTGGTTGATTTGAATCTTTCCAAAGACTCCATCACCAAGGCTGTACAGCTAACCAACGCCGTCATGAAGCAAGCTGAAGAAGACCGTAAATTCGTTATGGAGCGTGCGGTCGAGGCTCTTCTGACCAAAGCTGGTAAGGACGAAGCAAAACGTGTGCAAGCCCAGAGTATCAATGATCTCGCGGTGAGCCTTAAGAATGAAGCCGTACGTACAAACCGTACCGTAATGACACGTCTAGAGGCGTTCAATCTCCTGACCGCCAAATGCAGCGGTAGCGCAAACCTTCTGCAGGTATGGGAACCGCCCACAGACACCGCAAGTGACGATGATGAGGGCAGCAACCAATGTCCGGCCGCTTGTGCCACGCTGGTCCGCGTTCATGAAGAGATCAGTGTACCGCAGCGAGAGAAGGCCGCCGTCATGCTGGCTCATCTCAGCCAGGTCGCACCGCTTCCAGGAACTATGTCGCAATGGCTGGAACGCGCGTTTATATCGACTCGTTCCGCCTATCGGGAGCTTCGTAGCTATCTCTTCTGGGGCCTATTGCGCTCCGCGAATAAGGATCAGCTGGCCTCCCTACAGAAGGTCAGCAAAGAGATCGATGGCGTGGATGGTTTCGTACTGGAAAGTATGGACCTGAAAGCCTTCAATATCTGGCTAGCACGACAACAGTAATCCCCGAAGGGTATCTCTCAGAACCGCACCACTCCAAGGCGAACGCCCGTGGTAGGTTTGGTCGACTCGTCGCTACAAAAGATGTAGATGGGGCGAGCCCTTTACTACCGGTGTGTTCACACGCCGCCTGGGCACCAAGAGACGAGCACAGGACCACCTGGTTCGACTAGGCCTCGAATGCTCCTCACAACGGAGCCCAATATCACCGGTTGTGTCTACCGGTCTTATTGAGCCTTCATACAGGCCTTATTATCACCAAGGTCACAGGCGTTTCGGTAAGCCTTTCTGGCTTCTCCAGTATTGCCTGCCTTTTCGTGACAGTGACCTATAAAGCCCCAGGCTCGGCGGTCACTTTTATCAAGCTCCGTCAGTTTGGTGTACGCCTTAATCGCTTTATCCCATTGTTTCGCGCGAGCATGGGATTTGGCGAGTTTACGAATTTTGAACTTATTCGACGGATCCTTCTTCAACATGGTCTCGTAGATCTTGGCCGCTTTGGCGTACTGTTTTGCCAATTCATGGGCTTCCGCCAAAGACGAATTCGAAGACTCAAGGCGTTCCATACGATCCTTCTTTTTGCGGGATTTCTTTGCCAACTTAACCGCCTTATTCAGGGCTTTTACAGCCTCTGGCCCCTTTTTCATTCGAATGTAGGAGCGCCCCAGTCCCTGGGCCGACGACCAGGAATTACGGTTGAACTTAAGAGCCTTCTTATATGCAGCCGCTGCTTCAGAAAACTGGCCTGTCTTCTGGTAGGCCAAGCCAAGATCGCGCCATGCAGAGGAATATCTGGAGTCGTTCTTTACAGCCCTCTTGAAGTACATAATCGCACTATCAAAATCTCCGGCCTTACCTCGCTCCACGCCCTGTTTGTATGCGGCCTTAGCAGCGCGCTTACTGCCCGCCAAAGCATGTGCTGAAAATGCCAGGAAAGAAAAGCTTACGACTATTGTGACTAGAATTGCCCTAGAACGCTTCATATGTTCCTCATCAAATCAATGGGGTGGGGGAAGACGATATTGGTGTTTTGTGCCCCTTGATGCAAGCTTTTTACCTGTGGTGTTATTCCGTTAGTTGGCAACTGCACGAAAATCTGTGCATGATGTCGATTCACGGGCTTTATGAATCGGAAGGACGCAGATTGGTTAGATACTTCCTCCAAACATGTATCGTACTGGTGACGCTCTCCATCACCGGATGCTCATTGGGTAGCTCAACCTGTAGTCAAAACTCGGATTGTCCGGCTGGTCATATCTGTGCTTCAACCGGTGTTTGCTTGAAGGTAGGACCGCAGCAGGACGGTACGGGTACCGATCAAACCGCGCTGCTCGACATTCCCCCGCTGGCATGTGATTCACCGCTCCCCGGCGAGTTAATGCTGAATGAGCTCCTCGCCGACCCGGGCTCGGAGTTGGACGCAAACCAGGATATGATCTTCAGCTCCACCCAGGATGAGTTCGTCGAGTTCGTAAACAATACCGACCGAGAAATTCTACTTACGAACGTAGAGCTACTAGTCAAAGGGCAGGTCAAACATACCTTCCCGCCAGGTTGTCTTGGAGTAGGACAGGCCGTTGTAGTCTTTTCAGGCGGTACTATCGGAGATCCCGATGGTTTCGGCGGGGCATTGCCCGTAATTAGCAATAGCTCCCTGACACTGACAAACTCCGGTGCACAGATTTCCATTCGACATAACGGTGTCATGCTCGACTCCGTCACCTTTGGAGCCGAAGGAGCTAAGGATCAGGCGTTAACTCGATTCCCTGACATCACGGGTGAATGGACTCTACACACAGAAACTCCCGGTGGGTTATCGATGTCGCCAGGCAATTGCTCGTCCGGGGGACCGTTCCCCAACTGTGACGGCACAATACCACCGCCCCCAGACACATCTGACACCACCAGCACCTCCGACATCTCGGACACCTCGTCCGATATAGGGGGGGATTGCAAGTATCCACTCTCCGGCTCGCTGGTAATTAATGAAATCCTCGCGGATCCTCCCGCCAACCAGGACATCAACGGAGATGCGAACGCCAGTTCATCCCAGGATGAATTCCTGGAATTGGTGGTTCTCGATGCGGAACCCATCGATATGACGGGTGTTGCTATCTACGTGAAAGATGCCTTGAAACACACCTTCCCGGCGGGATGCTACGATCCGAATGACGTGATCCTGATCTTCTCCGGAGGAACACCTGTTGAGACACTGTTCCCTCGTGCGGATGTGCTCACATCGGATAAGGCCCTGGGTTTAACGAATTCGGGAGCTGAGGTTCGCTTACAAGCACCCAATGGAAATACTCTGGATATACATTCCTATGGATCCGAAGGTGCTGACAACCAGTCCATCACACGGTATCCGGATGGGACGGGACCCTTCCAGCCACACTCCGAAACACCGACATCGTCTGGCTCCATCATGTCACCTGGCGTATGCGTAGACGGCGGGCCCTACCCCGAATGTAGTCTACCGCCGTAAGACCGATTCGGTCTCCGCTAAATGACGTAATCTATCGCTTCTCGACTGGACCGGATCTCTCGCACACGCACCTGGAGATTCCAACATCGTCTGGAACGACAATGTATGCTGGGCTCTGCGTGGACCGAGGTCTCTACCCGGAATGTTTCACCGCCGTTAGGCTTACTCAGCCTTCTCTTCCTCGGCTTCTTCCGTGGCTTCTTCCGTGGCTTCCTCGGCTTCTTCCGTGGCTTCCTCGGCTTCTTCCGTGGCTTCCTCGGCTTCTTCCGTGGCTTCCTC
>PBVT01000063.1 GCA_002728755.1 Myxococcales bacterium
CGATCATCGACAAGCGCCGAACGGCCGATGACGAAAACGCAAAGGCCCAACATCTCATTGGTGATGTTGAGGAAAAGCATGCTCTGATCATCGACGACGAGATCGCGACCGGTGGCACCCTGGTGGAAGCCGCCAACTTCCTCGTTCGAACCGGAGCTAAGAGTGTCTCCGCGGCCGCAACCCACGGTGTCCTTTCGGGACCTGCCGTTGAGCGTTTGTCAGGCTGTGAGGCCATCTCGGAGCTCGTCGTCACCGATACAGTTCCCACGAAAGACAAGAACATTAAGCAGCTTAAGCGATTGTCTGTCGCACCCGCCTTCGCCGAAGCCATTCGTCGAATCCATTACGGTGAGAGTATCAGCGCACTGTTCCGGTAAGCTGAGGCGAATCCCAGATGCAGCAAATCTACCTGGATAATGCGGCAACAACCGGAGCTGTCGAGCCGGTTGCCGAAGCCGTACGGCAAGTGCTTTGCCAGACCTACGGGAATCCGTCATCGGTCCATGGACCGGGTGCGGCGGCCCGCAGTGTGGTGGATGAGTCCCGAGATACCATCGCACGTATCCTCGGAGTAGACACCACCGAGATCGTCTTCACCAGCGGTGGCACCGAGGCCAATAATATTGCCATCCGGGGTGTCCCCAGACTCAACGCAGACAGCCATGCGATTCTTTCTGCGGTGGAGCATCCCAGTGTCTATTCCCAGGTGGAATGGTTACAGGCACAAGGGGTCACGGTCGACATCACGCCCGTCAATCCAAAGACGGGATCTGTTGAGCTGGATGTCCTGCTGGACCAACTCAAGCCCAACACACGTCTCATCGCCCTGATGGCGGTGAATAACGAGACGGGGAGCGTACAACCCATCGCCAGTCTGGGGAAGGCCGTTCGCGCGCAAGTCCCCGACGTACACATTCATTGTGATGCGGTGCAGGCCTTTGGAAAGCACCCGGTCCGACCGAGAGAATGGGATGTAAATACGCTGAGCATCAGCGCCCATAAGATTCATGGACCCAAAGGGATTGGAGCGCTCTATCTCCGGCGCGGGAAAGGGTTGAACCCCCTCGCCTCTGGCGGAAGCCAGGAAGGGAGAATCCGCCCCGGAACCGAGAACGTACCAGGAATCGCCGGGTTCGGAGCCGCGGCCCGACATATGCAGGAGGTGGGCCGGGAGTTCGTGAACCGAAGCCAGGTCTTACGAGACAGCTTTCTGGAGAAGCTTGAAAGCACCATAGACCGCGCCTATCCGCTGGTGGACCCAGAGCATACTGCGCCCTATATCATCCCTCTCCGCATCGAGGGTTGCTCCAGCGAGACACTACTTCATTTCCTGGAGCGAGAAGGGGTTATTGTCAGCTCGGGTTCGGCCTGTCATGGGAAGACGGAACTTACCCATGTGATCAAGGCTCTTGGGTATACCTCCGATCCGGGTGTGATACGGGTCTCTCTATCCCCACAGACACCTGAGGACGCCCTGGATTTTCTCTTGGCGAAGCTTCAGGCGGTTGTCGGGACGGTTCGGCAAATCAGTAAGACTACGTCGACGGGGTAATCGCGATGGCAGTGCACATCATAGGTCGATATAGCGAGATCTTTCTCAAGAAAGGCCGGCGGAGCTACTTTCTGAATGTGCTTCGCAGCAATCTGCGTGCAGCCCTCGCCGATCTGCCCGGCTGTAAGGTGTCCACTCCCTATGGTCGCATACTGATCGAGTCCGACGACCACTCCCCCGATGAAATCATCCAGCGAACAAAGCGCGTTTTTGGTCTGAATGATCTGGCAGTAGCGTATATTGTAGAGCGGCTTCCAGAGGAATCACCGGAGCAGCTCTTCGACCGTATCGCAGAGAAGGTCATCGAGAGAGCGAAGGTCGCCAAGGAAGACGGCGCACAGACCTTCCGCATGTCCGCCCGCCGAATCGACAAGATGTTTTCGATCCGTAGTTCTGAGCTCGCAGGGGAGCTGGGGGCACGGGTGCTTGAAGCCGGCGTGGGTTTATCCGTAAAGTTGCGAGGATACGACGTCAATATCGAGATCGAAGTACGTCCTGAGGATGTTTACGTTACAGCCGGACGAATTCCTCTTCACGGTGGATTACCCACGGCGAGTAACGGGAAAGCCGTCTTATTACTCTCCGGAGGGATCGATTCTCCTGTGGCCGGCTGGCTTACACAGAAACGCGGGGTGCGCATCGACGCGGTCACATTCGACAGCTTCCCACTGACCGGCCCGCAGGTTCAGGAAAAGGTCCGCTCTCTGGCCCGGATTCTGTCCGGCTGGTCGCCGGCGTTGACCCTCCATGTGGTCCCCTTTGGCGACCTGCAGATGATGTTTCGTGATTACGTCCCAGCACGTCTGCTGCTACTTCTGTATCGGCGGTCGATGTTACGAATGGCCGATCAGCTGGCCCAGCAATCGAAAGCACAAGCCCTGATTACGGGAGAATGTATTGGTCAGGTCGCTAGCCAGACCTTGTATAATCTACGGGCTGTGGAAGCGGTAACGCCTACACCGGTCCTACGGCCGCTGATCACATACGATAAGTCCGAGGTGGTCACCCTGGCCGAAGACCTGGGTACGTACCCCATCAGCATTCAGCCGCACCAGGACTGCTGTTCGTTATTTGTTCCGGCCCATCCGGAGCTCAAAGGGGATGCAGGCCGTCTCCAGGCGCTTGAAGATCGCCTGGACGATCTGGCGTCGTTAGAAGAGAAAGCCCTCCAGGCACGGGAGACCTACTATTTCCCGCCCTACGGCATCGGCGAGATACGCAAGAAGGACGGTTCCAGCTAATTTCACTTGGGAATCGTTGGGGATGTTTGGGGCGTCAAATCGACCTAAATAACCGTACCGGTATTGGCTTCGACGGAGACTGTTCAGGGAGTCTCTTTCTCTCTGCAATCCGTGACACCTTCGGGGGTCACCTTACAGACGTAGAGGTTTTTCATAACACCACCCCAGTTGGATTTTGCGACGAGCGCGGTGTCGCCGTGAATGGCCACACTACTGTAGAAGCATCCCGTCGAGAGGGCGGAAAAGACGAACAGTAATAAGATTCCAGACAGCTTGAAGGAGGTATTCATCGTAGGCTTCCCTATATGTTGTGATCCGACTATGGCACTTCGACTTTACACTCTCAATGGAAGAGTGCTGGGACCGTGGTATGCTAGGAAGCCGTAGGGAGGGAGAAATTGCAGGTTCCAGGGGCAAAATACATCGCTATTTTTCTGGTCTTCACCATGAGCTCTTGTGCCGTGCAGGGGTTCATTCCCCAGAAACAGGTGAAACGCTACCGATTCATCGAATCGCGAAGTTTATGGAACCAATCCGTTCAAGCCAAAATGGGAACAAAGATGTACGAGCGCAATCCCAGGCTTCGATACATCGAGGTAACCGGAGAGCCGAACGAACAAGGAGACCTACCCATTGTGGTACGGGACACAGAGCTCGGGCTGGGCGTAACGGGGGTCTCCCTGATCGGTTTATCCATGCCGATGCTTTTATATCTTGGGTACCTGGTGTTGAAGAGTTTCAACACCTACATCCCCAGCAATGACGAACGGTGGAGTTACGGATTGTACGGTGGGGCCCTCCCATTTGCTGTCGGTATCGGCTTGTTGAGCCAACCCTTTATCGACACCTACGACGACTGATGAAAACACTACAGCTACTCCTGATTCTAGCTCTGACGGCCTCTAGTGGCTGCGTCGTGAAGGAACAAATCCGCGAAGTAGATGTTCGCCCCGTAGCCAAAACGATTTCCCTCGAGAAAACGGAAACGGAGGCGACGAAAAAGACGACTTGTCGGTATGAGGTTCAGAAAGACGGGCTACGCTTCCGGGCCGAAAAAGCCGTTGAATGCATGGTCGTCCAGAAGGGGCAATTTGCGGTGGATCGGCAGGTTGTCCGAACCATTCAATTACCAGGAGAGCGGGAGCTTTCACGACCGAAGGAAGGGTTGGCAAGGCTCGACAACATCTTTTATGGGGCCGTCAGGCTTGGTTATTACCTCTTACCCGTGGTGGCTGTTGGTTCCATCGGAATGGGTGCCCACCTTCTGGCTTCTGGCGAAGCAGATAACCGGGTGACAGGGGCTTCGTTGATAGGAGTCGGTGGCCTGATCATATTGCCCTATATTATTCAGGGTATTCGAGCGATGGATGGTCCCATCAACACCAGGATTGAGGAACGTACCGTCCCTCTGAAGAAAGAGGTGTGCAACAGTCGCCCCGTGGAAAACGCGACCGTAGGGCTCTCCTTCCACCCACGAAAACGGGCGCCAGTTCTCCGGGCTCAAACCTCCGCCGATGGAACGGCGCTCATCCCGTGGACAAAGACGGGTGGCTATTTTGAGACGCCTGCGCAACGTTGGAGCTGCGACGAGAGTGGTCAATCCGGAGGTCGGTGCGCCACAGAGTCGGTGGCCCCATACGTGGAGAATCTCACCTCCGTGCGATTGAATGCGCGGACGTTACTGACGGGTAAATGGAAGGAGCTGGCCATCGCGATGCATTTCGGTCCATCGCCAGTGCAGATCTGTAATACTGCGGTCCCCTTTACTCTCGATGTGCTCACACCGAAGACCTGTGCAATCAGCACCAACGGACGAAAAAATAGTCGCCCAGCAAATCTGGCCCACCATTATGAGGGGACCCATCGATTCCAAAAGACCAAAACACGGATGGGTCGAATGACAATCCCAACATATACCAAGGTGCTGCTATTTGGGCGTTCTGGTCCCGGTCCGTGCCGCATCCGCGCAACGGTGAAACGCCCATCTAGCGACCTTGTGGTTGAGCTAGAAGTCCGCAAGCGTTGAGCTGTACCCCCCAAGGCCCACGGATTGTGCTTGGGAATCGTTGGGAACGGCTTGCTGCCTAAATGAGCCCATTTGAGGGATAAACCCTTTACTGGTTAGATTGATGTTTGGCATGAAACGTCGGTGTTTGGAATGCGGACATATTGGGGCTTTGGTTTTAGTCTTTTTCTGCTGGCTTCTGCATGCGGCGGTGGTGGAGGCCCTTCGACCGGTGAGGAAGGTGGTCCGTGTAATTCAGACGGCGAGTGCTTCGGGGATCTTCAGTGCCTGGAAAACATTTGTGTACCCCCTGAAAACATAATCCTTCCGGATGTGCATGAGAGCACCGACCAAGGAAGCACCGACCAAGGAAGCACCGACGAAGGCACCACTGACGAAGGAAGCACCGACGAAGGAAGCACCGACGAAGGCACCACCGACGAAGGCACCACCGACGAAGGCACCACCGACGAAGGA
>PBVT01000064.1 GCA_002728755.1 Myxococcales bacterium
GTCGAACGACTGGACGGCAGGTCCACCATCTGGGTGGATGCGTACCATTGACGCCAGGCTCGCTCGAGTCGATCGCTCTGGGAACGTTCGGGACGCGCGGGCACGAATACAAGGGTCACCACTCCCTGGTTATCCAGGTGCAGCTTTCCGACGCTCTCGCCCAGGACGAGTCGGCCCGACGCATCAGACTGCACCCCGAAACTTCGTAATCGTCGACGCAGAAAGCGCTCAAATGGGACCGCATCGACCCGACCGAACGCCAGAAGAAGGGTGGTTCCCTGGCGGGCCAGTACAATATCACTATTGGACGACCAACCGTTGGCGGCGTAGTCGGGGGGCCCCGCAGGACGGACACCGAGCAACTGCCGCCAGGTCTTCGCCATACTATCCATCCCCGGTAGGTTCGCCCCGTATTGATCAAGACGCTGCACCAGGCGATCGATGGAGGGGACCACCACCCAGCTACTGGTATCTGCAGGGATCTGATGGGCCGCCGAGCCCCCAACAGATCGCGATCCACAGGCCAGACTCGACATCGCGAGTACAATTGCCAAGCTCCACAATCGGAGAACACGCATCCGTCCGGGAGGATTCATAGGCTGGTTATGCCTCGCGAAGAGCCTTATGAAGTGTATCTATGGCTTGTCGTCGATCGGGTTGGCCAAAGACGGCTGAACCAGCAACAAGGATTCGGGCACCAGCCGCCACAACGGCAGGAGCGGTACGTGCGTCGATGCCTCCATCAATCTGTATCAGAACACCTTCAGCACCAGGCGTGGCGTCACATAATGCCCGTAGACGACGAACCTTTTCGACGGCCGAGGGGATAAACTTCTGCCCTCCAAACCCAGGGTTCACGCTCATGATCAACACATAATCACAGTCGACCAGAATATCCGTCAGCGTCTCTACAGGCGTGGCAGGATTCAACACCACCCCCGCCATGGCACCCCCATCACGGATCTGGTGCAGTGTCCGGTGCAGATGGGTGCTGGCCTCCTGATGAACACTGATAGCGTGCACACCGGCGTCTAAAAAGGCGGGGACCAGCTCGTCCGGATTGGTGACCATCAAATGGGCATCCAGAAAGAGATCTGTACAACCCGCGATTCGTTTTACAACCGGTGGGCCAAAGGTCAGATTGGGGACGAAATGCCCATCCATAATGTCCAAATGCAACCAGTCCGCTCCCGCGCTGGCCACATCGGCGATCTCTTCGGAAAGACGAACAAAATCTGCCGACAATAAGGACGGGGCGATTAGAACTTTATCTCCCGAGGTCGGACGCTCTGGCGGCATAGAAAACTCCCCATCGAACGGTAGGTGTCCCCTCTTTTCTCGTACCGTGAAGCGTGGGTCAACCCTCGTTTCCGACGCATCCTGCTGAAAGGCATTACAGGGCTCTAATTCTCTGTATCTTCTTCCAGCTCACCAGCAGTGATCCATGTGGTCGGAAAGAGCATCGCTCGTACGCGATTAAGCTCTCCTGGTTGAAGGATATAGCTGGCAGCGATCCAACCCGCGGTGTCGCTGGTCGATAGAGTCGCCAACTGAAGCCCACCTAATCGAGTGGCCCCCACAAGACCTTCGAGAGGAGTGACCGTAACCGTAGATGCCCACAGCTCTGGGAGCTGTCCTCCCTCACAATTGGGTTCCACCAGAGCCGCCGTAAGGTGGTTGGCGTTGCATATTTCTCCTACACAATCTTCCGCGACCCACCCCACAACAAAGGAACAAGACGCCGGTAAAAACTCCACCTGAAAGTCCGATGTGGCCCGTCCGTTCAATGGAATGTTCAGCTGGTTTTGTCCGCTCGTATTTTCATTGAAAGCAGGCGGCTCAACACGTCGGAGGTTAAGCTGCGGAGAGGGCAAGCGCGTATAACCAACCAACACACAGAGTGGCACTTCGCTGTCCATATCATTACAGGTCATCCGTGGATGCTCTGCCAGGGGTATTGTGTCCACATGTGCAGGTTCCACATCGTTCGAATAGAACGCCGCCGCCTGGCCCATTGTGCCTCCTGCTATCTTAACGATTGTGCGCTGATTGTAGGGGATCTCTACGGACAGCGCCCCACTCGGTTCTTCCACGAACTTCGTACTGCCAAAGAGTACCCAACCCGTCGAAGCGTGATCTATCGATACGGCGAGATGGCTCACATCTTCCGAATCTTCGGACGCAACCAGTGCCTCGGAATCACCCGACAGGAGCGCCAGAGAACAGTTCGATCCCGGATTGGACTTCATTCCACAGTCGTATTGGAAGCATTGTCCCCGGATCGATGTCTCCGTAAACCCTGGCTCCGAGGTCGCCCTCGTCGTCCAGGCCACACAGAGGCGCCCCTCCGAGGATTCTGCCGGCCAATAGCTATTTCCTCGTATATCGATCGCAACCTGATCGACGACGATGGAACCACCTCCCGCCAATTCGCTATCGAAACTGTCGACCTCCTGCCACACAAACCGAAGATTCTCCGCGTTGGCGCTGGACTTCAAAAGACCAACCTGCACGGTCATAGAATTCAGGGTTCCCTCTTTTGTCGGCCCCACAGCCACGATAGCGACCCGATCTCTACCGTTCGAGGCCACATCCCATACTCCCTCGTTCAAGCGATATAGGTCGGCGTCTTCAAACACACCCTGGGACGCACGCACCAGACCACTTTGCGGATCGTATCGTTTCACGACGAGGCTATCCGTCTGCTGGGATTGATTCGCCCAGAAGATCCATGTCTCCGAACCGAGCCCTACACCATCCACCCGATCGCTATGGGCTGGATAGTTGCCATCGCTACTGTTGAAATCCGGAAGCCCAAAGGCCTGTGGCTCACAGCTCTTACTGCAAGACGCGCCAGGGACATCCGGATCACAATACTCACCATATTCCGGCTCTACAGTACCATCACCGCAGCACCCTCCCACTCGTAAGGAGCACATCGACCCCGTAGCCTGGGCCACACATCCGTAGCGTGGGGTGCCATCATTGCATAGGCCATAGGCATCGCAATCGTTGGCTCCACAGTTACAGTCTGCTGGTGCCAATAATGTAAGAGGGTCGATCAGGTCGCATATACCGTTCGCCGAACATATGCCCTGAACACAGGGGTGGCCCGCGTTACAGGGTTGGCCGGTATCACTGCACCCCACCACACCAAGTGCTTCGCAAGTACTCGATTCGATGAGCTGACAGACGCCATTGGAGCATTGCCCTACTGCACATTCCCCTACAAGCGGGCAGTTCTGACCATTGGGAACAACCTCGTTGATACATTGAAGCTCTTCACATCGGTCCGTGGTACAGGGGTTGCCATCGTCACAGGCCCCAGATGCACTTTGGCAAACACCCGCGTGACAATGGGACAGAGTACAATCGTTCCCATCGTCACAGACCGTGCCATCGGGGAGGGCTGTTGTCTGGCAGGTGGCCGGATCGTTCGAGTCGCCGCATTGTATGGTCATACACTGTGTCGCAGTCCTACATTCCTCTGTCTGGAGAACGGTTGGACGACAGGTCGAGAGCCATACATCGCAGGTCCATGCTGTACAGGCACTATCCAGAGGTGCGCAGTCCGCATCCTGCGAGCAACCACATACAACATCGTCCCTCGTGAGCTCCTCAATGGGAGTGCTCGCCACACACTCTCCGTTGTTACATTTTCCCTCCGGGGTACATGGGTCCCCATCGTCACAAAAGATCGTGCCGTCCTCGGTTCCATCTTCGACGATGCACGGTTCATCCAGATCACCACTACATCGCGCCGTCTTACAGGGCAGCGATGTCTGACAACTGACCTTAACCCCAGGCCGGCAGGAGCCCTGATCACAGACATCTCCCACCGTACAGATATCACCGTCGTCACAAGACGTTCCATCCAACAGATCTCGTAATTCCCAGGCGGCCTCACAGAACCCTTCGGAGCTGCAGTAGTAGGGTACGCAGGTCTCCATCGTCAGGTCATAACAGGTGGTCCCACACTTCATGCCATCGGAGACCTTCTCGGGAACCGAGATCTCCGAGCGACAGGCTGCCGTCACGAAGAGGACGGCTAGAAGCAAGAAAAGAATACGTGGACCAGCTTTCATGGTCCTCAGCATAGGATCACCACCGAACCGGGGCAAGAACCAATACACCTAATTTGTGACACGAAAACCTGTACGACCGACCAGACGACCGTCACCGGTCAAAACGTCCACAATCCAGCGGCCCGTGGTGTCCTCTCCATGTTCTTTCACCTTCGCTATGGGAAGCTTGGACTGTACCCGGACCACACCACGTTTCTCCGTGGGAAGAACTACGGTTCCGGCTCCATAGGTCGCCCCGTTGGGGCCCAGCTGTCGCCAGCGATGCCGCAATTTCTCCCCCAATCCTCCAGGAGCCACGACCTCGGTAATCGCAAAGAGATCACGGTCCATCACCGTACGGTGCAGGGCCTTAACCTCCATCTCCAGGACCATTCCTTTCTCCTCTTCAACGGTCTCTCCGGTAACCAGGGCCGGTCCCACCGCCGCGTGGGTCAAATACATAGGTACCGGTGGTATCCACTTACGAACCATATAGATAGAGGTGAGCCACACGAGGATAATGGCCACCAGCCAGCTTATATACACCTTCTCTCGCAACAGACGCGCCGGGAAATGCATCAACAGGAACGCCGCCATAGAGAGAACTCCCGCCAGAAGCAGGGTCCAGATGCTGGCGATATCCGGTAGGATCGAAGGCAGCGCCACATTCAAACAGGCGAAGAGCGTAAAGACGTAGAAGCCCGACGCGATGGTTTTCCATTTCATCAGGTAGTTATCAAAGACGATGTCCAGGGTAGAAACCAGGGCACAACTCGCCAGGAAAACTACGAAGTAGAAGTTCGGCGTTCCTACCGTCGAAGACTGCCAATAGTAGGGCAGAAGAAAAAACAACATGCCCTGGTAGAGGTTCTTCAGCACATAGGTCATCGCGTAGAAGCGGACCTTCTGGCCTTTGGTGTCCACCCGTCGGTCCTCTCCACTTCCCACAAAACGGAAAAGCAGAACGATGACAACCCAGACGATACAGACGCTGATCAGAAGAAATCGCGAGTAGCTATAGCCTTTCCCCGCGAGAACCATAAAGAGCATGCCCCAGACAAGGGCCCAGAACGAGTGCAACCACCAGAGTTTTCGACCGTGCTTTTCCAGAAAACGACCGATTGGACCTTTCTTGGTCGGAGCCGGTTCTGGTGAGACCGGCGGCGGCTTTGGCTGCGATGTTGGTGGAGCTTGTTCGGACATCTCGTACCCCGGTCCCTATGGCTTCGAATCCGAATCCCCAAGATCGGGATCCTCGCGACGGGAATCGTCTTCCCAGAGTTCCGAAATGGGGTTGCCATGTACGACCATCCCCTGCTCTTTCATCTCGATACGTGCCGAGAGATCGACAAGATCATCACTGATCGTCAGATCGCGGGATGCCGCGATATACGCCGCGCGTAATACCGCGTTGCGAATATGCCCACCCGCCAACTCATACTCATCGGCTAAAGCCTTATAGTCGATATCGCTATCGACCATACTTCGCTCTCCCAACATAGACCGCCAGAGACGCTCGCGCTCGGGCACCTCCGGTTTGGGGAAAGACACTCGCATGCTGAGACGTCGCTTGAACGCGTCATCCATGGAGGTAGAGAAGTTGGTGGTCAATACGGCCACTCCGGAAAAGCTCTCCACCCGTTGGAGCAGATAATTCACCTCGAGGTTCGCGTATCGGTCGTTGGAGTTTTGAACCTCGGTTCGCTTGGAGAATAGACTGTCCGCTTCGTCGAAAAGCAACATCGCGCGGGCACGATCGGCCTCGTCGAAGATGCGGCTTAGATTTTTCTCCGTCTCCCCCACATACCGACTGACCACGCGCGAAAGATCGATCTTATAAAGATCCAGACCCAGCTCTTTCGCGATAATACTCGCCGCCATGGTTTTCCCGGTTCCTGGGGGACCGTCGAAGAGGCACGTGAGCCCCATATTGCTACCAAAGCGTGCGCCGAAGCCCCAGCCATCGAGCACTTTGCTTCGGTTGTAAAAGCGGCTACAGAATTCCCGTAACTGCAAGACGACGTCCTGGGGCAGGATCAGATCAGACCAATCATGAATCCCACGCACAAGGGTCGCATTATCACCCAGGCGATGGCGAACCTGTTCCTTGATCGTCTCGGATAACAACTCGCTCGTGACCTTTGCCTTGGTATCACCAGATACGGCGATGCGGCCGAAACAATAGTCCACGGCTTCTCGAATCTGACCGGGGGTCAATCGATAGTCCGCTGCAAGTCGGGCCGGCGTCACTCCCGGTCCCCGCATAGCCTTGGGGAGGTATTCATCCCAGAGCGATTGGGACATCGCGGTGTCGGGCATATCGAGATCGAAGACCTCCATCTCGCGACGCAGATTCGGCAACGGAATGTGCATGTCTTCCACCAGAAACGCCATGACCGCTCGATCGCCGTGGAAGGCCTTCTGAAACACCTGACCATAGGTCACTTCCGGACCACGGCCCTGCACTCTTGTTGTCTTCTCGTCGACAGGAACCAGGTCGGGTTGTGCGAGCTCCTCCCAATGTTCAAAACAGGCCACAGCCGACTGTAAACGAGCTTCGCGAAGGATAACCGCCAACCCATCTTTCGCGTCTTCATAGGTACGAAGTAGAGCGACCAGATCGACCAGCAGGGTCTGCATACCCAGCTTGGTAGACATCTCCTGCGCCCACCGGTGTTTACCCACCCCGTCGGGGCCACGAAAAATGAAGACGGGGAGCTCCCCGGGGGAATCCACCGTATCATCAACAATACGCCACAGACGATCCCAATCGGGTTGATTCGTCGGCGGGATCCGGGTCTCTCCTTCCTGGGATGCCGCAGGCCAGAGCCGACACCAACTCTCCAGATCGGCATCTAGATCCATCGAGCCCTGCGCATATCGAACGATACGCGTGTTGGCCAATAAGGGGCGATGAAGCACGGCTGTCTCGGGACGGCCCGGTGCTAATCGAACGAGCGCAAACTTGCGAAGAGTCCCGGTCTCATCCAGAAGCCCTCGAACACTGGACGACTCTCCAGGAGGCATAAGACAATCGGCCAGAAGCGCGAGGGTCGCATACTGTCGTTCGAAATGATTTTGTAGATAGGCGTAGAGGCGTGGAAACGTCGGATCAAATTCCGGGGCCAATGTCAGCAGCAAAAGCAGATATTCCGTCGGCTGCAGCTGAAACACTTCGCGTATTCTGATCAGAGGTAAGGTTGCGACGGGATCGGCCACGCTCGCAACCAGGGCTTCTCGCTCCTTCTCTGCCGCTTCCAGGGCGGCCAGGCCGGCCGCTTCAAAATGCGATGTATCGGATTGAATATCCCCCTTCCCTCGCTCCAGACGAGCTTCGACCTCCGTCGGTGCCACCGACGTTCCGGGAAACGGATCTTTCGGGGGCGGTAGCAACCCTTGCGATTGCATACGGCGCAGATGGAGTTGCAGCATCGCCGATAACCACTGGAGCTCCACCCTGAGGTGTTGCTGTACGATGCTCTGTTCGCTTGCGTTGGACATATCGTCGTTCCTTAATCGCAGATCGTAGACGGTAACCGCCTACCGACTACTTTTCATCCGCGAAACACCCTCTGTCGCAGGAATGGCCAGCAACAAAAGAGAACCAGGAGTAGAAGTACGGGTGGGGAACATAGAGGACAGGAGGAACCTGCGCTAGCCGTACAACCGCCACTCGATGGTGATGGTCCCACCGGAGCAGGCTCTTCAACTGGCGTTGTAGGGATACCCGCATGGTCGGGATTTGCGACGCGTTTATCGAGCTGTTTGTCCATGTCCTCAACCTCATCCGGATCGATGGAAACAGGAGGCCCGCTCTCCTCTAGCACCTGAATCTCTGCGATGGGTTCCTGATCGGCGAAAACCAGCGGATCGTCTGGAACGAAGCCACCACATTCCTCAAACTGCCCAGGCACTTCCAAAGTGGAGCCATCGTTGAAGATAAGGGTCACAGAGCTAGCCTCATCCCCACAATTCGCCACGGCCTGTGCCGTACGCACCAGAGGGACATCCTCCAGGTCCGCGTTGAAGGAGAAGATCGGATCCTTGGTCATATCGTCAGGGGAGACGGTCGTGACCAACCGGGTCATATAGCCGTGTTTCCCAACCAATTCCTGCGCGTCCATCAAGGGTTCAACGATACGTGCAGATAGAGCGTCCGTCATGGCTTCGGCGTCGAAGCTCCAATCATCGGGCATATAGGGCAGGCAGTTCTCGATATTCCAGATTCTGTAGAAGTTCGAGTCCCCTTTGCATTCTTCCGGTAGAACCGCGTCGTCCGGTTTGGGAATGAACTCCCTGATCAGCTCTCGGACTACGCCTGTCGCCGGAAAGCCCTGGGACATCATCTGCTGCATGAAGATTCCCGGATTGGTCTGGTTTCGTAGGGTCTCCAGATCGAACATCTCGTCCGTGTAGAACTTATCTTCCAGTAGATCCGAGCTCCCCGCATATTCGGTCACAAAACCATGACCGTTGGCTCCATCAATGGCACTGGTCAGCAGGCTCATATACGACTCCTGACACTCGGGGCCGCCACCCCACCACCAACCGAAGCAGTTTTGAGAGTCTGGAGATGGCGTGGCGCAGCGCAGCCAATCAAAGGCTTTATCGTTGAGAACCACATGAAAATAGTTGATCGGGATCGCCCGGGTACCAGACAGGATCCAGGTGTAGATTGGCATATCCGCCACGGCCGCAATACGTGTTAATCGCAAGGGCACACAGGCCAGATTCGGCGCGTCATATTTGACGATCAGCGGTTGGATATCCCCCGAGTCTTTATCCTTTTGCAGCTTTAAGGCCACAAATACGAAATCCATATCTACATAATGATCGATCTCCACCTGCGCCGCTGCGGGTTGGTCGTAGCCATTCTCATTCAGCCAGGTAAATAACGCGTCGCCACTGATGGCTCCCAGAATTTCGTAGTTGAAAGGTCCCACCGAACCGGACTCCAGGACCTCCACTCCGGGATCGGTGTTGGGAGGCAGTTCGTTGCCTCCCCCTGTAGCCGCATCTTCAAACATACACCCGCAGAAGTCATTGAGATTACAGCCATCTCCCTCCAACCATTCAAGTTCGAAGCGGGGATCTGTGTTCTGGTGGAGCACACTGAATACAAGGTCTGTACCCACGGAAACTTCCGGCGTCGATGGGAGCGGAAGCACCCACGAGAAATCGGCAGCTGTTCCCTGGTAGAGAATCTGGATCATAGCCGTAACCAGCGTACCTTCGACCGAAAAAAGAATCCGTTCGCCAGCCTGATCGACTGGATCCTGCTGTGAGCAGAAGAAACCACCACAGGCATGCGCCTCTTTGCTCTGCATCATACCCGACGCGAGCAGGCCGATTCCCACGACCAACGCAACCAGACCTCTCCGCCACCCAGAGTTCAACACTTGTCTCCGCATCATCATATCTCCCATAATCCGTCCCGATTGTAGCCCTGATGAAGCATAGGCTTCAACCATCGAATCAAACACCGTCGTCAGTGATGCGCACTTGGCGAATCATCAGGGGGCTGGTAGCTTGGCACCAGAGAGGCTTTCATAGGAATGGGGAAGGATGATGGAGAACGATACCCGGCATGTCCTGATACAGATTCGCATGACCCTATTCGCCATAGGGTTGGTAATGGGTACGGTCCTGGGGTGTGGCTCCAGCACAGACCCAGCCACCGATACCGGGACAGATAGCCTGGTCCAGGATCTTGGCAGCGATACAACCGCCGATATCTCCGTAGATATAGGATCGGATACAGCCGCCGATACAAGCGATAGCTCTTCGGCTGACACCAACACCGAAGATACCGTCGCATCCGATATAGCCGACGATATCCAGGCCGATCTGGGTAGCGACGATGGCTGCCCCAACCCCCCTTGTGACTGTGAAGTCGGAACTCTGTGCGGTAACGAATGCGTCGACCTGCTGATAAGCGACAGTCATTGCGGTGACTGCTTCATCGTCTGTCCAGAGGAAGGCAGTTGCGACCAGGGCAGCTGTACCTGTCCGGGCGATAAGGTGGCCTGCGGCATCGCCTGTATCGACGTGAATACCGATCCCAACCATTGTGGAGCCTGCGCCTCTCCCTGTAGCGAGGTTCAGCTCTGTGAGGACGGAGCCTGCGCCTGTCCCGACGGGCTAACTGCTTGCGGCGACGAATGTATCGACACCAGCCACAACCCCGATAGTTGTGGTGATTGCTCCACCGTATGTGACGACAAACAAAGCTGCGTCGGTGGGGTGTGTGTCTCCCCGGCGCCTCGACCCATCGCTCCCTTATCAACCGCGTTGGTTACAAGCCAGACCCCCACCTTCCGCTTTGAACCCTCCGGACCAGGCGTGGACACACGCCTGGAGCTCTGTGCCGATCGGGCCTGTGATGGAATTCTTTCGACTCACGACACCGACACAGCCGAATTGACGATTGCCAATGCTCTGGATGCGGGAACCTTCTATTGGAGGCTTCGCTCCGTATCCGATGGCGTAGCATCGGACGATACAAGCCCCATCTGGCAGGTCCGTGTCGGACATAGAAGTGCGCCGGTCTCCACCTCGTTTGGAAACCTCGTCGACCCCTATAACGACGGTATCCCCGATATCATCACCGGAAATTGCGCGTTCGGCGAAGGCGGCTGTGACCACAGCTTCTATGTATACGATGGCACCAATACGGGACTCTCCCCGACGGCCAACACATCCATAAGCGGACCGGCGGGCAGCTTATTTGGTATGTCGGTAGCGAGCGCTGGTGACGTAAACGGCGATGGCTACGCCGATGTGATCGTGGGCGCCTTCTATGCAGATCAAGCCTACCTCTATCTGGGCAGCGCCGATGGTCTCGGCACAGAGCCCGCAACCATTATCGACTACCAGGGCAGCGCCATACCAGGACTCGGTTCATGGTTTGGGTTGAGCGTACACGGGGCCGGAGATGTCAACGGGGACGGCTATGGCGACATTGTCATCGGCGCCACCCTCGCTGGTGCGGTTATCGTCTACCATGGAAGCCCCAACGGAATTGATCCCGCGCAATATACCACGCTTCTTTCTACCCAGGTTGGACTCGGCGCCTCAGTATCGGGTGCCGGGGATGTGAACGGCGATGGGTATGCGGATATCGTCGCAGGAGACAGTGGGCATGGGGCCTATGTCTATCTGGGTAGTGAGAACGGTCTTCCCACGGATCCTGCCCACGTACTGGAAGGCCCACCCAGTTCTCAGTTCGGAACGGCCGTCGGTGGTAAAGTGGATGTAAACGGTGATGGCTATTCCGATGTCATTGTAGGAGCCCCCAACATCGACCTGGCCTATCTGTATTATGGTGGTCCCAGTGGGCTGACAGATAACCCCACTATCATGAGCGGAGGTGCCGGCTTTGGCATGAGCGTAGATAACGCCGGTGATGTGAACGGCGATGGCTACGGCGACGTGGTGATCGGGGGCAATGGCTCGTTCAAAGTCTATCTCGGTAGCGACGAGGGGATCAATGTGAACGAATCCATTCATATCACTGGAAACAGCTCTGTCTTTGGCAATATCTGTCGTGGGTTGGGCGATCTCAACCAGGACGGATTTGATGACATCATCACCAATGAATATACGGCTCTGTCTGTATACGTGTTCCAGGGCGGTCTATCGGGTACCCAGGACCCTGCGGCCTACCAGATCATCGGCCCAACCGATGTCCTGGGATTCGCCTGGACACTGGCCGAAGCTACCTGTTCCCCGACACGTCCCTGAATCAGCCGCTGGATTGGCCAATAGCCAACCATGGTCTCTGAACCAGGGATTGCGAACCCCTGGAGAGGAAAAGATTCGTCCGTTCGATTATGAATCTCAAGCTACACAATATACTGAAATTAATATAGATTGTATCCGCTGACGGGGATTCTTAGCCTATGTTCCAACACCATTTTATGGAGACATTATGGCAAGCAGAAAAGCATATAGAAAAGCACTCCGGGCAGCGAAAAGTGTGGTCGCCGGGCGGAAGCAGAAGACGAGTACAGCCCTAGCTGGTTTGGCCCTGGTCGCATTCCTTCCTGCGTGCCCAGCTTCGGATAATTCCAAAGAGACTGACGCGAGCCAAGATGTAACAACCTTTGTCGATGGTGCCAGCACCGATGTTGAACAAGTGCTTACCGACATCAACGATATCTTATCGGCCGACAGCAACATCCTACCGGACGAAGGGAATACCGTGCAGGAGGTCGCATCGGCCGATGAAGGCTCCACGCCTGTCGATGAAGGCTCCACGCCCGTCGATGAAGGCTCCACGCCCGTCGATGAGGGCTCCACGCCCGTCGATGAGGGCTCCACGCCCGTCGATGAGGGCTCCACGCCCGTCGATGAAGGCTCCACCGCAGACGCGGGTTGGGTGAACAGCTTTCCTGACACCTGTCTACATCCCACGGGTCAGGCCTGTGACGATTTCAGCGACTGTGATGTTACCGGATCGGAGTGCATCGACGCGGAATGTATGGCTGGTAGTATGTCCTATGCACCGACGGGCCAGGCCTGTGCCGGCCCCGATCAATGTGGCGAAGAAGGGCTGTGCATGAGCAACCAATGCTTCCTGCCCAGTGAAGCGAGCCTGCTCGCAAGTGAATGCTGCGACGAGGTCCTCGACGACAAAGGCTGCATGCAACCCACGGATATCCCGTGTGACGAAGAGACAGGGTGCGAGGGGGATTTCGCACAACTGGAGTGCATCGATAATGTGTGTCATGCGAGCCAACTCTCCATGCATCCAATGGCGGCCCATGCCGAATCCTGCTGCTTCGCCTTCTACGCTCTCACCGGCTGTAATACTGGCATCCCAATGGGTTGTTACCCCTGGGGCCCCCCCGCTCCTCCGACCTATAATGGGATCCGGTTGCGCGATCTCCTACGAGCCGAGGCCGCCTGATGGTTATGCTCGATTTACGACGAGACGCTGCAGAAGAAAACATTCAACTCAGCGATATGGATACTTTGACCGAGTTTGATCGTCTCTCCGCGATCAAGACCTGGAAAGGTCGAATGGTGAACGAGCATATCTCAGCTCGGGTCTTTGCCGCCCTGGTTCCGCAAATGATGAAGTCCGGGCTACCCTCCCGATGGCAAGAAGAGATCGCTGGAATGATTCAACAAGAGCTACGGCACGGCCGGCAATGTGCAGCCATGGTCCATGCTCTGGGTGGTGAAGCCGTCGCAGAGCTCCCCGAACTTAGCCAGGTCCCAGAACATCCCGACTGTTCTCCTTTGGAGGGTCTGCTCCGAAATATCATCAGCATCTCATGCTTGAGCGAGACCGTAGCCGTCTCATTAATCGGCGCAGAACACGAAGATGTGGGTCCCCCGGAGATGCGAGAGACCCTCGGCCAGATCCTTGCAGAAGAAGTCCAACATGCGCGTTTTGGCTGGATGGTGATGCGCGAGACATCCGACAGGATTCCCCCGGATATGAAAGAACGCCTCGGGGATTATCTGGTGGGTGCGTTCAAGCATCTGCGTGACCATGAGTTGGCTGCCTTACCGAACGATCATACACCCAGTGACGAAGCCTCCAAAGTCGGTGTCTGTGATGGAAACGACGCACGGGCCCTCTTCTTCGATACGGTAGAACAGGTGATCATTCCCGGTCTCGAGGAGCATGGGCTTCCGGCCGGTGACGCGTGGAAGGCTTCCTACAAGCTGCCGAGCTGAACTCGAATCGCGTAAAATCGTCGCCTCAAGGAAACAGATCGGATTTGCCTAACTTTTGATACGGTCCCGATGCGGCAGGAATACGACCAACGGATAGGTGTATCGAGCGCGTGCGAGGAAAAAAGATCATCGCTTGAAGGTTCATCTCCGCAAGATCCACCTTGTCGAGTAATCGTTCCAACTGCTTCGACGTCCAGGCCCCGCTATGACGCTTCGCCTCACGAGAAAGGGTCTTGAAGCGCGAGCATTGGACATCCTGCTTCAAGGAGCTGCTCTCGAAATGATTCGTCGCGAGAATTATGTCCTTATTCGCTCGACGAACGGCGACCTTCGCAGCGGTAAGCTCCAGCACGGCGGCCCCTCCACTGGCGTCCATCACCATAATATTATTACTAGCCGTACGCTTTGCTTTCTGGATTTGCGCAATGTAGCCATCCACATCTTTCGCGTTCTCAAGAGCCCATCGATACAGAAGTTGATAGGGCATACCGTGAAGAGAAGAGCGCCTGGTCTCTACCTCCATCATGGCCATGGCGACCCCCTTCTCACTCAATCCCGACAAAGTGCCCAGTAAACCGGGCCAGCCGATGGTGGCGGTTGCAACCCCCTTCTCCGGATGACGCACAATCACCAGACTATATTTCTGGGCCATTCCCAACGAGGGAAAGTCGAGGTTCCGAGCGAGCATTGGCTCCCCCGTTTCGGAGCGCGATGGCAATACGCCAAACGTGCTACAGGCGACCATTTTTTTCAGGTCGAGGAAGCTCTGCATCAAAAAAATCTGTTGCACGGTAAACCCACTTCCCTTAGCCAGCCCTTCCATCTCACGGCGATAGCGCTCCGGAACATGCGACCACATGGTGGACTGGGCCATATAGGCTGCGCCGTTGGCGATTTCTGGACCGCCCATAAAGGGAACCAGATAGTCCGAATACAACCGACGAATCTGATCGCGCAGCAACACACCGTGCTGCTCCCCCATGGCAAATGGGCTACCCGACAGGTGGAGAACCGGGACGCCCGATACCTCGACAAGCTTTCCCTGTTCGTGGGTGGCGGGAACAAAGACTTTCGTCTTCTCCGATGCAGTGGCCACTCCAACGGCCTGGAAAACCAGACCCATCGCCAGGAGGAATAGACCCCACCGAACGATACATCCATGCCTTTTGAAATCGAACCCCTGTCGTAGCAAACCATATACCTCGCAGAGCTGGTGGCTGCTCCTCTACCGCTCAAGAGTAGACCTCTTCCAAGCCTGTACGCAACCGCTGAACACAAAGAAAATAAATGAATATACAGCCCTATTCCAGCTAGGGGTGGATCAATCTCGGGAACATGGTACAACGGTCAGAAGAAGGGTTTCGCTTCAAAAGAAACCCGTAGTCTCGGGGCAAGGGGGTCGTATGGTCGACCGTCAAGAAGAACATATCGATGAAGAGCAACTCGGAACCTCTCATTTCGCATTGTTGGGGGTAGGTCCGACCCCAGACACGATGGATATTCTCCATCAGCTTCGAAACGCATTTGACCACGACAGCGTCGAGTTCAAAGAAAACGAAGTCCCCCAGAACCCAAGTGTTAGCAACCCACTCGAACTCTGCTTTGAGGGCGTATGGATGTCGATCCTAACCTCGGATGTTGGAGACTGGCTCGAACGGGTATGTGCCCTCGACCCGTCGTTGACCGAGTCCGAGGCGAAACAAGCCATCGCCTCGGATTGGGCCTTACATATCGATGCCCAACTCATAGGAGCGGATCCTTTCGACGATCTCCGTACGCAGCTACGCCTTCTAGAAGCCCTGACATCAGAGGTCGTACGACAGATCGTGGACGTCAACGCTCTGAAAGTATGGCATCCCGAGATATTACAAGAATTCCTTGCGACACCACGCCGACCGGCCCTCTACGATCTATACTCACTCCATGTGGTAGAGTCGGCCGACATCGCCGTTCACGCTGGCTTCCGTCAGGGTAATGGCAACGAGGTCGAACCAGGGCGGTGTTGGGCGCATACCCATGGGCTGTTTCGGTTCGGTATGCCCGACATCGAGATCTTCGACGTCCCCCGTGAACATGAACAGGAGCTTCGCGAGCTGGTCGATAGTATTATTGGACGAATCCTGGAAGAGCCCGATTCCTTCGACCGGCCCTTCCGTCTGAGTCAGAACCAGGCTGGAATGTTTCTCCCTATGGAACAGATGATGGAAGTTCTCCCCGAAGATATCGCGGGAAGGGATCCCCATTATCGATATGAGGACGAAACCCTCGAGGGTGTTCGCCTGGCCCTGGTTGGGCTCTACACAGATGAAGACACCGACGAAGCCAGCATACATTGGGATATAACCCCCGCTCTACGTGGTATTCAGAACGAAGGCCCCGTATATCGGCTCGCCACGCCAACACA
>PBVT01000065.1 GCA_002728755.1 Myxococcales bacterium
ATAGCGCTGATGGTACCGACGGCGATGCCGGTGGAGACACCGTACAATGTCGTATCTACCACCTCGGCGTAGCCGCTGACGATCCCGCCACACATTGCCCCCACGGTAATGTTGAGGGTGGTGGTGTCTGCGTAGACTAATCACTGATTTATTCAGAGATACAAAACGCCGCCGGGGCATCTGCTCCGGCGGCGTTTTCTTTTTTGCTACTTGGCACGCAAGCGATAGAAGGTTTTATCCACCGGATATACACCGATGTCGTGCTTCGCATGTACAGAGACCTGGAACTCATCCATCACCGGCACATAAGGCCCGTTAAACTCATCGGCCCCTTCCATCACATAGGTCCGAGCCGTAGATAACCCGGTTGTAGAGATGGTGAGAATCTCGTCTTCATAGGTGATAAGCTCACGGCCAAAGGGACGCGCCAGTGGTTCTCCGATGAAGACCCCCTCGCCCGGCCAACGGACAGACTTCCAGTAGGCCTCCAGGACAGTGGCTCCACGATAGTAATGCTCCACGAAGACCCGAATCTGGGGAAACTTCGTCGCGTAGTTACAAGGCTCCACTACGGTGCCGTAGCTGGCCGTAGCGCCGGCTTCAAGCCAACGCAGCGCACTCATCTGGTCACCAGAGTCGAGTAGACTTCCACCAAAGGAGGTTAGATGATCCGCCACCGCTCCCGGTAGATAGGTGTTGGTATCGATAAAGGGAACGTCGATCAGACCTGTAAAATAGAAGAGGATATCCGAGGTGTCCGATATCCAATCGGGATCGTCTGGATGCGAACGATCTTCAAATCGAAGATCAAGGCCTCCGTCATGGTCCCAGTCCTTTACGGTATCTCGAAAATCCGACCATCGAACACTCCGATTGGCGTCGCTTGTACGAACCAGATAACCGGTACCAGCAGGAAAGGTATCATCGGCAGCCAGCCCCCGCTCCACCAGGTTTTGGACATATTCCAGGGTCTGGCCGGCCAGCATCATGGCTGGACGGATCCCATGATCATCGAAGGGGCGGGTCGACTCCGAATGAAAATAGTCGACTTCTTTTGTGAAACTGCAGGGCTCATCCGATGTATTGCAGTATTCTGGCGAAAAACCACCCAGAGCAAAGGCGCTGGTCATCGACATGCATTCCACGCGATAGGGAGCAAGCCAGGTGAGCACAAAGGCTTGAATCTCTTCGGTCAGACGCGTCTCAACATCCGTGTAGATGGCCTCAAAGTCTGCACTGGAGATCGTCGTCTCCGCGGGTTCTAGGTCGATATAGATAAGGTTTGATTCGGGGATCTGACGAAGTAGGGCATATTCCGGACCGATCTCCATCGAGACAGGGTCCCTACTATTAATGATCACAGCGACCTCGTCGGCGGAGATGGATTTGCGCGGCAATTGCACGATCGGTGCACCAGCCTCTCGATCTGCATAAATGGTCAGGTGAACGGTCGCCTCCTGGCTTTCCCCTGACTCATGGGTGACTCGATATCGGAAACGATCGTAACCATTATAGCCATCGCTAGCTTCAAACAGGATGTTCTGATCCGCTCCAACACTGAGCTCCCCATGGTTGGGAAACTCGGTAATTATAAGAGATGTAGAATCCAAAGGGTTGTCGTTCGCCAGCACATCAAGAGACTCCGAATCCCCCTCTACAACAGCAAACCAATCATCTTCGATCGAGAAGGGTTTCGGATCGTTCGAAGTCGTATCCACGGTCTCCGCAATCAAAGAATTCCCATCGATAGCCTCCTGGGTTCCCCCTGCCGACGAACACCCGACGGTAAGAAGAAAAACCACAATATATCCACAGGTATCTACCCAAAAACGACAGCGTTTAGATCGTTTATAACAACTTGTTTTGTATCGTTTTTTTTGCGTCATCAAAATTCTTGTGGATAACAGTATATTTCTACTTGCTTTCCACCCGCCACGGGATTAGTTACGGACCTTCTGGGATGTCTGAACTCTATCTTTCCAAAGGTAGATTCATTATTTTCATAGGGGTTACAAAAGTTTCGCCGTTTCTGTCCGATTGTGTGTGTATCTCGATCTATTTGGAAGTCTTATTATGAAGAAGAATTGGTCCCCTATTCGAACTCTACGATCTTTTTTTGGGAATGAATCCGATAACGACAACGCTGTAGCGGGGAAATCCCGTGCGTATGGTACCTCCAACAAGACAGTAAGCGTTAGCCATACCCCTACAGATGAAGAGCGTTTTCCTACGGCAATGTCGGTAGGTCTACAATTGGTCTCGGCCATGGAGCGCTCCAAGCGTCGAAATGGCGAGACAACCACGCGGTTGTCCGATGTTCGCGTGGTCCAGAGCTCGGTTCCCAGACAGGTTGTACGTCCCCAGTCGAATACAAACGTGCGCTGAACAGGGGTTATAACCCTCGCGGATCCCGCTTGCTCCGCCAGCTTGGTGCCGTTAATCTAGAATTGTGCATTGCTCAATTCGTCGTACGTTATTTGCCCTAGGACTGGTCATCCTCGCCGTTTCCAACTGTGGTAGCGACGAGCCGTCCAGCCCACAGCCTTCCGATCTGTGTCCCACAGGTACCGCACCGGTCTGTTTCTGCAGTGAAGGAACCGATGATGTCTCGATGCAATGCCTGCCCATGGACTGGGTACCCACGGGGCAAGAGTGTCCTTGTCCAGGTCAGAACGCAGAAGACTCCGTTGGTGCTCCAGACGTTGTTGTCAGCACGAAACCCAACAGCCAGATTGCTACAACAGCCGGCGGCGCAACCCTGAGTTCTACGAATTATGTCCTACAGGTCTTCGTTGCACCGGACCGCCCTCTAGGAGCCCTCGAGAGCACCAATTATCAACTCCTGCTCTCTGCACCTCGCCCGTAACCAAACCTCGTACCGAGGGGATGTATCATGATTGAAAAGAAATTTTTCTGGGGATTCCTTGGATTTCTCCTTCTGTGGACTCCATCTGTTTATGCAGCCACCCCCACGGTAATGCCGATTCAGGGATATCTGACAGATACAAACGACAACGCCATCGACGGCGACGTTAATATCTCCTTCGCGCTCTACAATAGTTACTCCAGTAACTCAGAGCTGTGGACCGAGATTCAAAGCATAACCCTGAAGGACGGCTTCTTTACCGCCTATCTGGGCCAGGTCAATCCAGTGCAAGCCAATCTCTTCCGCGACAATCATACGATGTGGTTAGGTATAACCATTGAAAACGACCCCGAAATGAATCGTATTCAATTGGGAACCCAGCCCTTTGCAGCCTACGCAGAATCATGTGGCCAAATTCCAGACCATAGCCATTCGGCGCAACAGCTGACCGGTGTCGTCTATAGCAGTCAGAGTTGCGCCGTCGGCCAGGTTGTCACGGGCTTCGATCCGAATGGGTTCGCTATATGTGAAACCATCGCAGGCGCTGGTGGTTCCTATTCCGGTGCCGATTTCGCGATTAGCAACCAGAGTTGCCCGCCAAACCAGATGATGACCGGTATCAACGCCGGAGGTCTGATCGTTTGTTCTCCAGCCCCGAGTGGTGGGACCGCAGGAAGTGGCATCCAGGGTAGCGGTACAGCAAAACGGATCCCAAAGTTCGATGACAGTGACACCCTGACCAACTCCATGATCATCGAATACAATAATAAGATTGGAATCAACGAATCCTATCCCGACAAAACCGTCGAGATTAAGGGGGATTTGAAGATCACAGAAGACTTCTACTGGGGTGGAAATAGCTTCTCAACCAGTTCCTGTATTGTAATGGGAGGAACGTCTTGTTCCTCGGCCTGTAGCAAGCATAAGATGAGTTGTTATAAGGCTCTTCGCATTGATGGAGAGGACAATAACAACTCCTGTTCCCAATCCGGCTTTAAGATGTGCTGCTGTAGAAATTAACGGGCGTCTGCAAAATCGACCGAATGGGCCGTAAGCACCTGCGCGAGCTCTTCCTGGAGCTTTCCTTCGTATGAGCCCGGGACTGTGCTCTCCGCTTCCGATCCGTTGGTATATTCCAACCGAAAGGTTGTCATAAACCCATCGATTTGAATCAGCTCGATACGGCGCAACCGGGACAACTTCAGACGTTCCACAGTCCGTCCACGTTGCGCGAGCCACACACCATTGGATTCGATGCGAAGAAAGACACGTTCACGCATTTTCCGGTCGGTCAGGCGTATCAGAAAGAGGAGGAGCGCTGTAACCCCAAGACCGACAAATGCAAAGAGGGTCATGGGCCAGATACCGGCCACCAGAAACACGGCCACACTCACTGCCAATATGATTCCACCAAAGGCGACTATCTTCAGATACAAACCCCTGGGTACTCCTGGCGCATGATAAAATGTTTTCGCTTTGGACATTCTGCCTCAATTCATGACCGGATGCTGGGCTATACCCGATCCAGGATGGAATCCAAAACCCCACTAAATTCCAGGGGACACTCCAAATGAGCCGCGTGGCCAACATGCGGCAATACAATATGTTTCCCATCTTGCAGAAGACCGGTCATCTTCTCCGCAATCTGGCCATATTTCGTATCCAATTCGCCCGTAATTAGCGTGGTGGGCAGGGCGATAGTATCCAGCCTCTCCCATTGATCGGGACAAACCCCCTGGCCCAGACCTTCCAGAGACGCACCAATCGTGGACACATCGAGCCCTTGTCGTTCTGCCAGCATAAGCCGACGATAGGGCTCTGGAATCATCTCTTGTGTTTGTATCAAGGGCTGCTTCGCCCAATACGAGCTGAAAGCAACACTACCCATACCTTGTGCACGATCGGCCAACTCTGTATCGGAGAGGCGACGGGAGCGACGGTTCTCTTCTCCCTGTAGCCCGGCGGTCGCACCGATCAGGATCAGCCCAGAAAACTGCTCCGGATGTGCCAGTACTGTCGCAAGAGCAACGCGTGCGCCCATCGAATACCCAAGGAGTACAGGAGCATGAAGACCAACGGTTTGGGTGGCCTCTATCACCTGCTCTACGGTTTCATCCAGGATCAGGGCCTGGGGATTTGGAGGCGGTGCAGAACCACCATGACCAAAGAGATTCAGAGCAAGCAGGTGGCCGGAAAAGGAGTCGGCGCAGATCTGAAAATCGTGCGCTGATCCACAAAAGCCATGAATACAAAACACCGATGGTCGGCCCTTTTCGGCTGTCCCCCAATCCAGAACCTGTAGAGAAGTCCCCTGATAGGGGATATTCCGAATCGTATAACCCCGTACGATCGTATCAGTGGTCGTGGTCATGATGGTGGCCACCATAGGCGGGATGGACCTGGGCGAGCAAAGTTCGGACTCCCTTACGTAATAGTGCCCAAAGCGTCACAACTGCCAGCACCCCGAGACAAATAGAGTGAATCCCATGGCTATGGATCTCTCCAACCGATTCGATGGTGGGAATCTTTACCTCGCTCAGGAAGATATTGGTCGTCCAACCCGTCATACAAGCGAAGAAGGCCATTGCGAGCCCAAAAGTTATCGCTATCGCTCGTCCATGGAGACGATTCAGAACACCGAATGTGGTCATATTGGTGGCCGGCCCCGTCAAAAGGAACGCTATCGCCGCTCCTGGGGAAAGTCCCTGGTAGATAAAGACCGCGACAATGGGCGTAGACCCCGAAGCGCATACGTAGAAGGGTATGCCCGCAAGAGCCGCAATGATCACCTGTAGGAAGGGAGAGATCTCCTTCAAGGCCATCTCCTCAAGGAACGGATTGGCTATCGAAGCGATAAGCAGACCAAAGAAAATCCACGGCATGATGTGTTCGAAGAGCTCCCCGAAACCATACCGTACACTCGTCTTTAAGCGGGCAGAGACCGACGGGAGTGGTGTTGCGTCCTCTCCCTCTCCTTCAGTAACGGTCTTGGCTTTCATCTTTCGGGACACCACCATCGACACCAGAAAGGCGACCAGTGCTGCTGCTACCAATCTGGCTATGGTGAGTTCGGGACCCAATAATGGGATGGAAATCAAAATTGCATCGAGGCCAATTTCCGGCGTAGCGATCAGAAATGCCAACCCTGCGGCAGGGGCCAGCCCCCGTTCCATTAAACCTGCGTAGACCGGCAGAGCACCACACGAACAAATCGGAAGCGGGAGGCCTAGAGCCATACCCTTTACGCTCTGTGCAGCCCGCGACCCTCTCCCAATCCAAAGCAGAGAAGACGGGCGCATAAAACCGTGAAGAAGCCCCGCTCCGAGGAACGCGATCAACAACGCGGGGGAGGCTTCCAGACTAAAGGCGAGGAAAGTATCCCATATACCTGGACCATGTTCCGGCCCGTGGGAATGCTCGAGCATCAACATGCTGGCACCACCGAGAAGACCACCGAGAGTGCCCGCCAATGGTACCCATTTTACCTTATCGTGCTGGAGGTGGAGCGGGTGGGCAAAGATCACATGGAGCAACGTGCCTATCACGAGAGCCTGAAATATGGACAGCCCTCGAACCGATGCCTCTGGCATGGCCTGCAGCCCTACAACATAGCCCGCTACCGTAAATAAGGTCACAATAACGGCGACGAGAATCGCCAGCTTCAATCGCATGAAACGGGCACCAAGAGTGCCGATCGCGAGGCCTATGGGTAGACGATGGAACACCACCGCCAACGCGAGTTCATGGCCCGAACCGTGGCTGTGCTCGTCGGTCACTTCCGGTAGCGCCAGCGCAGTTCCATCCAGAAAAGCGTGCACACATAGCCCGAGTGTAGCCAATGGGATCAAGGCGAATAGCCCCCGCCCATGACTATGCATAAATCCTCTCTCAAAGAGCCAGGGAACCAATAAGCCCACAAAAACGGCCACTAGAGCCCACGCTCCCACCGCATGTATTGTATGCGGAAGCAGATGTGTCAGCACCAGACCCGCGACGGACACCAGAACAAAACCATCCAACGCCGCCACAAGATGGGGAAAACGGCGCGCCCAGGGCATAATTAATACACCCACAAATAAGGCCACCAGACTGATAATGAGGAGATCCATCTCCGAATCCGTTGCAAAACCCAATAGTAAAACGCCGGCCGGGTCTTAACAGAAGGAGACCGCTGTTACAATGCGATTCCATTTATTATAAGGTCCAGCAAGGCTCGGATTTGCTACATACTCAACGAGGATAATGAACAGTCTTCCAAAACTACGCACCAGTCCACCGAAGAAACAAAAGACTGGATTACGGAAGCTACGCAAGGTGGTGTCAGCACCACAGGGCTTACGAGCGATCCGGTTTGGGTTCTGGGAAGGTGCGGCTGGTTTCCTGACGGCAGCTTTCGCTGGCGCATTGGTCGTGGCCCTATTGGTGGGCTGGGTTCTGTTATGGGTCTCTCGTGTCGAAGGGCCCGATCTTACATTATTGATCCTTGGCTCGATCGGGTTCACAATTATCCTGGGGATCATTGCATGGCTCTGGACCAGCTATAAATACCAGGCTCGTATTCGAGCCGCAGAAGCACGGTTTCTGACCGGGACCAGCCATAATCTACGTACTCCGCTCGCCGGGATCCGCGCGGCCTGCCAGACCCTCCAGAAACCAAATATCTCCACCACCGAAGAAGACATGCTGCTCTACGCAATCCTCCAGGAGACGAACCGGCTGAATCTTCGAATCGACAATCTTCTGGAAACCACACGTCTCTCTCTTGAAGACACCGTGGTGTGGACGGAACAACTGAAGGTGGCAGATCTGTTCGACCAACTCGTGCAGTCCCTGTCCATTATGGTCCAGACCCATGGCGGAGAGCTTCGCTGCCATGCCCCGGTTGAGCTTACCATTCAGGGGGATCCCCGCGCGTTCCGTTTGATGATCGAAAACCTCATCGACAACGCTGTGAAATACCGGGGGCAGGAACTAAAGATTCAAGTACATGCGGAGCTGTCCCAGGATTTTGTCCTGATTCGCGTCATTGATAATGGAGAGGGCTTCGAACCCGGTACGGAACAGAATCTTTTCCGAAAATTTGAGCGCGGAGATACGGGGCAAACGGGCATAGGCCTGGGGCTCGGCCTGGCGCGCTCCATCGCCCGAGCCCATGGAGGAGAGCTGAGCCTCTGGAGCCCAGGCCTGGGCAAAGGTGCTGTCGCGGAGATATGGTTACCGTCTGTCATGTCCAACGCGCGACAGGTAGACTCCACACCGACACAGGAAGAGGACAGAGATCATGGCTAGAGTGCTACTCGTTGAGGATGATAGCTCCCTGGGTTTGTCGGTCCGAATCAGCCTGACAAGCGACGGCCACACGGTACATTGGAGTCAGAATCTGGCCGACGCGACCGATATCTATTCTTCCTTCGACGCAGAGATCATCATCCTTGATCTCGGACTCCCGGACGGCAATGGCCTCGATTTCTGCACCATGGTTCGTAACGAGGGCAGCACAGTACCCATCATCATTCTTACAGCCCAGGGTACTCTTCAGGCCCGCCTCGATGGATTAAACACGGGTGCTGACGATTATGTCACCAAACCCTTTGATATGCCCGAGCTCTTAGCACGGGTCTCGGCACTTCTTCGCCGCCGGGGATGGCATGGGGTTGGTGAATTGGTCGAGCTCGGACATCTCAAGGTCGACTTCCGTCGTCATCTTGCCTGGCAAGACGACGAGAGTGTGTCGTTAACCAATCTCGAGTTAAAGCTCCTACGGTATCTGGTAGATAACCCGAATAAGCCCATTTCACGTAACGAACTGCTGTCACGCGTCTGGGGAATCTCCTCCGGAGTCCAAACCCGAACGGTCGATGTTTTTATCGGTAGACTTCGTAAGCTGATCGAAGATGACGCCTCCAACCCCATGGTATTACGAAGTGTGCGGGGCGTAGGATATCAACTCTTCGTAGGAGAGCCCTCCTGAGGCGTGAGAACTACCCGGTATATTTTCGTGCTTATGCAACAGAGGAAAATCCGGTAGAATCAATGGTTCGTCTGTATTGGTTCGGGATACGATGCAAAAATCATTGGTATATCTACCCATCGTTGCGCTTGTGCTGCTCTATGTAGGTTGCAGCAATTCTGTACCAGCAGACATCACGACAGCAGATGTAGTCTCGACAGACCAGGCATCCGAAGATCAGACATCCGATCAAGGCACCTCTCCCCCAGGGGCTTGTAATACAACCGTAAACCCGGGACGGGTCACGATTCATCGACTGAATCGGGCCGAGTACAATAATACGGTGCGAGACTTGATGGGTGACGAGACGCAGCCCGCCCAAGACTTTCCAACCGACGACCACGGACATGGCTACGATAACAACGCAAATGTATTGGCGCTCTCTCCTCTTCTTATCGAAAAATACGAACGGGCGGCAGAGCAACTCGTAGATGCCGCGCTGGCCCTACCAAATGAACAGCCGGTTGAGTCCTCTTTTCAGGCCCAATTTCTAGAGGCCACCACTGGAGGGGCCGGGAATGGCTATTGGAATCTCTGGTCGAACGGAGAACTCTATGTCCCGTTTGAGATCACAACGGCCGGCACCTATCTGTTTTCCGCGCAAGTAGCCGGGCAACAAGCCGGGCCCGATCTTGTACAGATTGAACTACGTACCAACACCGTCCCCTTTGCTTCCTTTGCGGTCGCCGCGACTCCGGAGACACCGACCACCTATACTGCGTCCACCCATCTGGAACCTGGCAACTACGAGTTTGGGGTCGCCTTTACCAACGATTACTATATGCCGGACCAGGGGGAAGACCGTAACCTATTGGTATATACCCTGGGCATGCATGGACCATTTCCCGGCAACCCCGTCGCGATACATATCGAGGCCGAGGGAATGGAAGGCGCGGGAGAAGCCGACCAGGGTCTGGTCCGCGTGGGTGTAGGAGAGAGCTTACAGCATACATATCAGGCACCATCGGACGGCACCTATAAGACGCGACTACGTGCCGGCGTCGACGCCAATGCACCCGTAACCGCGAGTATTCTGATCGACGATGCCGTGTTCTGGAGTGGAGAGATCGTCTCCCCAGCAGATGCTGCCACGGTTATCGAACATACCGGGTCGCTGAGCGCTGGACAGCATTCCGTTTCGATTTCGATCGATTCTTCCGATAGCGAGGCGGAGCTCTGGGTCGACTGGATGTATATCGTGGGAGATATCCATGTTCCCGAGACGGTCCCATCACCAGAACGGGCGAAGATTATGGTCTGCTCTCCCGACGAGACCGATGCCCTGGAATGCGCCCGAACCATCTTCGAGGGGTTTGCAAAACGGGCCTGGCGCCGACCCGTAACAGATGAGGAGCTGGATCGATTGGTCGGGTTTGTGGAGTTGGCCTTTGCAGAAGATGCTGATTTTGAAACCGGTATCGGGCTTGGTCTACAGGCGATCCTCTTATCCCCGCATTTTCTTTTCCGTGTAGAGCTTGATCCGCTGGAAGCCGGAACATCCGCCCATCCACTCAATGACTATGAAATGGCGTCACGACTGTCGTACTTTCTGTGGAGCAGTATGCCCGACGAAGAACTGTTCTCTCTTGCCGAGTATCAACAGTTACAGGATGACCAGGTTATCGAATCACAGGTTCGCCGAATGCTGGCCGATCCCAAAGCCCGCGCCTTAACAGATAACTTCGCAGGGCAGTGGCTCTATACTCGGAAGCTATCCGATGTGTTCCGCGATTCGGTTCTATTTCCAGACTTCGACGACGATCTCAGCGATTCGATGCGCACGGAAACCGAGCTTTTCTTTGAGTGGTTTCTTTCCGAAAACCACAACGTCTTGAATATGCTCGACGCCGATTTCACCTTCATGGATAGCCGTCTTTCCGAATTCTATGACATCCCCCTATCGGGTGATGGAAGCAGTTTCGAGACCGTCTCCACCGATGGAACCGTGCGCAGCGGTCTCCTCACGCAGGGGAGCATCCTGACGGTCACGTCTCATACCTTCCGTACCTCGCCCGTGAAGCGTGGTAAATGGGTTCTCTCGCAGCTCATGTGCCAGGAACCTCCCGCCCCACCACCCGGAGTAGAGGCCCTACCAGAGCCCGATGAGAGCGTGAAAACCCTACGCGAACGTCTCGAGTTACATCGCACGGATCCGGTCTGCGCCTCCTGCCATATGATGATGGATCCCATCGGATTGGGAATGGAGAATTTCGACGCAATTGGCGCCTGGCGCGATACAGATCATGGCGAGATTATCGACGCAACTGGTGTCCTTCCAGGCGATCTTGCCTTTGACGGGGTTCCAGAGCTGGCGCAGATCATAAAAGCCGATCCAGCCACAGCCCGATGTATTACAGAACATATGTTTGTCTACGCGCTCGGTCGTGGAGAAACAGCCCAGGACTCCTGTGGGCTCGACGAAATTACCGATACCTGGTCCAAGCAAGGTTATGGTCTGGCCGATCTGATGGTTCTCATCGCCCAACATGAACTATTTCGTACTCGCCAGGCCGAAAATACGGAGGGCGTGGAATGAGCCCCAAAACCAATCTATCTCGACGAGCCTTCCTTCGTGGAACGGGTACGGTGATGGCGCTTCCATTCCTGGAATGTATGTGGCCGGGCTTCGCCTATGCAGACGAGCCACCCGTCGCCACGTTGCCGCATCGTTTTCTAGCCTTCTATGTCCCCAACGGGATGGTGATGCCGGCCTGGACCCCCGAAGGAACAGGCACCGACTTCACCCTTGGCTCCGTCATGGCGCCGCTTCTCCCCTATAAGAACGATATACTGGTCCTTACCGGTGTGAACAATCCTCCCGCCGTACCCGATGGCGCAGGTGATCATGCGGCCGGTACCGCCTCATTCCTGACGGCAACCCATGTGTTCAAGACGGAAGGTGCCAATATCCAAAATGGTATCTCCGTCGATCAGATGCTTGCCAACCATATTGGAAACCAGACGTCGTTTCCTTCGCTGGAGCTGGGCACCGAAGGGGGCGGGGGAACCGGTGATTGTGATTCCGGGTATAGCTGTTCTTATACCCGCAATATCTCCTGGGCCGGTCCGCAAACGCCCGTGCCCAAAGAGGTAAACCCAGCTGCCGTCTTCGATCGGTTATTCGCTGGCTATGACTCACAGATGACCGAAGAGCAGATCGCGCGGCGCCGCCTCTTCAAGCTAAGTATCGTGGATTTCGTACGGGAAGACGCCCAGCGACTCAACGACCGATTGGGACACACCGATCGGATGAAATTGGATGAATACCTTACGGGTATCAATGAGCTGGAAAAACGAATCAATGAGATCGGCTCGGAACAGGATTGCTATCCCGGTCCGCGCCCAAGCCTCCCCAGCGACGTCACCCATCATGTGCGAACCATGATCGACTTATTGGTCCTGGCCTTCCAATGCGACCGGACACGTGTCGCCTCCTTCATGTTTGGGAACGCCGGTAGCGATCGCGTGTACTCCCATCTAGGTCTTGCAGAAGGACACCATTATCTGTCCCACCATGAGGGGAGCGCAGACAAAATAGCTAAGCTGGAGCTCATCAATATATGGGAGATGGAACAGGTCGCCTATCTTCTGGAGCGCATGTCGAGTATCGCGGAACCAGACGGAAGCCTCCTCGACCATTCCACCGTTCTCTTCTCCAGTGAATGCGCCGATGGAAACAGCCACAGCCACTACGATATGCCGTTACTGCTTGCGGGCAGTGGACGAGGCACCATCAGCCCTGGACGACATATCGAATATACCAATGATCCGACCTACGGGGACCTCTATCTGCGCATATTGCAGAACTTCGGCATGGATGTATCCAGCTTCGGAGACGATGGAACAACCCCTATCTCCGGCCTGGATGGTTAACCTGCCCGACAGGAACTAGTCGAAAATTGGTGAATAACCCTCCCCCTACGTTATGTTCATAGTTGAACTTGAGGGATGTGAATATGAAACAAGGCATTGCCGTACTCTGCTGTCTATTCTTTCTAGCCTGCTCCGGATCCGGCAGCGAGGAACCAGCCGCCGGGGAGCTCGGTGGTCCCTGTCTCGCCGACGGTACCTGTAACACTGGGCTAGCCTGCGAAGAGAACCTCTGTATAGAGAGCTCCGTAGACGATGTGGTTGATAGCGACAGCTCCGATGCCCAGAGCACGGACAGCTCGGACGCGACCGATCCCTCCGATACGGGCGATGCCAGCGCAACCGACGCCGAGGTGTCGGAAGACACCGTAGGAAGCTGTACGACAGATACAGATTGTGAGGACGAGAACAGCTGCACCCTCGATCTCTGCGTAGACGGAGCGTGTTTCCACCAATCGCTGGTCAATCTGGCCTGTAATGATGGAGACGCATGTACCCTCGACGATTCCTGTAAATCGGGCGGAGTATGCGCAGGTACACCCAAGGACTGTAGCAATACGGGGCCCTGTCTTGCGCCCGTCTGCAACCCGGACTCCGGCCTCTGCGACATCCCCACAGAAGATGGAATCTCTTGCGACGACGAAGACATCTGCAATGGTAATGAGGTCTGTCAGGCCGGCGTATGCGAAGCGGGTACACCAGTGGACTGCAGTGGGCAGACAGACCCCTGTTTGGCCGCTACCTGTAATCCCGGCACCGGCAGTTGTGATCTCCCTCTGGAAGACGGCACCGCCTGCCTGGACACCGATCTATGTAACGGCTCCGAGAGCTGTCAGGCGGGCGTCTGTACAGCGGGAACAGCCGTCGACTGTAGCGGTCAGCTGAACCCATGCCTTGCAACGACCTGTAACCCAGTGACCGGTGGTTGTGATAGCCAATTAGACGACGGTACTGCCTGTGAAGATGGCGACCTATGCAACGGTCCGGAGACATGCCAAGCGGGCGAATGTACAGACGGCAGTCCTGTTGTTTGCGAACCAGCCAGCGGTGTATGCGAACAAAACAGTTGTAACGCCACATCGGGAGTATGTGAACTGCTGACGGTCGGTAACTGCTGTGGAAACGGGGTCGTTGAACCCGGCGAAGAATGTGACGACGGTGGGCCGACCAACGCCTGCACCGCGGTCTGTACCCAGGCCTCCTGTGGTGATGGAATCCAGAACGGCACAGAGACCGACATCGACTGCGGCGGCGACTGCCCGGGCTGCGCCCAGGGCCTGAGCTGTGCCATCAATGAAGACTGCTTTAGCCTCATCTGCATCGGAGAATCCTGCCAATTCGGTACCTGCGGTGACAATGTGGTGCAGTCAGACGAAGAATGTGACGACGGCGACACCATCGCAGAGGTCTGCCCCTATGAAGTGCTTGAATGTGTTGTATGTTCAGCCTCCTGTCAGTTTGAGGCAGGCGTCACGTCTTCCTGTGGTGACAGTATCCTTCATACAGAACATGGGGAAAGCTGCGATGACGGTGGAGAGTCCGCTAGCTGTAACGCGGATTGCACAGCCTCCAGCTGCGGCGACGGGACCCTGAACACAACCGCCGGAGAAGCGTGCGACGGTGGCGGTGAATCGGCCACCTGCAACGCGGACTGTACGGTCGCCGCCTGTGGTGATGGCACCATTAATGTCACGGCAGGGGAAAGCTGTGATGATACCTATACCGATAGCTGCGGAACATGCAATGCAACCTGTACTGGGCCGGGCAGCACGCCGCTTTGTGGTGATGGTGACCATTGTCTTGAGCTAGAGACTTGTGACGATGGAAATCTGAATCCATTCGATGGCTGTACTCGGATCTGCACCGAGGGCGCACAACATCTGCTCCTCAGTGAAGTCGTGGTCACTCCGACCGGTGGTGAGTTTGTAGAGATCTACAATCCAACCAGCGAGACCGTCTCCCTAAGCGGTATTCATGTCTCCGATTTCAATAGCTACTACACCATCGCTGGCGGAAGCGTCTCTCTGAACGACTCCGACTTTCTCCTACAGTTCCCCGGTACGGCATCCATTGCTGCCCATGATTTCGTTGTCGTTTCCCTGGAGAGTGCCACGGCGTTCTTTGATGAATATGGGTTCTATCCCGACTTTGACCTGGATCCGACGGACACAAACGCACCAGTTATGTTTGGTGGTTCTGGTACCTTGCCTGGGCTGACAAACGGGGACGAGATTGTCATTCTCTTCTTCTGGGACGGTTCAACGGATTACGTCACCGATCTCGATTATCTGGTCTGGGGGAACACATCCGACGCCATGGATAAAAGCGGCGCCACAGTCGGTAGCCATACCTATCTGAATGATACTGCCGCAGAAAACCAGGCCCCGGTCGAAACCCATGGCAGCGGTCAATCTCTACACCGTTGCGACATCGACGAGGGATCCGAAGTGGATAGCGGTGGTAATGGCCAGCTGGGTCATGATGAGACCAGTGAGAACTTCCCCGACACCTGGCGGATTCTGCTTTCACCACGCCCCGGTGAGGGACCACCCGCCGGAGCCTGCGATTAGCCGAAAAACCAACGTATCTGCGGCCGTAGCCTGACATCCCGTTCGTCTCGGGGTCCGCGTTCCATGTACACCATTCAAGAACGTGCGTTCTACACCCGCATCGTACGCAAATATCTACGGTACACGACTAGGGGGAACAGATGTTCTCCCCCGTGTGATCAACATTATTGCCGCCAGAATGGGGGTGTCCCCACGAATGGAGCCCACCCTCGTGATCAACCGCGACGAAGGCTTCATCATTGGAATAGATTCGAGAGATATTCGTCCCAAGTTCGGGGTTACCTCCACCGTAGCTCCCATGACCCCAGGTCACGAGGGAACCATCCGCCTTATGAGCAACAAAGGCATACTCGTTCGAATACATCGTTACCACGCCGCTGGATAATTCTAGCGCAACGGCAGTGCTATTGGATCCATATCCATTAAATCCCCAGGTCACGACAGACCCGTCGTCTTTCAAGGCCGCCATGGCCGCATGCGTCGAAAATAGAGCCTTTACTCCGAAGGCCAACTGTCCCAGAACCCCTACGTCTGTAGGACCACCACCCGTGCCAGCCATACCCCAGGTCACCACGGAACCATCGCTCTTAAGAGCAGCAAAAGAGTTTTGCGTGCTAACAATCTGAACAACATCAGCTGCGAGGTGGTCAGACACGGCAGAGGAGTCTCCACCGTGATCCTTATATCCCCAGGTTACCACTGACCCGTCATCCTTAAGTACTGCACAGGCCACTCCTGTTTTGCATGTGTAGAAAGACTCTACGCCAGACGACAATTCCTCAGCAACGCTGGAAAAGGGGATCCCCTTTTCAGGGTTTGTGTCATTCCCTCCACACCACGCAGCCGCCCCCCAACTCACCAAGGAGCTATCGTCCTTTAAGGCCACAAATCCATGCTGATAGGGAAAGATATCGATCACACCGTTGGCCAACTGGTCCGCCATTGCGTCACTATTACCACCACGGTCTTCTTGTCCCCAGGTTACCACGGAGCCATCGTCCTTAAGCGCTGCAAAGGCTCCCGTGTCATACCGACTTCCAAAGACCTTTTCTACACCGCTCACCAGCTCGATGCTTTTTAGCCCCGGTTCACCACCGTATTGGCTATTACCCCAGGTGACCACAGAGCCGTCCGCACGACGGGCGGCCATAGCATAGTTGTTATAGGCCAAGGCTGTGACCGGGGGGATCCCTGGGCCTGCCGTAATTTGCCCAGACACCGCCGTAGTATCACCACCAATCGACGCAGAACCCCAGGTCACCACAGAGCCATCCGATTTCAGCGCACCAAACGCAGCATGACCACCATAGATCTCCACCACGTCAGTCAAAGGCTCGACGTTATTGTGCGTTACGTCCCCGCCATTATATCCATCGCCCCAGGCATAGACCGAACCGTCGGATTTCAAAACAGCAAAGGCTTTATCGCCAGGGTAGACCGTTGCTTCGCATCCGCACGTATTACCATTACCAACAAAGCCCTCATTGCAGATACAATGATGCTCACCAATACTGTTGTAGCAGGTGGCGTTGGGATCACAGCTATCCGTCCCTTCCAAACACTCGTCAATGTCTACGCAATACTCTGCCACGTCTAGAGTGTAACCAGCATCACAGATGCAGGCTCCGTCGACACAAGTGCTAAAGACGGGACACGTGTCCACATTGCAATCAATGATGACTTCGCAGGCCCCGTCCTCGTTGGCCGCATAACCTTCGTCGCAGGTACAGGCACCGTTCACACAGCTAGAAAAGTCCCCGCAGGTTCCACCACAGGGACCAAGATCTGTCACCGTCGTATCCTCGGTGCTGCCTTCGTCGGTGCCACTGCCTTCGTCGGTGCCGCTGCCTTCGTCCGTGCCGCTGCCCTCGTCCGTGCCGCTGCCCTCATCGGTGCCGCTGCCTTCGTCCGTGCTGCTGCCCTCGTCGGTGCTGCTACCCTCATCGGATTGCGAATCTGTGGTTCCACCCCCATCGCTGTCGCCACCTCCACAGGCGCTGAATACCAACACCAATGAAAGAGCAATACTATAGAAAAGCGATTGAAAACTACGACACATCCCAAACTCCTCTTAAACCCTCGGGTGAATTTAATAGGAAAGATGGGATTTGGTCCAATTCGAAGATCGTCCCCCTTCGGAACACCTCGTAAACCACTCCCCAGAGAAGTGCCTTGCAAGCCGTACCGGTACAATATTCTACCTATTTGTGGCCGCGGCCTGACATCCCGTTCGAGTCCACGTATGCTGTGGGTGCAATGGTGTGGTATCGGGGAATACTTATTCTTGGGATTCTGGGCTGGAGTGCAGGATGCTCCTCGAGCAGCTCAGGTGTAGCGTCCGGCCCGGAAGCCGGCGATTCAATCGTCGAGGATGCCACGACTGCTACGGATCCGGGTTGTCTGGATTGTGATGTGGCCATGACCGATCCGGGCCAGGAGATCGCCCCGCCTGCGGACACGACGCAGGAGCCCGATCCCGGCCAGGAACTTTCCTCGACGGATAGTGGTCCAGCCCCGGACAGCAACCCGACCACAGAGCTTGATACCAGCGAACCCGAAGATAACGGTCCGCTCATCATTCTCCTGCCCGGCGCAGAGAATATGGGGTTACCACCGGAATGTATTGGGCCCCTAGGCGATGGCCTCGATCTTCCAGGGCCAGGTCAAAGCCTGGAGGGTTCCTTCAGCCGTGATCATTCTCTGGAAGCCCAGTTGAACGCATTGGGAGATCCCGCAGATCCGCCCCAGTGGGCCTATTTTACGGACCTAGTCCTCTGGGATGTGGATGGGGATCGTCGAGTCGATATGGGGGCCTATAATTCCGGTAGCAATCTGGTGGTCCTATTTGAACGTGTCGGCGACAGCATCGCCGTCATCGAACCCGATTTCGGGGTACCCCTCAGTGAATACCCAAGAGAATGCACCTTTGTCGCCGATCTGGATGGAGACAGTCACCTCGACCTGTTCTGCGCTGGCAACGAGACGATCATCTGGGGAAACGCCGGTGGACTATCGAACCAGGCGCAACGTCTTACAGAAAACTATCCCCCGGCCCCTATCGGAGCCCAGCCCTGGGATGTAGATCAGGATGGTTTGATGGATGTTCTCGTATTCGATTTCGGTAACAACCATAATCGCGTCTACATCAATCAGGGGAATCGACAATTCATCGAATGGAGCAAACGGTTCGATCTGGACGATCCGAGTATGAACTTCATCTCCTGTATGGCGGACTTCACCCAGGATGGTTCCTACGACTACCACTTCTTGAAGGACGGTTTTGGTCATAAAGACAATCGGAATCGAGGATACCGTGTGACCGAGATCGACGAGGAAGGCTATCCTGAATTTGACCTGTTCACGGCTATGAACCGGGCCTGTGATCCTATGCACCTCTTCGAGCCGGACGGTGGCTGTGACGACGATTGTCAGCAAGAGGACGCGGGACCCATGGGCTGTTCCATCGGCGACCTGGATGGAGATGGCAGCCTGGAGATCTTCTATACGGAGACCCGATATGACTCGGTTTTGAGCTACGATGAAGAGTCGGGCCTCTGGAAGAATATCTTTGATCTCATCCCCGGCCTTTCCCACGAAGATACCGGGCTCGACTACCTCGGCCGCTTCCTTGAACATTGGAACTCGGTGTTCTGGGACTTCGATCATGATGGTTTTCTCGATCTGATCATGACGTCGGGAAATATCCCAGGCGGGACAACTCGAGAGGCACCGATTGTGGTCCTCCATGGACAGCCAGGTCCAGATCTTGTGCCCGTCCAGAACAGTATTGGGGTCGACGCGGTCGGGGCGTTTCGGTCCCTCCTGGTCGTCGATTGGGATGGAGACGGAGACAGGGATCTCTTTGTCGGTGGAAATTTCGAACAGGAGATCGTCGTATATACGAACGAGATCGTATCGGCGGGCAATCGCATTCTCGTAGAGCTACGGGGTACGAGCTCGAACCCACAAGCCCTCGGGAGTCAGCTGCTGGCCACGAAAGGTGAATTCCTACGCCGCTATCAATGGGGTGATAACTTCGCCTCGCGCGTCATCAACGAACCCTTCCTCGAGATAGGAATGGGACCCCTCGAAGACCTGGACGAGCTACTGATCACCTGGCCGACCGGACATGTGCAACGTGTTCTCAATATTCCGGCCGATGGTTCGCATCTGCTATTTACCGAACCAGAGGTAATTCGAGTCGAACCCGCCAGCCGACATATCGCCGCCGATGGGCAAAGTACGTTGTCGATCCTTGCACAACCTATGGATGATCAAGGCAACCCAACCCACCAGAACGTAGACTTCGAAGTCCTGTACTATGAAGATATACCCGCCGAGCAGATCGAATGGATCGCGCCAGCCCAAAAGGACGCCTCAGGCACCTCATCACGGCAGCTACGTGCCCCGAACACCCCCGGCAGTGTCGTGGTTGAAATCTCAGTAGAACAGGAAGACGGGAGCTTCGTCCCCTACCTGATTCGCCCACGCATCTGGTTTGACTAAAAAAAAGGGTGGTTCCCAAAGTGGCTCATTCCTCAACAATCTCGTACACTACGCAGTCGGAGGATCATCGAGACGCGATGTTGCAAGAGGTCGAGGAACGAAAACGGTTGGTGTGGACGGCCAGGGGACTATTAAGCCTGGTTGTGTTCCTATTTCTGTTGAGTGGGTGTTTTACTCCCCTCAAGAAGAAGCTGAACTTCGATACTGGTACTCCACCTGAGGATATCGTCGACACAACCGAAACCGATATTGGAGAGGTGTCCGGCTCGGATATCGTCGATACCGGTACCCCAGAGTTCTGTGCCGACCAGGACGATGGTACTCCATGTGATGATGAAGACCCCTGTACCCAGAATGATAGTTGCCTGGAGGGTATATGCCAGGGGCAGACCATCCCACGAGAGTCGATGACCTGTGATGAAGTCGATAACGACTGTGACGGGTTCACTGATGAAGATTGTACAATCCAGTTCCGTGGTGGCCTATTTGGTGACGGCCACAAAATGGGATTCAATGTTGACGGGATCACCCTGATACAGACCCTCGGAACCCCTCGCTTTATCGGTTCGTCCGATAACGCATTATACCGTCTTAAACCTGGCGTACCGAAGGGAGAAAAACCATGAAGACGCCCACTTCTATTCGCGTGTTAATGGGCTTCGTGCTTGGGCTGTTTTGCGCCCACTCGGCCATAGCCCAGGTTCCTTTGAAGATCGGCTATAGCGGCCATATATCAGACGCTGATGGAACCCCACTCCACTGTCCCGATGCAGACGACTGCGATGGGAACACCTTTGTGTTTTCCCTATATGGCGTGCCCTCCGGTGGTAACCCCTATTGGACGGAAACCCACGAAGGGGTCGCCATCGAGAACGGATATTTTTCCGTTGTGCTCGGAACCCACCAATTCATCGATCCCGAACTTCTCGGCACCTACACCTTTCTTGGTATTAAATATGCGAATCAAGGAGAGCTCATGCCTCGCCAGGCTCTCGTCTCGGCTCCATACGCCCTACGAGCGGCGACGGCTGAAGAGGCCGCCGTGGCCGATAATGCTCTTACCCTCGGAGGGCTTCTACCGGAAGAATTCGTGGTCCTGGATGACATACCCAATGTCTGTGTAACCGAAGAATCCCTGGCGCAGACCTTTGAAGAATCCCCCTACATTACCGAGGGAGACATCACCACCTATCTAAACGAGAACGGCTATATGCCTGGTGAACTTCTGACCACCACGGATGTCCTGGTCATCCTGGAAACAAATAACTTTGTGCAGGGAGAACATTTCTCAGGTGAATACGATGACCTGGCCAATAAGCCAGAGCTCGCCCCAATCGCCGTGTCTGGATCGTTTAACGATCTCGTCGATACTCCAGAAGACCTGTTGGATGGAGACGATAACGCCCTCGCAGAGATCAGTTGTGGTAACGGCCAGATCATCAAATGGCTGGGCACCATCTGGGCCTGCTCCGACGATGTGGATACGGATACGATCCTGTCCGAGTTGGAAGTGGACGAGATGGTCGGCAACAATGGGTACGCCATGGAGGCGAGTCTTGCCCCAGTCGCGTTCACAGGTGTCTTTGCCGATCTTACGGACCTGCCAGAGGGCCTCGTCGATGGCGACCAGGACCTTCTAAGCACCATCACCTGTGCCACCGACCAGACCATCAAGATGATCGCAGGTGAATGGACCTGCGCGGACGATATCGATACGGACACCGTCCTATCCGAAGCCGAAGTGGATGCTCTGGTGAACAATAATGGCTACGCCCTGGCCATCGAGCTGCATGCCATCGCCACCGACGGTGAGTTCACATCCCTTGAGAACATTCCCTCCGGCCTTCTCGACGGCGACGACGACACCCTGGCTGGATTGACCTGTGCAACCGATGAGCTCGCCAAATGGAATGGTACAAGCTGGGCCTGCGCTCCGGACATCGACACGGACACGGTACTAACCGAGGCCGAGGTCGACGCCTACGTGGATAATAATGGCTATGCGATTGCCGATGAACTTGCACTGGTAGCCACAACTGGAGACTTTTTCGATCTGGTGAATATCCCTGCTGGTCTAAGCGATGGAGATAATGACCTCCTTCAGACCATCACCTGCTCCAAACAACAGATCGTGAAGTGGAACGGAAGCGCCTGGGCCTGCGATATTGATATCGACACGCGTATTGTCCCCAGCCAGATTCCTCGTGATCAGGACACCGTAGTTCTCGATAGCTCTGCCATTCTGCCTCGCTATACTTCGGTCACCATCGGTGGTGATGGCTTACCAGTTGTCGCCTATCGTGACGGGATTGGTAGCACCCTGAAGGTGGCTCATTGCGCCGACCAGGAATGCAATGGGGTTACCTCTACGGTCGTGGTAGATAGCGCTGGAAACCCTGGAAGTTACGCCTCTATCGGGATCGGAACCGACGGGCTACCCGTCATCTCCTATTACGATAGTGAAGATAAAAACCTTCGGTTCGCGAAATGTAACGACGCGGATTGTGCGGATAGTACGATCACAACGATCGATAATGCGGATAGTGTCGGACGATACAGCGCAATGGCTATCGGGCTCGATGGCTACCCTGTGATCGCCTATCAGGACCAGACCAACGCCGCCCTCCGCATCGCAAAATGTAACGACTCCAGCTGTACTTCCACAACCATCTCCAGCCATGCCGATGCGGGTGAACCCTGGCATATCAGCATGGTGGTCGGCCTCGACGGCCTTCCACTTGTCGCCCTACAGGCCGGCTCTCAACTGCAGATGTTCAAATGCGCGGACTCCGCCTGCACAGCAGGTACGTTCTTCCCTGCAGATGCCAACGGCACCACAGGGCTCTACACTTCCATAACCATCGGTGACGATGGGCTACCGCTGGTCGCCTATCAGGAAGGAGGGAACCAGGATCTGCGTGTAATGCATTGTGGAACCCCGGCGTGTAGCGCTGGAAATCAGATCACAGATCTGGCTACGAATGGGCTGCCGGGAACAGGCACCTCCGTAACCATTGGCTCCCACGGGCTACCGTTGATCGCCCACTACAACGCTGCCTCGGGACATGTGGCTGTTATCCGCTGTGGAAGGCCCGATTGCACCGTCGGAAACGTCGAGAGCATTGTGGCCGAGGGAAGTGTTGGAGAATCTCCGTCGATCACCCTGGGTCGGGATGCACGCCCGCTCGTGACCTATCGCAACAACCTGGTCAATCACTTACAGGCGACACGCTGCGGCAATCCGCATTGTATCCCCTTCTGGACGCGACGCTAAACCTCAATGACGCTAGCTGGTCTACATAGTACCCTTCGACGATCGTCGATCCTGCCCATAATCGGGGTCTTATGCCTGGTGTTCCCGTTGGTCGCGAATGCAGCAGTCCCGACGGAACTACATTACCAGGGCTACCTTGAAAACGCGGTGGGCGAGCCCATCAATTGTGGGGACCTACAGGCCTGCCCTGAAATCAGTTTCACGGTGACAATGCGCCTCTACGCGGATATCGAAAGTGAAGAGGCCCTATGGACCGAGACCCATGAAAATGTCCTCGTGAATGAGGGCATCTTTCACATCGAGTTCGCCAGTATCAACACCATTGAGGCAGACCTGTGGGATCAGGCCTCCGTGCTCGGTGTCACCGTAAATGAGCTTCCAGAACATCGAAGCCCAATCTCCCCCACGGGATTTGCCCTACATAGCGGGCGCGCCGATCAAACCCCGTCGGCCACCGACGCCCTCGCCCTGAACGATGTTCCAATGCAGGACTACGTCATAGATACGGAGCTTGCCGACCTATGTGTAACAGAAACAAACCTCGAAGAAGCCCTGACTGTCGTCGACTTCTTCGATCTTCTCGAACTATCAAGCTTCATGCTTTCGTCGGACTATAGTGCCGGCGCTCATCTCGACGAAGCCGAGATCCTGAGCTGGTTGGATCTCCACACTTTTGTACCGGGTGAACACTTTAGTGGGAACTACGAAGATCTGGCGGGTAAGCCTGCCCTGTCCATCGTATCGGGAACAAGCTCTATGGCAGATCTTCTCGATCTGCCAGAGGGTCTGCTGGACGGAGACGATGATAGTTTTGCCGCCCTACTCTGTGAGGATGGCAACCTCTTAAAGGCCAGCGACGAAGGCTGGGTCTGTGCTGCCGACAATAATGTCGATGAGACACTCTCCGAAGAGACGGTCGATGCATACACCGAAAACGAGGGGTACGCCTATAGTATCGATCTGGCCCCCATCTCCACCAGCGGTCTACTGGTCGAGCTGACCGGGCTTCCGGACGGTCTTGTCGATGGTGACGACAACACCCTGGTACAACTCGGCTGTTCGGATGGGCATATCCCCGTATGGCATGGTGCGGCCTGGTCCTGCCACGAAGACATCAATGTAGATCTACAACGTTCAGAAGAAGAGGTGGACACGATCGTCTCGGATAATGGCTACGCCTTCGTTGCTGATCTAGCCCCCATTGTTCATTCCGGTGACTTTGCAACCCTGGCGAATATTCCAAGTGGCCTGAACGATTCAGACGATAACGGCATCGAAACCCTCGACTGCCTCGTTGGGCAGATGGCGCGCTGGAACGGTACCGCGTGGGCCTGCTCTGATGACATCGACGTGGACGAACAGCTCGATGAAAGCACTGTCGATAGTTATGCCGAGAACAATGGCTATGCCATAAATGACACCCTCTCGTCGGCGAGCTTTACGGGTATCTTTACAGAGCTCATTAATCGACCAGCGGGCCTGGAAGACGGAGATCAGGATACACTGGTCGATATCGGCTGCACGACCGGCCAAATCGCGAAATATGGATTCGGTGGCTGGGAATGCGGTGATGACGAGGACGCCCTCTCGCCCGGCACCCAACTACCCAGACAGAATATACGAACCATCCTCGACACCGTGGGTACCGTCGGACGCTTCACATCCATCTCCATCGGCAGTGATCTGCTACCCGTGATGTCCTATCTGGATCTGACCAACGCGGCCCTTCGCATCGCCAAATGTACAGTACCAGACTGTTCACAGGGCACGGTCTTCCAGAGTATTGACGCCGGCAATGTCGGAGCATCCAACACCTCTCTTGCCATTGGGCCCGATGGCTTCCCTGGGGTCGCGTATTATGGTTCCGGAGGAGGTCTTCGCTATCTCAAGTGCAGTACACACGACTGTTCAGAGGCTGCGGTCGCGGTGGTCGATGGCTCTGGTAATGTGGGGAAGAATGCCTCCCTCGCCTTTGGCACCGATGGCCTACCCGTCATCTCCTATCTCGATGTTACCGATGGCGATCTCCGAACGGCCCATTGTGCAGACACCAGTTGTACTGCGGGAACCACGGTCTCTATCCTCGATAGCGCCGGAGTAACGGGCTGGTATACCTCCATCGCCATCGGGGCCGACGGCCTGCCAATCATCGCCTATCATGGATTTGTCGATAATGATCTCAAAGTCGCCAAATGCCTCTCCAAGGACTGTTCAACGGGTGCCACGATCACTTCCGTCGATGCGGTCGGGTTTACGGGAGCCAACACCTCGATCTCCATCACAAATGGTGGTGAACCCCTGATCGCCTACCGGACGATCGCGACGCGCGACATCAAGGTGGCCCGCTGTACACTCCCGGACTGCAGCAGCGGCACGGCGATCGTAACTGTCGTTGATGACGTCGATTCCAGCTCAGAAACCAGCATAACCTTCGATGCACAGGGCTACCCGGTCATCTCTTTCTACGATAGCACCAATAAGGCCTTACGATTGATTCATTGCTCGGATCGAGGCTGTGCGAATGCGGTCAACGTCGCCACGGTCGACTCCGAACTAAACGCCGGTTGGTATGCCTCTGTGACACTCGGGGCCGACGGAAACCCAATCATCGCCTACCAACATCGCGACTCGGAAGATCTCGTCGTCATGCATTGCGCCAACGCGTTCTGTATCTCCAACTGGTCGCGGCGTTAAGGCACCGGATCTGGCTCTGGTTCGGTAGCGGGACAATCAGGCGTATAGGGCGGATCCTCCTGGCAGGTACAGCCCTGGAGGTTGCCAAAGACCATCTGCTCCTCAAGTCCGACCGACAAAAGGATGGCATCCACCTGACACTGCGCCAGCTTTATATTCGACACGATCAAGGGCGCTCCAATGTACTGAATCGCCGGAACTTTGAAGGAGACCAGCTCCGGATTATTCGCCGCCACCAAAAACTCAGCGCTCTCTAGAGACGGGAAAACCAGCTCTACGACGGCCGAACTGCTTATGCCTACCGTGGCCTCCGTCGTCGTCAACAGGGGTAAAGAGAACTCGGTAACCGCTTGGTTATTATAAGCGGTAAGATTACCACTCGCGTTGACGATCGCCGAGAGCACAACGGATTGTAGTTGCGAATTATGCTCCACCAGTAGCTCCGTACTTACCTCCGTCAGAGACGGAAAATGTAGCTGCAAAAGGGCAGGGCAATGCCCCACATACATATGCCCAACGGCCGATGTGAGCGCATCGAGTCCTATGTCGGTCAGGGCCTCCAATTCCCAGAAGGTCAGTAGGCCACCAACCGCCACCAGGTTATCGGCATGAAAGCTGGTCAAGGCGGGGTTCGACCAGATCTCAAGACTGTTCTCCAGGCCGGTCAGAGCGTTCAGATGAATCGATTGCAGAGCATCGTTCTCGTAGATGTAGATCTCTGCCCCGGCCTGAGAAAAGGACGGCATATCGAGACTCTGCAGCATCGGGCAATGATGAACCAGAGTATCGCCGTCGATCTGCTGGAGTCCTTGCACATCCATCGACACAAGTGTGCTGTTCAACGCCACCAGAAAATCACCAACTACCGAAGCCAGACTGGGCATCGAGATGGAACCTAGAGCCGTATTCCCCAATACAATGGTGTTCCCTCCCGCAGAGGCCAGGGCAGGCATCTCCAGAGAGGTGAGGGCATCATTACCCTGGATCACCATATGAGAAGCGGCGGTCTGTAGGCCGGAGAGCTGTAGACCTGTCATCACTGGATTATACTTAATATGTAGTGGGCCCTCGACCGTCTGCAATGGTTCGAGATCAACGGTAGTCAGCGCAGAATTCTCTTCCAGGTATAAATGCGCGCCCACGGTCTTAAGCTTGGGCAAGGAGACGGTTTGCAGAGCATCATTACCCTTGATGGTGAGGGCGCCGCCCACGGCCCGTAATTTGGTGAAGGCTAGCTCTTCAATACCAGTATTCACCACGATCAGATTCCCGATTACCTCGGTGTAATCCAAAGACTCGACCACATCGTCGGTGGTCGCCAGGACAAGATCTCCATTGTAGATATTGTCCTCAACAACACATTCTCCGGCCGCACAGAACCCCCCCAGGTCGTCACAATCAACCTCCGACACAACCGGCCACTCACAACTGGCCGCACCTTCCACGTTCGTACAGGATCCTTCGTCGCCATAGTTGGTTACAAGGTCACCATTACAGTCGGACGGAGGGGCGCCAACACATGGGTTGGGCTCGCATGGTTCCACCGTCTCGATCTCCTCCGGTGTGACATCCTGCAGGGCATCCGCGCTATCCGTCGTCTCACCATCTTCCGTAGCGTCTGTTTCAGACCCAGCATCCGCAATATCCGTCGGAACATCCGGATTCGACCCCTCATCCTCAACCGGGGGAATATTGGGTGAATCGCCACCACAGCCAAAGAAGAGAAAGATCAGACTGATGATTATAATTTGTCGCATAGGCCCTCACATCTTCACCCAAGACCGTACGGCCGTTGCCCCTTTGATGCAAGTTGGAGTTGCCCCGACGAAGACCTCTGGCCTACACTTTATAGGATGCGACACCATGAGATATCGGTACATAAATTCAAGGCTCGGCTACCTATTCTCCTGTTGGTATTCCTTCTGTTCGTAGGCTGTGGCCGCCACAGAACCAGACAAGCTCAAAAGCCCACCCTTGATATTAATTCCGCCACCGATACTCGAACCACTGCCCTCAAAAAAGCACCACAATTGAACACCCCTCGAATACCGAACGAGCCCTCCCACTTTCTTGAGGAAAGAGAGACAATGATCCGCAAGGATCTCCAGGGCAGAGATATTGTCGACACCGAAGTGTTGCGTTCGATGGTAGCGGTCCCTCGCCAGGCGTTTGTACCCGACCATCTACAAAACTACGCCTACGCCGATCGTCCCCTGCCCATCGGATACAACCAAACCATTTCCCAGCCCTATATCGTCGCCTTGATGACCCAATTGGTACAACCGGCCTCCAACAAAAAAGCGCTCGATATCGGTACCGGATCGGGCTACCAGGCCGCGGTCCTGGCTGAGATTGTAGACCATGTCTATGGCATCGAAATTGTCTGCCCCCTGGCGGATACAGCCAAACAACGCCTGGACCAACTCAACTACACCAACATCACTATGAAATGCGGAGATGGCTACATCGGATGGACCGAACACGCCCCCTTCGACATTATTATCGTCGCAGCAGCTCCAGAGCAGATCCCCCAACCCCTGATCGACCAGCTCGCACCCGGGGGACGCCTGGTAATACCGGTCGGTAAAGGTGTGCAGGAGCTTCGTGTCGTTGAAAAGACCCAAGATGGAAAAATCAAGACCTGGAACTGGGGTGGGGTTCGATTTGTCCCCATGACGGGTAAGGCACAAGACTAGTGTTTTCAGTTCGCCCGTTGAAGAACAGGTGTTAAGCCCTGCCGTAAAGCCCAGCTCTTGGCTACGACGGTAGCGAAGATAGCACCACACACCATCAGACCGATATGCCCGCCCAACGCAGCCACGGGGACCGCGTTCTGTCCTGCGACCAGCACCGGGTATAGAGCGAAAGTCGCCGAGCCGACCCCGACCAGGATACCGAAGACAACCAGAAGCAGGTGCTCGAATACGAGCAGTCGACCGATCTCTCTACGGCGAAAGCCGATCGCGACCAGTACCGCCAACTCCCCACGGCGCTCTATCACATTATAGAGCAGGAGTACGCCCACCCCGAAGATACCCAGCACCATTCCAAGAGTGCCCAGAAGAGAGAAGATCGAAAGGTAGGTGTTCTCCACCTCCATAAACCGCGCCAACCGTTGCCAGGCCGGCACAAGATGGAAGCCATAATCCGTCAGCGCCTCACGAAGATTCGTCGTCGCATTTCTTGTATTTGCAGCCGCTGTATCCACCAGAAAGACGCGATACCCGGAGATCGATGGGAAGACCTGCTGAAATTGTCGTTCGGAGATGATCAACCGCCCCTGCAGTACCGAGTTATGGAGAACCCCCACGATTCGAAGGGTTCGCGTTCGTCCCTGCTCATCCCGAAAGTCGAGACGATCACCGACACGACGATGAAAGCCCCAATAGACCGTCGCCTCATCACCGATGGCGGGTATCGCTCCATCATCACTCATCGTATGTAGACTTGCCCAGATATCCCCCTCGCCTCCAAGCCGGTCCTTCACCTGAAAGGCCCGTCTCTGGGACAAGAGCTCAGGCTGGAGGCCCAGAATCTCGGGTTCCTGCGCCTGACCTGCGCTGCGGCAACTGGCGTCATCTCCTTCACGGAGGCGCATGGACACAACCGAGCCTTGCTTCAACTCTCCACGACCGAGTCCAAGATCGGCCTGAATCTTCGAATCGTTGAGATCGCCTGGCAATGGAAGAGCGCTCTCCCCATACAGACTGAACCCACCTGTTCCCGACTTTCGCTGATCCGCACCATGTTTGGGATCGTGGCGATTTGCCCCGACCGATACGATCAAGAACGTTCCAACCGCCACCAGGGTGATGGCAGCGATACTACGTCCGCGACGACGCGCCAGATATCGAAACGCCAGCCGTCTCTTATGAACGGTTGCCCCTGGGCGACCCACATAGGTTAACACCTCGAAGACAATCGCCAGTAGCCCCACCATAGAGAACGTCCCGGCCAGGAAAAATCGTACGGCTCGATAGGAATCACCAAAGAGCAAAGTTACAACGGACACGGCGCATACCAACGCTATGATACGCCCCCATCTGCGACCATGTGGTCCTCCTGGTCGTCTTTGTTCTCTTCCAAGCTTTCGTACCGTAAGGAAGGTCGCGAACCACCCAGCACACATTGCCGCGATCCCACCGATGACCAACGAACCCGATTGGATGGATGGAGTGAGAATGACGCCGCCTACCACACCGGACCATTGGCTTCGGATCAACGCGATCAAACCATGGGTAAGGCCCAATCCAATCACGATCCCGAAACCAGCTCCCAGGGCCGACACAACCATGCTCTCCACAAAGAAGGTACGCGCTACTCTTCGGTAGGTGAATCCCATGGCGATAAGGCTACGAACCTCACCCTGACGACGCAGAATTCCAAACCCGAAGATCAGGCCCGATACAAGCAGAGCTGCGGCCATCAGAAGAAAGCTGAAGCCGAGAAACAACATTCCGAAATCATTCGCAGGTCGACTGCCTGCAAGGCGTTGGCTGCGTAAAGGTATGGCAACAATCCCCAGTTGAGACGGGGCGAGTTGCGTCTTGAGTCGCTCCACAACGGATGGCACCCTGGCCGAGTCAAAGCGGATCGCGGTCGCGTTCCCATAGGGATTCTGCCAAAGGGTCTTGGCTGTATCCATCGACAGGAAAGCCTTCGGAGCACCTCGATAGGCGGTCCAATAGTCTTCATCCGCTGGACGGATCTTGCTCAGATCGATCGCGATCCCCGGTTTCCAATCGCGGCAATGCTGGGCGTCATGAAGCCCCGGATACCTCGGCATCAGAGTCGGGTCAGCGGCTTGTCCCTCCATCGGAAGGATCTCCCGCACTCGAAACGAACGTTTCGCCTCGCCCAATGTTCCTCCGTATTGAAACACCGGTACTCGGAGCTCAATGGCATCACCGATCGCAATCTCGAGATCATTGGCCAACCATTGGTTTACGACTATTTCGTCGGCGGCCAGCTCGGAGGTGAGAGGGTCCACTGCCGCCACAAAGGAGTACGGAGTCTCCCGTGAATCCCGGCGAATCCCATAGGCAAACCAGGTAAAGACCTGCTCCTCTTTCAGGTCCTGGAGTAGGTCGGTTATGACCGCATCCATGAATATGGCGTCCGGTCGTAATTCCGTAATCCCTGTCCCAATGGACGCAAGCTGTAGCCCCATATCCTCCGTTGACCACTCCTGTTGAATCGCCGCTTCCAAATCACTCGCGGATAGATTCTTCGAGCCTCGACCCACCAGGAGTAGATTGGCCCTTCCCTTTGCCGAAAGCTGCTCCTGTAACCACTCCAGGTCGACGAATAGATTCCAGGGCTCGTCGCCCTGTGCATGAAGCACAAAGTCCCCGAGGCTGGTATGGGGCGCCACGGCCTTCACTTGTAAACGAAGAGCCACCGGTAGCTCCCCGTTACGAGCCATCGGTGCGTCCCCAGGCAATGACGAAGGACGCGCAACTCGTACGATAAAGCTATCCCCTACGTTCAACTCCAACTCGCTCGCCAACGTCGCGTTGATGACCGCTTCGCCCGGTCCGATCCCTCGAAAGACCGGTATCGGCGACAGCTCTGTAAAGCCCGCCCCCACTCCCCAGAGCTGGACTGTAGAGCCCTTTGCGCTGGTCGCTCGCATGCCAAGAGCAGGGCGGACAGGTCGCTGCAATCGCTCGGACAAGGCATCGGCAAGAGACGTCCGAACCGTTTGGTGTCCCGTCGAGACCACCAGATCTATGGAGCCCAGACGTGCTTCTGCTTGGCGCGTAAGGCTGGCATCCATGGTATCGCCGGTCCCCAAAGCGCTGACGATTAGCGCTGCGGTCAGAGCTACCCCCAACCCCCATACGAAGTGGATGCGCCAATAGTGTTTCAGGCTACGCCAATATAGGAGCGACCCCTTCATTCCTCACGAAGACCTCCGTGCACGAGATGCAATCTACGATCGGCCTTCGTCGCAACCTCCAGGGAATGCGTTACCGTAACAATACTCAGAGATTCCTGCCCTCGGATCTCCGCCAACAAGTCCAATAAGGATGCCGCCGTTCGTTGATCCAGGGCCCCCGTAGGCTCATCTAGCAAAAGTAGGCTGGGACGGTTGGTCAACGCCCTCGCCACCGCCACGCGCTGGCATTGCCCCACCGATAACATCCCCGGCCGGTGATCGAGTCGATCCTCCAGGCCCACAGCAGTAAGTAGAGCTGTCGCACGTTCTCGGATCGCGGCACCAGCAACCGACTGAGCCAAAGCCAGATTTGGAATCATTACATTTTCCAATGCGGTCAGCTGGGGCAAAAGCTGATGATCTTGAAACACAAAGCCAATGGACGAACTGCGGAGTCTCGCTCGTTCGTCATCACGCAGAGAATCAACAGCAGTCCCTTCTATCTGCACCGAACCGGAACTGGGGACCAGCAACGTTCCCAAGATATGAAGCAGGGTGCTTTTACCAGAGCCCGATGGCCCCATAATCGCCACCCACTCGCCCGAGGATACCCGCAGATGGAGGTCTCGGAGTATCTCCTCCGACCCCGACCCGTCGGGGCGACGATACTCATGCGACAAGCCGGTCACTTCCACGGCCAACGCAACGTTCGTCTCCTGTGCAGTGGACATTGTACTCCCTTCCCGTCTACCGATTGGCTTCTAACAACCCACGTTCCTGAACCACAAGCTGCGGACTTCTTTCTATCTTCCCAGCAAGAATCTCAGCAACAGCACCCGCCATTTGATCCGACCCGAATTCCGATTGCACAGCCTGGCGTCCTGTGGTCCCCAGGGATTGTCGCAGGTCCGGCTCGGAAAGAATACGCTGTAATTCACGGGCCAGGGCCTGTGGGTCATTGGGAGGAACAAGAACACCACCACCCGTACGCTCGAAAATCTCGGGGAATGCCGCGTGGTCGGGCCCTACTACAGGAACACCATTCGCCAGTGCTTCCAACACATACAATCCAAAGGATTCCGTCGCATCTGCGGGTACAGTCAGCACATCAATCGACTGGAGGAAGCGGTGTTTTTCGCTCTCCGGCAGGTTCGGTAGAAAATCGACCGCTTCTCCAAGACCCGCTTCTTCTATTCGGCGTTTCTGCTCTTCGAAGTACAGCTCATCCACTTTGGTAACAACTCCGGCAACGCGTAACCGCGGCTGGTTCGTGTCCTCGGTCATCTGACTTCGCAGATGAATGAAGGCCTCTATCAAGATGTGCAGGCCCTTCTCTGGCATCATGCGCGCCAGATAGCCCACGGTACTACCCGATGATATCTCCTCGGCCGGTGGAGCAACCCCTTGAAGCGAATCCAGCGCTATGCCATTCGCGGCCACGAAGATCCCCTCCGGGTCGAGGTGTAATCGCTCCGCCATGCGCCTGCCATATTCGGAACTGACCGCGATAAAACCATCGATGTCGGCCGTTCGCTCTCGAAGAGTTTCCCAGGCTCGGGCCTGTTCTTCGGCCTCCAGACCACGTAAAAAGGTCTCTTCTCCCTGCAAGGTGCAGAACACCGGAACGTCGAGGGCGTCGCGCAACCCTCCGGCGAGACCGCATAATAATGCGTTGGAGAGACAGATCACGTCTGGTCGGGGCTGGCGTTTCAGCCAGCGGCACATACGGTCGAGCTCTTTCTTTTGATGTCCGGTCCGATCCTTCATCATCGAGAGGGTCAACCCGGCCATATCCTGGGGAGTGCTTGCACCCGCCCGTCCAGCGATAAGCTTTAGAAGAGGGCGTGCGTTGAGCCAACCATCCATCCATTGGGGGATGCCTCGAAAGAATCTCCATTTATGCTGTAGATAGACGTTTATCCCCCCAAAGAAGATCGGGTTCTTATCCGCCGGGCTGGCTTCGGGGTACCAGGGTAGATAGAGGTTCAAGACCGTTACATCATGGCCCAGAGCCTCCAGGCCTTTCACCAACTGGCGATCACGGACGCATGTGCCACAGATAAAGCTTCCAGCGCCACCGCTCAGATACAATATCTTCATTGGGGTCCCGTAAATGGATCGCCATAGCCGACCGAATCCGGAGGCGTCGTAAACGTATCGAGAGCAGCGTAGAGTGGCTCAAAGTCGCGGGATACATTTCCGATCAAGCAGTCCGTGATCGCCCCGGTTAATTCCGGGTAGGTCCGAGCAAACCGAGCGAAACTGAATTCCGGGTCGTAAAACGCAAAGATAAGCCGACGTAATGGTCGAAGAGTCTCTTTAAACCAATCCGCATAGTCCTGGAACTGGGAGGCGTCGGTGCTCCCATTTTGCAGAGCAGCATGGGCCGCCAACCCCGCCTGCTCACCGCTATGAAGCGCTAGAAAGACACCGGTAGAAAAGACCGGGTCCATAAAGGTAAACGCATCGCCGCATAGGATCAGTCCATCCGAAGCACAATGTTTCGCCCGGTAGGAGTAGTCCCGAGTCGTTCGAATGCTGGTAATCTGCCGCGCTGGTTTCAACCGATCGGCAATCCATGGGTTGCATAGGGTCTGAGCATCAAAGACAGCCTGTGGATCGTTCCCTTTGACTCCCAGAACGTCCGCCTTTGCTACGACCCCTACGCTCGCACGGTTTTCATGTAGGGGGATGAACCAGAACCAACCATCCTTCGGAAGGCGCGCAATGGTTGTCGCTCCTTCATCGCGCCCGGGATCACGGACAGCGCCTTCAAAGTAGGCCCATATGGCCACCCGGTTGAGATTTTTTTCTCCCTGGCGCCAACCATTCTTGCGCATGAAGAAGCCTTCTCGTCCCGACGCGTCGATGGTTATCGGAGCACGGAATTCCAACCTCTCCTCTTGTTCTGCCCACACACCAACGGTGGTCGTCCCCTCCTTAATCGCGTCGACCACCGTCGTGCCTTCGAACACATCCACCCCCTGTTCACGTGCTTTGGCGAGAAGGATCTGATCAAATTCATCGCGCATCACCTGCCAGGTAGTGGCCGCATCATGGTCCAGATGATCCGAGAAATAGAAGGGCTTCGCCACCACGCCTTCCGGCGAGATGAACTGCACACTCAACTTCTTCGTGAAGCTTGAGTTTCGGAGTACATCCAACACATCCAATCGTTCCAGGACGTGGTAACAGAAGGGGAGCAGGGATTCGCCGATTCGGTAGCGTGGCCCCTTTTGTTTCTCAAGCAAGGCCACACGATGCCCCTGCTGGGCCAATACGGTGGCCGCCGTACAACCAGCCGGTCCGGCCCCGATCACAATAGCGTCGTATGCGTGTGTACTACTCATCGATTCTATTGCTCACCTTGTATATGCTCCGGGCGAAAAAACCAGGGGAGAACCCGATCGACCTGGAGAAGTGCCGTTCGGCTCAACTGAATGGTCGTATCGTCCATCTGGGCCCAGCCATGATGACAAAGTCGTTGAAGCGGTTCTTCGAATCGTTCTCCGATATCCACGCCGTGATTGCGTCGAAACGCTGCGCGGTCCAGACGTCCCCGTTTCAGTTGTAGAATAACCTCTCGAATCAGCGCTTCATCGGCGGTCATCTCATAGCTTCGCATGATGGGAAGAACCCCTGCGCGGACTCGGGTCGTGTAGCCATCGATATGCTTATCATTCTGGTAATGGGTATCACCGATCTTGGAAAAGGCCGAAACTCCTACCCCCATCAGGTCGGCCCCTTCCCATAAGGCATCGCGATACACAAATGTAGCCGCTCCTCGGGCCGCCGTATATCCACTGGCAAGATAGTAACCAGCAGACTCCATTCGTTCGAACGCACGATCCGTCCAACGACGTTTTGTGGGCCAATCCGGAAATTCGCCCAGATCGCGCCCGGACTCGCGCGACTCACGGTGGAACGTAGTGTTATAGGGTAATTCCAACTGATAGATCGTTACGCTCTCTGGTTGCAGCTCAAGCGTACGACGGACTGCATCGTCCCAGCTCGAGTCCGTATCTCCGGCCAAACCAGCGATCAGGTCAATATTGATCTGCTGAAAGCCAACCGCACGAGCCATCTGGTACGCTTCATAGATGTCATCCTCGTTATGAGCCCGACCATTTCCATCGAGTATTGTGGAATCGAAATGTTCCACGCCCAGGCTCAATCGGCCAACGCCAGCCGCCAGAAGGGACTCGAGCTTGCCACGGCTCAGGGTTCCCGGCTCGCATTCGAAGGTGAACTCCTTCAACGACGTCAGGTCGAGTACCGATTGTAACGCCCCCATAAAGCCCTCAAACTGCCGCGCAGAGAGATAGGAGGGTGTACCCCCACCAAAGTAGAGAAAATCAGGTACACGATTCGCCAGTGCAGGCTGTTGGATCAATAACGCGATCTCATCGGCTACGGCTCCAAGGTAGTCCTCCACCATCTGCGCATTATACCCGGTGTAAACCCGGAAATAGCAGAAGTGGCAGCGCTTACGGCAAAATGGGATGTGAACATAGATCCCAAGAGGACGTGTCCTGGACTCCGTGCTCCCCAGGGACGCCGGTCTCGTGGCGGCCGCGTCCGTCCAGTACGAGAATGGAGGATAATTGGATACGAAATAGCCCTCGCCATATCGGTCCGCAGCCAATGCATCTCCTAAGTTCTGGTCCGTTTCCAATGACACGATGGTCCTATTTCTCCGTCTTCTTTGTTCCGAAAGCATATACGGAACCATCGGAAGAACCAATCACGACGACTCCACCCACCACAGCTGGCGTAGATGAGATCGACCCACCGATGTCGTAACTCCATAGCTTTTCGCCATCCGCTGCGCGCAGAAGATAGAGCCTCCCATCGGTGGAACCAAAGACGATCTTATCGTCCACCAACACGGGCGCACCGTCCACAGCACCACGTGTTCGAAATGTCCATAATGGCGCACCATCATCTCTCGATACCGCATGCAGGTGCCGATCTCGGCTACCAAAATAGACCGCATCACGACCCAGGGCCGGTGGCGATAGATAGGGGAAGTTCTGATCTCGATACTCCCAGACCACCTTCGCGTCCGACAGACGCATACGAACAAATCGATTGCCATAGACTCCCAGGTAGGCCTGGTCGCCTTCAATGGCGGGGGATACCCCGACCTGCGACTTCAGGTTCCGTTTTCGGACCTCGGAGCCATCCTTTACCGACACAAGGTGCAAGTAACCATCACAGCCACCGAACACGACCAGCTCTGCCGTGACGCTTGCGCTGGCATGCACATAATTCTCGGTGGAATGCGACCATCGAAGCTTTCCGGTAGTCGGCTCTAACGCATAGAGCTTTCCATCATAGCTCCCAACCACGAGTAGAGGACCCGCTACTGTCTTCGAGTGATAGGTCGCCGAAGCCAAAACCTTATCCTCGGTCTGGAATGTCCACAGAACGCTGCCTGTCTCTCGGTTATAGGCACGCACAACACCATCGCTAGCCCCCACGACCACAGAACCCGGAATAAGGATGGGTGACGCGTCGATCCCATCATCGACGGAGACAGACCAGATCTTCGCTCCCGTCTTATGATCGAGGGCATATAGAGTGCCACCTCTCGACGCCACGTATACGCGACCATCTCCGATTACAGCCGAAGAGACGACCTCGTCATCCGCTTTGAACTGCCACAAAATCTCGAGATTGGATGCCAATGCACCCTGCGCCCGTCCCGCTTGAAGAGGACCACCACGGGCGTGGTGCCAGTCCGAAGTCTGTGAAAATGC
>PBVT01000066.1 GCA_002728755.1 Myxococcales bacterium
GAACGACGGCTGCGGCAACACCCTGGATTGTGGAAACTGCCCCTTCACCGTAGGGGACGTCGGCTGTACCAATAACCAATGCGACTGCCCCGATGCCTGCGCTACACTTGAATGTGGAGATGTATACAACCCATTGGCACCTGTGGCACTACAATTACACTGTAATGGGAAATGCGGGCGGTGCGCCTTTGGCGGGTCCTGTCCCGATTGGCCGGCGTCGCAACCAAACGGCTGCAATTGCCCGATTCCGGTCATCGAGGCGATCTTCTGTGAAAACCGGGACTGTGGTTCTCCCTGTAATCCTGGCACCGACATTGTCTGTGGGTCGTGCTCTATAATCGAGTTCTGCAACGACTATGGTTGGTGCGATACCTTCACCATCGGCCCCGCTCAGCCATAGCGGTATGAGCCACTAAACCTGGTTCGTCCCTCGTTCACAGAAAGCCCCAAGGTATTTGTAGATCGGTCAATGGTCGATTACCATCGGATCATAAGCATCCGAGGTCTATTCCATGAAGCGTTCTGTCCTTCTTTCCATTATCCTTCTATTCTCCGTGGGGCTATTCGCCGCAAACTGCAGCGATGTGAACGTTCCCGGAACGTCGCTGGACAACGGCCCCGTTGAGGACACCGGACCTGCTGAGGACACCGGACCTGCTGAGGACACCGGTCCTGCTGAGGACACCGGTCCTGCTGAGGACACCGCGCAGGGCGAAGATACCGGAAACAGCTGTGAGCCGGATTGTGCAGGCAAGGAATGTGGCCCGGATGGTTGCGGCGGATCCTGCGGTAGTTGCGCCTTCGACGTAGGAAACGTCGGTTGTAATAATGCGGGTCAGTGCGAATGCCCCGATGCATGCGCTGAGCTCGAATGTGGTCAAGTACACAACCCCACAGCCGCCGTTTTATTGCATTGCAATGGAAAATGCGGACGATGCCTCGGCGGTGCTACTTGTACCGACACAATGCCCCAGGGAGCTGGCGTCTGTGAATGTCCCGCAGTTCCAAACCAAGAGGAATTCTGTCTGAATCGGGACTGTGGCGGGCCCTGCAATCCAAACTCAGACATCAGCTGTGGCGGTTGCCCATTGGGATTCACCTGTGACAGCTACGGCTGGTGTGATGCACCAGGCCGTGCCCCAGAGCCGAAAAACTAGGTCTCAGCTCATCTGAGGCTTTTGCTCCTCGAACACCCGTCGTTACATACACTTCTTGTTGACGGCGTCCGTGCAGCAGCCCACTGGATTGCTGGAGCTGATCGGCTTAAACCCACCCGCAGGATCACATACCGTGGCACATACCGGCACTCCAGGAGGAACCGCCTCCAAGATGCTACAGGGTTGCACACAGGTACCTGTGTCTGAAGCACATACCAGGCCCTGGGCACAGTCTCGAATGTACTGACAGGCTTCGCCTTCCGCATTCTGGTTATTGGGTTCAAGGCATGTCGCGCCATTGGACACATAATAACAGAAGGTGCCTGGTTCACAGTCCTGCTGCCAGAAGTCACAGGGGACTGCTGGTTCTGCGTCAACACATAGGCCAACTCCCCAGGACTGCGGAGTCAAAAAGCTCATCTCTTCGCAACGCTCATCACAGCTTTCTTCTGTGGGCGCATCTTCGGCCGCGTTGCACAGCAGCTGGCACTGGCTATTCACACAACCGGCTCCTGGTACGCAGTCGTTGGTATAAGTACAGCTCTCGCCAATCTCGATGGTGCCCGCTGTGATACAGGCGTGGCCACCGGTTACGCTATAGCAACCCTCGGTTGGTGCGCAGCCTTCCTGGGTAAAGATATTGCACATGGTGTAGGGGCCATCGGGCATACAGGTTCCGAGTCCATTCTCGGCGCTCAACTCAATGATCTCACCCGGACATTCGCTCGAACATTTGGGATTATCCGCGTTACCATCATTGGAGCTACAAACGTCGACACATCGAACCAGACATTGCAGACCGGGTTCGCAGCGATCGGTAGGATCCTTGTAGCAGACCTCTCCCAGAGGAATAGTACCGGCCGGCTTACACGCCGTCGCCTGACTCTCATAATAACAACCTTCGCCATCCCCACAGGCCGTCAACGGATCATCGAACGGATTGCATCCCACGGTGGGTTCACCGCAGAAGGACACGGACGTCTGATTCGCCTGCCCTGAATTCCAGGTGATATTCAAATTACACTTACGGTCGGAGGGACAATCGGAATCGCCCTTACAGAACAGGCGACAGGTCTCCACGGTCTCGTTGTTGATCTTCAGACAGGCCATACCCTCTACGCAGTCACTCGAATCCGTACAGACTGCCCCGATCTCCCGTTCACCAATCCCGGTACAACCAAAGCCAAATCCCAGGTAGGAACATTGTTGCTCTTCGGTACATCCGATCTGGCAATAGGGATTGCAGGGTGCGCCAGAAGGTGCAGGTTTACTGCATTCATTAATATCCGGACCACAGGAACAGTCCGTATACTCACCAGTGAAGGCGCTACAAGCCCCGCCACTACAGGTCAGACCACATTCACATTCCGAGCTGGAACCACACGCAGCACCCGCAGCCCCCTGCCCGGAGGTACCAATATTGGGGCATTCCACCAGGACATCTGAGGCCGTGCTAGCATCTCCATCTCCCCCCGAAGAACTACATGCAAAGCCCCACATACCAACAAGAATCAAAAATATCAGAATTGATCGAATGTTCATCCTTTTCCTCCTGCCCGGAAACATAAGCTTCAACCCGCACAGGCTAGCAGTGCAGAACCAGTTCGGCAATTGCTGATTACCGATCGGATTTTCTCTATCCCCTTGCACCCGCCGCCTGCAAACGGTACGGTTTGGTTGTTGTTTGGGGGTGTGAAGTATCCATCGGGGATACGGCTCGATCCCAGCCGAATACGCAGAAATCCATCTTGAGGTTGACCATGAAAGCGCTCCGTTTTCTAGCCATTCTATTGCTTTTCATACCGTTCGCATGCAGCGAGGGTGACGACGGAGTTGCAGGTGATGCCACAGGTGAACCCGACGTCGAACAGGTCAACACATTTACCCCGATTGAGGGGGGACCAGACTGCCAATTCGATGAGGAGCTCAGAGGGAAGGATGTGGGTGACCACATCAAGAACTTCAGCCTGAAGAAGCCCGACGACACCTTCTATTGGATGCATGAAGCCTGTGGCTACGGCAAAAAGGTCGTATGGATGATTCTGGCCACCGGACACTGTGGGACCTGTGAAAATTACGCCCCCGCGGTCGAGCAGGTCTATCAACAATATAAAGATCAGGGCCTCGAGGTTGTATGGGTACTTGGTGCGACCAAAGACTATGCGCCACCTACCCTCGCCCAGTTGGAAGAGTTCGTGCAGTCCAAGAACGTAACCTTCCCGGTGCTGCGGGATTACAACTTCTACCAGGTCTACGATGCCATCGACCGGGTAGGGACCGGGCTTCCGCATATCTATGTGCTCGACGCCACCACGATGGAATTGATTCATAAACAAGACGGACCTGGCGATCCCGCCGAGAGCCTTGTCATCGAGATGCTCACGAACTGAGTCGTCGCGCGAACCTATTCCTGCTAGCCGTCTAGCTTCTCTGCCAGAAGCTGGCGCACATCTTTGGGGTTGGCCGTACCCTTGCTTTCACGCATGACCTGCCCCATGAAGAGGCCGAGGAGTTTGGTCTCGCCGGCTTGATAACGAGCCACCTCATCGGGGCAGCGCCCCAACACAGCGTCTACATACGCAGCGATGGCATCGGTGTCCGTGGTCTGGGCCAGCCCCAAACGGTCCACAATAGCCTGCGGAGCATCACCCGAGCGCTGCATCTCTTCAAAGACCTGCTTACCACCAGCACTGGTAATGACACCGGTATCTACCAACTTTACCAACGCGCCAAAGTCCGCCCCATTAAAAGCCAAAGAGCCGACATCTTCGTCTTTTGCCACCCGTAGAAATTCATTCACCACCCATTTGGCCACAGCGCGCTGGTCATTATGGGCTCCGAGAGCCGCCTCGAAGAAGTCCGATAAGCCCCGATCTCCCGTCAATCGATCGGCGTTGGCCTCTGTGAGCCCCAGTTCGGCCGTATAGCGTGCGTATCGGGTAGCTAGCTCCGGATCTCGTTCCCGGGCCTTGGCGCGCAGATCTTCGCGGCCTTTCGCCTGGGGTTTCCGTCGGCGCTTCGCAGGCGCTTTCTGTACGGGAGCCTCTTCCTTCGTGGTCTGCGACTTCGCCCAGGAATCACGTAGCGTTACGATCCGATTGAAGACCAATCGGTCTGGGCTGGAATCCACCACATCACTACAGAAATAACCGGTCCGCTCGAATTGGTAGCGGGTTCCCGCTGGATCCGATGCGACACCTGGCTCAATAAGACATCCGGTCAAGGTGATCAGAGAATCTGGATTCAGATTGTCGCGAAAATCTACATCGGGGTCGGCGTCGGGCTTTTCGACCTGAAACAGACGGTCATAGACTCGCACCTCTGCCTGGAGGGCCGTCTCGGCCGCAACCCAGTGCAAGGTGCCTTTCACCTTTCGCCCAGCGGTAACACCACCCTGGGTGTCGGGATCATAGGTGCAATGTATTTCGGTGATGTCTCCGGTCTCCGGATCGGTCACGACATCGGTACATTGGATACAGTAGCCGTACCGAAGGCGTACTTCGCGGCCCGGCGCCAGACGATACCAACCCTTGGGTGGATCCATCGAGAAATCCGACCGCTCGATATAGATTTCCCGTGCGAACGGAACCTTCCGACTCCCCTCCAGGGGGACATCGTGGGGGTAGTAGGATGCTTCCATCCACTCGACCTTCTCTTCGGGGTAGTTCGTAATAACCACCTTCAGAGGATCCAATACACAGAGGACCCGGGGTACTCGTGGGTTTAGATCGTCACGAATACAGTATTCGAGCTTGTCGATGTCGACTGTGCTGTTGCCTTTGGCCACCCCGATCATATCGCAGAACGCGCGAATCGCTTCGGGTCGAACCCCTCGGCGACGCATCCCGGAGATGGTGGGCATGCGGGGATCATTCCAGCCTTCCACGATACCGTCCTGCACCAGCTGCAGGAGCTTTCGCTTACTCATGATCGTATAGCCCAGGTTCAGGCGCGCAAACTCGATCTGTTTGGGCCGACTCGGCGTCTCCACATTTTCCAGAACCCAATCGTATAGCGCCCGGTTGTTCTCAAACTCCAGGGTACAGATGGAGTGGGTGATATCCTCGATGGCGTCTTCCAGACAATGGGCGTAGTCGTACATGGGGTAGATACACCAGTCATCGCCAGTGCGATGATGGGTCATATGACGAATGCGATAGAGCAAGGGGTCGCGCATCAGCATATTCGGCGAAGCCATGTCGATACGTGCACGAAGCACATGGGCACCGTCTTCGAACTCACCGGCACGCATACGCCGAAACAGGTCCAGGTTCTCTTCCACCGAGCGGTTCCGATAGGGGCTCTCCTGTCCCGGCTCCGTCAGACTGCCGCGATGTTCACGGATCTCTTCTTTGCTGGAGCTGTCTACGTAGGCCTTTCCATCACGGATTAATTTTTCCGCATATTGGTACATCTGTTCGAAGTAATCCGACGCAAAGTACAGATTTTCACCCCAGTCAAAGCCCAACCACTTCACGTCTTCCTTGATGGACTCGACGTACTCGGTCTCTTCCTTTTCCGGATTGGTGTCATCGAATCGAAGATGGCAGACCGACTTATAATCGCGGCCAATACCAAAGTTGAGGCAGATGGACTTCGCATGGCCGATATGAAGATAGCCATTGGGTTCCGGCGGAAAGCGGGTTACCACCCGACCGGCATAGACACCCGTCTGATTATCCGCATCAATAATGTCCCGGATAAAGTTCGACCGAACGCTTCCTTCGGCCGATTCGATGGACTCTGTGCTGGTTGATTTTGTATCGCTCGGTGCCAAGAACTTTCTCCGCAATCTGGGATGCATCCCCGAGAAGGCAGGGCTATATATACGATCTGTTCTTAGATTGAAACAGATTGTGCCGATAGCCGCCCGTTCAACCAGGCTTCCATGCATGCGAAGACATCGGCTCGTTCCAATTCGTTGAAGATCTCGTGACGCAGACCTTCGAACATTTCCAATGTCTTATCCTCGGAACCACAGGCCTCATAGAAGGCTCGGATCTGATCGACACTAACCACGGGATCGTCCGTTCCACCCATGACCAGGCAGGGCACCGTGACTCGGGGAGCCTCAACAACGACAGCGGCCTGTGCCTTCATAAGCTCATTGGCCCACCGCGCGAGTGGTTTTTTCACAATCTTTGGATCGTTTTCGTAGGCGCGTACCACCGCAGGGTCTTTGGAGATCCCCTCGGCTCCCACTCCCGACGGCAGCGGCATCGTGGGAGCCACACGGGAGAGCACACGAGACATCACATTCTCTACCAGCGTGAGGTCTCGCCCCAGAGCAAAGAATGGTGACGATAGGATTAAGCCCGACAGGCCAAAATCACCGCGCTCTTCAAGCAAACGAGACACGATAAGCCCGCCCTGACTATGCCCCACCAGAAAGAGCGGAATGTCGTCGTCACGGGGAATCGTTCGCAGAAAGGCTTCTACATCGTCGAGGTAATTTCGCCAGTCACGCACATAGCCGGGACGCCCTTCGCTCTCTCCATGGCCGCGATAATCCAGACCGTGGCAGGCAAACCCCTTGGGCTGAAACCAGGACACTGGAAATTGGTAGCGACCGATATACTCTGCCCACCCATGAACAAAGAGCAGACGCGCCCGGATCTCTGCAGGTTCCTGCCACTGTACCGTATGTAGACGGGTACCATCTCGACTGTTGATGTAGTCGTGGCTACAGGAAATCTCGCTCATTATCGCCTCTCAAACCGGTTCGGATTACTCTCCTTACCGGCTGGCCGCGATCTGAGCAAACCGAGCCAACAAACCGGCCCCATGTTGACTGTCGCTCGCCGCCTCGACCAGTGCCTTGGGATCGAGCCCCTCCGCGGCTATCGCCTCACGACGGGCCACGATGTATTCGGAGATGATGTCGGCATTCATCTCTGGATGGAACTGTACCCCCCAGATGGATTCACCGATTCGAAAGGCCTGATTGGGGTCGTGACGATTGCCCGCGAGGCGTACGGCATTCTCCGGTAAGGTGATCAACGACTCCATATGGGTTGCCTGCATCACCAACGACGACGGCAGTCCCCCAAATAAGGGGTCATCCTTCGCTTCCGAGGTCCGTTCGACTGTGATCGTGCCTATCTCGCGCCCACTGGGATTCTGCCCAACGGTCCCGCCATATACATCTCCAAGGAGCTGGTGCCCATAACATATACCGAGAATCGGCGTTTTATCGCCCGATTCTTTCAGCCAGCCTGCCACCCGCTCACTCCAGGGGAGATGGTCGGTCACCATTGCCGCTGAGCCGGTTAATATGACACCCGTATAGGACTCCATCGAAGGGAGAGGCTCGTCGGCCACAACATCCACAATGTCCAGTGTATCGCGGTCTACGCCCATCCCTCGCGCTATCCAATCGGCAAAGACCCCATGTCTGGTCTCTATCCCGGGGGGCGGTGCCCCCATCTTTATGATCAAAAATCGTCCCATCACTTCGCCCCGTAGCGAGAGTCCATACCCAAAAAACTACGACCACGGGCGAAAGTGGTCAACAAAGAGAAGACTTGAGTTGTGGGTATGAAGGTTGGTAAAACGTGGACTGCGAAAATCCCGGGGGGATTTTACAAATTTCATCGTGGGTGGAAAGACCTCGCACGACAACGAATACATCGGAGTTCGCAATGAACCGGCTTTCCTTTTTTCTGGTATCTTTTCTCGCAGTCTTCGTTCTCAGCCTATCGGCTTGCGGAGGAGATAATAGTACCGCCGAATGCGTGCCACAGTGTGAGAGTAAAGAATGCGGTAGCGACGGTTGCGGCGGTTCCTGCGGTGAATGTGCAGGGGGAAGCTGCACAGCGGATGGTCTTTGTGACGCCCTTTGTACTCCGGATTGCGAAGGCAAGACCTGCGGTGATGACGGCTGCGGCGATAGCTGTGGAGAGTGTCCAACAGGTTCCGTCTGTGGTCCAGACAACAACTGTATTTCGCAATGTACGCCCAGCTGCGACGGCAAAGAATGCGGTGATGATGGTTGCGGTGGGGACTGTGGTGTCTGCGAGGTCGGCACGGAATGTAGCGCCTCGGGGCTTTGCCTACCTGGCTGTGAACCGGACTGTACAGGTAAGGAATGTGGTGACGACGGCTGTGGTAATAGCTGTGGTACCTGTGAAGAGGGGCTCGAATGTGGAGCCGATAATGTCTGTGCTCCGCCCTGTACCCCCGACTGCACCGACAAGGCTTGTGGTGACGACGGCTGTGGTAATAGCTGTGGTGCCTGTGAAGAGGGCTTTGAATGTGGTGAAGAGAACTCCTGCGTAGAGATCTGTGTACCCGCCTGCGACGGCAAGGAATGCGGTGACGATGGCTGCGATGGAGTATGCGGCGAATGTGAGGAAGGCGCTGCCTGTACACCGGGTGGAGAATGTACCACCGAGTGTATCCCAGATTGCGAAGAGAAGACGTGCGGTGAGGATGGCTGCGGTGGTAGCTGCGGAACATGTGATCCCGGCTCGGCCTGTAACGCTGCAGGAAACTGCACATCGGCGAGTGGCACATCCTTTGGTGGGGAGTGCTTCGTAACGGAGACATGTGCTCCTCTCGAACCAAGCGATTGGACCGATACCTTTGCTGTCATCAGTTACCTGGACTGTATCGACGCCCAATGCTCCGACGTCGATGGTGAGTGTCATGTGCCCTTTGGTGAACCTGTCTGCACCAAGCGATGTACCCTCACGTCCCTTAGCGACCAGGCCAATAACCTTACGGGTGCAATGACACCCGATGGCGTGGAAGATTACCCAGAGCTCTGTACAGGAGCCAACCCGAACGGCCCCTATGGAGGGGATTATCGCTGTGTCCGAATCACGGCACCTGCCGGCAGCGATTACGCCATATGCCTGGCGGGAACAGACTTCAAACCCTGTCTGACAGAGCTGGATTGTCCCATCGGCGAGACATGCCAACTCCACACCGTCTTCGGTGTTACCGGAACCTATTGTGCCGCCCCCAACAATCTGGGTGGAGGGGTCACCGAGCTCTGCGAGACCAACCCCTATGATCCCACTGTCTATTACAACGACGATCTGGGGTACTGCGAAAGCGGCCTCTGCTTTGGTATCGGCATTGGCTGTTCCGAACTTTGCGGTGCAGACGATAGCATCTGTGTTCCGGAGGGGACCAGCTGTACCGACGGCACCTGTTCGAATAACGAATCCGTAAGCTGTGCGACGGCAGCGGATTGTTCGCCCTGGTCATGCCAGAATGTGACGCTGTCCTCCGGACCGCCACCCGTTGTCGCCGGTTCCTGCTTCCCCAGTAATTGTGAAGTGAACAATGATTGTATCGACTCCGAATTCTTCTGTCGTACCTTCTATAATGGTGCCGCTACGGCCGAGTTGGCCGACTGGGACCATAGCTGTCTTCGTAAACCAACCGAACGGGTTGCTCTCGGCGAAGCGTGTGACATCAATACGGATGACGCCATCCCAGGGGGCGTTTGCGAAAACCCAATCTGGTGTGTGAACGGATCATGCAGCTCGCATTGTGGTACGGATGCAGACTGCGCGGACAACCAGATCTGCGGTCTCGACGACGTCTTCATCGACATCAACAGCAATGGTCTGACCGACACAGCGGACGCCTTCATGATGCTACCCATCTGCCAACCGGTCGATCATGAAGGGGCCCTGACCACATGCACCAGCAACACCGACTGTACCGTTGAAGGCGAGGTCTGCACCCCGACACAGATCGCAGATGAAGCCGGGAACGGCATCATGAAGTTCTATTGTACGTCGAACGCGAATCCGTGGGTTAAGGGAGAACATGGTAACATCTGCGGAGGAGACTCCGGTGTAAGCTGTTCAAATCGCATGTGTCTCAACCTGGACGTAGACGCGGACGGTAACCAGGTTCGTGGTTGTACCGACACCTGTCGCAGTAGCGCCGATTGCCCGCAGAATACGGAAGTGGGTAGCCTCGGCCCCCAGAACCATATCTGTAACTCGATTCGATATAGCTTCAATGGCAGCGCGGATACGGACGACGACCTATTCGTCCCCGTATGTCTACCGGAATCGATGGATTCGTCGATCACCCCCTGTGGTGTGGCCGATCAGGTGGGTGTGGGCGACGGCAGCTTCTGCACGGAGGCCGACGAAGCCTGTCAGCCGACGATTATCGCAACCAACCCGGATGAACCGGCCTTCGCTGAATTTGTCTGTCTCGACACCAATGGTGCCACCAAGACCCTTGGAGAGTCCTGCACAACAGCCAGCCAATGTACAAGCCTTCTTTGTGCGAATGCAGCCGATGGCAGCCAGTGCAGCATCCTCTGTGATCCCACGGACGCCACCAGTTGTGACAGTCTGCCGGAGACATCCTGCCAGAAAGAGGCGCTGTTGAACCGGGCCGACCCGGCCAACGAGCCCTTCATGTACCTTTGCCTACCAGCAGAGGCTCCCTGAGCGGTACAGAGCATCCATGCTCACGGTACAATGCACTCCTGCAAGATCTGAAGCTCATCAAAGCGGTGGTAGTTACTAGCCCAACCGGTTGAGCCCGAGAAGCCAATATAGCCACCTCGGAAATCCAGTCCTTCAATGCTGTCATCAATGATGACGTTCCCATCCAATGTGACAACAACGGTCGTACCCGTCACCTGAATGGTCACATCATGCCATTGCATATCCTCAAGGGATGGTACCGCAGCCGAGAGATAATGGGTGCTCGGATCGCCATTCAACATCACGCCAATATGGTTCTGTGTGGTGGGATCATTATGGTTTGCATTATGCCAGGTATCAAACTCCACATGGAAGCCGGTCACGGTCAGATCACCACAGTTATTCGACACCCCATAGCCCATACATCCTCCGGCCCAGGCGGTATTGACCACGTTGTCCAGGGCTTCCTCGGAGGGCAGCTCATAGACGCTCATTGCGAATCCATCCGCGCCCGAGTTGATCCCTCCCCCGGTCATAATCTTAAAGCTGATGGAGACATCGCCAGGCGTCACAATATCCACGGTGTTGAAGATCGCCCCCTTCTTCGAGGTCAGGTTTCCGGTCATATCCAGCCAACCGCCTGGATCCCAGAATGCGTCGCCATAGATCTTCCAACCCGTCCCTTCGATATTCGTATCGAAGCTCTCGGTCGGTTGCGCCCAGCTGCATATCGGTTGATCCAACGAATCGGATGCCGTTTGCCCCTGAGGATTCAACACCGTCACTGTTATCAGATGCATCCCAGCCGAAAGACTGGAAGTTGAAAAGCTCACGGTTCCGTCTTCTGCTGGAACCTGAACATTCAATGCCCCATCTATATTCGACGCCCACACCGCTTCAAGCGACGACGCCAGGTACTGGCTATCCTGCACCACAGCCGTAAAGGTTATTTCGGTGCCAAGCTCCGATACCTCCACGGGATCTGGTTCCGTGATCGTCACTGTCAGCTCAGAGAGAGGTGGTCCCTCGTCGATCGGGATATCCGGCTGCCCAGGATCTGCTTCGCCGATGTCCTCCGTGTTCACGGTTTCCACAGCACCGTCGTCTTCCACGTCGCCATCGTCACCAGGCGGTGCAGAGATATCCTTACCCAGATCTTCTGCCTCGCTATCAAGCGGGGCGCTGGTGTCCATCGTGCCCCCATCGACAGGCCCATCGGTTGCGGCGTTTATGTCCACCGCTGATTCGGTGTCCACCCCGGAATCGGAGTCTACCGCCGATTCGATATCCAATGTTCCTTGCCCCGAGCTGCTCGTGCCACAGGCCGAGCCAAGCAAGAGTAGACCGGCAAAAAGATACCCTATCTGCAATACGTGTCGATTCATTCCTGGGCCTGTACCGTTTCGTGGGCCACCGTCTGCAGAGCGAAAGCTTCCTGCTCCGTCAGGCTCTCAGGCCAGAGTTCAATCCCCACCGGACTTTGACCGGTAAGAAGCGAGAAGAAGACACAAGCCGCGAGATAGGTCCCCGCGGGTGCCGCATGGCTACCATCTCCAGAATGAAGAGGTATGTCCGGGTGGGTCGCCAAGCTGATCTCCCAGGCGTCGCCAACCGGAGCGTACACCCCACCATTGGCGTTGGTGACCAGGGTGTAGGCATTGCGCAAGGCTTCCTGCATGCTCTCCGGCGTATGACCAGCCAGATCGGTCTCATATAATGGATTCCCTTCCCGACGCGCCCAGGTCTCAAAGAAAACTGGGACGGCCCCCGTCTGCTTGATGGTAAAGGACAGGGAGCTTGCGGCGAACTGCATGGTCCCCAGAGCGATGAGAGGAATCGTACTCTGTTCCTGCAACACTACGTGGGTCCATTCGCCGGTCTGAATGGTCTCGATGGTAGAGGGAGTGTGCTGATGATCCTGCAACATATATCCCCCATAGGTAATCCCCTTGGTGGTGAGGCCTGGTCCATACTCGGCCGCGATCGCCAGATCGGCGACCCACCCCACCAGGTTATTGCCGGCCGTATAGCTGTTGCCGAGGAACAGGACCTTCTTGGGGGTATCATCGACTACCTCGGGTTCCGTAGCCACATCCGAACCGGCATCGGAGCTGAGATCAGAACCGAGGTCTTCAGCCACATCGCTCGTGCTAACATCCTCGCTGTTGGTATCTTCCGCGACGTCCCCGCCGTCCGATGGAGTGGAGTCATCGCCCCCCGTATCGTTCGTCTCTACCGACACATCGGATTCGCTACTGTCGTCCACGACCACATCGGTCGCTACGAGATCGGTAGACCCCACCGGTGGCGACGAACTACAGGCCCAGACAAGCCCGCCACAGAGAAACAAGAATCGCATAAAACTTGGACGCATGAATGCACCTTTACATGCCCGGCCCTCCATCAGGGAACGAGACATACCTCTAAAAAGCTCAGGTCATCGAAGCGATGGTAATTATAGTAATAGCCGGTCGTTCCTGAAAACCCGATATAGCCACCACGGAAATCGAGACCTGGAATATTGCCGTCAATAATCGATACACCGTCGAGCTTCACCACCACATTGGTACCGTTCACATCGACGATGACGTCGTGCCATTGCTGATCTTCAATGGTGGGGATCTCGGCCCAGAGATGATGGGTCCCCGGATCACCGTTCAACATGACACCGACGTGGTTCTCCGGAGTCGGATCGGTATGCAGTTGGGTGGTACCATTATATTCGTTATGCCAGGTGTCGAACTCGATATGGAAGGCGTTGACTACGACACTTCCATAGTTACCAGCCACGCCATATCCCAGGCCACCACCCGTATTTCCGTCGTCGATCAGATCCTCGAGTTGTGCCACATTCTGGGCTTCCCAGATGCTCATAGCGAAACCGTCCGCTCCACAAAACGGTGCCGAGTTCGGACAGCCGGTATAAATCCGAAAACTGATATGCACATCACCCGGTTGGACAATATCCACGGTATTGTAGATGGCGCCTTTCTGCCCCTGCACCAGACCGGTCATCTCCAACCAGCCACCCGCATCCCAATAGGCATCGCCGTAAATCTGCCACTGGCTCCCGTCAATATTGGTGTCAAAGGACTCGGTGGGCTGTTGCCAACTGCATACGTCGAGATCTATGGCGTCGATGGCTTCCTGGTCGAGAGGGTTCATCAATTTCACGGAGATCGCATGGGCACCGGCAGATAACGTAGAACTCGTAAAGGAGACGTTCCCCTCTTCATCTGGCGTATTGACCGCGAGGACCCCATCTTTGCTTGAAGTCCAGATCACCTCGAGGTCCGAGCCGCTATACTGGCTATCGGCCACCGACGCCTTGAATTCAACCTCTGTACCGAGCTCAAAGATCAAGTCCGATTCCGGGGCCGTGATGGTCACCGAAAGAACCGATTGAGGCGGTGGAAGTTCTTCCTCCTGGCCCAGATCGGGTTGGCCTTCGTCCAGCACAACGCTGGAGGTGTCCTCGGAGGTATCGTCAGAGGTGTCACCAGGACCTGCGTCTTCCGCATCGGTCGGAACAACCTCCATATCTGTCGTCGGCACATCCTCGCTCACTGACGTCTCCGCGGCGTCCTCGTCCACATCCGCTGCTAGATCCGAGACAGGACCGGTATCACCGCCATCCAGATTCGACGGAACGTCAATCGGCACGACGACATCGTCAGCCGGTCCAGACGAGCCAGACCCACAGTGCACGAGAACCATTAGCCCTAGAGCAATAAGCCAGAATCGGTTCCCAATCTTATTCATCTCATACTCCAGAAATGTGGGTTCAGAGATGGTACACGGTGTATCTCAATACGTCGATTCCAGCCCCATCACTCGTACCGATGGGACCATCCGAAAACTCCTAACTCCACCGGGGCGGGCTCAGGTTTGAATTGAGTAGTGGAATGCTCGTATGGTATGTGGCTCTACAATGTCGGAGGTCCACCTTTGTTCAGGCCAAAAAACCATAGCTGGTCCCTGCTTCGATCCCTTCTTGGGGTCGTGTTGGTGCTATTGGTGGCTTGTGCGGAAGATACCATCCCGACGTTTCCCATAATCGAGCCCATGGGCTGCGTTGGTCTGCAACCGGACGAAAGTGCCTATAGCAGAGCCCCCGGACCGGTGCAGATCCCCGATCGAACGGAACCCGATCCCGAGACGGAGCCATCCATCCCCACGCCCGATGCCTCCAACGACACCGATGAACTCCCGAATTCTGAGCCCGAACCCGAACCGGAACCGGAA
>PBVT01000067.1 GCA_002728755.1 Myxococcales bacterium
AAGCGAACCTGATAGGCGCGAACCTGCAAGACGCGAACCTGCGCTCCGCGAACCTGCAAGGCGCGAACCTGACAAATGCGAATCTATATAGAGCAAACCTGTTTAACGCGGACCTGACAGGCGCGAACCTGGAAAACGCGGACCTGACAGAAGCGAAGCTGGAAGGCGCGTGGCTGGAAGGCGCGGACCTGCAAAACGCGAACCTGGAAGGCGCGTGGCTGGTAAGCGCGGTCCTGGTAAACGCGGACCTGACAAACGCGAACCTGTTTAACGCGAACCTGGCAGACGCGGACCTGAGATGGGCAGACCTGACAGGCGCGAACCTGACAGAAGCGAACCTGATAGGCGCGGACCTGCAAGACGCGAACCTGAGCGGTGTGGGCTGGGAGTATACAACCTGCCCGGACGGAACATATTCTTATTACAACGGCAACACCTGCTGCGGCCATCTCAATGGCACTGTCCCAGCCGCGGGGTGTGACTAGGCCCGTTCGATGTTTATACCCTCAGGGCGTAAGCGCAGTTGCTGAATGAGGTGGCAGAGTTACACCTTCAATTTCTCGGGATTCATCGGCAATATTGAATCCAATGACCATGCCGTCGGGGAAACGCCAAAGGGCCGGTGCAATATGGCTGGTCTTCTTGAAAGCAATATCCTCAAATACAGTCGATAACTGGGCCGGCGGCGATCCGGGAAAAAGGTCTATTGGACGGGCGGGTTCCCCCGTCGTAGCCCGGTGTATCACTTCCGACGACAGCCCCCATGACCAACGCTCCGGGTCAAGATTGGCGACGTCGTCGGAAAGAAACATCGCTCCTCCGGCCAGGGCTACCACCCACGCACCCGTCTCTACCTCATTCGAGGGAAGCTCGCGCAGGAGTGGTGGATCCGCATCACAGAAGGTCCTTAGACAGAAGGGCCATCGAGCGCCGACGCTCCGTAACTGGTTTGGAATAAACGGCCACCGTGGCCCAATATTGGGATAGGCGATATCATTGCCCACACGCCACCCATCCACATAGGGGAAGGGCGCGATAGGAGGCGCAATGACTGCCAACAACGTAACCTCTTCCCCCGCCGCTTCCCGAATGAGTGCCAGGGCTCGATCCAGGTGCTGCATTCCGGTCACATTCTCGTAATGACCTCCCTCCAGGCTACCGGCCGCAAGGAAATCAATTTTTAGAAAATCATATCCCCAGGAGACGATCTCTTTGATGGTCTCCTGTAGATGCTGGGCTGCTTCGGGGTGGGTGATATCCAGGACTCGTAACGAGCCATGGAAAGGATGGCCCCAGGTGGCATCCTTCACAAGCCATTCCGGGTGCTCCTTGAAGACTTCGCTTTCTTCGGAAACCAGCAGAGGCGCCAGCCAGACCCCCATGGTGAACCCGTCGGCTCGAAGATCTGCAGCGAGGCCGTCCATACCACTGGGGAACTTCTCGTTGGGTGTCCATTCCCCCCAGGCGACCTGCCAACCATCATCGACGACAATACGAAGATTCTGGCTAACCTCATAGGCCTCGTAGAGCGCACGAACCGACGTGGCGTTGGCTCGAATATCGTCTTCTGTCACAGTATCTCCTAGCTCGTACCAGGAATTCCATCCGATCTGCGGTGTCACCGTGGGGTTGCGTCGTGCGGGAATATGGGTTGCATAACGTTCGAGCAGAGCATGGGGATCCGGTCCAAGCCCGATAAACCAGGGATCGCAATCAACCACCGAAGAGGCCTTCATTGGAATGGCTTCACCGACCGCACCGGACATGGCCGTTATTTCGACCCCAGCATCCCCCGCGTAGAGGCTGATCCAGGATTTCAGAACCCTTGCCTCGGTCGCCCCCAGCACCAGACTCTCGGTGCCTCCACCAACCAGGGTGTACCACCAGGAATGATACTGACCATTGCGGAGAGCTTCGGGATCACCCGTGGCGAGCAGATCCTCTTGTAGCTCTTCTGATGGGGGCTGCGCTCCCAACGCGATCATTCCGCTCTGAGATAACGACTGGTAGCCGTTTGAGAGCCAACTGGTGGCACCATCCAATGTGGTGACACCTTCAAAGCCCATTCCGTTCAAGGTGCAGTCTTGTAGGGCCTCAAACCGGAGGTGCACCACCTCACCGACCAGCTCCAGGCGCAATACACCAAACACGGACACGGGACAGTGCGCCAACAGCCCCTTCACCGTACAGTCTCCCGTCTCTACACGCGCCCCGTTGATATGCGCCACGGGATGAAGAGAGAGACCTATATGGCTACGGCTCTCCACCCCCTGGGCTGTGAGCTGAAATGGGCTCTCCACCGGTGCTTTGGTGTCGCCACATGCCAAAACACATAGAACCAGCAACAATGGAATCGGCATGTACTTCATGTCGTTAGCCAGCGGCGATGGTAAGGAGCGCGTACATCAACACCGTCAAAATCACGATCAAGGTGGACGCTTTCTTCGCGCCGCTCCAGGGCGTCATATCCACAGGGGCCGTCACTCGTGTGTCGCTCACAGCCACCTCTTCATCGGATTTGGGTTGGATTTTTCCGATCAGGAGCATGACTAGAACCGCGGCCACCATACTGACGAAGTAGCCATGCAGCCAATGGAAACCATCCACGGGGAAGAATGTGAAAAACCCATAGCTGGCGATACCCACGATCATGCCAAGCTTCGCGCCAAGGGCCGGGATTCGCCTGGTAGTGATTCCCAGCAAGAAGATCGCGATGATGGGAACACTATAGAGCCCATTGATTTTCTGAAGATAGGCGAAAATAGACTCCATAGAAGCTAACATCGGCGCAATAACCATGGAGGCTATGGCGATCGTTGCACCGAATATCTTACCCGTGGAAACGATGGATTCGGGGCTCGCGTCTCGGTTGATATACCCTTTATAGAACTGCAATGAAAACAGGGTCGACGCGCTATTCAGGGCGCTGTTGAAAGAGCTCAAGATAGAACCAACCAATACGGCGGCGAAGAGCCCCAAGGACCATGCTGGCAAGACATGGCGTACCATGGCGGGGTAGACCTCGTCGTTTTCCTCAATCTTTAGTTCGGGCATATGAAGGGCGATGATAGCCGGCAAACATAGCATCAAAGGGCCAATAAGCTTCATTGCAGAGGCGAATAGCACACCTTTTTGCCCCTCAGCCAGGCTCTTTGCTCCCATCGCTCGCTGTACAATCACCTGGTTCGTCGACCAGTAGAAGATCTGAATAAACATCATACCCGTGAGCAGAGTCGGCCAGGGCACGGAGACCTGTTTCCCATCCACATTTTCCTGCGTTAGCACCGAGAGGTATTCACTCTTCTCTCCGAGCTTGCAGATTCCATCCGCGAAGGAACCATCTCCCAAGGCCATCAGGCCGAGAACCGGTATCGCCAAGCCGCCGATAAGCAGCCCGATGCCGTTTAAGGTATCACTCACAGCCACGGCCTTAAGCCCCCCGAAGATGGCGTAGGCGCTGCCCAGTACGCCGATCCCAACCACCACCTGCCAGAGGGGCATCTCCAACTGGAAGATCCCCTTGATGGCGAGAGAGCCGGTATAAAGCACCACGGGAAGCAGAACGGTCACATAGCCGAACAGAAAGAGACCCGACACCATAGACCGGGTGGTCTTATCGAAACGCTTCTCCAGAAAGGCCGGGGTGGTGGTAAATCCACTGGCCAGATACCGAGGTAGGAACACCAGTGCGGTGGCCACCATGGCAAAGGCGGCCAGGGCTTCCCAGGCAACCCCCACCAGGGCCTTATCGCCGTAGACCGCGCCATTCAGGCCCACAAGCTGCTCCGTAGACAAGTTGGTCAACAGCAGAGAGCCCGCAACGATGGGCCAGGCGAGGGCACGACCGCCCGTGAAGTATTCTTCCGTCGCGTTGGCGGATTTTTTCATACGCCCTACGAAGACATATGTGAAATAGGCTACCGCCGCCGTCGCCAGGAAAAAGGTCACGATGGCCGTTGTATTGGTAGAGAGTTCAGGCATAGGAGCTCACAGAGTAGGGGATTAATGGGGAACGATACTGGCACCAGCGCTCGGTCGGCATTCAAATACGCGGGCCTTATTGCCCGTATTGGCGATATATTGCTGTTCGACTACAGCACGAATATCAGAGACCCGATCGGTCGAAGCGAGGGCCACGACGCACCCGCCAAAGCCCCCTCCCGTCATACGAGCTCCTCCATCACCGTTCAGAACATCGCTAACCACCTCTACGAGGTAGTCGATGGCGGGGAGGCTTACCTCAAAATCGTCACGTAGGGAGTTGTGGGAGGCGGCCATAAGGCGTCCCATCTCCTGCATGTCTCCAGCCCGTAGAGCGTCTACTGCATCCAATGTACGCTGGTTTTCAGAGATCACATGGCGGGCCCTTCGATACAGGATGGGATCCCATTCCTCGGCAACCTGTTCCAATCGTTCCAGGGTTGCGTCTCGTAACTGTCCCACCTTCAGAACTTTCGCTGCCTCTTCGCATTCGCGCCGTCTATCGTTATAGGCGCTATTCACCAGGGTACGATGCAGCCCCGAGTCAATGATGACCACGGAAAGATCCGGGGGGAGAGGGACGGGGGTCGAGGTAAGACATCGGCAATCGATCAGCAGAGCGTGGCTCTCTTGTCCACCGGCCGAGATCAACTGGTCCATGATCCCACAATTACAGCCCACATATTCGTTTTCAGCCTGTTGCCCAATGCGCGCGATCTCAAGGGCTGGAATGGGCAGATCGTTAAGTCGAGCCAGGGCTAAGCCCGTGACCACCTCCAGAGACGCCGAGGAGCTCAGCCCCACACCCTTGGGCAGATTACCAGCGATCACCATATCCATGCCGGAAAAGGAGTAGGACATGGACCGAAGCACCTGAACGACACCGCGAATATAATTGGACCAGGGCTTCTCTTCGCATACCGGGATCTCATCACTCACTTCGAACTCGGACCGTTGCTCGTCAAAATCGGCTGCAACCACGCGTATCTTTTGATCCTCTCGTTGCCGGACGGCCAGAAATGTTCCCAGATCGATCGCAGTGGGCAAAACGAAGCCACCGTTATAGTCCGTATGTTCCCCGATCAAATTGACGCGTCCAGGGGCTCGAAAGACATGCTCGGCATCGCGCCCAAAGCTCTCCTGAAAGATACGTCTACTCCGTGCGATAGGATCGCTCATTGGCCCGCTCCGTAGTGGGTTTCCGAGCATGCCCGCAACCGCTCCGCGGCCTGTTCGGGCGTAAGATCGCGCTGGGATTCGGCGAGCATCTCGTAGCCCACCATGAACTTTCGGACCGTAGCCGACCGAAGAAGAGGTGGGAAGATGTGCCCGTGGAGTTGCCAATGGTCTGTGGAGCTTCCGTCCACGAAGGGCGCGCCATGCCAGCCAAATGAATAAGGGAAGCTGGTCTCAAAGAGGTTATCGAAACGTGTCAGCAGACGCTTCATCAGATCCGCGAGCCCCGCCTTCTCTGCAGGAAGAAGCTCGTTCAACCGACTCCGATGCATACGCGGTAGGATCAGAGCCTCAAAAGGCCACGAAGCCCAATAGGGAACCAACGCGAGCCATTGCTCGTTTTCCACAACAATCCTGACACCTTGCGCAAGCTCTTTTTCAGCATAGTCAAGAAGAAGAGGGCGCCCATATTCCTTGAAATAGGCGAGCTGGTGGTCTTCTTCTCGACGTACCTCACTGGGGATATCATCCATGGCCCAGATCTGACCGTGGGGATGGGGATTGGAACAACCCATCGCCGCGCCTTTATTCTCAAAGACCTGGACCCAACGATACTCTTGACTCAAACGGTCGGTCTCATCGATCCAGGTTTGAACGACCGCTTCGATGGCTCCCACAGGCAACTGGGGGAGGGTCTTGCCATGATCTGGAGAGAAACAAATCACTCTTGAGGTTCCGACGACGGAGCGCTCCGTAAAGAGTGGATCGTTGGACTCCTTCGCGACGCTTTCCGGCAATAGAGCGGGGAAATCGTTGGTAAAGACCCAGGTGCCCGTATAGTCGGGGTTCTGGGTTCCATTCTTCCGTTGGTTGCCTGGACATAGGAAACAGCCCGGATCATGGGATTGGTTCGACACAGGCCGGACCTCTTCCTTGGCTCCTTGCCAGGGACGGAGCATGCGATGTGGTGAGACCAGTACCCAATCCCCATTCAATGGATTCCGGCGCCGGTGTGGCTGGGATGCACTATTCGTCATCGTCGAACCTATTCGTCTCCAAATCCGTCGGGGTTCTGGGATTGCCAACGCCAGGAATCGGCTGTCATCTCCGCCAGGCCTCGTGTCGCCTTCCAGTTCAGCTTATGGGCAGCACGGCTCGCGTCGGCGTAGCAGGTGGCCACATCCCCGGCTCTACGAGAGGTGATCTTGTAGGGGATCTCCCTACGGCTGGCTTCCGCGAACGCATCACGCATCTCCAGAACACTGATTCCTCGGCCCGTACCCAGGTTGTACAGATGGACACCACCCTCGTCGGTGTGGGCATCGAGGGCCGCGATATGGCCCGACGCCAGATCTTCCACATGAATATAATCTCGTACGCCGGTTCCATCGGGGGTGTCGTAGTCGTCACCAAAGACCATCAGATGATCGCGCTTTCCCACCGCGACCTGGGCGATATAGGGGACAAGATTGTTGGGGATCCCTTTGGGATCTTCGCCGATCAAGCCCGACTTATGCGCTCCCACTGGATTGAAATAGCGCAGAAGAGTGACGGACCAGGACTTGTCGGATGTCTGCACATCGCGCAGGATCTCCTCGATCATCAGCTTCGTCTGCCCATAGGGGTTGGTCGCCGAGAGGGAGGCATTTTCGTCGATAGGAACGTATTTCGGGACCCCATAGACCGTAGCCGAAGAGCTGAAGATGATGTTCCGAACACCATGACGCTTCATGGATTGGAGAAGGGAGAGGGTGCCTCCCACATTATTCTCGTAATAGGCCAGGGGTAATTCGACCGATTCCCCCACCGCTTTTAATCCCGCAAAGTGAATTACAGAGTCGATAGAGTGGGCCTCGAAGACCGCGTCCAACGCGGCCCCATTGCGCAGGTCCACTTCATGAATGGTCAATGGCTTGCCAGCGATATCCGACACCCGCGCTAAGCAGATCGGCTTGCTGTTGCAGAAATTATCGACCACCACGACCTCGTGACCGGCCGCCAGCAACTGAACACAGGTGTGGCTACCAATATATCCGGCACCACCTGTAACCAGAACATTCATGACATCTCTAATCCTAAACAGGGGGAGATGCGGTTAGCAGATTCGAATCAAAATTGAGAGTTAAAAGCGACTTACGACCGTAATTTCGACGCCTGCTCGACGCATCGTCGATTTCAGGGCAGAGATGGCTCCCGCCAGACGCTCCCATTTCGGGGGTGGAAGCATGGTTTGACAGGCGGCGAGACGACACCCAAAATACCAGGAGACGAAGAGATGCCGATGAGCGGGTAGGGGGCGATGGCTATGGGTTCAAAAACCATACAATATGGGGTCACAGTATGGGCCATGTTCTTCTTTACGGTGGGGCTCGCCCAATGCACCTCGATGCAACAGGTGACCATCCAGCGAGATAATGTTGGGCTTCTGACCGAGGGAAACACCGCCCCGCAGACCATCGTCACCACCGACAAAGAAAAATACAAGGTGGAGTACGGAGAACGAGTACGGCTCGTTCGGCAGTATATCACTCCTGAAAGCAGCCATATTCAAACAAAGACCGAATGGCTGACGGCCTTTCAGTTCTCTCTCAAAGACAACGTAATTTCACGTTGGACACCAGAGGGTACGGTAGAAGCTATCCAATTGATGGAACAAGATCGTTTCGAAATACAGCGTAACTCGCGTGTAAAATCGACATTTAGGACCCTCGGGCTTGTTTATCTGATCGGCGGAATTGTAGGGACGGTGTTCGTGGTTACAGTCCTTCTGCCTGGCCTTGGGGATGCGCTCGACCATTAGACAAAGGGCAGAGATGCACCCCGGCAGACGCTCCCAATTCGGGGGTGGAAGCATGGTTTGAGAGGACGCGATGCCCAAAACGAGACAAGCCCCCGGAGAACCGGAGGCTTGGCGGTGGGCGATACTGGATTTGAACCAGTGACTTCTACCGTGTGAAGGTAGCACTCTCCCACTGAGTTAATCGCCCAGTGGAGGCGCGG
>PBVT01000131.1 GCA_002728755.1 Myxococcales bacterium
AGAATCTTAATGAGAATACATTCGTATCACATTGTTATTATGTCCTATTCTCCTATATTAAAAGCAAAAAAATGGGGATAAAATGGGAACTTGGTGTCTATTAGCTTGGGTGCGCTATTAATTTGCGCAACCGGAGTACCAACCGTTGGCTAGGAGTTCTTGAAGCGAAACCAGAAAAGCCCGCGCTCTGGGATGGGCCTCGTCTACAGGCAATCCAGCCGACAGCGGGGCATTAACCGAATTAAACCTCGTGGGTATGACTATCTGACTGAATCCCTTTCCCCTCGCCCACTGCCTGGTGCTGCCAGGGACCAACGTACCCTTTAGACCAGTCCGGCGGTAGCTCGCATCCGCGGGGATCGTGGCTTGCATACCGCGCAGGTTCACCGCACACCACCACACCATCGTATTTATTGGCAAGCGGATTAAACGCATAGGGCATTGAATCGGCGGAAGAATAGACATTCAACAGCAGTGGCCGCATTTTTGCGGAAGTATTCTGGTGTGACCCGTGAATCACCCGACAGTTCAAAACAACAACTGAACCAGCTGACCCGGTCAGATTGACAACCTGATTTTCCCAGCCGGGTTCGAGGTTCTCTTCCGGAATCCGCAGCACCCAGTTGCGGTCTTTATCGTACATGCTGTGGAGTTCGCCTCGATGAGATCCTTTAATGGTCATCAGTGGCCCTTGCTCGACACCGCAATCTTCAAGGTAAAGACCGATCGTAATCGGACTGTAATCCGTATGCGGCCAGGCGGGGATATCCTGATGCCAATCAAACTGCTGACCGACCCTAGGCCACTTGAAATTGAGTTTGGAATGATAGAACTTGACATGGGGTCCACAAAGGTCTGCAGCCAACCCGACAATGGGTGACTCAGAGGCAAAAAGCCAGAAATCCGGATGATGGCAGACCGGGTTGTTGAGACGTCTCAGGGCTGGTCTCTCTGGAGAGTGGCCTGATTCAAGTACATAGGCTGCATCATTTTCCATGAGATCTCTTGCCTTTTCGATGCACTCTGAAGCGGCATGGCGCAACCGCTCCAGCCACCGCCTCCCGATAAAGCCTTCCAGAACCAGACTTCCATCTGCAAAGAACGATACACGCTGTTCGGTGGTAATAGTTTTTACAGGATAACTCAACACATCTGCTTCAAGCATCGTTCTCTCCTGGACATTGAATCTGCACCAGAGTAACCATCGGTATGTCTTTTTTCAGGAACCCATAGGCCCGCAATTACGATCTTCCAGAATCACGGTCATTGGAATTATCCCGCCACGGTTTCTGGGTATCTTATGATTTTGTTGTTCAATTCATTCAGCAACGATTTATAGACCAGACGTGTACACGGCGCAAATGTCACTTGTTATTGGGTCAAAAGACCCAATAGCTCTGAACTTGATAGTTTCTTGCCAACGGTTTTCCACGCGGTCCCCGTCTAGCAAGTCATGTACGATGGGGTGGGGTGGTAAATGTAGGTGTAGATTTCAGTTGTAGGTCAGGAACCACAATCAGTGCACCGGCGACAGTTGTAAACAGCATTAGCGGCCCAAAACTACCGAATCCACTGCTCATGTAAAACCACCCTCCAAGGGCCGATGCCGCGAGCCAACCCATACTGGCAACCGTACTGTTCAATCCCATGATGACACCGCGAACTTCTGCGGGACCTTCGGCAAGTGCCGCCATCATTGGGGGCCTAGACAAAGCATTGAACAAGGAGAAACCGACCCCCACAAGGGTAGTGGTTATTAGCCCCGGCGTCCAAAGAAACCAGATCAGACCAAATGCACCCGACAATAGCAGCATCGCGGCAATGCTTTTTCTCCGGAACGGATACCGATCTGCGAGTTGTCCGCCCAGTATCGTGCCTGCGATGTTACCCAACGCAAATCCAACCAGGGGCACCGTTACAGCTCCGATCTGAAGATCATAGATCGTTCGAAGAAATGCCGGGTAGAAGAAAGCCGCCAGCCCAAAACCAATGCGTTCCAGGACCAGCGAGCCAAAGAGCCTCACAACTGGACCGGTGAGCGTCTGCGGGAGAGTGGGTGGTGTAGTGCCGACAGGGCCGTGAGAAAATTCCGTTTTCTCTGACGGTCGGCCTGTGTTTGCCAGAAGGAGGATCGCAGCAAGAACCGCTACCCCGGCAACTGTGACATGCACGCCCCGCCATCCGATCGAAGCCCCGATCAGAGCCGCCGAGGGTGTGCCTATCAGCAAGGTCAAGGATTGGCCACTCATCACCCAGCCCAGCGCTCGGCCGCGTTGCGGGTCGGGTGTCCGCAATGAGACCTCAGCCATCGAGACTGCAGTGAACGAACCACAAAAAGCAGCCGCAAGGGCAACACAAAACACCATGGACCAGTAGTGTTCTGTCACGGAAACTGCCACCAGCGACGCGGCAAGACCGGCCGGGCCGGCAACAAGGAAGAAACGGCGACCCCACCGGTCTGCGCCTTTCCCTGCTAGAAACGATGCGATACCCCAGAAAACAGCCGTCATCCCGAACAAGTTGGCAATCGCCGGCAGGCCAACTGCAAAATCGGCCGCCATCTCGATAAGAAACGGCGCCCGGGTCGAACCACTCGCGGTTGCAGCAAATATGCCGATACAACAGGCGATTACCAGTGCCCAGGGCATCGTTGGAACTGCGACTCCTGTCTGAAACTATGCGACCTACTGGTCGGAACGAACCGGCCGTTTTGATGCCTGATCCGCGGTTAAGGCGAACGCAGAGACGCGTTCGCAGCGGCCTTTAGGTGCCGCACGCGACGCTTTCAGGTTGCCAGACCGGCAAGGATGCCTGTGCGTTACCGGGCTGGGGCTACGGGGACTCTCCACCGCTGCTAGAACGCAGACAGCGGGTAGGTCCGACTGTCTTACTCCGGCAGTAGTTCTCCGGAGCCCCCGAAATCTTCCGGAAAATCCTTGAACTTCGGCAAGCCGTCTTTGATAGGCAGTATGGTGCTTTCGTAATTGATATGAATAGCCGGCTTGAACTCCAGGTCCTTAAGCACCGAAGCATAAACATCAACCACGCCCATGGGGCCGGCATCATGGTAAACATGACCACCACATTTTCTGCAAAAGGCCCGTTTGTGACCTTCAGAACTCGCGTAGCTCTCAACGTGTTCCTCGCCGTCGGTAACAGTCAATTTATCTGGCGCCCAGATGGCCGCACCATTCACCGGACTTGCTGACCAGGCGCGGCAGTCTTTACAGTGGCAGAGCAGCATGGCCATCGGGTCCCCCTCGACTTCGACAGTGACCGCACCGCACATACAACTTCCTGTATAGGTTGTCATTCTTGGTTATCTCCTTGTGGTTTTCCCGATGCTTTCCCGTCCGGACGCTTATCGGGTTCGTATCCAAGTAGGACAGCAGCTAGCCTACCGTATCAATGGTTTCGTGTTGTACCACAAGCCGCCCTTTATCTCCACCTGGGCTATCGACGAGCCCGGGGTCACGTACTCTGCGCACAACTGCTGGCTGGCATCTTGTTTTCACCGACCTGCAGGGGTCTTATGCAGACATTGTCCTATCATGACTCAGTGCCCGCAGGGCTTTTTGGATCTCCACCATTGCGAGGGTGTCCTGAGCGCAGTAATCCAGCAGCTGCTGCCGGTAGTCATCCGCCGCGTGCCCAGCGTAAACACCGTGCACAATCCCAGTAAAGACCCGTGAGGCCTCTGCGCCTTCTGTCACGCCATTCAGATCCGCATAACTCATCGAGGGCACTAGAACGGGCAATACGTTCTTGATCGAGTACGTACCGGCATCCAGCGAACGCCTGGTGACAAATCCCGGATGACAGATATGGTCCCGCACCACCGGCAGCAGATCCACGACGTTATTCATAATCCCGCCAAGGTCTTCAGCAAGGTCGGTAAACATTTCGCAAAGAGTATTCAGTACGCCGAGTTCAAAACTCTTATTGTAGACCACCACCGGCAGATTCTTGTGATCAATTGCCGCGATCAGTGCTTCTGCAAATGCCCGACCGGGATGAAGAACCCCCTCGGCAAGATACGCGTTGTGTGTCAGCACGCCATCCACATCTATAGCATGCACCGAGAACTGAAACGGCACCTTCTCGTAAGGACGTGTACCGGGGTAGACCGGGATTCCGGGCGCCATAGTCTCAAAGTCCATGTAGTAAGCCGGCGGCCCCAATGGGCTGAGCACATCGGCCAGGTCGTCTGAAACCCAGAGCTCACCCGAGGCAAGGCAGTTGAGCGCGAGAGCCTGCTTTTCAGGCAGATTGAAGTCCTCTGGAATATCGGGGATCGACTCAATGCCCTGTGCACGCAGCGCAGCCAGGCGGTTGGGGTGAATCCGGTATAAAAATCCTGTCCAGTCGTCCGGCTTTTCCCCCATGCAATGATCAAAATAATCACAGCGGTAAGGATTATTGCAAAGCGACTTGGTCGCGTAGACCGTCGGTGCCTCATCGCGCTCCACCACCTCGAACATTTGAAGAACGATATTCCCGACCTGGGCAAGGCGGTCCATCGCCTCGGCCGTCAGGTTTCGCCGACAGAGCATCTCGGACCAGACGATACCGTTATCATCCAGACAGTATTCAGCGTTTACGTGAATTAGTTCGACCGAGGTGATATCAATCCCGACACCTTTAAGCACATAAAGCTGCACCGCAACGTCATCTACGTGACCCTTCTCCTCACTGGCCGATGCCGAAGATTTCACTTCCCGCAAACCCCAGCCGTTCTCAAGGCGTTCCAGAATATCCACCCGAATACGGATGTTCTGAAACTCAAAAGCTCCCTCAAAGATCGCGGCCGTATTCTCGGCCATTAGCTCTGCCGTTCGCGACACTGCGGCCCGATGTTCAAAGGGCTTTTCGGTGACTTCTACGCCACCAGGGAACAGCGCCCGGGCCCCACACCCGATACGGTGCCCCGTATCCAGCACCGAGAAAGGCAGTGCTTTTTCATACGATAGACGTTGATGACAGCCCAGCCAGAGTTTCTTCTCACAGCGTAGACCGTCGATGTAGCGAGACTTGGTAAGGTAGGTCCGAGTCATATCCGCCAGATACTCGCGCAATTAATCAACGACCTCAAGACATTACACTACAGTCGGTACGGCAGCGACCCGATAAACTGTCGCCATATCAGCACTGCCCACCCCCCGCGATGATCCTTCATGGATAAGGACGGAAGTTATGTTACAGTGGCCAATGAGGAATCCTCAATAATTCAAGGAGATAAAAATGGCGTCGATAGAAGCGAAAGATTTTGCCACCGCGGCTGATGAAGTAATGACCCCCAACAATGCAAAGGTCGAAATGGTCAACGTTGGTGGCCAGAGGATTATGAAGCTCACGGCCCAACCCGGTTGGAAATGGTCAACCGACATCAAGCCGATGGTTGGCACAGAGAGTTGCGAAGCCAAACATATCGGCGTGATTGTGGAAGGCGAGATCACCTGCCGCCATGACGACGGAACCGAAATCACCTATTCGGCCGGCAGTGCTTACGCGATCGAGCCAGGCCATGATGCCTGGGTTGAGGGCGATACGCCAGCCGTTGCCTACGAGTTTCATGGCGTCTGGGGCGAGAAGGGCTGATTCCACTCAACCGCAGTGGTGAATCGCACAGCAAAGATCTGCCGGGGTCTTGACATCTAGAAATCCCTCCATCACTGCTGGTTGCGAGTGGAATATAAATCACTGTCCAAGTGAGCGGGGGCTGGTTTATTGCGAGAAACCGGCCTGCCGCAAGACCGTCTTATACCATGTTGCACTGGAGACAGGAATGCGTAGAGGCGAGTTTCTCAACATCAAAAAGAGTCACATAGACTTTGCTCGTCAGACCCTTCTGATTCCTCTTACAAAAACCGATACACCTCGTACTATCCCTCTTTCTTCAATAGCAATAGAGGCTATTAGGAAGCAACTGAGAGGCTCTCAGAAAGTGATTCCAATTGAGGAAACCACCCTCTTCTCATACCAACCAAGCAGTCTCAGTAAAGCCTTTCTACGGCTCTGTAGAAA
>PBVT01000068.1 GCA_002728755.1 Myxococcales bacterium
CAACGAGCCGGATGACGATGGCGACGGCTACCGCATCTGCGAAGGTGACTGTAACGACGATAGCGCCATCAGCTACCCAGGCGCGCCCGAGATCTGTGACGGTCTGGACAACAACTGTGACACCATCCTGGATGGTGATGAGCATGACAACGATGGTGATGGCCAGCGCGGTTGCCAGGGTGATTGCAACGATGGAAACCTCCAGGTCTACCTTGGGGCTCCCGAACTCTGCGACGGATACGACAACGATTGTGACGCAGAGATCGATGAAGGCCTCGACGGATGTGGACCAGGTTCATGGCCCACCTGCGACACCAAGATCCCAGGACAATGTTCACCTGGTCAGCTTGTTGCTGATGGCTCCGGTGTCTACTGTAAGCCTTCTGTAGACGACTTCGGTGTCATCGAATCGGTAACCGTAATCGAAGGTATGGTCGACCGAAACAGTGGATTTGTTGAACCAGGTGAATACCTGATGACGAGTAACGGTACCCTGGCCTTCAACGCTGCCGCAGCCTGTAATACAAACAGCCTTCATGGATGGACCGTACGTATCTTCGATCCGCAGTTGAACTTCCACCTCAATGGTGAAATCCGCACCTGTGACGATGACGATAATGATACGGGTACGGATGACAATTCGTTCTTCACCGGTGGTATCGTAGCCGACAGTGACTTTGTCTACGCTATTGAGTGGGCCGGCAATAACGGTCGTGTTGTACGTATCCTCTGGAATACGGTCGACCTCGACCTGGCCCCGGTCGCACCGCAAGGCTATATGGGTACGTCTCTGGAAGACGGGGTGCCCCCAATCACCTTGCCATCCGTACCGCAGAATCCGGGCTACCGTCTTGTAAATGGCCAATACGATTGGATTAACCGCCGCGTCGTGATGGGTGGTCTTGATGAGCCGAATGTATGTTATTGGAGCGTCCCCGAGGGCAGTATCTGGTCACCAAATGGCACATCAGGTATTACCTGTTCCGACGACCTCCAGAAAGCTGCGGGCGCTGGTGTCGTCGGTACAGACGGTGTCTTCCTCTACAGCCGTCGCTGGGGTAACTTCCCAGGTAACGATCGAATCCTTCGTCATGGTTATGGCAAGAACGGTCTACCATTCGCCAGCTGGCAGGGTTATGCGTCGAACAGCCATACAACAGCTGCAACATCCGGTTTCTACCATGTGGACGGCTACTTCTATATCGCCGCAAACAACTGCCCGTATGGTCTGCAACGAGTACGCGTAACCGGTTCCGAGCCACCAGGTGTCTGCGATAATATCGATCAGAACTGTAACGGTATTGTCGATGAAATCTGCGATATGGATAACGACGACTTCTGTGATCGTTACATCGAAAACACCGGCTACTCCCCGACCTGTGGTGGTGGCTTCGTTGACTGTGATGATTGCGACCCAACAGTAACCTGTACGCCATACTACGCAGACTTCGACAACGACGGATATGGAGATCCGGGACAATCCTCATGTGACTGTTCCGCGCCACCAAACTACGTAGAAGACGGTAGCGATTGCGACGGTAACGACGACACTGTCTATCCGGGAGCGCCAGAACTCTGTGACGGTAAAGATAATAGCTGTAAGGGCTACGTCTCGGCGGATGAATCCGACGCCGACGGTGACAACTATCGTGGATGTAATGGCGACTGTGATGACTCGAATGGAGGCATCTACCCAGACGCGCCAGAAATCTGTGATGGTCTCGACAATGACTGTGACGGCGTCATCCCAGCGAATGAAAATGACTTCGACGGTGACGGTGTCCGTGTCTGTGACGGAGACTGCAACGACGGTGATGACCAGATCTTCATGGGTAATCCGGAAGTATGTGACGGCAAAGACAACGACTGTGACGGTCGTATCGACAACGATCTACCAGGTTGTGTCCCGACACCTTGCGATACGGGCATGAGCGGAATCTGTCAGCCTGGTCTAACCGTCGGAGACGGATCGGGTATCTTCTGTAAGCCAAATCCGGAAGGCTTCGGCGAGCAGACAGAGGTCGAAATACCCAACGGTCTTATCGATCGTGAGAGTGGTACCGTCCGAGTCGGTGAATACCTGGTCACCACCAATGGAGAATACGTATTCAACCTGGCCTATGGTTGTGAAGAAGATCTCTACGCTGGTTGGACCGTCCGTGCGTTTGACCCGATCGACGACTTTGCCTACTGGCGCGAAATCCGAACCTGTAACGACGATAGTAATACCCAGGGTACAGACGACAACGCGTACTACACCAGCAGCATCATCGCGGATGACACCTACGTCTATCCGGTTGAGTGGACTGGTGATTCCGGTCGAGTCCTACGTATCCAATGGGCGACCGTGCTACCCGACAGCGCACCTGTCTTCCCGAATGGATATGTCGGACCGAGTAATGGAGACGCCACGACACTCGTCTACCCGACCATCCCGCAGCATCATAACTATCGCCTGATCGGTGGTCAGTACGATTGGACCAACCGTCGAGTCGTAATGGGTGGTTACGACGAACCGGTCATGTGTTACTGGGAAGTTGGTGATGGTGCCTGGATACCAAACGGCATCAGTGGTTTGACCTGTAATACGGACGTCACGTTAACAGCCAGCTCGGGTATTCTGGCCACCGACGGCGTATTCCTCTACAGCCATCGTACGACCGGTGCCGAGGGTACAGACCGAGTCGGCCGCCATGGTATGAATATCGCTGGCAAGCCGCTGGGCTCCTGGCAAGGCTGGGCATCCAACGCCTACATGTCACAGGCTACCACCGGCTTCTACTACCCAGACGGTCATGTCTACATCGCAGTGAACGGCTGCCCATACAGCCTACAACGCACACGCGTGAATGGTTCCCAGCCCGAGACATGCGACAATATTGATGACAACTGTAACGGTGAAATCGACGAAATCTGTGACATGGATGACGACGACTGGTGTGACCGCTTCCTCGATGGTATCGAGCAACCGCTCACATGTGGTCACGGTATGCTGGACTGCGACGACTGTAATCCGCACATCACCTGTTTCGAGATGTTCTGGGATGATGACGGTGATGGCTACGGTGACGTGAACATCTCCGCCTGTGAATGTCCGGGAACACCAGGTTGGGTATTCGATCCTACCGACTGTGCGGATGACGATGCGAGCATCAACCCAGGCGCAGCGGATATCTGTGATGCGATCGACAACGACTGCGACGGTAAGATCGACGAGGATACACCGTACAGCTGGTACTACTACGATACCGATGGTGACAACTACGGTACGGACGACCGGATCTATGATTGCCAGCCGATTGGTCTGTTCACCGCGCCGGAGCCCGACGACTGCGACGACAACAACAATTCGATCTACCCATTCGCCCCAGAACTCTGTGATGGTCTCGACAACGATTGTGACGAAATCATAACCGGCGACGAGAAAGACGAAGATGGTGATGGATTCCGTGGTTGCGATGGTGACTGTGACGACTCACTGACCGTCGTATATCCAGGTGCACCGGAAATCTGTGACGGCCTGGACAACGACTGTGATGGTACGATGGGAGCCGGTGAGGTCGACGTCGATGGTGACGGTGCCTTCGTCTGCAGCGGTGATTGCGACGACACCAACCCGGACGTCTTCGAAGGTAAGCCAGAGCTCTGTGACATGCTCGACAATGACTGCGACGGCGAGGTTGATGAGGACTTCGACGTCATTGGTCAGCCATGCGATGGAGATGATCCGGATCTCTGTGAAGAAGGTACCTACTACTGCGCTGCGGACTCATCCCTGGCTTGTACGGATTCGGGCGGTGGCGGCCATACGGTCTACTACACATTCGACAATAATGTCGGCTTCGAGGCGTACGACCATAGTCTACACGGACAAACAGGAAACCTCGTAAGCACTGAGTGGACCACGGGCCAGACTGGTCACGCCCTGCAGTTCAACGGAACCTCCAGTTTCGTCTTTGCTGAAGCAAGTGAGAGCTGCACCGCCCTTGGCTGGGATGCCGAGACCTACGGTGATCCGAACGTATGTGGTACCAGCGCCGAAGGTCCTGGTGGTTGCTCGGGTACTCTCTCCTTCCTTGACTCCATCGACTTCTGCGCGCGGAAGGGTGGACGCCTATGTTCCTATGAAGAACTCAACGCGGATGAGGTCCGAGATACAGGCTGCGGCTACGATTCCAAACGAATCTGGTCTTCTACGCCATGTGGTGATGGCCGCTTCTGGACACAATCCGGCTCCAGCGAACAAGAAGCGTTCTATCCCAAGCAATGTACCCCGATGGCAGCCGCCGGTGTCCATGTCGCATGCTGTGCTGATGTAGACCCCGATCCTTCACTTGAGCTGAATAACACCTCCGCCCAGCATTACTCTATCGAAGCCTGGATCAAGCCCGATAGCGTGACTGGAATCCAGACTATCGCGATTAAAGCTGAGCCTAATGGTGTAACGCGTACGGGTATTGGTCTCCATCTGATTGGCAACCGCCTCTCCCTGGGTCAGACCAACTGTAGCGGCATGATCTCCTCGCTGACAGTCACCACTGGCGTATGGCAGCACGTTGTCGGTACCTGGAATAGCATCGAAGGTCGCCTGTACATCAATGGTGTCGAGGCTGGCACAATGATGGGTGGACCGAGAAACTGTGCCACTGTACGTAGTTGGCCACTCCTTGTTGGTGCTGGTGTAGACGGCAATGGCCAACTTGAAGATTACTTCTCAGGTGCCATCGATCAGGTCACTGTCTACAACCGGGCCCTTACCAAGACCGAGATCGAATCCAACCACGTCAACGGTAAGAATGACGTCGTCATCGATAGCTGCAACAGCCACGATGATAACTGTGATGGCGTGGAAGATGAGAGCTTCCCACTCAAGGACACCCCATGTGACAGTGATGATGTCGATCAGTGTGAAAATGGTACCTACACCTGTGATGGTGTTGGCGGTCTCGAATGTGTGAATGAAACCGTCACGGACATCACAGAAATCTGTAATGGTATCGACGACGACTGTGATGGTTCCGTGCCTCATAGTGAGCGTGATGGTGACGGTGACGGTTCCCGACTCTGTGATAACGACTGTGACGACGACGATCCCAATACGTACCCAGGAGCGGTCGAAGCATGTGACGGCGTTGATAACGATTGTGACGGTACAATTCCGACGGATGAATCCGACAACGACCTCGACGGTATGGAACCATGCGCTGGTGACTGTGATGACACGGACCGATTCGTATATGAAGGCGCGGTCGAGCTCTGCGACGATAAGGATAACAACTGCGACGACCAGATTGACGAACTCTATTCCGGACTTGGCGACCTCTGTGATGGCGACGATCCTGACCAGTGCGCGGAAGGAACCTACGTCTGTAGTGACGATCAGACAGACATCGACTGCACTGACAACGCCAAGGGCGGTCACCTCGTCTATCTGACCTTCGACACGAACGCTGGCTTCACCGAAAGGGATCAGACCCAGAACGACAACGAAGCCGTCGCTGCTGGATTCACCTGGGCCGCCGGTATGAATGGAACGGCAGCGCGCTTCGATGGTGATGATGACTTCGGCTTCATCGAAGCCACGGAAAGTTGTGACCAACTGCATGCTGCGGCCGGTGACACGGGCTGGTCCACGGACGGTGGTTCCACAGTAATCTGTGGTGAATCCGACGATGGACTTGGTGGCTGTTCTGGTGCGGTAACCTTCGCCGAAGCGCTGGCCTTCTGTGCCGACGGTGGTGCGCGACTCTGTACCCAATCGGAACTCGCGGCGGGTGAAGCAGAGCTGACGGGTTGTGGTACCGATGTATCGCCGAAGCGCTACTGGACAAGCACTCCATGCGATAATGGACGCTTCTACACAAGGTCTGGAGATCCGGACAATATCGCCGTCTATCCGGAACAGTGTACTCCAATGGTAGCAAGCAATGTGCACGCACGCTGTTGCGCCGACAAGGTCCCGAACACCTCGTTGCGGGTGAGCGCCGACCTAATCCAGGAATATAGTATTGAAGCCTGGATCAAGCCTGAGAAGCTCTCTGGTCTCCAGACCATTGCCTCTAAGACCGAGCCTGAGGCTGGCTGGCGTTCGGGTATCAGCATGCAACTGAACGGCGCGCTGGTGAACTTCGGTTACGCCAACTGTGGTTCTATGAACTCCACCACCAGTCTCTCGGTCAACACATGGAGCCACGTCGTTGGTACCTGGGATGGATCCGCAGGCCGCATCTATATCAACGGTGAGCCTGCGGGTGCCGTTGGCGGTACGCCAAAGAACTGTGCCGTTGTTCGTAGTTGGCCATTGTTAATCGGTGCGAGCATCGATGGTGGTAGTGACCTGCACCATTACTTCAAGGGTTCGATTGATCAGCTGGCTGTCTACGATCGTGCTCTGGATGCCACCGAGATCGCGTCGAACTACGCCAACACCATCAATGATGTGGACGCTGAGGTCTGTGACAATAGCGACAACAACTGTGATGGCACCGTGGACGATGGCTTCGACCTCAAGGGCGACGAATGTGACGGTGACGACTCCGATCTTTGTAAGAACGGTACCTACACATGCGCCCTTAACGGAACGCTGGAATGCGAGAACGAAACACAGACGAACATCATTGAGGCCTGTAATGGTATCGATGACGATTGTGATGGTGAGGTCCCGGCCAACGAACGTGATTCGGACGGTGACGGATATCGCATCTGTGATGGCGACTGTAATGACAGCGATCCGAATGTATACCCGAACGCGCCAGAACTCTGTGATGGACTGGACAACGATTGTGACAGCTTCGTCGACGCTGACGATCCGGTGGATCTCCTGGCAGCGGATACGCAGAACTGTGAAGAGCAGGATGGTGTATGTGCCGGTTCAACGAAGCCCGCAGAACTCTGCTTCGCTGGTAAGTGGTTGCCATGTGGTGATTCCGAATACCAGGTACATTCTGAAAACTACGAAGCGGGTACAGAGCTTTCCTGTGACGGCCTGGATAATGACTGCGACAACAGTGAAGACGAAGACTTCGACTTCACTCTATACAGCGGTACGGTCGTAACCGGTGTCGGTGTAGCCTGCGGTATCGGTCTTTGCGATGGCGGTGTCACAGAATGTAACGCACTGCAGACAGGTCTACAGTGTTCCACAGGTCATCTATCTGAAAACGAAGTCTGTGACGGCGAAGACAACGACTGCGATGGTCTCATCGACGCGGACGACGCTGCGGATATGGCGTTATACGACTCCCCACTCTGTGAGAACACAGATGGTGTCTGCTCCTGCGCCGTCAAGGACGCCAGCCTTTGTGTTGATGGCGAATGGCTTGCATGTACGGATGAGACCTATTCGGCTCATACCTCTTCCTACGAGCCTGGCGCGGAAGTCAGCTGTGATGACCTCGACAACGACTGTGATGGAAAGGTCGACGAAGACTTTACTACCACCCTCCTGGATGGAACGTCTGTCACCGGTATCAACGAGCATTGTGGTACGGGTGCGTGTGATAACGGTATTACCGTATGTGACGCATTCGGCACCGGCATCGAATGTAGCACAGAAGATCTGGCGACCGATGAGGTCTGTGACGACGTCGATAATGATTGTGATGGTGATACCGATGCCGACGACGCGGTCGACCTCCTTGCGAATGATGAACAGGATTGTGAACTTCAAGGCGGCGTATGCGCAGGATCGACCAAGCCTGCGACCCATTGTGTCGACGGCGTCTGGAAAGTCTGTGCTGAGGCGGACTACGTAGATTACGATGCCAACTACGAAGAAGATGTCGAGCTCTCCTGCGACGCTCTGGATAACGACTGTGACGGCGAGGTCGACGAAGACTTCGACTATGTCCTCTACAATGATGATGTCGTATCGGGTATAGGCGAAGATTGTGGTATTGGCCTCTGCGCTGGTGGTGTCACGGAATGTAATGCCGCCCAAACCGGTCTGCAGTGTTCCACAGCTGGTCTCTCCGAGGATGAGGTCTGTGACGGTGACGACAACGACTGTGACGGTCTGACCGATGCCGACGATGAAGCAGACCTGCTCGCAAACGACGAACAGAACTGCGAACTGCAAGAAGGTCTCTGTGATGGTCTGACCAAGCCGGCCGCTCTTTGTGTCGCGGGCTCGTGGCAAGAATGTGGCGAGGTCGAATACGAAGCCCATGATCCAGCGTACGAAGACGGCGTCGAGGTAACCTGTGACGGCCTGGACAACGACTGTGATGGTTCCGAAGACGAAGACTTTGACTTCACCCTGTACACCGCCGAGATCGTGAGTGGTGTTGGTGTCGCCTGTGGTATCGGATTGTGCGCTGGCGGTGTCACCGAATGTAATACCGCTCAAACCGGTCTGCAGTGTTCCACCGGACATCTCGCCGAAGACGAAATTTGCGACGGTGAAGACAATGACTGCGATGCCCTTGTCGACGCCGACGACCCCGTGGATCTCGAAGCCAACGACTCACCGATTTGTGAAAACACTACGGGTGTCTGTGCCGACGCCACGAAGGACGCCAGCCTCTGTGTTGATGGCGCATGGCTGGAATGTACCGATGACACCTATTCGGCCCACACCGCGAGCTACGAAGCGGGCGCTGAGGTCAGCTGTGACACATTGGATAACGACTGTGACGGTGCCATCGATGAAGACTTCACAACAACGCTTCTCGATGGAACGTTGGTCACTGGCATCGACGAGGCCTGTGGTACGGGTGTCTGCGCCGGTGGAACCACGGTCTGTGACGCCCTCGGCACAGGTATCGAATGTAATACGGAAGATCTGGCAGGCAACGAAATCTGCGACGACCTCGACAACGATTGCGATGGCAGCACCGACGCTGCGGATCCAGTCGACCTGTTGGCCCACGATGAGCAGAATTGTGAAGTTCAGGCTGGTGTCTGTGACGGCTCAACGAAACCCGCGGCTCTATGTGTCGCTGGTGTCTGGAACGCCTGTGGCGATACGGAATACAGTGCCCATTCGGCCAACTACGAAGCAGACGTCGAACTCAGCTGTGATGCCCTCGATAACGACTGCGATGGTTCCCTGGATGAAGACTTCACGGCGACCATGCTCGATAGCAGTACAGCCACCGGTATCGACCAGGCTTGTGGTACAGGTATCTGCGCCGGTGGTAACACCGTCTGTAATACCGCGGGCGATGGCATCATCTGTGACACCGAAAGCCTGGCAGCCAATGAACTCTGCAACGCCCTCGACGACGACTGTGACGGCTTGACCGATGTGGACGACTCCGTCGATCTTCTCGCCTATGACGAACAAGATTGTGAAGTACAAGATGGCGTATGTTCCGGCTCGACCAAACCTGTGGCTCTATGTGTAGATGGCGCATGGCTGACATGTAGCGACACAGAATACAGTGCCCATTCGGCCAACTACGAAGCCGACACCGAAGTCAGTTGTGATGCCTTGGATAACGACTGTGATGCCGATATCGATGAAGACTTCACCGCCACATTACTCGACGGCACATCCGTCACCGGTATCGACCAGTCCTGTGGTACGGGTATCTGTGCTGGCGGTACAACCGAATGTAACGCGGCCGGCAACGGTATCCTTTGTAACACCGAAGATCTGGCAGCGGACGAAGTCTGTAACGCCCTCGATGATGACTGCGACGGTACGACGGATGCCTCGGATCCAATCGACCTGGTGGCTAACGACCTGCAAGACTGTGAAGATCAAGACGGCGTATGCGCTGGCTCGACCAAACCTGCGGCTCTTTGTGTAGACGGCGTATGGACCGAATGTGGTGATAGCGCATACTCGACCCACGCTACGACCTACGAGTCTGGCACAGAGTCGAGTTGTGATGCCCTGGATAATGACTGCGACGCCGAGACCGATGAAGACTTCACCATTACCCTACTCGATGGCGCGTCTGTAACCGGTATCGATGCTGGCTGTGGTACGGGTATCTGTGCTGGTGGTACCACGCAATGTAACGCTGCCCAGGACAATATCGAATGCTCCACAGAAGGCCTGGCCGTAGACGAAACCTGTGACGACCTGGACAACGACTGTGACGGCGGTACCGACGAGACCTTCCCAACTCTCGGCGCGGATTGTGATGGCGACGATAGCGATCTCTGCGAGAACGGTACCTTCACCTGTATGGCTGACGGCACCGATGTCGAATGTGTGAACGAGACCATCGAAGATATCACCGAGGTCTGTGACGGTATTGATAACGACTGTGACGTAGAGGTCGACGAAGACTTCACCTACGAAGACGACAGCGGAGTCCGCGCGATTGGCGAGACCTGTGAAGGTATTGGCGCGTGTGGAACTGGTGTTGTCGAATGTGTGGGCGACCTTGCTGCCGACTGCTCAACGAACCCGGATGGTAGCGCCGACGAATCCATGCCAGAGCTTTGCAATAGCGAAGACGACGACTGCGACGAAGAGATCGACGAGAAGAGTGATGGCTCTGCCCTCACCCAGGCCTGTTATACCGGTGGAGCCGGTACAGAGAACGTCGGTACCTGCGTAGGCGGTGAGCAGACTTGTGAAGATGGCGCCTATGGTACCTGTGAGGGTGAGATCACAGAGGTACCAGACACGGTATGCGACGGTCTGGATGAGAACTGCAACGGCGTAGCCGATGACGAATATGTCGCCAGCACCTGTGGTATTGGAGCCTGTGAATCGACATCAAGCTGTACCGATGGCACCGAGAACGCCTGTATACCTGGTGACCCCGCTCCGGATGACGCCGTATGTGACGGAATCGATAGCGACTGTGACGGTGTGAACGATGAAGACTACGTACCGGCCGGCTGTGGAACCGGTGCATGCGCCAATGAATCCGTATGTACCGACGGTGTAGAATCCGACTGTGAACCGCTTCCGGCCACGGGCGACGATACCGATTGTGACGCGGTTGATGACGACTGTGACGGCGAAACCGACGAGTCCTACACCGACCATATTGACTGTACGGTCGACACCTGTACCGACGGCGTCAACGCAAACATCAAGACGGACAGCCTATGTGATGATGGCGAGCCTTGTACGGACGATATCTGTACCGCCGAATCCGCCGACGACGGTGGCTGTAGTTACACCGCTGACGACAGTAATCTTCCAGACCTTACCCTCGCCGATTCCAACCTCTGTACAGATCTCGTCTGCCAGGGTGGAACCAGCGTCAACGTAAATGACGACACGAACATCCCGGATGATGGTCTCTCCTGTACAGACGATAGCTGTCTCGCCGGAGTAGAAATCCATACAACGCAATCCGATGACTGTCTCATCGATGGAATCTGCTACCGCGAGGGTGATGCCAACTCTTGTGACGAGTTCTGCGCACCCAAGGTGGACCAGGAAGCGTTCAGCAACCAGATGCTGGCCGAAGACTTCGACACAATCTACCCAGGCACCCCAACGCTCACGATCGAAGATCTTGAGGGAACCGGCGTCACCTGGGTAGAGACCAACTTCAAACGCCATACTGGCCTTAAGAGCCTGTACTTCGGTGACCTCTCAACTCATACCTATGAGTCGGGTACAGACCGTGTACATGGTACAGCGACCTCCGAGGCTACGGAGTTGCCGTCGCTCATGTCGATTCAGCTCCGATTCTGGACCTGGATTGAGACGGAAGAGTTTGTACAGGGCAACAACTACGATCACCTGAAGGTCAATATCCTTCGCTCGAACGGTACGATTACAGATCTCATCTGGGATTCCACCGAGTTTGGTGGCACCACAGAGAATGGCTGGCGTCAGGTAATCATCGACATCTCCGACTACCAGAGCAACACGGTTCAACTGCAGTTCGAATTCGACTCGGGTGACGGCAAGCATAATGACTTCGAAGGTGTCTACATCGACGACATCCAGATTATTTCGTCCTGCTGCCTGGCCAATAGTGATTGTGACGACGACGATAGTTGTACCGTCGACCTCTGTGGCGCTGGCGGTGAGTGTCAGTTCACCTACACCTGTGAAGAGTGTGTACCGACTGGCGCGACCATCGCCCTTACCCTGGGCCAGAACCAGACCATGGACGACACCTTCTATGAAGGCGACTTCTTCAGCAAATGGGACCACCTGTCTACGGCCTTCGACACCGTACTTCCGGATTACCAGGAGCTCGTAAACCTGAGCCTGAACGCAGGACCGACCGTCGGACTCTGCGATGGTAACGGAGAACTCGAAGTTGGCTTCCATGCCTCGAATGACGAGATTCAGGACTATATCTCTTCCATCATCCCAGAGAACTTCGCGGGTGTAGCCTCGAATATCGCGGAAGCCCGCGACCTTCTGTTGGATGCCAGCTTCGAAGGACCGACCTTCGTGCTCGTCGTCGCAGACAGTGCCGACCAATGTGCGGGCGATCCTGCTCAGGTCATTGAAGATATGTTCATCGCCCATGACATTCATACGCTTGTCATTGGTATGGGTAATGTTCCCACGTCCACCTATAACGATTGGGCCATCAACGGTGGTCATCCGAAGGTTCAGACCACGCCAGGTGATCCTGTCTTCTGGCAAGCCGAAGACCCGACCTCACTTGTCGATGCCCTGAACACGATCTTCACCAACGCTGTCGGCGAACAATGCGACAACATCGATAACGACTGTGATGGTCTCACCGATGAGGACATCCCAGTACGAGGCTGTAACCTGCATTGTGGTTCCGGTGGTGAACAGACCTGTTCGGCTGGTGAGTGGTCTACATGTACCAAGGCTCCGGAAACCGAACTCTGTGACGGTGTCGACAACGACTGTGACGGCGTCACGGATGAAAACTTCCCGCTTCTTGGTCAGCCATGCTCCATCGGTCAAGGCTGGTGTCAGGCCTGGGGTGTCTACACATGTTCCGCCGACCCGAGCGCGCCAGTCGTATGTGACGCACCTGTCATCGCACCGCAGACAGAGGTCTGTGATAACGTAGATAACGATTGTAATGGTCAGACTGACGAAGCGTTGACCCGAAACTGCGACACCTCTTGTGGCGTCGGTACAGAAGAATGTGTGGCCGGTGAATGGGTCAACTGCACATCGCCGCCGCCAGTACCAGAGGTCTGTGACGCCATCGATAACGACTGCGATGGTCAGACCGATGAGAAACTCGATGGCGACGCGCTTGAACGCCCATGTGAGAACGCCTGTGGTCCGGGAACGGAGACTTGTACACTCGGTATCTGGGGCAGCTGTAACGCGGCTTCGCCACTGCCGGAGATTTGCGACAATATCGACAACGACTGCGACGATATGACCGATGAAGATCTCGCCGGTCTGCCCCTTACCCAACTCTGCTTCGAGTCTTCACTGGGTAACCCAGGTGTTGGTCTCTGTGTATATGGTCTGGAGACCTGCCAACCGGGCGGTGTCTGGGGTACATGCGAAGGCCAGGTCCTACCGGAAGACGAAGTCTGCGATAACCTCGACAACGATTGCGATGGCATGACAGACGAAGACGAAGGTGGAACCCCACTTACGAAGAGCTGCTACACCGGTCCCGCAGACACCCTTGGTGTCGGTGTCTGCCATAGTGGTCTCCAGAGCTGTATCGACGGAGCGTTCCATAGTGACTGTGCTGGCGAAGTCACTCCTGTCGATGAAGGTTGTGACGGACTCGACAACGACTGTGACGGCAATGCGGATGAAGATCCGGGCGGCATCTGTCTCGACGTACCCGAATGTGCGGGTGGTCTCTGTATCTGTACGATCGGACCATTTGGTGATTGGATCTGTGTACCCGACTAGTTCAGTATCCCACATGAAACGAAATACAACGCTTCGTTCCCCGATGTGTTGGTGCGATGCCTATACATATTTCACGAAAGATCGCGGAATAGATTCGTTTCAGGTAGGCTATCGAGAGAAGAGAGAAAGAGGGTCTTGTATATGATGGTGTCGGGTCGAAAGATAACCTGGCTCATTGCCGGGTTGTTTGGGTTGCTTGTCCTGAGTTCTTGCGTAAAGAGCGGTAAAGGAACGTCCAACCCTTGTACGAACAACAGTGAATGCCCCGACGGCGCCGTGTGCTATTTTGGAGTCTGCGTCACAAATGACGAGGACACCGGTCAAACCCCGGATACCCAGGAAGATGTCGGGTCCGACAGCACGAGCACCGACACCGTTTCGACCGACCCTGGAGCCCCGGATATTCCCAGCCCAGACGCCGACGCGTCCGGGGGAACAGATACTAGCGACACGGCGACGTCAGACCCAGGTGGAACCGATACGGGCGGACAAGACGCAGGCGAAACAGACACTGCGTGTACGCCATCCTGCGAAGGGAAGACCTGTGGTGACGACGGTTGCGGTGGTAGTTGTGGGGACTGTCTCACATGCGATGGAACCCCCGACGAGCTACTTTGTATCGGTGGAACCTGTATGGATCTATGCTGCCCCAACTGCGAGGGACTCGATTGTGGTTCCGATGGATGTGGTGGAACCTGTGGTTTTTGTGAAGCCCCCTTCACCTGCAACGACGAAACCCAGTTATGCACGTGCACACCCCAATGCGCAGGGCTCTCTTGTGGGCCGGATGGCTGTGGTGGTGAATGCGGCGCTTGTAGTAGCGCGGAACAATGTCTGGATGGACAGTGTATCTGTATCCCCAATTGTACCGGTAAGGAATGTGGTGACAGTGGTTGCGGAACCAGCTGTGGCACATGCGGTATCGATGAGGTCTGCCAGGAAAGCCAATGTATAACCGTCCTTCCGGAGGATACAGGCCCCGGGGACACGGAAGACACAACGGATGTTGAAGAGCCTGTCGATGAGGGAACCGATATCGGGGAAGACACCTATACCCCCTTTGTGCTCCCTCCCCCCATCGCATGCGCCACAGATACGCAATGTCCTTCCCTCCAAACCTGTGACACCGTTTCTGGGTACTGTCAGTCGAGCCCAATCTGTATCTCGCATCTCGATTGCGCCGAATCCTGGTGTGATCATGGGACCTGCTCCACCGAAGATCCCGCCTGCGCTGATGGTGACGACTGTGCTGCGGGTGGCGTATGCCATGCGCAGTTCCATATCTGCATCGACGCCATCCCTTGTTCGTCGGGTAGTGACTGTCTGTCTGGCCATTGCGACATCTTCGACCATACCTGTCAGGAGTGCTTGAGCGATTCCCACTGCCCCACGGGACGACCGTTCTGTAATCAGGGCCGCTGTATCCATCTGGGATCCTGCACAACCGATGACAACTGCGATCCTGGGATTCCGTGTATTACTGGTCAATGCCTGATCCCATTACCAGCCGAGGACTACCTGGAGAATAACGATACCGCGGCAACCGCCATCTCTGTATTAACGGCGGATTATATTGATCTTACAATTCACCCGACGGACCCAGACTACTACCACTACCAGATCCCGGCGGACCAATCGTTATTGGTGGCAGTAAATGGCGAAAATCCGTTCGGTCAATTATCGGTTCAGATCATCGACGAAGCCACCGGATTCGTCCTGGATGCACGTAACCATGCCACCACCTTCTCTACCATGTTGGTTCCAGCAGCGGATACCCCCCGCAATGTCTTGATATTGGTAGAAAACCCAGCCGGTCAGGTCGGAACCTATGTCCTAAAGGTAGCCCTCACCAGCAAGACAACATGCATGCCGGATGCCGGTGACTACCCATCCAACAATGATATTCTGGGTAAGGCCGAGGACCTGGGTGGACCACATGTACATCTGCTCTCACGAGGAATCTGCCCGTCCGACACCGATTGGTATAAGACAACCGTGGGAGAGGATCAGGAACTCCTCATATGGTTATGGGCCGAACCAGGAACCGATCCTCCAATCGTTGGTCTTCGCGACTCCGCAGGAACCGTTGTGGCACTCGCAGAAGAGCTCGGCCAGCATCGCTATCTCCGCATGCCCACATTGGCACCCGGAGACTACTATATAACCGTCCTTGGAAGCCCCGTCGGTGAAAGTCGCCGTTACTCCCTAAAAGTAGACCGTTGGGACAAGCTGGAGTGTTCCCTCGACCCCCACGAATTTGATGACCTGGTCGATTTTGCCGCGGTCCAACCGAGCATTCCCCCCGCCCTTACCCTCTGTACAGATGACGTAGACAACTTCCTTGTATCGGTGAACGCTGATGAAGGCCTTCAGGTTACGCTGAACTACAACAACTATTTCTCTACCCTGAAAATGGACCTGCTCGATCCTGTCACGGAGACGCTGGTTGCACAGGAAATCGGAGTCACGGAACCAAAGGGTGACCAGGTGATCGAGATTCTGCTCCCGGCCGATCCGTCTCCTCGAGACTTTATCGTACAGGTGAGCCGAATTGAGCCCGAAGACTTTGTTGGGCAGACCGGATACACCGTAACGGCTCAACCATTGATCGAGACCTGCATCGACGATGACCACGAGCCCAATGATGATTTTGGAGCCGCCACAAGTGCCGGTGGTGGGCAACCGCAACAAGGTCAGTACTGTTCCAACAACGCAGACTGGTTCCTCTTCAACACATCTCTCGCTCCAAATGATCGTGTGACGGTCGACGCCATTCAACCCGCAGGAAGTTCGCCTTTGATCCTCGAATTCCTCGATCCTACAGGAGAGAATCTGATCGCATCGGGTGTCGGCACCGAAGACCAGCGAGGAGTCACTCTAACCCATACCCTGGCTGCGGACGCCGTAAGTGGGAAATACACCGTAAAAGTTACAGGGCTCCAAGCCAGTCCCTATGTGCTTTATCCCATCCGCGTGGGCGAAGCGAACTGCCCGGATGATCCAGAAGAGCCCGATGATACGCCCCTTACGGCACGCCAGGTTCTAAATGGAACACCGCTAACGGGATCTCTATGTCAGCAAAACTCCGACATGGCGTATCTTGTCCTGGATGATGGACCGAATGGAACTCTCCAGATCGACGCAGTGAAAGGTGAAGGCGCGAGTATCATCAAGATCTTCATCTACCTCTGGGATGAAAACCTGGAACCCAAATATAGCAATAAGATCCAGACCTCTGGCGACTCTGGCTCCCATTCTATCGATATGGATGCCCTGGGCCTGGAACCAGGTATGTACTACCTGAATCTCTATCCGTTTAAGGCAGCCACATATACGGTTAGCTGGTAAACGCGTTCCAGATCTCGTCCCATAAGGGCGCACCCAGCCAATCCTCGATGGCTACACGATATGCCTCTGGTGGTGGCACACAGAAGGACATCTGTTCACCGGTTTTCGGGTGAACAAAGGATAATGCGCCCGCATGGAGCATGAGACTGGGTGCCCGAGATAAGATCCGAACCTCGTTCATCGCTCCGGGTGCTGCATATCTGGGATTTCGTGCCTGGCCGTAGATCGGATCGGCGACGATTGGATGACCCCCTTCGGATAGATGGACTCGAATCTGATGGGTCCGACCGGTCTCAAGACGCACGCCTAGAACAAGGGCAGCCTGTCCTCTCGCCAGCACCTCCACATGGGTTATCGCTGTACGCGCTCCTACTTTCGAGGTGAACTTCTTTCTTTGTTGGGGATGTCTCCCATAGGGAGTCTCGAAACATGTATGGTCTTCTAACTTCCGGCCCCAACATACCGCCAGATATCGTCTAGTGACAGCTCGGGTGGAGAACCCCTCTTGGAGGGTTCGGAGAGATTCCAGATTACGGGCCACAACCATCAGACCACTCGTATCTCTATCGAGTCGGTGTACGAGCCCGGGGCGTTCGTCCGTGCCCAGCCCTTTCAGTTCTGGAATATGATGGAGCAATGCATTGACCAGAGTTCCACCACTATGTCCGGGCCCCGGATGCACGACCATACCCGGTACCTTATTTACGACCACCACATCCGCATCGCGATGGATAAAATCCAGGTCGATGTTTTCCGGTAGCAGCTCGGTTGGCTCCTCTGCCGGGACTTCGATGTTCAAAACATCGCCAGTATGCAGACGAGTCCGCGCTGGTTTCACCTCGCCATTTACCTGAACACTCCCCCCTTCAATCAGACGTTGAAGGCGGCTTCGACTCCCTGCGGCAGAGATAAGATCAGCGTGTGTATCCAAACGCCGTCCCTCATCTTCTTCGGAGACCTGGTATTGAAAGCTATTGGGCATCGTTTTGAATCAAGCGATTTCACGCCCATTGTCAAGCACCAAACCCTGTGAAACAATCCAGTGCCCTCCCCTGAAGGGTCCGTGTCATGGCCGAACACACACAAATAACAACACCGAGAGAACTACCACGGGTAGACCGGATGCTGGAAGATTCAGCCATCGGCAATCTTATCGAAGACCATGGTCGTGCACCTGTAACGACTGCAATACGGAGGGCATTGGAATGGGCTCGGCAACAGTTGCGGGAAGGCCCCATCGCGTCCTCTGACCTGCATCAACAGGTTGCTCTTGAAGTCGAAATCCTACTGGGGTCGGGCCTACGCCCCGTCATCAACGGTACGGGTGTTCTTCTTCATACCAACCTGGGGCGAGCGCCAATCAGCAACCATGCGCTACGACGAGCCACAACCCTGGGACAGGGGTTCTGCAACCTGGAATTCGATCTCGAAGATGGAAACCGGGGAGTACGCGGGGGAGCCGTGCAGCCACTGCTTGAAACGCTCACAGGAGCCGAAGCCGCGCTATGCGTAAATAATAATGCCGCCGCCGTCTTACTGAGTCTGGCTGCAATCGGTGGGAAAGGCGAGGTCATCGTGAGTCGCGGTGAGCTGGTAGAGATCGGTGGCTCCTATCGTATGCCCGATGTCATGCGTTTATCGGGGGTCCGCCTATGCGAGATCGGAACCACAAACCGAACCCGCGTCGAAGACTTTGCGACCGCTATCGGCCCCGACACCCAGGCCGTCTTGCGGGTGCACCGAGGTAACTTTCATATCGAAGGGTTCGTACAAAGCCCCGACCTCGCAGACGTCTGTACTGCAGCCCACAAAGAAGACATTCCGGTCCTCGTTGACCTTGGCCATGGTTGTGTTCAGAACCTGTCTCTTCCAGAGGGAGATGGGCTCCCATCTACGGTGCAAGGCTGTCTGAAAGCGGGGGCCGACGTCGTCTTATTCAGTGGCGACAAACTACTCGGCGGTCCGCAATGTGGTATCGCAGTAGGCCGTGCCGATTTGATCGAATCCATGCGAAAACACGCCTACTATCGAACCGTACGTGTAGGGAAATTAACCATAGCTGCTCTTGAGGCCGTTCTGCGGGACCATATCGCGGGACGCATAGAGAATATTCCTGCATTAGCTGCCCTATCCCTGGCTTCGGAAGTTCTGCAAATCCGGGCTCAGGCTCTGGTGGAGACCTACGCACAGCAGTATCCGGATAGTGGGGTCAAACTGGCCCCTACTCCCTGCGAGAGTGAGGTGGGTGGTGGTAGCGATGCTCGGTATCAGATCGACTCCTACGGCATCACGGTTCAGCACGACACCCATTCTGCCCACGTCATCTCCACAATCTTACGGCGGGCGACCCCATCGGTCGTAGGACGAGTCGAAAACGACAAGGTGGTGCTCGACCTTCGTACTATCCAGGAGGCCGAGCTGGAGGACCTTCGACAGGTTCTGGCTCAAATCGATAACGGGCCCTAGCGGGTCGACTCTACCTCTTGATCCATGACGCCCTCGGTACAAAAACGGTATACTCTTGCTCTCGATGATGTGGCGGTATGAGTAAGGATAAGAAAAAACCCAATTGGGAGCGTGACGTTGACGTGAAAGAACGCGTCAATTCCACCACCAAGAAACCTCGGATGTACAAAGTCCTCTTGCATAACGACGACTACACCACGATGGAGTTCGTTGTTCATGTACTGACCGAGATTTTCCGACACAATCGAACAATGGCTACGCAGATCATGCTACATGTACACACCAAAGGTGTCGGTGTATGTGGCACCTTTACCCACGACATCGCAGAAACAAAGGTCGCCAAAGTTCAGGCCAGCGCTCGCAACGCCGGCATGCCGTTGAAGTGCACCATGGAGCCCCAATGAAATTAAGTGAAGAACTGCGCATCTCGATTAATGTTGCCTTTGGTGAGGCGGTCGCCCGCAACCATGAGTTCTGCTCTACCGAACATCTTTTCTTCGCGCTTCTGCACGATGAAGGGACCGTCGAGGTGATCCGCCATTGCGGCGGAGACGTCGACGAACTCCGCGCAAAAGCGGATGATTTCTTGGACAACCAGGTCGAAACCATCGAGGACCAGGAGGATGCTCATCCGGTTCCCAGCATCGGGTTTCAGAGAGTCATTCAACGAGCTTCCGCTCATGTTGTCGGTGCCGGCAAAGAGTCGGTATACGGCTACAACATTCTCATCGCTTTCTATTCCGAGCCGGATTGCTGGGCAGCCCATTTCCTTGAGGAGCAAGGGATATCCCGTCTGGATCTTGTCTCCTACATCTCCCATGGCACCAGTAAAATCGACGAAGAGACCATCCCCGAGATGGCTGGAGATGGCGATGGTGCTGGCAGTATCGCGGAGCGAAAAGACCCTCTCGAAGCCTTCTGTGTGAATCTCAATGAACGGGCCGAACAGGGCTTGCTCGATCCTCTGGTGGGCCGAAACAACGAAGTGCAGCGCGCGATCCATGTCTTAGCAAGACGCCGTAAAAACAACCCTATATTCGTCGGTGATTCGGGGGTTGGAAAGACGGCCCTTGCAGAAGGTCTGGCGCAACGGATTTTCGAAAGAAAGGTGCCCGACGCGATGCAAGACATCGTGATCTATTCCTTGGATATGGGAAGCCTATTGGCGGGTACGCGCTACCGCGGCGATTTCGAAGAGCGAATGAAGGCGGTATTGAAGCGATTAGAGCGAGAAGATCGACCGATCCTCTTTATCGATGAAATCCACACTCTCATTGGGGCGGGCGCTACCAGCGGGAGTGCCATGGATGCCTCCAACCTTCTCAAGCCTGCCCTGGCCGCAGGGCAACTGCGTTTCATCGGCTCAACAACCTTCGAAGAATACCGTCATTTTGAGAAAGACCGAGCTCTGGCGCGTCGATTCCAGAAGATCGATGTGGTCGAGCCCACCGTCGACGAGACTGTAAAAATCCTGGAAGGCCTGAAGAAGCATTACGAGGAGCACCATAAGGTTCGTTATACAAAGACTGCGATCCGAGCGGCAGCCGAGTTGAGCAATCGACATCTGACCGAGCGAAGACTCCCCGATAAGGCCATCGATCTCCTCGATGAAGCCGGAGCATCCGCCTCTCTGAAAGGGCGCATCGGAGGACGTATCGGTGTACACGAGATCGAAGCCATTGTTTCTAGCATGGCGAAGATCCCACCCCAGAGGGTTTCACGTGATGATCGTCACGCTTTGGAGATTCTTGGTGACGAGCTCAAGAAGGTCGTCTTTGGCCAGGATGAGGCTCTAGACACTCTGGTGAGTGCGGTTCGTCTTGGACGCGCTGGACTTCGCCCACCGGAGAAACCGATTGGCTCGTTCTTGATGACCGGCCCCACGGGGGTTGGGAAAACCGAGGCGGCAAAACAACTCGCCGATTCTCTTGGTCTGTCCTTTGTTCGCTTCGATATGAGCGAATATATGGAGCGCCATTCTGTATCACGCTTGATCGGCGCACCTCCCGGCTACGTCGGGTACGATAATGGAGGGCTTCTCACCGAGGCGGTCCGTCGAACGCCACACGCAGTGGTCCTTTTGGACGAGATCGAGAAAGCCCACCCTGACATCTACAATATCCTTCTACAGGTCATGGATCACGGCACCCTCACCGACAACAACGGGAAGAAAGCTGACTTTCGTCATGTGATTCTCTTAATGACCAGTAATGTGGGAGCCCGCGATCACGAGAAGGGAACCGTCGGCTTTGGCGAACGTCGGAAACAGGGGGTCGACGATCGCGCCTACACGACAATGTTCAATCCCGAGTTCCGAAACCGCCTCGACGCTCGTATCCGATTCAATACGCTTCCCCCCAAGGTCATCGAACGCGTCGTAGACAAATTCATCTGGCAGCTCGAAGGCCAGTTGGCAGAACGAAAGGTAATTCTTGAGCTGAGCAGCAAAGCGCGGACTCTCCTGGCAAAGCAGGGGTACGACGAAACCTATGGTGCTCGTTTCCTGAGCCGGATCATTCAGGAAAAGGTTAAGATACCTCTGAGCGATGCGGTCCTTTTCGGTGTCCTTGTAAACGGTGGTACAGCCCGTATTGAGGTCAAGAAGGGAGAGATCGTAGTCCAATGTAAGGGTTCTACTCCGGCCGCATCGAAGAAGAAGAAACGGTCTCCTAAGAAGGTAGAAGCCTAGGGAGCCTTGCCTTTTTTATAGGGGCTATGGGCAGCAAACATCTCCATCTCTTCTTCTGTGGCCTCTTTCTCGTATAAGAGGTGAGACGCTACAGCATCGAATAGTCCCTCGTGGCGCAACCAATGGGCGCTATATGTTGCGGATGGAAGAAGCCCTCGCTTGATCTTATGAGGGCCCTGGGCTCCTGCTTCGAAACGAGTATGACCCTTTGCGATGGAGCGCTCGATCAGCTGGTAGTAGCAAAGCTCGAAATGAAGCCCTTCGTGGAATTCATCCGCACCCCAGTATCGACCGTAGAGGTGCTGTCCGGCCTCAAAACTCAAGGAGGCAGCCACAGGCCTCTCTCCGTCTTTGGCCATCGACATCACGACATGCTCACCATAGGTCTCGCGTATACGAAGAAAGAAGTCTTCTGTCAGGTAATCGTACGCCCCTTTTCGGCCGGTGGTATTCCGATAGAAACGATATAAAGACGACCAATCATCATCCGAAAACGCATCACCGCTACGAGTATGGATCGTAAGACCGCTTTCCATGGCTTGGCGACGTTCACGTCGAATCTGTTTGCGCGTCGAGGCCCGCATCCGTCCCAGATAGTCATCAAAAGTCTGGTCGCCGGCCCCCTGCCAATGAAATTGCATTGTGAGCCGGGGTAGAAAGCTATGGCGATCAGCTAACGCTTCTCGCTCTTCGAACGTGCAAAAAAGAAAGTGTATTGAATGTGCTTTTGATCGATCGGCCACCGCTTGTACGCCCGAAACAAGAGCGTCAAAAACAGGACCATCCAATGCGCCGTCATGTACCAATAGGCGTCTGCCGGTCGCCGGTGTAAACGGCACAGACGAAACCAGCTTTGGATAATAGGGTAGCCCCGCTCGTTGGGATGCCCCCGCCCATCCCCAATCAAAGATATATTCTCCATAACTGTTCGACTTGAGATAGAGAGGAACCGCTCCCACAAGCTTTTCCTCCTCGTAGACGGCCACATGACAGGGTAACCAGCCAGTGCCTGGCCCTACGCTATTGCTCTCCTCTAAGGCTCGTAAAAACCCATGCCGGGTGAAGGGGTCGTTTGGCGAAACCAATCCGTTCCAGTCATCGGCTGGGATGGCCCCGATCTCCTTCACGACTTGAATGGAAAGTTCCGATGCCATCATCCGAAAATCGTCCTGGGGTTCCGAGTTGAACGCGACGCCTATGCCTTGAGTATTCGCCGACAGTAGATAGCCTACCAGCGAATTGGCAGGAAGGTCTCCAATATCTCTGGTGGCTTCGAGCGCAGGTCATCACCCAGACGTCCGACCAACCGGTCTGCAAGCGTCTCTTTGGTATGAACAAGATCAAAGAGTGGATCCAAGAAACCGCGTGCTTCGGGTTCATAGTGCTTCAACCCCTCCGCGGCCAATGCCAATAGTTCACTCGCTACGCCCACCACATCGTATTTGCCAAACCGAGCCTCAAAGCCCTTCGTCGCCAGATCATGGCGGGCATTGAGCACATCTTCCGTTGAAAAGGTCTTTTCGAGCCAGGAACGCAGGTCCGCTAACACGGCTCGATTGTATACGAGCCCAGTGACCAGAGCCGCCACAGATAGCTGCATATTTTCCGGTACACAGTCCGCTGGCCGGAACTCAATATGCCCTTTCATTCGCACGTCGTAGAATAGAGTCGACAAATGATGACGAAAATCGTCCAGGGTCGCCCGGTGCTCATTGAGACCGTTTTCCATAAACTGCCGAAAGGTCAGCGAGCCATTCAACGCGATCAGCTGGTCCTGCCGCTGTAGAAAAAACATGGGAACGTCGAGGGCAAAGTCCACGTATTCATCCACGCCGAATTCCCAATCCAGAAATCTTGCGGGTATGCCGCAGCGATGGGAGTCGGTATTTTGCCAGATCGCCGCCCGGTTGCTTCGCGCCCCGTTCGCTCGCCCATTCAAGTACGGGCTATTGGCAAAAAATAGATAGCCGAAGGGAGCCACACGCAAGAGGCATTGAAACTTCTGCTGCAGATCAATGGGCCCGGTCCCATCCAATGTCACCTGAACCGAAGCACTGGTCTGCATCATTCGTAGAGCATCGGTCCCCCGTGTCGGTAGATACGAGCGCATGAGCGTATAGCGAGGCTTTTCCAGAAAGGGCATCTGCTCGGGACTGCGCAATGGCTGCACTCCAAGCCATAACCAACGGATTCCGTGTTCGGAGGACAAGCGGTCCAGAATATCGAAATACGTACTGCGTGCTTTCTCCAGCCCCACAACCGTCGATTCCGGAGGACCGCTGAACTCAAACTGACCGCCCGGCTCTACCGTTAGAGTCCAATTCGAAAACTTCACCCCATGAAGGATGCCACCATCCTCTATTGGGTCTCCACCAAAGCCGTGCATAACCTCCGTCAGAAGATCATGTATGCTCGGGCCTGCATCTCCGCCCAGTGGAGTTAGACCGGGCGTGACCAACCCGAGAGCCTCAACTTCGAGACCGACTCGAACATCCTCGGGGGCACAACTCTTCGCTAGGACGTCCGCAATAAGCTCCGCCCGCGATGGACTTCGGTTCGCCGTCACCAGCTTCTCTCCTAGTCGATAAAATCGTTGTTTCGATTCTTCTTTTTCTTCTTACGACGCTTCTTCTTCTTCGTCGCAGGGAGGGCCGGAGGCGCACTCTCTTCAACCACAGTCTCCGGTGCCATGTCCTCGGACCGATCGACCACTACGGTCTCCGACCAGGCGATCTCTTCATCGTCCACGGCCGATTCGTCAGCTCCGGCCTCATCACTCTCCTGATGAGATGAAAGGGGCGGAGGACCCTCCGCGGGGATTTCATAGAGCTGCGTCTCCGCCAAAGCTATCTCTTCGTCCGATTCAGGTTCGTCCACCACGGGGTCCTCTTCATCATCAAGATGCAAGGGTGGCGGCGTGTCGCCCTCTCCTTCCACGGGCTCGTCTTCTTGCGACCCCTCTGCATCCGCAAGCTCACTTTCCAGAGCGACCGAATCCACTACGGTCTCATCCAATCCCTGGACAAGATCGTCAGCGTGTTCGTCCGCATCGTTAGGAAGCGGGCTTTGCATCACAACTGTATCTGACACCAACTGACGGTCTGCTGCCGCCTTGGTTAAGAGAGCGCGATACTGCTCAGCCAAAGCCTCGTTCGACGGAGGAGTCGCATGCGTTTCAAGCAATGGAATAGGAACTTCATCGAAAATCATCTCGTCTCCCAATCATGAAAGTGTCGTGCATGCATGGAACCGAATCATTCACCCCGCCGTATTCTGGACAGCGTTAACAAGGGCTCCTTCCAATTTCTCTATGGTCTCAGGATCAGCCTGGTCAAGTCCACCCCGAGCACTCCGCGCATTTCCACCCCCACGACCATTGACCGCAGTCAGCGCTTCGCGCAGAAGGTTTCCGGCGTGCAGTGAATCTGTAAACGAATCCGATACCCCGAGCGCCAGGGCCAGACGCCCATTGGCAGCGTTGGTGATCAACACTACACCTCTACCACTTTGTGCCCGAAGCTCATCCAGCATGGGCAAAAGGGATTTTCCGTCCGCGTCGGTCAACCGCAGTCCATGTACGGGAACATCGCCAACAGAGGCCAACTCTGTGAGATCGGTTCGCCCAGAAGCCTGGGCTGCGATCGCTTTTTCGAGGGATTTTTCAAGCTCGCGTCGTGATTTCAGGAGCCCCTGCACCTTATCGGGCAGATCGCCAACTCCGGAGTTCAGCGCCCGAGCGGCCTGCTGCGCTGCGCGCCGAATATCGTGGACATGCTGTAGAACACCAACACCGGTCCGGGCCTCAATACGACGCACACCACTGGCCAGAGAGCCTTCTGAAGTCACAGCGAAGAAGCCGATCTCTCCGGTCTGCCCCACGTGCGTGCCTCCACATAACTCGATGGAAGGCCCCATCTTCAAAACGCGTACTTCATCGCCATACTTCTCTTCGAAGAAGGCCATTGCTCCGCTCTTCACCGCGTCGTCGAAAGACATGATGTCCGTCTGCGCCTCATGATTGGCTCGAACCAGAGCATTGACCCGGCCCTCCACCTGTTCCACTTCCTCGTCGGTCATCGGCCCGAAATGGCTGAAGTCGAACCGAACGCGATCGGGGGAAACAAGCGAACCTCTCTGACGAACATGTTCACCAAGAACTTCCCGCAAGGCCAGATGTAGAAGATGTGTCGCACTGTGGCTGCCACGAGTGGCATCACGGGCAACACTATCGACGGCCGCAGATACGGCGTTTCCGACCTGCATGGCCGAGTCCTCAAGGGTCCCAATATGGCGGATAAGCGGACCATGCTTCTGCGTATCGGTAACTGTAAAGCGTGCTCCCTCTGCCGTAGTGATCGTGCCGATATCGCCAACCTGACCACCGGATTCGGCGTAGAAAGGGGTGCTATCTAATATGATCTCCGCCTGCTTCCCCGGCGTTAATTCGTTCACCGACACACCGTCCTGCGACATGGCGAGTACCGCCCCTTCGGCGCTATCCTGGTCGTAGCCCAGGAAGGTACTCTCGCCGCCCTTCTCCACCAGGCCATCCAGGGTGTCGTCTTTCACTATCACATTGGCGGATCGGTTTTGGCGTGAACGGGCACGTTGCTCATCGAGGGCCGCCTCGAACCCCTCTCGATCCACCGTAAAACCAGCTTCCCGACCAATAAGCTCTGTAAGATCGAGTGGGAAGCCGTGGGTATCATAGAGAGTGAAGGCGACATTACCCGGCAGCTCGGTCTGACCGCTTTTCTTCACATCCGCCATGGAACGTTCCAGGAGACGCTCACCATCCGCCAACGTACGCCCAAAACGATCTTCTTCCTGGGTCAGGACACGCTGAATAACTCCACGGGACTTCTCCAATTCTGGATAGGCCTCGGCCATAACATCGACCACCTTGTCGGCGACCAGCGAGATGGACGCATCATTGAGACCGATCTGACGCCCAAATCGAATGGCTCGTCGCAGGACACGCCGCAATACATAGCCCCGTCCCTCGTTACTGGGATACACCCCATCGGCGATCAAGAACGCCGCCGCTCGGGAATGATCGGCGAGAACTCGACACGCCACATCATACGGCTCGTCGGTCTGCTTGTATTCACCACCGGTATGATCCACCACTACCTGAATAAGGGGCTGGAATAGATCGGTGTCATAATTCGAGATCTGGCCTCGCAATACGGCGAGGATCCGCTCAAGACCCATCCCCGTATCAATGGAGGGGTTGGGGAGCTCTGTCAGCGATCCATCGGGATGTCGTTCAAACTGCATGAAGACAAGGTTCCACAGTTCCAGAAACCGGTCCGATTCGTCACCGATGACAGCATCTTCCCAGCCTGGTCGTACGGGCCCCTGGTCAATATAGATCTCACTACAGGGGCCGCAGGCACCCGTATCTCCCATAGACCAGAAGTTCTCTGGATCGCGAAAGATTCGCTCTTCGGGCACTCCCATATCGTTGGCCCACATGGTATATGCTTCATCATCATCCGGGTGAACGCTCACCCAGAGCTTCGACTTATCCAGTCCAAGAACCTCGGTCAGGAATTCCCACCCAAAGCGGATCGCATCCTTTTTGAAATAATCGCCAAAGGAGAAGTTACCGAGCATCTCAAAGAATGTGTGATGACGTGCGGTACGACCGACATTCTCCAGATCGTTATGCTTTCCGGAAACACGCAGACATTTCTGCGATGTTGTAGCTCGCTTATACGGAACGGATTTCAGTCCAGTGAACACATCTTTGAACTGAACCATACCTGCATTCACAAATAATAATGTGGGATCATCCGGCGGTATCAAGCTGTATGTCGACACCACGCGATGTCCATTTTGCTCGAAATAGGCCAGGAATGCGGAGCGAACTTCGTTGTGGGTTTTCATGGGGATCCAGAGAACATTTGAGTGGACAAAAGCACAAGCGTGCGATGCCGGAAGTTAGGCAGAAACAAGA
>PBVT01000069.1 GCA_002728755.1 Myxococcales bacterium
GGTATCGAGATCACATTCGTCGAGGTCGTCGCAGCTGACTCCATCGCCATCGTAGCCGGGGTCGCAGGCGCAGCTGAAGCTACCCATCGTATTGGTGCACGAGGCGTTATCGCTACAGTTGTCGGTGTTAAGATCACATTCGTCGATATCGTCGCAGCTGACTCCATCTCCATCGTATCCGGGGTCGCAGGCGCAGCTGAAGCTACCGGGGGTATTGGTGCACGTAGCGTAGTGATGGCAGTCATGACCGACGTTCGGTATCCAGCTATCGAGCAGGTGGTTTTCCAGATGATTCAATACATCGGGCCAAACACTGGGGTGGTTGGTAATTAGAGCGCTCCCGTGGTCTCCGGTTTCTGGGATAATCGTAATCGGGTTTGGTGCGGCACAGAGAGGTTGGAAATCAACGCAGGTTGCCGCCTGTAGTCCGAGGCTATCGTTCTCCCCTGCGATACAATAGATGGATCCGAAGCTCAGTCCGTCTGGTTCGGGGACATCAAGCATGGACAGAATGGGAACATCGCGCGGAGATAGGGCAACTCCAACACGAACAATGGAGCCGGCCCCCTCCATCGCAACGTAACAGAGGTTGGCGCCGATGCTAGTCCCAACCATCCCCACAAAGGCATTGTCGATGCGTGCGTCGTTTTGGAGATGCTCGATTGCGGCCTGGGCATCCAACGGGGCTGCATTGGGGTCCGTAAGCATATCGAAGAAATTTCCAATATATGGATCACTATTGCCGTGACCTCGTAGATCAATCGTCAGGGTTGCCAGGCCCAGGGCATGAAGGCTCTCCAGATACGGATCCCATTGTCCTAAACTCTGGGTAAACTGGTGTACCAACAGGACTGCAGGGTGAGGTCCCGGACCTCCAGGAAAGCGAAGTTCTGCGTGAATCGAGACGCCATCCGCGGTGGTTAATGTGAGAGCCTCGGTGCTCGGCGAGGCATTCATATGCCCATTACTGCACTCGTTCTCATCACCACAGCTCTCTCCATCACCTGAGTAACCCGAATTGCAGGTGCAATCGTAGCTACCCGCCGTATTGGTGCAGAGGGCGTGCTCGCTGCAGGTATCGGTGCCCTCAAGGCATTCGTTGATATCCGTACATGTCTGACCATCGCCACTATAGCCCTGGTTACACGCGCATTCGAAGCTACCGGGTGTATTGGTACAGGTCGCGTTTTCATCACAATCAGCGAGTCCCTCGATACATTCATCGACATCGAGGCAGTCGAGACCGTCGCCTGCAAATCCAGAGTGGCACACACAGTTGGCACCATCCGCGTTGGCAAAGCAGCTGGCGTCGGCATGACAACCAGCGTTGTTGTCATTTCCTACGACATCAATGGTCTCGTCGGTGGTTCCGTCGCAGTCATCGTCGAGTCCATTGCAGACATCTTCTTCTGGCACCGATGCATCGCAGTCGGACAGGCCATTGCTCGCACAGGTTCGTTGGCCATCGCAACGTCCGTAGAAGTTCTCGACGGCGCAGGGGGTGGAGAGTCCAAAGTTCGTGGCCGTGCTGGAGCAGACACATTCCTCGTCCACACGGACGCATTGCTGGCTAGTATCACCTTGTGCCGAGGTCGCTTCATCACAGAGGAAGCCCTCGGGGCAGTCCGAATCGTCTTCACAGGATGCACCACAAAACGAACCAATGTTCCCGTAATCTACACAGATGTTGATGTTTACAGTCGTGGAGCAGCCCGAGCTGTCATGACAGGGAAGGCATAGATGCGACAAATCCGAAACACAGGCAAAGAGACCGTCTCCAGAACCTGTATCGATCTCTACGCAGTTCCAGCCTGTTGGGCATTCATCAATGCAGAGCTTAGAACAGACCCTGTCCCCCATATGGGTCAAACAAACACCGGATTGGCATTGGGCGTTGTTTTCACAAAGGTCTAGAAAGCAGCCTGTCCCTGGAATACATCCGATGGGCCCCCCATCGTCTGTGACCTCATTGATAGCATCCAGCTCGGTAACCTCCGAGACGTCCTCCGTGCTGTCTACGCTTTCGGTGTCGAGGGTGCCAGTATCCGTGAGGGGTAGCTCTGGCCCTGGATCGAGCTGACCCGGATCGTTCGGTTTTCCGGGATCCGTGAGTGCTCCCGAATCGTTCGGTGTTCCCGGATCGCTTGGTGCCCCCGGGTCCGTGCCTGCATCAACAAGCGGTATATCTGACGTTTCCCCTGGGCATCCTATAAGTAGGAGGCAAAGGAGTAACCAGAACCTGCTTCGCATTCTTACCATCGAAACGATTGTACGTGATCCCACACCGAACATCACCCTATGAGATCAGGGAGCTGGCTCCGGCGTTTCTCCAGCGGCAGCAACAACAGCAACGATAGATTTCAGAATGGGGCTTTCACTATCATTTTCAGCGTGTAGGGTGACCTCTACGTCGAGAAATCCTCCGTTCAGACCGAGCCCTTTCAAATCGACAGGTAATGCAGCCGGTGGGTAGGGCCCAAGATCCTGCGTCCAGCTTGCTGAAGCCAGGCCATCCTGTGTTTCTGCTGCACGGACCCGTACCGTAATGTATGTTTCAGAACCTGGTGGGAAATAGGCATCAAGCTCCAAACGATCCCAGTTCGATGTACGTGCATTCGGGGACTCGAATATCGTCTTATAATAACCCTGGGGTGCGACGACCGTTCGTTGTGCATATCCCGTCATATCACTGTAGGTATACGGTCCAGCCCCAGTAGACACTTCGAATTCGACACCCATGCTTATTGGGTTGATTCGAGTGGCTGTAGCCCAACCCTGGTTGACGGCCCAGACTTTGCCAGAGAAATCAACGGCCACGCCGACAGGGTTTCGACCGCCGCCAAGATCTGCATAGCTTACGGTCTGCATTGTCTCTGCGTGGACCTTGGCTACCTTGCTATCACCATCATTGGCCACATAGATGAAGCCGTTTCCATCCGCGGCGACACCGCGAGGTGAGGAGTTGGTTTCTGCGGCAGCCCAGGTGGCTGTTACGGGGTCAAATCGGTAGACCACGTGCCAACAACCATGGTTGGCAGTCCAGACGCGTCCCTGTTCGTCAATCGCGATCCCGTAGGGGGAGAAACAACCAATGTCCGGAGTGTAGGACTCTGTTTCATTGGTCTCTGGATCGACCCGGACCAATGTGTTGTTTCCTCGTCCGCTGATCCAGATGATTCCATCCTGGTCGATGGCCAGCCCGTATGGATTGGTGGGAATATCTATGGATTGCAGAGATGCTCCTGTATCTTCATCGAGTTGCCATAGCCGACTACTATCCCACATTCCGACCCAGGCATGATTGTCTTTGTCGATGCCCAGAGCCCGCGCGTTATTGCCGCCATCCGGTTGGACGGTGAATAAGATACATTCGTCGGTCCCCTCGGGTAGGATTTCGTCGCCGCTGATTGTGCCGTTGTTATCAAGATCAACGGAAGTCTGAATCACCCCGTCACCATTTTTGTCGACACAGTCAAGGAGGGCGGCTGCAATTTTTGTGATTTGTCCGCCACCTCGACAGCCGACCCAACAGTTCCCATAGGCATCAATAGCCGTACGCGATGGGCTGGCGCAAACGCGATACCGAGCGAGCTCAAGGCCCGTGTCTGTATCAATTTTCGAGACGGTATTTGCTTCCGAATTCGCAATCCAGATGTTGCTTAAATCGACGTCTTCAGAGTTCAAGATGATGTGGCCCTCATCATTCGTTGTGACACCTGAAGAGTTTTCGTCGGTCAGATCGAAGGGGAGGAACCATTCCGGACCTTCACCCAAGGCGCAAAGGCCTGGGCAAAGAGCGCACGCTTCCTCCTGGGGCATTGGAGTCTGGGCGATCTCACTGCAGTTGGGTGCCTCGATGACGCAGCCCTGTGCGTTTGGTTCGGGCGCATCGCAGGTGGAATGGCCGTCTACGGTACAGACATAACTGCCAGTACAGGAACCGTAATCGTTGGTCCGTAGACACGATCCGGAAACACCACTAAAGGCCGATGTGCACGCGCAACTATCGGACTCCGGCATGCATACCCCGGCGTTCTCCGTGCCTTCCAGGTTGGTACAGACAAAACCCGACGGGCAGTCGATATCCGGAGTACAATAGGGAAGACACGCACCGTAATCCTGTACAGGGTGGCATACCATCGTATTTCCGTCGCCAAGATCACAGTCGCCATGGTTGTGGCAGGGACGACAAGCATTCGGAGCGGGGTGGACACAGGCCATAATAAAGCCTTCTTCCGCTTCTATTGTCTGACAGATGAAGCCATCGTCACAGCTGAAATCGTCGTCGCATAGTTCCGCACAGATGCTCCCTTCTGGGGTGTCCGTGCAGTATCCACTCTCGCAATCTGAATGGTTCTGACAGTCATCTTTGGCTGGTGCGGGTTGGTTTTGGTTGATCCCGCCACTTCCATTATCTCCACCGAAATTGAAACCATTAGGGGGGACCGTCTCTCCCGATCCGCCACATCCAAGTGTGCAAAAAAGCAACGCCAGGATACAGAGTCCTGGGATTGTAGATATACCTGCCGATCGAAGCGCGCGTTGATGGGGGGTTGGTACCCCGTTGTTTACACGTACTCCAGATGTGTTTTGTAACCTATTGAACGACAGATCGTGGTATTGCGTAGTCATGGTCCCTTTCCAGCCAGTTCTCCCGGGGATCGTTAGCCCCACCACCCCTCTAATATAGCAAGAAACGTGCCCGACAGGGGGGCTTTTTTTTGATCGAGGCGTTTTTTTGTCACAGAACCGAAATCCAATGGGTTCCGTCGGTTCGGCAAACGGAGCCACGTGGGGCGCCGCCTCTTCGGAAAGAGACGGCGCCATCCCCTGTTAAAAGATTGCCCTATTCAAACACGACATCCGCGATTTTGATCGCTTTACCCACCTCGGAAACCTCAATGTTATGGCGTGTGATGGTTTCCTGCGGAGTGCCCGCATATTTGATTATGGTGGCGTTGATATAGGTCTCCGGCATGAGCTGGTTGCCATTATTGCTGTAATAGTGTGCTTCCACCTTGTAGGTGCCCTTGGAGGCTATTGATGTCTGGAAACGCTCTGGCCCGAAGCCCTGGGTGAGATCATCCAGCAGCTGTCCACCGCTAGCGATGGTTGGATTGGCGTAAAAACATTTCTCACCGCTCGGGTCGGTGACCCAGAGATCGATATCGGTGTTATCGGTATTCCAGGTTATGGTGACCCGGAGGTCTCCGGTTGGTGATACGAGGGTGAGGTCCGAATGGCGGCTCGACAAGTAGTTCGCCAGTGCACTACCGGGTTGGGTGTCCTCAACGGAGCGGATCAGCATTGCGTATTCTTCGGCCGCAACGGTTTTGAGCAGTCCGAAACGCGGATGCCACTCCCCCGCGAGAATTGCTTCGAATAACATGGCGGCCAGGCCCGGTCGTTGGAGCCAGAGCGCATTGGCGAGGTCCCGGTAGGATTGGGGCTCGTAGGGGCGTCGCTTGAGCACGTTTAATAGAGCATGTGCTGATTCAGTGGCCAGGTCCCATCCGTAGAGCCGATAGGCGACGAGTCTTGAGATCTCAGCACTATTCGGGTTGTTCTCAACGACGCTGGACAGGGCTCGAACAGCGGCTCCCTTTTCGCCATTTCCCACCCGTCGGTCGGCTTCCTGGCGATAGAGGGCGGTCTCTGTGGACTCCGATGTGAGGTTTGCCGCGTAGTTGGTTGGAACATCGGTTTTCATTACGAGTGGAATCTCGAGCTCGGATACAGGAAGAAGAAGCTGGTCGTCGGAGACGTGCTGTACGATTTCGTTAACGAGATTTCCGCCATCGATATCTAGAATATGACTGATATCGTTCGAGCTGAGGAAAACGCTCATCAGCTGGTCCCAGGTGGTCCAAAGGCTCCCGAGTTGCGCGAGCGCATTATTCACGAGGCTGGCGATCGCCTGGTCTTTGTAGAGGTCCTGGTAGTCGTCGAGTTCATAGAGGTCGTATTCCTCGTCTGTTTCCAATACCAGGAACGACGCAATACTACTGGCGATCCGGTAGTGTTGCGATAGAGCCATGGCAAGATCTTCGAGGGATTCATCGCGGGTCTGGACCAATTGCGCTACTGCAATTTCAGCCCATGCTCGTGGTGCGAGCTGCCCCTGGGGGTGTAAAGAAGCAGGAATACTCAACGTAACGGGCTCGCCATTGCGGCTACCCATGATGCGAATATTCGCCTCGCCGGGACTGCTCAATCGGCCTGCGATTGTAAGCTCGGCGCCGGGGAAAAGGGTCGCTTGTCGGCCGGCTACGAGAAGGTCTTCCACAGAGGTTGTATCGCCTTCGACACTCTCTACGGTAACGGATTCGAGCATGATGCCGGATGACAAATGGGCCGTAGAACAGGCTGGTACACTATCGATTCCCAGGCAGTTGAAGATGGCACCTTTTCGGGTCAAAGCACTGAAAAGCTCCATGTTATCGGCGCCAATTCCGGTCCGATAGGCAAAGAACCGTGATTCGTATTCGGCGTTGTTATGGAGGGTCTGCACCATCGTGTCGATGCTGCGGTCTCCCCAGGAAATGACACCGTCGGTCAGCACCATAACGTCAACCGGAGTGCCTTCCTCGAGATCGCCGGGAGGGCTCGCCAGGAGGCGAAGGGCGGAGCTGAAATCGGTCGCTCCTTCCAGCAGGATCTCCGTCAGGGTTGCATGCAGTGCAGCACGATTGGCTGGTGTATTGTCGACCCAACCATCCATAAGCCAACGGGCACCGATATCGAAGGTCAGTACGTTGAATTTCTCAAGGCTGGGTGAGTTCTCCAGGATGGCTTGTAGAAGGTGAACATCGACAGTGAACCGTTCTGGGTGCTCGGAGAGGGAGGTGTCCAGGACGAAGATAGTGTGACTCGGTCCTTCCGTGATCTGTACAGGCTGTTCAATGTCAGGGCGTAGCCGAGCATAGAAAAAGTCTTCGCCGCGAACCGGGTTGGTTCCCACTAGAATATCGGCCTCATCGCTGCTTCCAGCAGGAGAGATGTTGAATGCCAGCATGCCCCCAGGGCTCTCGTCGGCTATTTCGAGATTGAATGTACGCCCGTCCGAGTTGTTGACGGAGACTACTCCATCCACGTTGCCAACATATTGCACCGATTCGCTGGCATCGTTCGTTGTCGCCAGAGTGAAATCGAGGGTGTCCAGCTCACCGGCTGGAAGACGAAATACATACTGCAGAGTTTCGTCGATACGAGGCAGTGTCTGCTCATAGGCCACCAGGACCCGGTTATATCCCTTCGGAGGGATCGGGAAGACCTTTGCTTCAAAGGAGTTTGGTGAGACCTGTTCTACCAGGGCCGGGTCGATCTGCTGGCGTGTTACTTCTTCGTAGGTTTTACGTGCATCGACGGCCCGAATAATACGCCCTTCACGCAGTTCACCCCAGACCTCCTCATCGTGTCCCTGGGCGACCGTTTCTGGGTCCAGAGGGACAAGCTCGTTGTCTGGCACATCATTGAGCTGGTCGTCTGGTCCAAAGAACGCGGGTGTTGTTGGTTCTTCTGCGTCGTTTAGATCGGCGTTTCCAACAAACATTGCGTAGTAGGATACGGAGCTATCCATAGGAAGATCATACCGGAACGTTCCCTCGAGAGTGCTATCGTGGGGATTGTAGAAGATATGGTCTACGAGTGTACGTGTACGTAATCCTTCCACGTGAGTGGTGACGCGTACTCGGACCAGCTCAAGAGACTCACCGCCACCGACGGAGACGCTGGCAAATAGCGACTCTTCACTCATTTGTTGCCAGGTCTGTGGGGTTGAATTGGCCTCGTCAGCGCCGGGTACAGGATCCCACGACTCTACAGCATCGGACATGCCTGATGTGTATACATCCTGACTCTGCTCTCCCCAGTTGTCGACCGGGGGGTTCTCAAGATTTGAAAGGGATTCAGAGTCGGCCTGGCAACCCCAGAGACCACATATCAGAACAATCAAAAACCATCGTCTAAACAAACCATAGGCAAACATAAGAAACCCTCCATAGCCATCGAACTCTGCGCGCAGCTATGTCGGGTGGGCATCATACAAAACAAAATATGCCCAGCCGATACTGATTCAAAGCTTTTCCAATCAAAATGCAAAACAGAATCCAATGGAGGTCAAAACATACAATCCGTTATGCGTACTGTAGGAATTTCGGCCGTCGATTCCAAACCGGCTGGTGGAACACATTGAAAATCTATAGGTTTTGACTTGGGCCTGTGGAGCATGGTTTCCGGTCTTGGTGGTTCGCATATTCCGGTGAGCCAGATGGAATGAACTGTGGTAATTTGATCCGAGCGGCTTAGGAAGATGACTCGTTGAGGAACGTATGAACCGGTATCTTTGGTTGTTTCTATTTGTGTTCGTATGGACAGGGTTGGCCTGTGACGATGTTCCCTATGCGGGTACGGAAGGGAAGGATACCGCTGGGTCGTGTTCCGAACTTGAGCACTGTAGTGACAACGCCAAGAATTGTGGTGAGGAAGCGGTGGATTGTGGAGGAGTCTGCGACCCCTGTACCGACCTCTGTGGGGATGGCACCTGTAGCGGGCCTGAAAACTGTAATAACTGCCCCTTCGATTGTACGGACTGTGGGGCCTGCGGTGATGGTGAATGCCTGCCCCCGGAGAGCCCGGAAAACTGCCCCGATGATTGCTCCTGATCTATGTGAAGAGCGCTAATCCTGGCAGCATAATACGCCGGCCAATTTGCCCTGGCTTCCGTACGAGACACTCGTAGAGATATGACCACAACCCTTATTGTTGGTGGTTCCGGTGTGTTTCCCGAAAATGAAGGTCTGATTGGGCCAGATCGCGTGTGCGCAATGGCTGGTTTCATGGGGTCCGCACACCGGTGGTGCCGAACACCAGCCTGTTGAATAACAGCCGTATGGTTCGGTGGTATCACAACCGGGTCCGTTGGGATTCTGGTTGTTTGGGTTCGAGCAGTTGTTGCTTGCTGCGACGTAGGCTTCCGTCAAACTATTACATTCGGCAGGTGTGAGTCGGAACCGTAGGTCATTGGAGAGACCGTTACGCATACAGATATGCCAGCCAGCGGAGCAGAGATCTTCCGGTGCCGCACATTCGTTGCCAAGATTATTACCACATGCGGTGTTGGTTCGAGGGGCGCGTAGGCTCATAAAGCCAAAGGTTCCCTTACACGCAGCTACTGTGGGCCAATGGTTGAGATCGGTGAGCCCGTCTCGCTGTCCGTCGGCGCATCCGACGGAGTCGACACAGACCTGGTTCGATGAACAGGAAGCGGTGGACGAGCAGGTGCCACAGTCCCCGCCGCAGCCATCGCTACCACAGTCTTTTCCCGCGCAATCGGGCTGACAACCGATCGGAATACATTGCCCATCGGAACCACAGCTCTCCGCGCCTGGACATTGTCCGCACGTACCACTACAGCCATCGTCACCGCACTCTTTCCCGTCGCAGTTGGGTTGGCAGGAGACCGGATCGCAATGTCCAAAGAAGGAGCACTCTTCTCCCGGAGGACAACTGCCACAGCTCCCCCCACATTTGTCGTCACCGCATTCTTTGGCGGCACATTTGGGTGTGCAGTCTTCATCGATGCAGATGCCGTTATCACCGCAGAACTGATCGTTGGCGCAGTTGCCACAGCTTCCACCACAACCATCGTCGCCACATTCCAGGTCGGTACAATCGGGGGCACATAGACATTCGCCGGAATAACAAAGTTCGCCCTCGGGACAGGCCCCACAGGAGCCACCGCAACCGTCCGCTCCACAGTTCTTGTCCTGACAGGCCGGTATACAGGAGGTGTCGATGCATTCACCGGCCTCGGTGCAGGTGAATGGTGGTAGGCAATCCGCGCAGGGATCCACAATGTCGGGGTCGTTTGGGCTGGCGCCCGTATCGTTTGCGACTGGAACGTCCTGATTGAGAATCTGCGGGATTTTCTCTGATGTCTCAGAACAGCCGAGGCTAATTAGAAAGAACGTGAGGAAGAGTATAGTAGGTGTGCAACGCATCGTTCGCTGATTGTACTCCACTCGGTTCAAGATCCGCCAGAGGTGGGGGGGCGGAGGCCCCAGCTATAGTCTACGAAAGCAAATAGGGTGCCACCCCTACTCAGTACGGCGGTCAGGAAAAAGGTAAAAAAAAACCCCGGGCCCGTTATCCGGGCCCGGGGTTGGATTGACGACACTGGTTTAGTTCATGAAGGTCTTGAGTATACGCATGAAGTCATGGGTGTTGACCTGGTCAGACGAGCCGCTGCAGACCGAGCTGGAGAGCATAAGCCCGGAACAAGGGGTGTCACGACTGACCGACCACATGGACAGACGGCCAACCGGGATAGAGTCAAGGTGCTCGAGGGTTACCTTGGCATCGGACAGGTTGAAGGTCTGGCCAGGGACATCGTTTTCACCGATGAGCGGGATGATGCCGAGCATGCCCCAGAGTTCGCTATCCGATACATGGATTTGGAAGTCTTCGAGAAGCAGGGCCAACTGGTCGCGCATCTTGTACAGAGCTTTGACTCCAAAGATACCCATCTGGCCTTTGGGGTTCGGAGCGACGGACGGGCGATAGTTCATTGTGTAACCATTCACACCGTTGAGATGTACGCCGTGCTTCAAGGCGTGGTGCAGGATATCAAGACTTACCGCGGTGAAGCCGTAGGTCTGAACTGGAAGGCTGAACCATACGTGTAGCTCACGGCCTTCGGCTTTGTATTGGCTCTGAATCTCAGCGATGGCCTGTGCGCGGCGTTTCGTGGCGCCTGTGTCGAAAGCATACCCACCCTCGATAGCGAACTCGACGCGGGTTACGTTCAGGGTCTCGATAACGCGCTTATACTCGCTTACAAGATCTTTTACGTCGGTGCAGGCACTGGCGAGATGGTCACCGTATGGGCCACCAAAGGCAATCGCGACGTCTCCACCAAAGTGAGAGCGAAGGATCTTGACCTCGTCATACAGAGTGTATTCACCGTATTGATCGGACGCGGCAGGGCCTACTTCAATCTTGGAACCGGGCCAGATAGCGCGGCAGTGGTCAGCGTTGTCCGCGACGACGAAGCCGAGCGTGTAATGAAATACACCCGTCTCATGTGCGACGTCGGCAAGTCGGATAGCGCCAGTAGTGGATGCGTCAACATACGGGGTGAAAACCGTGCGGGGCCATGGATTGGGGAAACCCATGATGTCGGTATCCGTAGTCTCCGCGGCTGGCTCTTGGTTTTCGATAGGGCCCGTGGCCGGATCTTCTTGTGAAGTTTCGTCCCATAGGTCTACGGGAGTAGTGATTGGGTTGATGTTGAGATCCTCTTTGGAGGCAGCTTTACCGGAGTTGTTGTCGACGAATGACAAATCGTCGATCTCGGCATGCTTTGTCTTTTTCGTTTTTTCCGCGTCATCGCAGTTTAAGCAATCGACGTGGGAGAGACTTCCAGAAGCCTGGTCGAACTCGGATGTAGTTTCTACTGGTGCGCAACCCGTAAGAAAGGTGCTGGCCATAAATCCAAATGCAGACACAAAGCTCACAACTGATTTCGTGTTAATAACAAACATAATTCCGCTCCTTAGTTTCTAACCGTTCATTTCCCAGCGGTGGCGTTATTGGCCAGCGCCATTCCCGACAAGAAACGTCGGCTCTCGCTCGAAAAAAGTTGAACGTTTTTTTTCTGCAACCACGTGAATTGAAGTGCAGTGCAGCGAATTTTTTTTGTTCGTTAAGGGGCGGAAACAGGTGTGTATGGGGGGGCGAGGTGTTGGTTTTTATACGAAAACCAGCCCAACGGACCTTGGAGCAGAAGAGTTATAGAACGCGCGGCGCATGCGGTGCGCGCACGAGACCCGTCTATCGAGTTCGGCGCTTCTTTTTATAGTAGGTGCGTTCGAACTCTTTCTCAGGATCTTTCCCTGCTTTAATCCAGCTCTCTTCCTTTCGCTGGATGCGCGCAAAGTATCGGTCGCCGCGCTGAAGCTCGCGTTTGAAATCACGTTCGATCTTCTTCAGATTCATATTGCGATGTCCCACCAGGGCCAACACAGCCTTCGCCCGGTAGAGTCTTTTCTGCAACGGTCCCACGGACTGGTTTGCAGCTTGCAGATAGGCGCGTGCGGCGAGTCGTTTGGCGTCCGCGTTTGGAGCCCCAGTGTGTGGTCTTCGTTTCATCATGAGGAGGTCACCGAGCACCTCCAACAGGATGGGGTGGGTGTGATTGGAGAACTTCATCATCCCTTGTACGCCTTTAATGGCGTCCCTGGGATCGAGGCCCTTGTCCACGACGAATTTGGTGAAGCCGAAGTGTTTGAAGCCTGGGCAGAGATATGGCCGTTTCGGATCCATTTCCTTGATTCTTTCGTACCGGTTGAGTTGATCGGCAACGTCACGAAACGGTGGCGGACAATCCTCCCCATCGTCCCCACCCATATACAGGGGGAGACCTTTTCGCTGACTACGCCGCCAGATCACATATTCCACCAGATATTGCTGTACGATCTCGCGTCCAAAATGGGCGTCGGGGTTGATCTCTATAGCGCGCTTGATGTGTACCAACCCCTCCTTGAATTGGCCGGAATGCAGATAGAAGGTGCCCAGATTCGCATGGGTTTCGTAGCGATTCTCGTCCAGAGCCATGGAGCGTTTCATGGTCTCGATGGCTTCCTCGTGCTGGCCGGTCTTATCGAGGGCGACACCGAGATCATCGAGAAGTGCCAGCTCGTTGGGCGTTGCCTCTAGCTTCTTTTTCCGGTCTTCGATACGCCACGCGTAGAAGGCATCGGAGTGGCGTAGGAACTTCCCAGTCAGCAGTTCCAGGGTGTTCGGAAAACGCTGCTTCTCCATTTTATAGGTGTCTTTATCCCAATAGCAGGCCTCAGCAGATGGAGTTCTGCTGATCAGCAGGAAAGCCAGGCAACATATCAGGCTCAAAGCTCGCATTTCAGTCTCCCAATGTGCAGGAAGTGATCTTACGGCAGAGGTCTGTGAAAGACCAGTGGGTGGAGAGGTGGCCCAAGGTGTGGTTTATGCCACGATTAATTACTGCCAGGAAGCATTGGGTTCTCGGTCCAGTCTGGAAGCGTACTGATGGCTTCTAGAGCCCAATTGGACACGGGTAGACCCCACGAAAGGTAGAAAGGCCCCAGGTTTACGCCGGCCTCTTCGGAGGATTCGACTACCCAGACATCGATACGTTGTTGATCATCCGTTGGTGCGGATTCTGGAGACATCTCTCGGTATTTGATGAAGAGGTTCGTATAGAAATCCCAGCCGAAGTGTTCCTGTAATTGAAGGTATGTCTCCAGCGCGGTCCATACGCTCCATTGGCTGAAGTCTGGACCTGTGGCCAGGTACTCTTCCATTCGTTGGGCCCGGTTGGTTGGGGAGACAGCATCATGAGCGATTCCGCGATCGATCCCGAAGACCGTCTCGGAGACATAAATCGAGAAGAGATTGACCGTACTCTCGGTTGTTCCCGGTAGTACCCAGGGAAGCCATTGGTGGTTGTGCCCCACCTCATGGAATGGCCCCCAGGAACCAACGGTCTGGATTGATTCCAGGTCGAGAAGAGAGTCCACAGCGATAGTGAAGGCCATTAAAGGGTAGCCCGAATGCATCCAGCCCACACTGATTTGGCGGTCAAATGCGAAACGTTCCGGTCGAACGCGTTCATGGGGATTGCCTTCGAGATCGGCATTGGCGTCGAGCACACTATCCCAAAGGTTCATCACCTGATCTGGATGATCGAGATCCACGACATCCGATGTTGGGATGGTAATAATGAATTTATCGGATGCCAGCTCGGCCCACGGGCCTGGATAATGACGAATCGTATTTCGCCATTCTTCCAGATCCGTTTCACCGTGACGGTATAGGGGGGCCCGAACCACGCCATCAAAGGTGACTTCAATGGGGCCGAGATTCGTTCCCGCCGGTATGCGTACGTAGATTAATCCGCCAAAAGCGCTGGCGATGGCCGTACTGGTACTCTCGATAGGATAGGTGCGAATAATGTCGGGGAAGCGCTCGATCTCTTCTTTGTTCCAGAGGGTGTCTGTATGACAGCCGACCAGAACGCTTAAGGCTTCTGTGGAGGCGTTCTGGGGTACAGTCACAGTGAACAGGGTACCCGGTCGAGCGTAGAGCCCTGTGCTACGCCATACAGGTTCCCAGGGGTTCGAAAAGGCATACTCTTCGGCCCGACCGGCGTAGGACGCGTTGATGGTCACGGTCTCGGTGATGTTGGAGGCGCCGCCCGGTATATCCCCCGGGAAATCGACGGCAGCCGGGTGTGCCTTCACCTGGTCCGCAGGCAGTTCTTTATTCAATTTATTCTCGATTCGCGCCGCCAGGTAACCGATAGGATCCTCTTGCTTTCGCAGCGGAGCCGCAGTCGTGGGGATTTCAGGGGTTGCCGCATCGAGGAAAGCGGTGAAGGAGTCGCCGTAGTAATGCTCGAAGCTCAGGGGTAGATGCACCAGCGCGTGTTCAATGGATGCTACCGCACTAAGGAGATCGTCTGACTTGAGGACTACGGCTCCATTCACATGGTCCAGCAATTCTTCAATGGCATAGCCCGCATGTTCATAGAGAGTCGGTGGTTCCGGCCCGACGGGCTGGGGTCCACCACCGACATTCTGTGCTGTGACCACAATACCCATATCCCGTAGCATTTTATTACCGGCAAAGGTCTCTGCTGTATTCGGGTTGGTATATCCCCACCACCAGGCGAATCCGCCGGTGATGAGCCCACCACCAGATCGAACAAAGGCCTGAATTCTGTCGACATCCTCCGGGGCGATCTCCTGCCAGGCCTCTCGAATATAGATGTCGACCCCTACGAGCTCTGGTGTGGTGATCTGGCCCACTGTGAATCCCTGTGCCGCCAGGAACTCTGCCGTTAACGTTAATCCTGGAGCTACTCCAATAACCGGGTTCGAGGAGTCACTCATCCAGCCGATTGTATTCAGGATCAGACGGGTGGCTTCGTTATCGGTAGATAACCCGCTAAATAGATGTGCCTCATGACCGAAATATAGCACCTTACCGTCTTCGACCCGGGCCGCTGCGATCGTACTGTGGTTCTGCTCCTGGTCGAAAACAACCGGGAAGGCGGTTGGTCCATAGACGACCATCGTGGAGGGAAAGAATGTACCATATTCGAGGGTCGTGATTCCCTCTGTGATCGTATTCCAGTCGGCCGTCCAGTTGAACGAACAGCGAGGGTCGCTTCCGATACGGTCGCGGCAATGAAACTCTTCGACGGGACCACACCCGCCATTATCTACCGCGCATTCGTCGCGATCGACGCAGTTGCTACCTTGTAGCTCGTAGAAGTCGTCGCAGGTGATGACGCAGCTCCCGTCGACGCAATCGGCCTCACCATTTTCTGGATTCTGGCAGCTGATCACACTACAGGCATCGATATCGGCAGGAGGTTCAACGACATCGGTTTGAACAATATCCTCTTGGATATCGCCGCTATCGGGAAGATCCTCGCCATTTCCGCAGCCGAACCCAACGAGAACCAACAGGCTGATGAGTCCATAAAATCGTCGCAAAATAAGCCCCCGAAACCATAGAGAGGCGCCGATTGTACGGATTTGCGAAGTCTTTGGCCAACCTTTGGATCGTCGGGGGAATGCTCCCTCCAGCCCAGTCCTCGTACGCGGTTATATAATTATTTCTTAAAGTTTTTTCCGCCAACCACCGAACCTCTTTTTCAGGTGGCTGAACGATGCGGAATCAACAAATACAAAATAACGTAAACGGGCTCTTCGCCATTGGCGTCATTGCTCTGTTTGCATTTGCTTGTACTCCCCAGGAGGAGCTTGTTGAAAGCCATATCGCCATCTTCGGTTCTGGCCTCCAGGGACTCTCGGTTGAGAATTCTGAGCTGAAGGTTCCGGACGCCGACGGAAATACGGTCGTGATTACCCGCGCCGACGTCAACATTCGTGAGCTACGCCTTACGCTTCCAGAAGATAGCGAAGGCTGTGACGTATTAGCGGGTCAACTCGACGCGACCGTAGATTGTAATGACCACGAGCTCCGCATTGTGGGTCCTTTCCCAGTCGATCTGCTCTCGAGGGGTACGCAACCCTCTTTGATCGACGTCTCTCTTCCAGCTGGCACGTACAAAGGCATCGATGTTCGTATTGATGAATCCGATGAGCTTTTCGATGTTTCTTCCTCCAATGAAGCACAGACATCGATGTCCTTTGTCGTGACCGGCGATGTGAAAGTTGCGGGAACGTTGATTCCGTTTGGGATCGTTCTCGGGTTTGAAGAAGAGTTGCATGTGGAAAAGCCCGAAGGTCTTATAATCAACGATGCCAGCCCAGACCTGGCGGTGGACCTGAACGTATATAGCTGGATGATGGGTGTCCCATTGTCCGCATGTATCAAGTCCGGTCTTCTGCCGAAAGACGAGATGGGACGGTACTGGTTGGACAACAGCTTCTCCGGTTCTGGTCCCTGTGCAGTGATCGAGCATACGCTTCGTTCCAATATCGTACATAGCGGCCGGCTCGACGAGATGGCGGTCGCCAGCAACTAAAAGGCCTGCCGTCAGCATAGGTGCGAATCGGCCCTAGAGCTCCAGTAATGGACCGAATGGGGACGTTTTTTTTGATCGTTCTCCCCAGTCTGGCAGGGTGCCTTTGAGACTATCGACGGCCCTGTTTAAACGGGCTATAAACTCGGTCTAAATACCATCGGTTCTTCGAGGCGTGTATATGCAAACTCTACGAAATTTTACCTATATTCTCTGTGCGATTGGTCTGACGGTTGGTGTCTGGGGCTGTGGAGGCGACTCTCCGACAGAGACGACGGATACAGGGGCTGATGTCACCGATCCCACCGATGGGGCTGGCTGCGAGGAGGGATTTGCGGATTGCGACGAGGACGACCAGAACGGTTGCGAGGTCAACCTGCAAATCAGCCTGGAGAACTGCGGCGAATGTGGCAGCGTCTGTGGTGCAGAGAATGGAACTGGCGAGTGTATTGGTGGTGTGTGCGCGATAACCTGTGACGCTGGATTTGAGCAGATCGATGACGGGGTATGTACAGACGTAGACGAATGCGATCGCGAGCTCGATGACTGCGATGAGAACGCCAGTTGCACCAACGAAGAGGGGAGCTTCAGCTGTACCTGTAACGATGGCTTTGATGGTGATGGCACCGCCTGCACGGATATTGATGAATGTACCGACGGAACATCCGAATGTGGTGCCAACGCGAGCTGCGTCAACGAGGATGGCGGTTTCAGCTGTACCTGTGATGATGGCTATGTGGGTGATGGGCTCGTCTGTGAAGATATCGACGAATGCACCGACGAAAGCGACGATTGTGATGAGAACGCCAGCTGCACCAATGAAGAGGGGGGCTTCAGTTGTGCTTGTAACGATGGTTACGAAGGGGATGGTACGACCTGTACAGATATCGATGAATGTACGGTGAGCACGGCCTCGTGCGTGCCCAACGCCACCTGCACGAACGAAGAGGGGAGCTTCAGCTGTACCTGTAACGACGGCTATCTCGAGGCCGAAGATGGGTCCTGCGGTGATATTGATGAGTGCGCGCTGGGAACGGACAACTGCGCTGGTAACGCCAGCTGCACCAATGAAGCCGGGAGCTTCAGCTGTGGTTGTAATGAGGGTTATACGGGCGATGGAGTAACCTGCACCGATATTGATGAGTGTGCCGAGGGGCTGAACGACTGTTCCGTGGACGCCAGCTGCAGCAATCTTCCTGGTGGTTTTACATGTGCGTGTAACGACGGCTACGAAGGTGATGGCGTGGAATGCGCCGACATCGATGAATGTGCACCCGCCGAATTATGGGCTGAAGACTTCACATCGGAAGAGCTTTCCGGTTGGACTCTGCTCAATAGTAATGATGCCGTCGGTTGGCATGTGTCTGGTGGTTCCCTGGTGTACAGCAATGCGAGTGGTACCTCCTACCCTGGGGAACATATGGGGTCCGCGGTTTCGCCGGTATTTCAAGTCCACGCGGGTACGATGGCGTCGTTCTCGATCGTTCTGGACCTGGATGATTTGGACTTTACTGGCGGGGACCTGGCATTTGTGGGCGTCGCACTCTGCGATGATCTGGGTACAGTCGAGGACTGCCAGGCCTCTATTGCGGCGGAGTCCAACCCCGACGCGACCACCTGGGATACCGACTTTGTGCTGGTATGGGACAAGCAGGAGTATTACGCCTCAACAGCCAACGATAATGAGCTACAGGTAGACCTGCACCTGGATGAATTTACGGGGCACCACGTAGCTCTGATTTTTGCCTTTGATTCCGTGGATCAGTTCTACAACGATGCCAAGGGAGTGCTGGTCGATAATGTGGTCCTCCAGACATTGGTTCACCCTACGAACACCTGTAGTTTGGACGCCGATTGCACCAACACGGTCGGTAGCTTTGCATGTGTGTGTTCGGAAGGCTTTGATGGGGATGGCACCGTCTGCACCGATATCGACGAGTGTCTGAATGATCCATGCCATGAGAACGCGAGCTGTACCAATCAGGTGGGGGGCTTCGTTTGCACCTGTGACGAGGATTATGAAGGCGATGGTATTGCGAGTTGTGTGCAGAACGACGATTGTATCGATCATGCCTGTCCAGCGACGGCCAGCTGTGTAGACGGAGTCAACAGCTATAGCTGCGAGTGTATCGCACCTTATTCTGGAGACGACTGTACTACCTGTGCGGCAGAGGTTGGAACGACGGCCACAAATACCTGGACGCTGGAGGCCTTTTTCGACGACGCAAACTGTGAAACGGTTGAGCTTGCGTCGGGCACCTTTGAGGTGATGCCGCTCGAGATCGACCGTGATGTGATGCTTCGCGGAATCGAAGGCGGGAACACAGTGCTTCGACTCGGTATTGGAACATCGGGTTCGGTACTTACCCTTGAATCGGGAGATGTGACGATTCACGATCTCACGATCGCCGATGGAGATGCGGATAAAGGTGGCGGTATTCATCAGGTAGCGGGCAGTCTGACGCTGAACGAGGTCTCCATAACCGATAATGTGGCCGAGGAAGGTGGCGGACTCTATGTGGCTGGTGCGGCGGCGCTGAATAATTCCTCTGTCACACTCAATGAAGCCTACAGTCAGGATCGTGCGCTTGGTGGGGGAATTCGAGTGGCCGAAGGAGGCTCCCTTTCGTTTACGAATACCAATATCTCGTCAAATACCGCGTCCACGTACGGGTATTGTCCGACCGAGCCCTTTCAGCCAGGGCCTTATGCCCATGGGGGAGGGATCTATACGAATGGAGACATCTTTGGTGGTGGCGTGATCAAGAATAACCTTGTGAACAGCTGTAAGACCGAGGGAGGAGCCCTTTTTGTCGATCACCAATCTACGGGGTTGGGGGGCACCGTAGAGCTCGTCGGGGTGGAAATTTCGGATAATAAAGTGGTGGGAGAGAGCCACGATATGGGCGCAATAGCTGTCTTTGTAGGTACAGATTCCGTCACGATACGAGACTCCAATCTAGGGGCCCATGAAGAGCCTCCGACCCCCGAACTTCTCGAGGCGGCCGTATATATTTATAATGTGACCGAGATTCTGATTGAGAATACGGTTGTGGCTGATATCCAGGGACCGTTTTTTCTTAATCACCACATATTTGGTGGATCCCTGAGCATCGTCGATTCCCAGTTCATGGGGAATGGCTCGCCGGTGATTTCGGTCCAAAGTGGAACCATCACGGTAAAGAAGTCTGTCTTCGAGGGGAATGGTGCCACAGTACTCGACCTCAAAACCAGATCTGGGTCGATCGAAGACTCTCTGTTCAAGGATAATAATTATGGTGACGGTGTGGTGATCGCTCAGACCAACCCAGGGTTTTATATGGACGGTACGGAACCAACACTGAATATACGAGGCTGTACTTTCACCGGTAATGAAAACGCGATCTACAATACTTGCGAGTCATCCGACGACATCTCGAAAGTAAATATTACCAATTCCACCTTCGCGAACCATATGGGGACCTGTGTATTAACGAGTGATTCGGGAACGGGGATATGTGAGTCTCATCTGCAGTTAAGCCAGGTGACGGTTGCCCATAATGATGGTGCCGGGATCTGCGCACTGCGCGGGCTTTCTGGTTCAAAGACGTTTACCACGGTTCGGGGGAGCTTATTCTGGGAAAATGCAGCGGGCTGTAACGAGGATGGTGGCACGTTCATCTCCGAGGGGAATAACTGGTTTGGTTCCGCAGGAAGCTGTGCTTTGGGCGGTAGTGACACAGTAGGGATGAATCCACTACTTGGGCCTCTCGAGGATAACGGTGGACTGACCTGGACCATGAAGCTTCTATCGGGCAGTGGCGCGGTCAACGAGGTTCCGGGCTGTGTCGATCATAATGACGAGCCGATTACAGTCGATCAGCGCGGAGAGCCACGGGATGTATCCTGCGATGTAGGAGCCTACGAGCAATAGGCTTGTAGTGCCGATAGCCTCTCCGATCTGGGAGGGGCGCGTGTGCCCCTGTTGAATCCTATTCATTGTATGTTTGGGGGGAGAGTGGTAAGAGGGGCGTAGGGCTTTCGGAAGAAATAGGAGGAATCCGCTTATGTCTGATTTTTCAGCGGGCGACGCCGGTGCGTCGCTCCAACCGTTAGATATTGCATGGGCTCAATTTGACCGCGCTGCCGACGTGATTGGTTTGTCCGATGATATGCGCGCGGTTTTGAAGAAGCCGAAGCGCACCTTGGCCGTCTCTGTTCCCACTCGAATGGATGATGGGTCTATTACGGTCTTTGATGGTTTCCGCGTGCAGCATAACCTGGCGCGTGGGCCAGCCAAGGGTGGTCTGCGATTCCACCCGGGTGTGACTCTGAACGAGGTACAAGCGCTGGCTTTCTGGATGACCTGGAAGTGTGCCGTGGTCAACATCCCCTACGGGGGTGGGAAAGGTGGAGTCATCTGTAATCCGAAGAGTATGTCGCAGGGTGAATTGGAGCGTATGACACGTCGATTTGCTACAGAGCTCGCCCCGATCATCGGCCCGGATAAGGATATCCCTGCACCGGACGTCTATACGAATTCCCAGACGATGGCCTGGTTCATGGACACCTACAGTACGCTTCAAGGTGCGACCACAATGGGGGTCGTGACGGGTAAGCCAATATCGGCCGGTGGTTCGTTGGGCCGTAATGAGGCGACAGCTCGTGGTTGTGTTTTCACGATTCGCGAGGCGGCCAAGATCAAAGGCATCGATCTCAACACCGCCACGGTATCGATCCAGGGGTATGGTAATGCTGGCTCCATTGCCCATACGCTGATCGCAGAGATGGGCGCGAAGGTTGTCGCTGTCTCTGATTCCAGGGGTGGTATCTACAGCCCGGATGGTCTGCATGCGGAGGCACTTCAGAACTTCAAGCGTGAAACGGGCAGTGTGGTTGGGTTTCCGAATACTGAGGCGATGGGAAGCGCGGATGTGCTAACCGTACCCTGCGATATTTTGATTCCAGCCGCGTTGGAGAAGTCCATTGATGAACGGAATGCACCGAATGTGCAGGCTCGAATCATTGCGGAGGCGGCCAACGGTCCGACCACCCCGAGAGCGGATGCAAACTTCCGCGAACGGAACATCATGGTCATTCCAGATATACTCGCGAACGCCGGTGGCGTCACCGTGAGCTACTTCGAATGGGTGCAGAATCTGCAGTCCTTCTACTGGGATGAAGATACGGTCAATCAGAACCTGGAACGAATCATGACGACTTCGTTTAACGAGGTCTATGAGACGTCCCAGCGTTACGAGATCGACATGCGTACGGCGGCTTATGTTCGTGCGATTGAGCGCGTTGTGGAGTCCACCGAGCTGCGTGGGATGTTCCCCTGATTTGAGACATTTCGGCTCTGCTCTACCGCACGAATAGGACGCGAGGTACGTGGCAAGGGGTCTCGTATGATGCCTCGCTCTACGGGCAGACGTAGAATTGAGGCGCGGAACAGCTCTGTAGGCACGTTCCCGGATCGCATGGGTTCGGGTCGCAGGGATCGTCATTGCCCACATTCAAGGGGTAGAAATCGCCACCGGACCATGGGGTGTTCACCCAGACATCTTCGATATGGGTGAGAAAGGCGTCTGCCACACACCAGGGTAGACTCGCGTTGTCGCGCACATGGACATAGGTGGTACTAGCGGATGCTCCGACGTCGTTGACGTTCATCAGGCCGTCCAGGTTTGTCAGGGAGTCGTTGCCTCGTATGGACAGATCGTCGAATCGATACAGTCCTTCGAGCCCTGTAAGGTCGGGTAGGATATCGTTATAGGCGACCTTCACCCATCCACCGACTTCGGCGACGTTCTCAAGCCCCGACAAGGAGACGAGCGAATCGTTCTCTTCAATTCGGAGTGTAAAATAGATGAATGTCAGATTGTTTAGGCCGGTCAGATCGGTGAGCAGGTCGTTATCGACGATCTCCACCGAGCTGTTCACCGTGGTTATCCCGGACAGTCCGTTGAGATCGGTCAGCGAGGGGTTTTCACCGATAAATAGATCGTCCGCAGACGGGAGGTTGCTGAGGGCGTCGATACTGGTGAGGAGCGGGTTCCCCCAGATCTCCAGCATCGCGTCAGCCGCTGTCAGATTCGACAGCCCCTCGATACTCACCAGCGAGGGGTTGTAGTTGATATGCATTTGATTGGCGATTGAGCCGACACCGACCAGCCCGTCCAGATGCTCTAAGGATGCATTATTCGAGATGAGGAGCATCGCTCCGCCCACAGAGCCGATCCCTGCAAGCCCGTTGATATTTGTAAGGGCGTCGTTATCTTGAATGGTGAGGGTGCTGCCCAGATCGTCGATTCCCGCTAGTCCATCGATATCGGTGAGCGCGTCGTTGTTGATGAGGGTAAAGACACCATCAACGCTTGGAAGTTGCTCCAGCCCCGAAAGATTAACCAATGCGGCGTTATCCTGGATGACCAGATCGTGTATCTCGACGAGTGACTCTAGAGCTTCGATCGTTAGCAGGTTGGGGTTGTTGAACAGTTGCAGATCGCGGACTTCGGTGAGCCCCTCCAGCCCGGTAAGACTCGCAAGTACCGGGTTATTGGTGATGTTCAAATCATTATCCACGACTTCCAGGTATTCTACGCCAGCCAGATGGATCAGGCTGGGGTTTTCGTCGACCACCAGATCGTTGACGTAGGCCAGAGACTCCAGCCCTGAGAGGCTGGTCATGGCGGGATTGTTGCGAATCGTGAGTGCTCCCGCGACCTCTTCTAATTGGTTGAGCCCGATGAGGTTGAAGAGAAGATCGTTGTCTTCGATGATGAGCTCGTCGACTCGTTGGAGGCTCTGCAAGCTGGAGAGATCTATGAGGAGGTCGTTGTCTCGAAGGATGAGGGCTCCATCGATCTGCTCCAGAGTCTCGAGCCCCGCAAGAGACGTAAGGTCGGAAAGTTCGATGGTAATGGAATCGCCGACAACAACGCAGCTCTCGAGAGCCACCATATCGGCCGCCGTGGTAATCGTGAGCCCGCCATCACAGACCAGGTGTTCGCAGAAGAGACCTCCGAATTCACCCACGCATTCACAGGTAAAGCTGAGCAGCCCATCAATGCAGGTTCCCCCGTTCTGACAGGGGTTTTCCGCGGGGCAATCGTCGATATTGTTCTCACAGAGAGTGCCATCGAATCCGGGGAGACATTCGCAGGCGAAATTACCCAGATCGTCGTAGAGGCATTCTCCACCATTCTTGCAGACCGGCGGGGAACCCCAGGTCACCTGACAGGGGTTGTCGAAGTCCTCGCAGTTGTCTCCTTCCCAGGGCCCCTGGCATTCGCAGGTATAGCCGTTGATCTCGTCAGTACAGAGTCCGTCGTTCTCGCAGGGGTTGGGCTCACAGTCGTTAATGTTCTGTTCACAGATATCCCCCTCGAAGCCCTCGGCGCATTCACAGAAATAGCCGGCGTCTGGGATATCGACGCAGGTCCCCCCATTTTGACAGGGGTTCTCTTCGGGGCAGGGAACACATTCTATGCAGCCCGAGTCCGTGGAGTCCTCACTATCCGGGGCTCCAATATCTCCGGGAGAGGATGTCTCCGTTTCCACTGCGATGTCTTCTACCACTTCCGATTGGGTATCCGTATCGGCCGGTTGGCCTGGGTCGGCTGCGGTATCCGTCGCGTCGGTAGTCTCCGGTTCGGTGCTGTCTGGGACAGAGGACCCATCGTCCGCGATATGAACATCTTCGACGATGTCGTCGCCGCTGGCATCGGCGATGGGCTCCACCGACTGACCACAACCGATGAACAGAATAACCACTCCTGCGAGAGCCGAACGTAGACCGATCCGGCCGAAAGGCAGGCTAGGGAGAGCCGGGAGCAGATTGGTATGTGTACGATCGTTCAAAACTGTCCGCCTATCGACAGGCTCATCGGGTCGGGGCCGATGCTGGGTATGAGCTGTCCAGTTACTTCACCCGATGCCGGTCCCGATGCGGTTCCTCCAAAGTACTTTGTAAGATAATGGTTCAAGATGGGAATTGCGATACCGGTGGTTATGCCGATTAAGCCGCCCGCGATTACATCGCTGTAGAAGTGACGACCAGCTCGTACACGCATCTCTCCTACGACCATCGTGGCGGTCAGTGCGCCACCATATAGTAGGGCAAGAGTGGTCGTTCGGCCACGGAATTGGGGCAGATGGTAATAGGCGGAGGTTGCAACGGAAAACAGGAAGACTGCGGTGTTGGATGTATGCCCCGACGGGAAGGAATGGAATGCATCGTCTTGATCGTCTTGGGAATATACGATGTCGCCATAGGATGGATAGTTGGGGCTGTAGGTGTAGGGGCGAGCACGTTCCACCGCACTTTTGAGAGTAAAGGTGATGATGTTATTTACTGTGGCCGCGAGCAGCACATCTACAAGGGCGGAAGCTGTGTAGTCGTCGGTTCTGCTATTGTGGGCCAGGATCGATAGGCCGACTCCCGATAAGGTTCCCAGGCCTGCGGAGCTGTAGAGAAGAATATCACTCGCCGTATTGGGGGTAGAATTCTTGTCTTCCAACTCGACCAAACGCAAGGGAGAGCCGTACTCCGGAGCGCTATGACCGGGAGCGGTTTGCCCATGGGCCTCGGAACCAATCAGGGCTATGGGGGCGCTCAGTATACACGCGATGATTACGAGCGTAAGACGACGGTTTTTCGACACAGAGTCCTCCTCAGGGCTCTTCTGTCGTTGTCGCGTCGTACCAATGTACCGATACCGAGCTCAACACGGGGCTGGCGAGTGGATCCGAAGACGTCAGTCGTACCTCCATCTCCAGGTATCGATGATGGTTTGCGAGGAGTGTTGTCAGGTCAGCCGGGTTTGATGTGGCATATTCGGACCACTCTTTTTCCTCTAATCCAGGCAGGTTGGTCGATGAGCGAACCCGGACCAGAATGTCCGTGACTTCACCATCTTCAATGCCTTGCCAGGAGGCTGATTGCCAGATCAGATCTGTCGAGCCGGAGTCAAAAATTCGAGTCCAACTCCCCACCGGTTTTACGAAGCGAAGAAACTGCACTCCGGAGAAATCACTATAGGTGTATGGGTCGTCTCCGAAGGTGGTGGTGATGTTTACGGTGGGCTCATTATCCCAATTCGCCACATCGACCTGTGCGGCTGTATTTGTGCTCCGACCAGCGGTCCATAGCCAGCCGTTCTTGTCGAAGGCGATACCCACGGGGCGTTGAATCCCGCTTCCCATATCTAGAAGACTATGGGTCGTCATATCGGGATCGACCCGCGCGATATGACTCATCAGGACGGCGGGAGTCCACCAGCCGGACCCAAACGATTCATGGCTCAGGGCGGTAAAGATATTACCATTCTCGTCCACAGTCAGACCGCGGGGTGTGCCTTCGGGAATGGCGTGCCATTCCCAGATCTCAGTGGACGGTGTGAATCGAAAGATACCGCGACAATCCATGGATGAGACCAGGACCCGGCCCTCGAGGTCCATACTGATCCCATAGGTCTGGAAACAGTCGTGTAATTCTTCCGGGGGGACGTAGGTGCCGATCAGGGTATTGGTCGCGATATCGATCTTTTCCAGGCTCTGGACCGCTGGATCAAAACTATGGTCCCAGCCATCGTTGTTGACGATCCAGACATTTCCTTCGGAATCCGCCGTCGCACCGTATGGTTTCCCTGTCACATCCACGATAGCGAGAATTTCACATGCATCGGGGTTGGCTTCTGTATCGACCGAATCTCCAGAGATCTTGTACATCTGACGCCCATTGAAGCTTCCGGCCCAGACGTTGTTTTCGGCATCGATCGCCACAGCTCGAACAATCTCTGGGACGTCCGCGCGGCAGATAAACAGGCCATCTTTATCCAGGTGTACGATGTTGGAACAGGCGGGGTCATCTGGACAGTCTTTGCCTCTATTTCCGACCCAGACCGAGCCATCGTCTACAACGACTGCCGTGCGAGATGGTTCTTCTCCGTAGGACGCGACTACAAGATCGGCCGTCCCCGTATCTGCATCAAACCGGGCCAGCGTGCCGGACTCGGTGTTGGCGATCCAAATCGATGACAGTTCCTTCGTGGAGACGTCGATACAGATGGTGTCTGGGTTCGTGCAATCCTGGTGAGGATCTCCTGGCGGGTCGGAGCTGGCCCCATCGAATGCTCCGCTCTCCCATCCTTCACTGCCACTCACGCTTTCGACTTTCACAGTGCAGTTGGTGGAACATTGGCACGGCTCAAAGGTGCAGGGATCGAGAAAGACGTCTCCGTCGCATTGTTCTCCCTGGTCGAGGAGCCCATTCCCACAACTCTCGTCACTTAAACAATCGGCAGCGCAGCCATCAAAGTCGACCTGGTTCCCGTCGTCACAGACTTCATCGCCTTCGACCTCCTGGTTTCCACAGCAACTCTCGATGGGCTCTATCGTACATCCGGTGCTGGGATCACAGGAGTCGACGGTGCAGGTGTTGTTATCGTCGCATTCCAGTGCTTCTCCAGTACACTCCCCTTCGACACATCCATCATTCTGGGTGCAGGCATCGCCATCGTCACAGATCTGTGCGTGGAAGGTATAGATGCAGCCGTCCTGCGGGTCGCAGGAGTCCGACGTACAAACGTTATCGTCGTTGCAGTCCATGGCGGCCTGGGCCACGCAGAGACCGTTTACGCAGTAATCATCTACCGTACAGAAATTTCCATCGTCACAGGGGGTATCGAGATATTGGAAAATACACCCCTGCGCTCCAACACCACAGATTCCCTCCGTACAGGGATTATCGTCGACGCAATCTGCATTGCTCTGGCAAGCCCCAGTCGCTCGATCGGTAGCGGAGCATGCCAATAGCCCCATTCCTACCACAAGCCCTAGGCTCATTAGAATCATACGGAAATTGGATTGTATCGTTCCCTTCATATCAAGATTTCTCCAATTGATTGGCCACTTCCGGTGTAGTTGTTCCTAGCCCCAGAACAACAAGCAAAACCATTGCCGATACGAACGATCGCATACACCCACCGAATCCCATATTTGGTGATCCTACCCGATTTGGGGAGGAAGCGCGACGACTAAGCCAGAAATTCAGTCACAGAATTCGTAGTCCAGGGTGACCATGCCGACATCCATGGTCTTAATCCAGACCCGAAAATAGCCGCTGGTCTTATTGGCTCGTACCGTAAATCCATGACCCTCTTCGGGGAGCAGGAAGATGTTGTCTTCCTCTGCGTCTGTCGGTGCTGTACAGGGAACATCCGTCAGGGAGTCGAATTTGATGCGGTTGAAGTCGTGGAGTGGTTGGTAGTCCGTTCCAAACCGCCCGCCTTTCAGATCGAGAGAGGAGCTATGTTTGTGGGCTACCAGGTCAGACTTGAGCCCCGACCCATCCGAAACAACAGTACCATCGGAGGCGATAAGACCTTCATTCGCCTCGAGCGTAACGGTTCGAACACCGGGGTCGGTTGAGCAGGCGATGACACCGAAAAATAGCAGGGACAAGGAAAGACGTACGAACATGTGTAGCTCCAGGCAGGATGGGCATCATAGACGACTGGAGTTGGTCTGACGAGTCGTATCTAGAGAGAGCGAATTACGAAAGGATCGTCAGATGTCTGGCGGAGGCCGCCCAGCGGGAAAGATAGTAGCTTCCCGGTGGTACCGACGCGTTGTCTGGAGCTTCGGTCGACCAGGTACCCTGGGTAACGAGCCCCCACTCTTGTGGGTTCTCTATTTGCCTTGCATCGGGCACGAGGGGCCGTATGGCTTTGGCGTGCATAGCCGAGGAAAACGATGCGTCTGCGTATAGTTGCCCGTCAGGCCAGTTCTTTTGCCAGTGGCCGAGAGTGCTTCGGTGGATCGACCGAAGGTGTAGAGGGGACGGACCTCGTACCGTGGATCCGTCTACCCCATCCCAGCATTGGTCGCCAGCCAGATTGCCGACATAGAAGCCTGTTCGATGCGGAAGGGTGGCCCTGGGGCAGGTGGATGATTCTGGCGCTCGAAAGAGGCTGAGGGAACGGGCGATTGAGCAATGAACGATCCAATCCTCCCCTATGGTTGCGATGCGGGATCGGGCAAGCCATCCCAGGGGAATCGCGTGACCTTCTGGAGTCACCGCGAGCTCCAACTCCGGGCTTAAACCAGCGTAGATCTCTGCGTCGATAGGCGCTGTCGGTCGCGCTTTATAGCCCCACAGCCACTGACGCCTATGCATATAATTCAGCAAGGCGAATAGAAGAAGCGCTGTGACCAGATGGACCGGCTCGGTTGAGCCGGCGCGTTGGCCGAAAACGTTCGTGAGGGCAACGGTGGAGGTGAAGACGACGACAGGAGATAGAAGAAACCAGAGTCGGCGTACCTGGCCCAGGAGTGGACGAAGCCACGTCTGTCCGGCGAGGGTATAGAGCCAATACGCAGCTACGAATAGACCTGTGATAGCCAGGCCCAGGTAGGTTACCCATAGGGCAATTCTATAGATTACGTCTGGATCCATATTACGATGTTCCATCGGATTGGAGGCTTGATTCTACGTCAGCTATAGGGGCTTGGCGAGGATGCTGCCCGGGGATAGATACGGAAATCCTTGTCACGGCGGCTCGGGTTGCCTATGTAGGGGCCATGAGTGATTCCACCCAAGAGACTCTACGCGAGCAGATCGCGGCGGACGTAGACAAGGTCGAATGGCAAGCCCTTGCCGGCCACGCCCGTCGTGAGAACGTTGTATTGGTGGATTCCTCTCTCGACCTGGTGGATATCGCGCATGGTATCGCGACCGATCAGGTGGATTTGATTGGACCGCTGATGGAGCAGGGGCTCATAACCAAATCAGAAGAGAATGACTTCGAAGCCGAGCAGGTATTTCGCTTCGTGATTATCCAGCCTTTCGTTGTGGTCACCCCCCACGCAGAGGAAGACTGATCGGAGCCGATTCGGCTTTTATCGATGGAAGACTTTCCCTTCGTTCGGGCTCTGGTAAGCTGATCCGTATGCACCACCCGGAAGGCCCAGAAGAGAACGATGTATCTATCCAACGGATAGACGAGACGGGCTTAGAACGTCGGTCGATCTTGAAGCTGGGAGCCCTGGCTGCTGGAGTGTTGGTTCTGCACCCGATGGAGGCGTTGGCTCGAGGGTATGTGACCCGCCGTGTGCGCCTGAAGACATTGCCTGGCGGGTCGAAGCCCGAGGAGATCCCACAAGGCCCTATCGATCTGCCTGCCTGGAAATATGGGAGCAGCAGTACAGCCACCGATACGGTGTTGATGTTTCGCGGAGATCCATCCCACCAATTTTATGGTACCGGCGCAGTACCCGACTAGCCGGGGGTGATCTGGGCCCATCGAATGCTTGATTTCAACACGCGTTTACGCGGACGGCCGATTACCTGGAAGGGTACGGGCTGGTTTTACTGTCTGGGTTAGTTCTTACAGCAGTAGACCGCCATCTGGGTACTGCTACCGGATGAGAAGGTATTGTCCCAGGAACAGCAACTACCCGATCCTTTGAGGATTGTTGTTTTGCTATCGTCGTAGAGGTACTTCCCGCTATTCCAGGGGTTGTAGCCGCCGTCGCAGGAGCTGACGTCACAATTCCAGATGTTGGTATTATCTGGGGCTCCGGCAATCCAGGTACCGTTGTACCGTGGGGCCTGCAGCTCGCCCCATGAGGTTAAAGTACCACCAGGGTAGACACCTTTGGGATACCGGTCATTCCACTGCGAATAGGTGCATACGCTCCAACCGGTAGCGCAGGCCTCATCGATTTGTCCCGGATCATAGGTGTTTCCACATAGAACGACATGTAGTTCGGGAGTGGTGTAGGAGGGGTGCTCTGCTTGTTTGATGGCACAGCCCTGGGAGACGTTGTAGGTGCAATCGTTGGCGCAGGAATTGGCGTCGTCGTCATCACCGTCGTCGCATTCTTCGCCGGGATCGACCACATTATTTCCGCAGCCTTCGATACAGCTGCCTTCATGACAAGATGTGGTGTCGCCGGCACAATAGGTACCCAGATCGCCACAACTGTTGCCGCAGTTGTCGGTAACCGCCACGGCACATGGAGTGACCGAGGGTAAACATTCGGTGGTGTCGAGGCCAGCACCGGCGTTCGGGCAGAGATTGCCGCAATTATCGTAGATGGGTTCACCGCAGGTCACAGTAGTGGGGTCGAGGCATTGGTCGGGGTTGAGGCCGGTTCCCAGGCCTCCACAGGCGGAACCACAATCGTCCTCGATGGGGAGAGAACAGCCCACAGCTTCGGGTCCTGGGCAGATCTCATTGCACACCTTGAGTTTTTTCCATTCGCTGCCATCGCAGATCATCAACACGCTCTCCGGAACATCGTAGTAGATGGTTCCCACATTATCGACACCACAATCGCTTTCGGTGCTGGTGGGGATCTGCGAGGTTTGTGTAGACGAGCAGGCCCAATTGGTCCCATTCCATATGGCGACCTGGCCGGATGCGCACGACAGGCTTGCGAGCGTATCCTGGTCTCCAGAACAAGACCAAGCTATACCATTCCAGCTCGCGATCTCACCGGCGGCACAGAGTAGACTGGAGAGCGTATCGGTGTCGGCGTTGGTGGCGCAGATCCATTGGCCCCCATCCCATTTCAAGATTTCGTCCAAGGCGCAGCTGATGCCCCCAAGGCTATCGTCATCACCGTCGGTGAGTTCGGCGGGTATACCGGTCAGGTCCCCCCAACTTCCGGAGAAGGACGGGCCCGCTTCGTAGCCAAGAGATTCAAGAACGGCACCTAGTTCTGCCTCGGTTAGATAGCCCTCTATATCGGAGGCTTGTACAAAGCCGTCGGCCGGAATGCCGCCGAGGCTGACCGCATTGGCCGATTCCACGGATTGATCGGCGACGCTGGCACGTAATGCATAGGGGGCCGATACCAGCCGTTGCCGTGGCTGCAACGGGGGATGCGTGTTGATCTGGATGTCCAACCATCGGTTCCCCGTCAGGAACTCTGCGTCGAGAGGCTCTTCAACCCCGAGAGTGACACGGAAAATTCCATTCTTGATGGTGACGCTCTCATGGAACTCGGTCCAGAGAAGGGTCCCCTCAATGGGGGCGTCGTAAAGAGAAAAGCGGAATGTGTAGTTATCGGTGCAATCCGTGGTGGAGTTACAATCGATGGGTACCCCCGTTACGTCGGTAAGATAGCCCTGGTATTCCAACCGCGAAGGTACATCGGCATGTGCTATGCCGGTTACCAGAATAAAATAGAGAACAACCCCCAGATACGTGATTCGCATCGATACCTCTCGAAAAGCCCGAACCTCTATAATAACGAAGTTGAAAAGCCATGGCGAGGCCTACCCCACAAAACCACCCAAACAGCTCATGCAATGAGTGGCTGGCTCCGTAAGAAGTCGGCGAAAGATTCGAACACGGCGCTGGCCGGGTGGTCTTTTCGATATAACAACCGGAAGGTGTCCTGGAGCATATTCAGCTCGGGCAGAAGCTGAACCAGGGTGCCCTGTTGGATGTCATTGGCGACCAGGTATGTGGGCAATACGGCCACACCACGTCCCGCTTGGACCATCTGCCGAATCGCGGCCGTGGTTCCACAGACACGGATTTGTTCAAAGTCCAGTTCCGGATTGTCCGCGTCTAAGATATAGCGTGCGAGAGGTAGATCGGGGTTGGCGTCGAATAGACAATGGTTTGATGCCTGTGACGGACGATCCAGAGGGTGATTTTGTATATGGTTTGGGCTTCCTACCAGCATATAGGTCTCTGGATGTAGCACCTGCACCGACCATTCGGCCCGTGCAACCTGGGCACTGGTGACGACACAGTCGATGATACCGGCCCGGAGCTGATGGAGAATATCGGAGCCGACCCCGAAATAGGAGTCGATCTCCCAGGCCGGGTGGACCTCCTCAAAGCGAATGATGGATGGAAGTAGCCAGGATAGACCCAGCTCGAAGCGGGTGCCCAGGGTAATACGGACGGGAGTATCCGCTCCCTGGAGCACTGCTTCGACGCAGCGTCGAACCCCATCGATTGCATTGCGGGCGACGGGTACCAACGAGAGCCCTGCGCGCGTCAGACGAACCGACCGTGTGGTACGGTGAAACAGCTCTTCTCCGAGGGCGCGCTCCATCTGCTTGATGCGTTGGCTGAACGCGGTCGGAGTGAGGGCCACCTCGTCGGCGGCCCTCCGGAAGTTGAGATGTTTCGCGCCGGCCAGAAAACAACGGAGACTATCAATCGGTGGTATGTAGCTCGACGCAGGCATGGGTTCACTCCACGGTAAGGGTAAGGCTGGCTTCGCCGGTGTTGAAGCCATCATCAATGAGTACGGTTACTTCAAAGGTGCCCGGCTTCTCAGGAATCCACTCGAATTCCCGGTCCATGGACATATCCGACACGGCGACATCATTGATGAAGAACTGGTGGCCATGTACGAAATGGCCGCCGACATGGGTGGCAATAAAGGTGCCGGGTTCGTCGACTGTCAGAGTCGTGGGCCCATCAATAAAGATACCGAGTTCGGTTGGTTCTCCCTCGATATTCCAATCCTTACAGCCGTATAGGGCCGTTCCCTTTGTGTATCGAGCGGCCAGGGCGGAGCTGTCGGGGGAAAACGCCAGCTTATCGACCGTATTATGTAGGATCAGAGCCGCAGGCATTGGGTTTAACGGGTCTTCGATCACTTCCACTTCCGGTGTTTCCAGGCGAGCGATGACGGAAGAGGAGGTCAGATCGTGTAGAAAGATTTCGCCATCTTCTGCGAGATAGGCGAGAAGTTGGCCATCTGGTGAAAAGGCGATGGGGCTGATTACATCGGGCATATAGGTGTTTAGATTTACATGTACGATCGCCACGGAAATGGGTTCACCGATAGCCGTAAGATCGGGCAGAGACCACCGTCGCAATAACCCATTGGTACTTGTGGTTGCCATGTATTCACCGCTCGGGTGTACGGCTACATCCAGGACGGTGTCTTCGGGGAAGTGGAATCCATCGGAGAAATCGTCACCCGGTGGATTCGCACTACCGAAACCCGCCAGGGAGAGTTGGTTCGCTTCGCCCGTTTTGAGGTCAACGACATGAATAGCCGAACCCTGGGATCCTACGACAATGGCGGAGGTTCCGTCCGGGGTTGGAACCACCATCGATCCATGGGGGTACCAATTACAGGGAAAGTCATCGAGGGTGGTGACAGGTCCTTGTTTTCCGTTGGCGACGTCAAAAGAGGTCACAAACGCGCGGTCTTTTTGCACACTGCCATAGCATGTAAGCGTAATGAGTGTTTGTCCTGATGGGGACAAGCTACCCTGGTGTCTACGAACTTGGTTCGAGGAACCATCAGCCAATGGAGTTGGGCCCACTTCAAGAAGGAGCTCATCGGTGATGAGCCAGCGAACCTCCAGACGATTATTGATTCCGGTTAAACGGATTTGCCAGTTCCTATCGATTCCGTAGGGGCTGATCGGGGGGGCAGAAAAGGCGTGCTCACCCGTGGTGGCGTACTGAAAGGCGCCACCGGATCCAAAGGTCTGCTCATGAATGGAACTGAGCACGAGCGCTGGTTGTGGTGAAAACCCCAGGTATACGCCCCGGTGGTCAAAGCCACTACCAATGTCCAGGTTGTTGTCTTGTTCCCACCAGAGAAGATCGATGGAATCCGCAGCATTCAGGTCACAGCTTGAGAAGCTGACCGGATCATGGGGATGCCATGGTGTGTGGGGTGGGGGATCTACACCAATTGGATCTGTGATGGGGGGTGGATTGGACTCGAGCTCTACTCCGGAACCCAAATCCAGGCAGCCCGTCATAAGAATCAAAGAGAAAATACATACAAATTGGGAAAAAACTTTCATGGTTCGTACCTCCAGACAAAGTCGAAAAATGTTGTCTAAGAGAAATGTACGGAATCTCATTGTGGTACTGAATCGTTATATTCTTTATAGTATTGTGAATATTAACAGCATAATGGGGCGCACGCCAGCGGAGGGGGCTTTTGTCGGGGTGCCCTTGAGCCGGGTCTACGGGGATAGACAGTCGGGGGCGTGGTCTTCTAGGAAAGAGAAGAGTTTGCCCAGGTAGGTGTTAAGCCCCGCTTCGGGGATTCCGCCGGTACTGAGGCTGTGGCCGACACCAATGACTGTCCAGAAGTCTTTCGGGCCCTTGGCGCTCGCATACATTTCTTTCGATGCCCACAGGGGGAATTTCACGTCTGCGTCTCCATGGAAGAAGAAGGCGGGGCGCGTATAGCTGCGGAGCTTTTCGATATTGTTGTACTGCCCTGCGGATAGAAAGCCCTCACCAAAATTAAGGCCCGATGCGCTCTTGGTGATCGCGGAGATCGACGGGAACGCTGCTTCCATGAAGAGGGCGCAGGAGTCGTTGGCCATCACCATTTCTACGGCTGGGACACCTCCAAGAGAGTAGCCATAGGAGATCATCCGGTCGGCGTCGGGTACCACCGTTTTGGCCCAGGCCCAGACCTGGCGTGCGTCACTGAGGAACTCTTTGGGGACTGGGTCCTGGTCGGGCAGGCTTTTGCCGTAGCCACGATAATCCCAGACCACCAGGTTGTATCCAGCATCATGGAGGAAGCGGTAGCGCGGTATATAGTGCTCAACACTTGCGAAGTTGCCGTTGTTGTAAACGATGGTTGTGTTGGTTAGAGATGCATTCTCTCCGTGCGAGGGGATGAAGTAGACGAAGAGTGTGCCGTCTCCCACATCGGTTGCCAGCTCTTCGGCGGCGATGGTGCTCAGGTCGAATTCTCGAAGGGTCTGACCCGGTTCCAGGGTTCCCTCCATCCATTCGTAATCTCGATTGAATTCGTAGTCGTCTTCACAGGCGGTGCAGAGGCGATCCCAGTAGAGATCGGCGGTGCAGGTCGCTTCGGTGACCGCGGTGCAATGTCGTCGATTATGGACATTGGCGTCTAGATCGGCGCAGGCGGATAGAAAACCCAGAAGAAGTAGAATCTGTATTGTCGCTTTGTACATTTGTTCCTCGCCGGCTCCTAGAATAGATACGAAAAGCCGAAGCTCAGGCCATAGGCACCCCGGCTGGCAGGGACCCATTCAATCGCTTCGGTTTCCGGCTCTTCGTTCACATTAAACCAGCGCCATTCCAGCTGGAAGCGGAAGCCATCTTTGGCGAAGGGGTCGAGGGATAGACCAACGACGGGTGTTAATCGCAACCTGCAATACTCCCAGGGTACGATCTCCGCGTAGTTGGCTAGACCGACGTATAGTAGTTGTTGCCCAAAGAGCCAGCTCGCTAAGACCTCGTCTTGTTTTGCGGACCAGAAGGTTTTGGCGTCGGTGGCGAGGTATAGGCGTCGTGTTGCGGACACTGCGGGTCGCCATCCGCGTTGTTTTGCGAGCTGCCAGGAGACTCCAATATGCGTCTGCCCAATACCGAACGCCGCTGCGGTCAGGTTCAATCCATAGTCGATCTCCAACGCTCGCTTGAAGATCGGTTTCAGGCCCGAACGGAAGCTCAGTATTGCATTGGGGGTGGGTATCGGGGAGCCGCCCAGCTTCAATAAGGGGCCACCCAGGACGAGGCCAGCCTCATGCTGTTGGGGACCGAGAGGTCGGGCTCCATTCAAGGTGGAACAGCCCCAGAACAGCAGGACAAAGAGGGCAAATAGGAACTTCCGCATATGGATTACCGTGGTGGGGTTGCTACGCGTCGCCGAGTCTATGTCGAGGGATGCAAAAAGGCGAGTTCGATGTGGTTGACCATGAATGCGAAGTGGTGAGACATTATTCTCGTATTCATGGCGTGGGGTTGGAGGAGAAGTATGTGGCGTCAGGAGATCCGTTCGTGCCGGGCGAGCAAACGTCGAAACCTGGCTTGGTTATTGCGCTCGACAGGTTTGCTATGCGTACTAGCGATGACGGCTTGTTTTACTCCCCCCGTAGTGTCCAAAGATATATCGATCGAGCTGAAGCCGCGGTTTTGGAACGCTACTGTCATCGAAGTCGGCTCCAAATCGTTTCGTCGCAAGTATCCGTACGCGACCTATATTGGTTTCATTGAGCTCAAGGCGCAGGTGAACACCATCAACTCCTGGCTGATAGACCCCATCTCGGATTCCGATCTCGGGGACGCGGGCTCGGACTATGGCGCCGATGTTGTCTCTAGAGGTTACCAGTCGGATAGGAACGAGATGGTAACGGGTTATTTCGGTCGCCCTGGGGCCGTATATACCCGAAGAGTCATGAGGAAATTTCTGGAAGTTCGCGCATATTTATATTCGACGAACCGCAATCTGCATCTGGTTGCTAACCTATCCAGTCATTCGAAACCGAAGTTGATGAAGATTCTGGCTGGGATTCGAAGTGGAAAGTTGCGACGATTAAGCCTGCCGATGAAATCTGGGAATGCTCGGGCGCTTCTTTTCGCACGCGCTATACGAGCGGCCTATTTGACCGGGTGTCATGACTTCGAGCGCACTCGGATAATCGCGGAGATCCAATACGCCTGGACGGGAGTGGATAACCGTAAGGATATCCGGGGCCAGATGGCGTACTACCAGAAGGAAGCGGCTGATATCGCTGCGGCGAAGGCTAAGAAAGAAGCGCGGGAGAAAGAGAAATATAAGAGGAAAAAGGCGAAGGAGCTATTCGAGAAGCAGAAGTGGCTGGCTCTGGTTATCACCGAGGGGTTTGATTATCGGTTGAAATTACCTCCGAAATGGGAGTCTCTTGCGGATCATAAATTGGCTGCCCTGGCTGAAGGACGCCAGGTGTCCAGGTATGTACGTATGGGCGAACCGACGAAGTTCACCAAACCGCAGATCTGGCTTGAGGCGGTTGCGGTGAATGCAGCACCCAAAGTACAGGCAAGAGCCCTCTTTAAGGATCCGAAACGTAGTTGCAATCACCGGGATCCTTTTCAGATCGACAAGCGCCCGGACGGGACGACCCTGTTGTCGGTAGCCCATCGTTCCGCGTTGCCCGGCGGTCGAACGAGCGAAGGGCGGTGCTATCTGATTCTTCGGCCGGGAGCTCGCAAACGTCTATTCGTAAAGACACATTGGCAAGCGGCGGGCTATGAGTCGGCGAAACTTCGGCCGATGTTTGAAGCCATCGTTGCGACCATCGAAGTTGAGCCGCAAAGGACGACTGCAGAGATAGACGTGTTACGTCAGAAAAACCAGGCCCGTATGCTGGATGTTGCCGCCAGAATCAGGCGTCTTCAAGCCGCCAAAAAGAAAGCTGTGGCGGGGGGACCATCACCGGGCCAGTCGGTGGTTCATAAACGCCGTTACTTTACTTTTCAGACCCCGGCTACCTGGAAACGGACGGTGGATTCTTTTGGCCAAATCAACAAGCACGATGAGTACGTAAGTCAAGAATCGAAATATGAAGGTTTTGGCTCGCTCGCAGCGGCCCATATCGCGATAAGAAATATCAAGGCCAAAGGGACGGTGCACAAACAAGCCAAGAAGCTATTCAAAGGGTCGTTAAAGAAGCGGTTTGGATCGGTGCCCAAGAAAGGCACTATCCGACATGAAACCTGGCCGAATGGGATGGAAGTCTCGTCCTACGATTTTGAATACCGGTTTAGCGGGACGTTAACCTATATCGGGCGATGCTATTTTATGGGACGCCCAGGCAAAGCTGTGCGCCTGTTGGTTGTTGCGATGCAAGATCCGAAAGAGAAAGACTCTGGCGTGAGCGCTCGACTAGACCAGATCGTGGAGAGCATACGCTTCAAATAAGCGGGCCGGGGTTGGGAGCACTATTTCTGCGACCGCTGGTATTAGAGGATATCGGGGCCGACATCGTGGAGTAGGCAGTCGGAGGGGACTCCCCAGCTGAAGGGGTAGAGTAGACCGTCTGGGATGAAGGTCATGGGGATTGAGGCCCCATCGAGATCCAGATCGAAATATTCGATATCCCAGTTCAGATAAGCGATGGCGTTCCACCAGCCCTGGATCTTGAAGGTGGGCATCATCTCTTCGATGGTCAAATCAGGGGAATATACACTGCCCAACATGGGCTCGAAGACCTTATTTCTGGCCTCGCGAACCCAGTCCGGGTTGAAGATGGCCAGGGACATCTCCCCTTCGTACAGAAGACCTCGGTTGTTGTGATTGGCGGAGCCCGCCATCAAGAAAACATCGTCGATAATGACCAACTTGGAGTGGATGAAGATGGGTTCGAAATAAGCATCAATCTCGTCAATACAGAGGATGCATTCGGAGTCGACCCAATCGAAGGCCTGGAGGTAGAAGATCGCGAAGCGGTCGGGGATCCAATTATCGAAAAGCTCGATCTCCTGGTACGTCGGCCAACAGCCCGGATCCGCCCATTCGTCGATGGCGTTGGTGACGACAAGTAGAAAGATATCCGGCTTTTCCAGCATACGGGAGACGATGGCGTTAGCCAGAATCGGAGAGCGTAGGTACTGGTCTTCGATGAAGATATAGTGCTCTGCACGAGAGATGGCGCGTAGCAGTGTCTCCAGCACCGAGAAATCATTCCAGGGGCTGAGCATGGTCGTGACCAGTTGGGCTTGAATCCCACCTTCCAGTGGTTCTGGATACGGCTTCAAGGTCTCGATCATTGTCGATGTCTCGGAATAATCAACGCCGGAGAACAGCTGGTAGATCCAGCGCTGGTCGAAGATCCGAACGACATCGCCCACCATAGGGCCTTCGATACGGAAGGCATAATCTTTACGGGGGACGAAGTCTGATTGACGCCATTTATTGAATACGTCGAGTCGCGTATCTGCGCTGGCCTCGAATTCCATCCGTCGATGCTCAAAGACCTTCTGCTCGACCGTGTCCCAATCTTCCCCCTTCACATTGAACCCCCCCACCAATGCCAATCGCTGATCAACAGTGATGGCTTTTTGATGCCAGCTGGCGTGGGCGACCTCTAGGGCGTCGAGCCCGAGTGGTACATCGGTCATATCCACCGTGTAGGGAGGCCAGAAGCTATCCAGGCCTTCGCTGCTAAGTGTGACCGCACCTTCGGAGAGTAGCCATAGCTGTTGAACACGGGGGCCGAAATCCACCGACGGGAAATCGATTGTAAACACGCCGGAAATGAGATTGGCATCTCCCATGAACTCGATGCGGTCGTTGGGGTTATCGCCCCGATCGGTCAGATGGGAATCGACAGTGATTCCAGATAACAGGCCATCTTGTTCGAGAAACTGGGTCACCAGGATCTTGGATTCCACGCCCCAACCATCGAGCCAATCCAGTACGCCCATCATAGTGTTGCCCCAACGCTCCTCGTCGCTGAGGGTGTGGTGCTCCACATAGTCTCGATACAGTTCAAAGTCGCTCTGCCACCACCAGGTGGTCAATGTGACCAGCTCTTCGGCTGTTTCCAGATCGTCGAGGGTTGTACTCCAGAACTCTTCTCCATTGCGAAGCAGGTCGATCTGGTTTCCGTGTCGAGCCGGTCGACCCGTAGGAGAATACCAATGATGGGGTAGGCCGACCCATAGAGTGTAATACCGTATGGGTCCTGTTCCGGGATCGTAGATTTCCGTCATCACAGTGAGGCCAACGGCTTCCCCATTGATGTCTACCCGGAACTCATCCAATCCAGGTTCTCCCTCGTATTGGATGGTAGCCAGTAAAGGCTCGTGATGGTCCGCTTTAACTTGCAGATCGAAGAGACCAGGACCGCAAAGCGGCGTCGTATGGGCGATATAGGCGGCTAGCGGGATCGATTGACCATCCGATGTTGTCAGCACTACCTCTGGCTCCACCAGTTTTTGCGCCCAGATATCCAGTGGAACGATCTCCAATATTGCGGTGGCTTCGCTACAGTCGTTGTCCCAGCTACAGGCGTCAACGACCGTACATTCTGATCCTGCGTCGGGTTCTGGAGTTGAACCGTCGTCGGTTCCACTAGCCTCGGCACCCTGATCTTCGGGGAGAGAGGTCTCCGCTGTATCGGTCAGATCGGTCGGCTCTGGGACATCGGCAGTGTCGGAGATAGTGGGGATATCTGGAAAAACTGGAACGTCGCGAGGTAGCTCTGCCAGGTCGTTCTCCGTTTGGAAGATATCCAATCTCGCGCCCAGATCGCCGGCATCTTCCAGCTGTACGCTGTCTCCATTGGAACAGGCGAGCCCCATAATCAGAGCACCGATGAGAAACGACCAGCGCACAAAAACCTCCGCAATGAGGTGGTGATTCTACCCGTAACGGTTGCGCTTGGCGAGGTCGGCCTTGGTGGGACCTGCGATGTTGCTTTGACCGCTCCGAGCCCTCTGGTCTACAGTCTCGTCTCCTCTCAAGAGGAACGTTGGCAAAGCCTACCAGGGTCGTTTTTGTGCTCGTCGATCTCCAAAATGTTCATCGTATTTTCGGTACGCGTCCGGTTCTTGATGGGATCTCCCTTCGAATCACGAACACCTCCAGGATAGGCGTGGTCGGCCCCAATGGGGCGGGTAAGACCACCTTGCTTCGACTACTGTCGGGTGAGGACGAGCCCGACGAAGGCACGATTAGTCGGGCACGGAATCTGCGTATGGGAATGCTCCCGCAGGAGGTCGCAACTCTTGGTGCCCGGCCGGTTATTGATCTTGTGATCGAAGCACAGACCGAGCTGATGGAGGTACAAGAGGAGCTGGATACCTTACAGGTCAAAATGGCCGTTGATGCCGAGTCCCTAAGCCGACAGGAGCTGGATCGATTGGGCGATCTTCAAGATCGATTTGCCCTCTTCGGAGGCTATGAGATCGAGTCTCGTGCTCTACGCGTATTGGCAGGCCTTGGCTTTGACGAACAGATGGCTCGGTCCTCGGCCGGAGAACTAAGCGGTGGATGGTTGATGCGCGTAGTGATGGCGTCTCTATTGCTACGGGCACCCGATATTTTGTTGCTGGATGAGCCGACCAACCATCTCGATTTGCCCAGCCTGGAGTGGTTTGAGGGTTTTCTTCAGTCGTTTCGAGGTGCGGTTGTGTTGATATCCCATGACCGAACCTTCCTCGACGGTTTTTGCTCGGAGGTGGTCGAGATCTCGGATGGGGCATTGGAGCGGTATGTGGGTAGCTATACGGAATACCTGGCGGCTCGGGCATTACGTCGTGAGCAGCAAGGTCGTGAGGCGGCCCGACAGAACCAGCGCGTGGCTGAAATCGAACGCTTCATTACGCGGTTTCGCGCCAAGGCCACCAAGGCCCGCCAGGTGCAAAGCCGTGTGAAGATGCTCGATAAGATGCAGCGTCTGGATGTAACCCCGGAGATGCGCAAATTACGCGGTTTCAAATTCCCCGATCCCGTGCGTACAGGCGATAAGGTGGTCGACATACAAGGGGGCGTGGCCGGTTACGGCGACCACATCGTTCTTCGTGATCTACAGGTCCATATTCGTAGAGGCGATCGACTCGCTCTGGTAGGGCCCAACGGTGGCGGAAAGACCACATTATTGGATGTGATCTCCGAACGACTCCCCCTGCTTCAGGGCGAATGTCGGCTTGGGGCCAATGTCTCGGTGGGCTATTTTGCCCAGCATCTGGTGCATGAGCTGAATATGGACGAAACCGTCTTGGATTCTGCGACCGCGATTGCAGGCAGCGCCAGCCCCACATCGATTCGGGGTGCTCTCGGTGCCTTTCTATTTTCGGGCGATGACGTGGATAAAAAGGTGGGGGTTTTATCTGGAGGGGAAAAGGCCCGCTTGGCTTTAGCCCGTTTATTGCTTCGTCCCGCTCCCCTATTGATTTTGGATGAGCCGACCAACCATCTCGATGTTACGAGTCGGCAGGCGTTGGAAGACGCTCTCGAACGTTTTCCAGGAACCCTGGTCTTTGTCAGTCATGACCGCTCCTTTGTTTCTCGGCTTGCGACAGCAGTCGTTGAAGTCGATGGAGGGCGGATCGAACGATATGAGGGAGATTTCGATTCCTATTTGAGCCAGCGAGAAGCCCGGCTCCGTCTGGCCCGTGAGCCCCAAGGGGGTGGTGTCGCTCCACAGGAAGAGAGTGGGGGTCGAAAGAACTCAAAAGAGCGACGACGAGAGCTGGCTCAGAAACGAAAGGAATTGCAGGCTCGGTTAGGCCCGCTCCGCAAAGAGAAGGCTTCGGTGGAACGCCGTATGGAGGAGTTGAAAGAACGCCTTCGAGAGCTCGATACCATGTTGGCCGAACCCGACACATACAACGATCCGGCCTTTCCCGATTGGCTGAAAGAACGCTCCGGTAAAGCCGATCGGCTGGAGTGGTTTGAAGATCGTTGGGTGGAGATTGAGGAAGAGCTGGAAAAGACAGCCAAAGAACTCAAATCAACGGATTAGTTTTCCAGATAGACGGTGATCGCGTGGGCCACTCGACCATCATGATCACAACCATCCCATTCGCTACCATTCAGGTAGCGGATCTCGCTGTCGGGACTATTACCGAAATCATGATCTCGATACTCTCCGCCTGAGCGCTGACCTCCTACGAAGACGAAGTTGTTTCCCATAATATTTCCATCGGGATTGGTGCTGATCCGAAAGGCACCCCTCGAGTTGTCATCCCCGTGGCAACCGCCATTCTGATTGTCTGGTTTCAAGACCAATAAGGCCCGCCCCGTCCCTGCCGTGGAGCTTTTACCGCAGATACCGTAGCCGTGGATATCACAACCCGGCAGATTATTATTCAGTTCGGTTGCCGTGAAGCTGGGGAAGGTGTCTTCCAATAGGAGCGCATCTGTAATCGGGTTGTACAACCGAACGAGCCACTTCTTCGAGCCGTCGGAGGCACAGCTATGGACCCAGTCGTTGGTGAGGATGTCCCAGGAGCCGGTGTTCATGAATCCGGCACATTGGGTGTATCCGGCGACGGCAGGGCCGGCATACTCGGAGCCCACCCGAATGGAACCGACCGTGTTGAGATTGGTGCATTCCCCACCGGAACAGGTGCCAACATCACAATGTGTGCCCGACGGGCAGCTATTCCCACAGCTATCCGCCAGAGCTGTACCGCAGGCGTGAAGGGCTGGGTTGGCACATTGTAGGGGGTTGAGAGCTGTTCCATCTTCTATGCACGTATTTCCGCAGTTATCGTAGACGGGATCATTGCATGCCACGGTGGAGGGGTTGCATTGTACCGGGTTCAGTGCGGAGCCAAGGCTTCCACAGTCGATGCCACAATCGGACTCTACGGCCTGGCCGCAGGCGACGTCGCTTGGGCTCGGACAGATATCGTCGCATAGGCGCACGTTACGATAGTCGTTGCCATCACAGAAGGTCAGTTTATCGGTGCCAGGATTATAGTGCAGAGTTCCGATGGTCGCGGCGGTGCAGGCCGGCGGGTCGTTACTGATCTCGACCTCTGCGTCTGCTGCGCTACAGGCCCACGAGCTACCATTCCAGCGGGCCACCTCTCCATCGGAACAGGTTAATTCTCCCAGGGTGTTGTCGTCTCCATCGAGGAGATCGGCGGGAAGGCCGGAGGTCGCGATGGGGTCGAGGCTGGAGCCGAGGGTGTTCAAGTTGGCCTGCACTTGGTCCACATTCGCCTGAATGGCTTCCAAGGCTGCGGAGCAGTTCCAGGTGGTGCCGTCCCATTGGACGATCTCTCCGGCGGCACAGAGCAGCGCCGATAGAGTGTCCGTATCGGCGTTCACGGCACATACCCAGGCGCTGCCATCCCATTTCAGGATCTGGTCCAGACCACATGCGTTCAGGCCACCCAGGGTATCGTTGTCACCGGCCACATAGCCCAGACTGTCTAAAACGTCCTGTAGCCCCTCCTCTGTCAGGAAGCCGGACGAGTCGCCGACCTGGACAAAGTTTTCGACGGGCTGACCACCGAGAGTGACAGCATTATCCGACTCCAGGGCCCGCTCCGCCACATCGGCTCGTAAGGCAAAGGGGGCTGAAACCACCCGTTGACGTGGAGACATGGGGGGCATCAGGTTGACCTGGATTTCCAGCCATCGATTCCCGTCCAGGAATTCGGCGTCCAGGGTTTCCTGGCCCCCAAGTTCCACGTGGAACACCCCATTTGTGATGCTGATGTTGGAATGGGCTTCGGACCAGACGAGTCCATCGCCGGTCATGGAGTCGTAAAGAGAAAACGTGAAGACATAGTTTTCACTGCAGCCTTCGATGATATTACAGTTGATAGGATTTCCAGCCGTGTCGGTTAGATACCCCTGGTAGTGCAATCGTTGGGGAACACTCGCGAGAGAGACCGAACACCAGAAAAACAATACCCCAAGGAAACAGATCCCGATCCGACCCATCCTAACCTCCAATCCATCACCCGGATTCTACCTGGAAGTGCGTCGAATGGCGAGGCCGAGGCCTTGGGTTAGTTGTCGCAGCTGTCGGTAACGATGAGATCGCTATTGGATTCGACCGTAATCAGAACGATGGTGTCGCCCTTCAACGTGGGGTCGAGGTTGGCCCAGGCGTCGGCAACAATCGTGGCCCAGTCTGGGTTCAAGGTCCAGATGTGAAGGATCTGTTTCAGCCATAGATCGTCAGCGCTTACATTGGCGGTGCTCTCTTGAATGCCCTCCAGCTTATCGCTCAGAAGTTGATTGGCATCGTCATGGGTATAGGTCTGTACAAAGGGCCCCATATACGCCCGTGTCACGGATACTCCCACCTTCTCTCCACCGATAAGGGCGATATAATCCGTCATGGGCCCGGGCGTATCGTAGACGACCTCTGTCTCGGTCTTATAGATGCTGGCCCCTTCGCAATCGATGAGGGTCTGCATACTCATAACCTCGCTGCATAGGGAGCTGCCGCCGGCGTTTTCTCCTTCGAAGCGAGACAGTGGTGCCGGTGCGAGGAGGGTTGGGTCAAAGACGGCGCCGTCATCGAAGAGGTAGGTGTTCAAAAACAGACCGGGGGTTGGGTCGGTGATCTGCTCTTGAAGCTCTCCACAGCTGCCCTCA
>PBVT01000070.1 GCA_002728755.1 Myxococcales bacterium
CGCCCCTTCGTCGGTCGCTCCTTCGTCGGTCGCTCCTTCGTCGGTCGCTCCTTCGTCGGTCGCCCCTTCGTCGGCTGCTCCTTCGTCGGCCGCCCCTTCGTCGGCTTCTCCTTCGTCGGTCGTCCCTTCATCGGTCGTCTCGGTGCCATCCGAGTCCACCACATCAGAATCCCCTCCACCGCCATTACAGGCGAGTCCGAAACCAGCCAGCGTAAACGCTGCTACGGTGAGTACAATCGGCATACGTTTCATCAAGTCCCTCTCTATCATTCGATTCCCCTCACGATGCAGTCAGCTTAGCCCAGCTTTGGTAGTGCGGCAATTCGGAAATCTGCGCTAGGCTCCTCTTCTGGGAATGAATTCCAATCCCTATACGCTACAAGGCGAAATGATCCTTCGAGGAGGCGATCTTGCCGTTTCAAACCACGTCCCATTTTTTCTGTCTGGTCTGTATGACGAGTCTTCTATTCGTTACGGCCTGCGAAGATGTGACCACCGGCATACATTCCGACGTGATAGACGCGATCGAATCGGATTCTTTTGATGCGGGTTCCCTCGATGATCCCGGGACGTCTCCCGCCGACACGACCACCGAACTCCCCGATACGAATCCGATCCCGGATGACGTAGTGGAGGACGGCACCGACACAAGCCAACCACTCCCTTCTGAGCCATCTCCCAGCCTCTATACAGCCGATCGCATCCATTCCCCCATCACTCCATTCGTCGCCCAGAATCTACACGAGATCGCCGAACTCGGCCCGGAAATGCAGGATAATGTATTCATGAAGGTGGGTGCTTCCAGCACCGTGAGTAGCCGAAATCTGAAATGCCTGGCAGGGAACACCGCCGACCTGGGGAACCATACGGATCTGCAAGAAACCCTCGACTATTTTATGACGGGAGACGCGGCCGGAACCACTCCCTACGAGCGAACCACGATCGCGGCCAAAGTCGGTCATAGTGCGGGCTGGGTGATCTCGGGAGCCCCCTCCCCCCTGCAGCAGGAAGTGCAAGCCATCGCGCCACGTATGGGCCTGGTACACTACGGAACCAACGATATGGGTCTGGGCACGACCCATGAGAGCGCCATGTGGAACTTTGGCACCAATATGCTCGACCTCATAGACGAGCTCATCGCCCAGGGCATCATCCCAATACTCATTGGTATCAGCCCACGGGGGGATAGCGTAACAGCCGACCGATGGGTTCATACCTATAACGCCATCATCCGGGGATTGGCCCAGGCTCGTCAGGTGCCCTTTATCGATCTGCAATTCGCCACGGCCGAGCTTTCGGGGTTCGGATTGGCGGGCGACGGCGTTCATCTAAACACATTCAAAGAAGATGGCTCCTACCAGGCCTGTGTCTTTACCGATGAAGGGCTCGCCTATGGATTCAATATGCGAAACCTCATCAGTCTACAGGCCCTCGATAGAGTCCGAAACGCGCTCGTGAACCCAGAGACTATACCGGACGACGACGTGTTCCTTACGGGCGACGGTTCCCCGGAAGCACCGTTTTTGATTCCTCATCTCCCCTTCAGTCATAGGGGGAACACCGCCCTCTCCCCCCATAGTAATCTGAACGTCTATGGCGGCTGCGACGCCGACCAGGACGAGTCTGGGCCCGAGTTGATGTACCGTCTAGACCTGGAGGAGACCACACGACTGCGAGCGATGGTCTTTGATCGCGGCGATGTCGATGTGGACCTGCATCTCTTAGACAATAGCCCCACCGAAGGCAGCTGCATCGAACGAGCCCATCAGATTATCTCCGGTACATTCGAGGCTGGAACCTATCTGTTAAGCCTCGACACATTCGTCTCAGGTGGCACCCCACGCGCCGGCGAATATGTATTGGTAGTCAACGTATGCCACCCCGAGGATCCGACCTGTGATTAGGCGAAAACGCACCGAATCTTGATGGTGTCTGGAACTACTTTGGACAGTTTCGAAAACTTCGTACAGAATACTGGGGGATCATGAGGAACAAGGCGTGGCTCTTATCAACTGCCCAGAATGTGATGGTCAGGTTTCCGACAAAGCGGATGCGTGTATTCATTGCGGGTTCCCGCTGACATCGGACGAAGAACCGGCCGAACAAACCGAAATCGATGCTTTTGGCCTGGACGACGAAAGCACGGCGACGGATGAACCCCGGAAAACCATCAAGGACGAGCTTCAAGCGTTGATGGTAGACGCAGAAGCGGCGGTGACACGTCGCGAGCAGCCTGGCGAGGAGGATTCGGAGTCCACTCCAGACGACGAAGCCTCTGTCGACGAAGAGCCCGAAGAAGAACCTGTCGACGAGGAGCCAGCAGCGGAAACGAGTCAGGAATCCTCCGATGATGGGGACGATCTGGACGATACAACCTCGGCTGACGACCCGCAGGAGGTCGAAACGATTACGACCGAGTCGGGGTTGGAGCTTAAGATCTCCACCGAGAAAGAATGGGTATTCTACAAATCACCCGACTTCCTCGTCTCTACGGTATGGATCCTCACATCAGTCGTTCTATTTGCACGTCAGATCTCGGGGGGAGGAGCTCGTAGCTCAGACCATATCGCCTGGTCCTTTCTCGATCCTTTCTACGCGGCGGCCATCTGCGGACTGTACTTTCTGATCCGGGCCATGGCACCCGTATTTCGAGGTGTGGAAGAGACCCCTGCGGTTACCCGCTCTCGACAGGTGCGGCTATTCATCAGCCTATGTTTCGTGATCCTTGCCGGCCTGAAAGAAGTGATCGCCGATCTATTTCTGGCGACCCTTTAAGGGGAAATATCATGGATTGGCGATGGCTGGGGCTGCTCTTTTTTGTCCTCTCCTGTTCGGGGCCAACCGCGGCCGATCGTAAGATGGAGCAGATTCAAAAAGACTACTGTGCCCAGCATACAGCCGGAAACGCGGCGGCCGCGCAGACCATCATGAGCGAAGGGAAGGAATGGGCACGCCAACATGGCACCAAATTCCATTTGCGAAAGCTTGTAAACATCGAAAAGACCGGCAATTGCCGTTAAATCATGCATCCCGAATCCGACCCGAAAGCCAAACGTCTTCCCATCTGGTTCTGGTTGCTTATGGTCGTATGCCTGGTCTTCGCGGTTCCATGGTATCGAGAAACCGGTGCCCAGGATCCCATCGTCTTCGGGATGCCCATCTGGGCTATAACCGCGCTGGTGTCCGGGCTGGGGATATCCGTGCTGACGGCCTACGCGCTGCATGTCGTGCTGCAAGACGAGGGGGAGGATCCGGATGGCTGATCCTAGCGCCCAGGCGACAACAACTCTCGATGCCCTACCCATTGGAATCGATGGCCTCGTTGTTCTCGTAGTCTATCTTCTTGGCATCGTTGGGATCGGCTTCTGGGGCCGGGCCAAACGAAAAGAGGAGAGTCTGTCCGACCATTATCTCGCCGGCCGAGAGCTGGGATTCTTTGTGCTCCTACTCACCCTCTTCGCCACCCAGTATAGCGGAAACACCCTCTTCGGATTTACCGCCAAGGGCTACCGAATGGGGTACGCCTGGGTCATGAGCGTACACGCCATGACGGCGGTTGTGGTGGGCTACCTGCTCTTCGCCCCCGCCCTCCATCGCCATTCCCGAGATCGAAACTACATCACTCCGGCGGATTATCTGGACGACCGCTTCAACTCCCGCGCCATTCGGCTCGTATGTGCCCTCATCATGATCTTCGCCACCGCGAATTATGTCTACGCCCAGCTCAAAGTGATGGGTCTCGCGGTGGGTGGGCTGACTGGGGGGCGTATCGATCCCATCTATGGAGTGGTTGGTCTCGCAGTGGTGATGATACTCTACGAGACACTGGGCGGAATGCGGAGCGTGGCCTGGACCGACGCCATTCAGGGCTTTCTCCTATTATTGGGCTTCACCCTGCTGGTCATTCTGGTCATGCGCCAACATGGAACCCTGGCCGACGCCGCGGTCCATATTCGCGAACATAATCCCGAAAAGATCGCCGTTCCCAACGCCACCCGCTGCGCCTATTGGTTCAGCATGGTGCTGCTGATCGGGTTGGGGGCCTCGGTCTACCCCCACGCCATTCAACGGATCTACGCGGCCAAAAACCCACGTATTCTTCGAAAAAGCCTCAAGGTGATGGCGTTTTTCCCCTTCGTGACGACGTTGATCGTATTGCTGGTGGGACTCATCGCGTTGCGAGCACATCCCGGCCTCGACCACCAATCAAGTGAGCGACTACTCGCCATTATCTGCGGGGATCTGGCGGGCTCCGGTAGCCTCGGTTATTGGACCGTCATCGTGATCCTTGCGGCCATCATGGCCGCCCTGATGAGCACCGCGGATTCGGCTCTTCTTTCCCTGTCGTCGATGGCCACGAAAGATCTCTACGGAACCTTCCTGAATCCCACGGCGAACGAGCAAAAGCTCACCCGTGTCGGGAAATCGGTGTCCTGGGTGGTGCTGGCCCTATTAGTATGGCTGAGCAGCTATGAAGATCTCACCCTGGTTCAACTGCTGGAGGTTAAATTCGAGGTGCTCCTACAGGTCGTCCCCGCCTTCTATCTCGGGGTTCATCTACCACGGCTCAAAGGAGGGCCGGTGCTGCTGGGGATGCTGGTGGGGCTGGGATTGGCCATCACATTATTGGTGATGGGAATTAAGACCATCGATGGAGTCCACGCCGGTGTGGTGGCGCTGGCAGCCAATACGCTCACCGTCCTGGTTGGACATGCTCTGGGCTCCCGCCAGACCGTGGCTGCACCCGGCTGATCGGGGCGGAGTGACCCGACCGTCGAGGTGGGCTATAATCCGCCCAATACATAGTGGGGGACGCTCCTATGCTTCATGGCTGGGTAAATAAAATCGCGCTCGTGATCGTCTTCGGCTCCTTCATCGCCGCCTGCTCCAGCACCCGGCATTATTATGTGCAGCGCGCCCATATGGAGAAGGCCAAAGCTGAAATGGGAGAGAAGGCGATTCCAGCCATCACGCCCAACGGAAAACACGTCGCCATCTGGGCCAATCAAGTCCGATGGAAAGCGGGGGAAAAGACGCGTTGCCTGCACGATCTCGACAAAAGAATCACGAGTAGCAGCTGCTTCCAGGTCGACCGGGTCAGCTATACGGCGACCGACTGGGATAAGACCGCAGACGCACTCACCTATTCAGGACTTGGCTTATTGCTTATTGGGGTAGCTCTCATTGTCTACGGGGTTTCCCAAGAATGCACTGGCTGTGATCCCAATCTCGAGGACTGTACCGAGTGTGGCAATGGGTACACCCCCCTTGTGATTTCTGGTCTGGCGTTTAGTGCCACCGGTACTATTTTAGGAACGATTGGCAAAAGTATTGGCGTATTCAATATCTTCTCCGGCTCCTTCAGTGGTGGCCGGGCCGACACCCCCTCGTTGGGCTTTCCCGGCCGTGTAGACCAGACCAGCTCCCGGCCCATCGGTCTGGGCCTTCGCGGCTCGTTCTAAGAGCTGTCCATAGCTGCGAGACCGTGGCTGCACCCGGCTGATCGGGGCGGGGTGATCCGACCGGTGAGATGGGTTATACTTCGCCCAATACATAGTGGGGGACTCTCGTATGCGTCATGGCTGGGTAAATACAATCGCGCTCGTAATCATCTTTGGCTGCGTTATGGCCGCCTGTAACGGGAATGGAGGTGATGCATTTGATTTTGGAGAGGATGACAAAGCTATCACCGATTTAACGCAAGCCGAACTCGACTCGATCTGCGAAACCCTCGAGGAAACCCAGATCAGCCAGATCAATCAACCCAGGCACCAAAAAGCATATTGCACGATGACCGGTCTCGATGCCGGAGGTGCGTTCGATACATTCGATGAAACGGGCTGTCAGTCTGCCTACGACAATTGTATGGCCCAGGTGGACGACCTGGTAGCGACGGTTGTTGCGGAATCCAATTGCAATATGACAGTCGAGTCTGTGGCGGATTGCGACGCCACTCTCGGCGAATACGAAGCCTGTCTGGATGCATCGAAGATTCAAAATGAAGCGTTAATCTCCTGGGTAACCGGTCTAACCTGTGAGGCCACAAGCCTGACACAGCCCCCAGGTTTCTTTGGGGGCATCCCCGCCTGTGAACCACTGAGCCAAAACTGCTGGGCCCTGGATGCCCCCTGGGGTGGATTGCATTGATTCCGGCCGTATGACCCGGCCGTCGAGATGGGCTATACTTCGCCAACAGAAACCATTGGGGAAGAACAGCATGAAACGATATCTATGGTTGCTTCTGGGGGGACTCCTGCTCCTGGGCTGCACAAAGAAACAGCGCCCTGCCCCAACCGACCCATGCGAGCGCCTGAAGCAATGTTCCATCGATAATTCTTGCGACGACGAAGGCTATAAGATCTGCGGCGCCGAAGGGGACTGCCAAGCGGTAAAGGCCTGCATACAGGCTCTCCAGCCCCAGAATTCCCAGCCCCCTGCGAAGCCTCCGAAAGCTCAATCTCAAGGACGCACCCCGACTAACACAAAGGCCACCCATAAGGCCTTTTCCTGGAAAGAGAACTACAGCCAGAAAAACAAGGAATTATGTGAAAAAACATGGCCCCGGGCTGCTAAATCAGCAGCACGAACTACCTACATCTGCTCGGTGTACTGGGTCTTCAACTATGGCTATGGGCAACCCCCCGCCAAAGAGCTTCTTGAATTCGATGTAAACCGGGCCGAGCTGAAATACTGTTTGAAGGCCCTGACCCCCGACGATCTCCAACGGATTCTGGGAAGAATACCATTAGAGGAGCCCGAGGATTGGATCCGAATTCGCGCCAATGAGTTTTTCACCAATTGCGACAATGAGACCACAAGCCTCACGGGTGTTGGTCTCGACGACCTACCCTATACCGATCTTCGAATCTTCATTGCCACCATCTTCGCCGAGAAAGAGTTGCGGGAAAAAGACATCTGTTTTCTCAGCGATGTCGGACTGTGGAAGTTGCGTAACGCGGTCTATGCCCGCCATGGCTATAAGTTCAAGAACAATCACCTGAACCAATTCTTCTATGGACCGCGAAAAGACGATCCCAAGGCGGCCACGGCCGGGCTACCGGCCACCATCAAGCCCGGCTTTACCAAAGCAGATCTAACGGCGATCGATCACGCCAATATCAATCTGATCCATAGACTCGAGAAAGACACCAAACGTGGCGATCGGCCCTGCGGTGAATAGGCTCTCGATCAGGACTACTTCAGACCGAGATCGCCCATACATTTGAGAGTAATGGGCATAATCACATCGTTGAAGGCCTGCGGGATTTCTCCCGTCTGCTCAATGGAGAGTGACCAGCTCAGAAACTTCTCCATCGAAACTTTCGATTCTATACCACCGAGTTGGCAGCTACAGAGTTGGCGCGATTGGGTGGCGCTCAAGGTCTTATCTCCTTCCTCCACACAACCTTCCATAAAGGAATCACGTACCGTATCTGGGTATTTTCCCGATTTTGTCGCTTCCGCAACCTCTTCTAGCTTCGCCTCACCGTCTGGACCACCGACCGTGATGCCTAGTTTCTTCATGCATTTCATCGTCAGCGGAATCACTAATTCGACGAATTCCTCTGGGTACTCTCCCTTTTGTTCGATGGCCATAGACCATTTTACAAAGGTCGCCAATTTCACCTTATTCTCAATGGCCTCCAATTGGCAGGCACACATCTGGTTGGAATCGCCCGGACTCATGGTCTTTACGGCTTCCTCCATGCAGCCTTCCATAAAGCTATCACGCACAGCATCGGGATAGGGCTCCGAATTCCCTTTATCCTTCTTACAAGCCGTAGCAAGCAGGCCCATAAGACCGACGATGATAATCAAATTCCGCATCCCAAACCTCCAGAAATGAACCGCGATTGTACAACCTTCTGCATCGGATGGCGAATGGCGTGATGGATGGTCAGCGAGGTTCAAAACAAGAGGTAGACGGTGCAGAAGCTGGACGTTAGTCTCCTCGAATATTCTATCAATCCTCGACCTCATAATCCGGTGCGCCTGTGTCGACACTCTGGACCCATTCTCGTCGTTTCGACTGCTCACAGGAAGAGCTCTATCGGCTCTTATTGAGCCCGGAGTTCGACCAGATTCTTGGGAAGAAGCTTGATCTTCATACCGAGATCTTGCGCCAGGAGGACACCGCCGCCGGCTCAAAACTAACTCTAGAGGTTCGCTCCAACCGAAAGCTGCCTGGCTTCATGCGCAGCCTGGTTGGCAAGCATAATGGTTGGTACGAAGTGCGACAGTGGAAAGAAGAACTCTGTGGCTACGAATGGGAAGTACGGCCCCTCTCCGAAAAGATACCGGTGCTGGCCACCGGTGTGGTGCGGGTAGACGCTGATAGCTCGGGCAATGCCATTCGTTATGCGGAAGGTACCTTCGAGGCAAAGATTCCCCTCATCGGACGAAAGATAGAAGGCTATCTCGTACAGCGGACGAACCTGGCCTTCGACACCAGCGCCGAAATTCTGGTGAATCTACTTCAAGACTGAACCGTCACGACCTCAAGTGACGTAGGCGTTCATCTTTCGTAAGATATTTCCAGGTACTCGATGGGTGGAGTCGACGATGCGTCGATCGATAGTATGTTTTGTAATCGTTCTATGTCTTTCTTGTGGGGGAAACGATCCCTCCACCGAAAAGGATAATGGCTCGGACGCACCCCCCTTCGATAGTAGTGAGACCGTCGACACCGAAGAAACCTTCGACACCACAGAGACGACAGAGACCATCGAAGTGGTCGATACCGTGGAGACTGTCGACACAGCCGAGACCGTCGACACAACCCCCGATACCAGTGATGATACAGAGACCGTCGACACCGTAGAGACGGTCCACACCGATCCCTGTGATGCCATAATTTGCGGGCCCAATGGTACCTGTGAAGACGGAGCGTGTATCTGTGACGAGGGCTACACACTGGACACGGATGACGGCTGCGTCGACATCGATGAATGTCTTACGGAGAATGGCGCATGTGGCGATCCAACCTTCTGGCTCTGCACCAATCAGGAGGGGACGCCGCCCACCTGTTCCGACATCGACGAATGCGCCACCGACAACGGCGGCTGTGGTGAGGCTCTCTACTGGTCATGTAGCAATAACGAAGGGGCTCCTGCCACCTGCTCCGACATCGACGAATGTCTTGTAGAGAATGGCGACTGCGGCGACCCCGCCTTCTGGCTCTGCTCCAACCAAGAAGGGGCTCCGGCCACCTGCTCCGACATCGACGAATGTCTGAATGATAACGGCGGGTGCGGTGACGCCACATTCTGGATTTGCACCAACAACGAAGGAGCTCCAGCCACCTGTACCGACATCGACGAGTGCGCTACCGACAATGGTGGCTGTGGTAGCGAAGATGGATGGAGCTGTCGTAATGCGATCGGTGGTCCACCCCTCTGCTGCTTGATCGGCCCCTACGCACAGACCATCGTCGCCAATGGTCACGCCTTTGCGGCCTTAACGGCCGATGGAGCGGTTATCACCTGGGGTGAAAATGAAAGTGGTGGCGAAAGCAGCCAGGTGAGCACCGATTCAATCAACCCGGAGCTCGAGAGCGGTGTCATTCAAATCACAGCCAATCCCTTCGGGTCGGCCTTTGCTGCCCTGAAAGATGATGGTTCCGTCGTCACCTGGGGACATGGAGCTTTGGGCGGGGATAGCACAGTCGCCAGCGCCGAGCTCCAATCGGGGGTGATTCAGATCTTCGCAGCGACGGGCGCCTTCGCAGCCCTGAAGGACGATGGTTCCGTCGTCACCTGGGGAGACCCGGACAACGGTGGGGACAGCTCCTCCGCGGAACTGGAACTTCAATACAGCGTCGTGACCATATTCCATACCGACCGGGCCTTCGCGGCACTGAAATCGGATGGATCTGTCATCACCTGGGGAAACGCCGATGAGGGAGGTGATAGCTCCCTGGTAAGTCTCGACCTTCTCTCAAATGTTGTGAATATACGCGCAACTTTTAACGCCTTCGCGGCCCGAAAAACCGACGGGTCAGTCGTCACCTGGGGGAACACGGACTGGGGTGGAAATAGTGAACTCGTGGCTGCGAACCTTCAAGAGGGGGTCGTAGATATAATCGCGACCAAGAGCGCGTTTGCGGCCCTACGATCCGATGGCTCCGTCATCACCTGGGGCGGCTGGGGTGGCGGCGATAGCACCGCTGTAAGTGACAGTCTGCAAAGTGGTGTGACTGCTATCGTCCCCAACCAATACGCCTTTGCTGCCCGTAAATCCGATGGCTCCGTCATCACCTGGGGAGAGGACACGTCCGGCGGTGATAGCAGCAGTGTTGCTGCCGACCTGGCCTCCGGAGTCTCCAAAATCTTCGCCAACCGAGGCCCCTACGGCGCCTTTGCGGCTCTCAAGTCCGACGGCTCCGTCGTCACCTGGGGGCATCCGGACTTTGGCGGAGACAGCTCGTCGGTGGCCACAGCGCTCTCGTCGGATGTTGTGGATATCGCCGCAAACTTCGGCGCTTTTGCCGCTCGTAAATCCGATGGATCGATTATCACCTGGGGAACCTGGCCTGGCGGAGATAGCAGCGCCCAGACCCCTGACCTGCAAGCCGGGGCCGTCACCATCAGCGCCACCAACGGGGCCTTCGCGGTCAAGAAAGACGATGGGCTCGTGGTCAGTTGGGGCGATCCACTCCAGGGCGGCGATAGCTGTATGATCACTTCCCCCTCCTCGGAAGGGGCCGTACGAATCTATACGAACGAGCAAGCCATCGCGGTTCTGGCCGCCGATGGAGGCGTCAGCGCGTCGGGAGACCCTCTCTTTGGAGGCACCCCCACCGGTTTCGACCCCGAGACAGTTGGCCAGACCAGCAGCACCTCCATGCCACCCGGCATCATCGAGATCTTCCCTGCGGTCAAAGCCATGGCGGCCCTCTCTTCCAGTGGCAAGATGGTCTCGTGGGGAGAGAAGATCTCGGGTGGAGATGATGGAGACGTCGTAGATGATCTGGAGTCCAGCGTCTTAACAGTTAGCCATACTCGAAAAGCCTTCTCCGCCATCAAGACCGATGGATCCGTCATAAGCTGGGGCGATGGGATACATGGGGGAAGCCAGACCGTATGGGATTATGACCCATCGGTACTCGGCCAGTCGGAAGTGGCGGATTCCTCTGTCAGCGCACAATTATCCAGTGATGTGGTTCGTGTTGTTGGAACCTGTTGCGCCTTCGCTGCTCTGAAATCGGATGGCTCCGTCGTTACCTGGGGACAACTCAAATACGGTGGCGCCTCCTGCGTAAAATATAATGTGGAGTGCCCCTCGGTCGAAGCCGAACTCGCCTCTGACGTCATGGACATCTATGCCACGGACGAAGCCTTCGCGGCCCTGAAATCGGATGGGTCGGTCGTCACCTGGGGATACGCCTATGAGGGTGGAAACAGTTCCCAGGTACAGTCCGATCTCCAATCCGGAGTCGTGCAGATCGCCTCTACTCCCAGCGCCTTCGCAGCTCTGAAGTCTGACGGCTCTGTGGTGACCTGGGGCGGTTGGGGTGGCTCCAACAGCTCATCTGTCAGCGCCTATCTGCAGGACGGTGTGATCGAGTTGTTCTCAAGCCGCTATGTATTTGCCGCCCGAAAGTCCGATGGCTCTCTCATCACCTGGGGTGATGGCCCCTCCGGCGGGGATAGCTCCAGCGTCGCTGTCGCCCTCTCCTCTGGTGTACTCAAGGTCATAGGAACAACCGGCAACTACGGCGCAATGGCAGCCTTGAGAGCGGACGGCTCCGTCGTCAGCTGGGGCTATGAGGAATACGGTGGTGATAGCTCCGCAGTCACCGACCAGATCCAATCCGGCGTCGTTGATATCTTCTCCACATGTTGCGCCTTCGCGGCACGTAAATCGGACGGTTCGGTTGTCGCCTGGGGAGCCCCCTGGGCCGGAGGCGACAGCTCCGAAGAAGCAGAGAATCTAACAAGCGGTGTTGTACGCATCCACTCCATCGATGAAGCCTTCGCCGCGCTAAAATCCGATGGGTCCATCATCTATTGGGGATTTGTACCCTGACGATTTATAGAGGTATCCATGAACAACGTTTCAATCATTCGGCATTTGGGTCTCATCGTTTTGATGTTCGCCATATTGGCCTGCACGAAGCGCCAGACCCGAGCCTCCGACCCTCCGGTGGATACCGCCAGCCCGGCCTCAGCCTGGAGCATCTCCTATAGCGACGGCAGTGGAAATGGCTTCTTCTTTAGCCAGGCCGCCGATCAAGACCAAGCGAGTTTCGCCTATAATCCGGTCACACCCAGAGAGAGCTCCAGTGGCACCTATAGTGGGGGCAGTCCCCGCAAAGGCACCATGACCAGCGCCCAGGTGACCGAGCTCAAACGGTGGGTCCAGACCCTGAAAGACGATAGCGCCAACCACGCAGCGCAACGGGGTATGGGCACGGGCGCCATCCGCCTGACCACCAACGATGTGGAAGAAGACTTCATCGTACAACGCAGCCAGCCGCTCAAAGACTTTGAGGCGTTCCTCGCAGCCTTCCGCGCACCATAAGCCTGTCGTCGAACCAACCCATAGCGCTGTGACCGTAGGCCCAGTGGCCAAAAAACGACTTGTCCGATAAAATGGCACGAAATCTCTACCTACGAGGTGAGCTATGTCGCGTTTTATCCTGATGGTTACGATCTTTACCTTCCTGGCCGCTTGCTGCTCCAAGAAGGACAGCGAAAATACCGGGAACAGTGGAAACAACGGAAACACCGCGGATGCCACGACCCAACCAAACCCAGGGGACAACGCCCAGGACGAAACAAAGAAGAACACCGCAGCCCAGGCGGCCTGCACCTGTGGCGCAGGGAAAGCCGGTACAACGACATGGTGTGAAAAGTGCGGCGTCGGATACGTAAAGGGCGAAAAGACGAAGGATAAGGCCGCTGTAGAGGCCGCTGCGAAAGGTGGGCACAACCATGCGGGGCATCACCACGGACACGACCACCACGGGCACGACCACCACGGACACGACCACGGTGCACCCAAAGCGGCCTGCACCTGCGGCGCTGGAAAAGCCGGCGGAACCGTATGGTGCGGCAAATGTGGCGTTGGCTACATCAAGGGTGAAAAGACCAAAGAGAAGGCTGCTGTAGCCAAGGCCCTCGCGGGCTCCACCGCTCCGGCTCCAGCACCCGCTCCAGCCAAATAGGTCTCAAAGAGCGATTCGTTTTTTCCTAAGTGGTTATATATCCGCGGTAATCTCTTCTTTACGATGTTGAAATACCATCTCTGCAAACGAAAGAAGAAGCGTTGATCCACCGGGTATCCGACAAATGCTTGCCTAGCCGGAAGATAAATTGTAGTCACAGCTCTCCCATGCCGAAGTGGCGGAATCGGTAGACGCGGCGGATTCAAAATCCGTTGGGCTTATGCTTGTGAGGGTTCGAGTCCCTCCTTCGGCACCGTGGGTTCTCCCCATTCTACATCCAGGGTCAGCTCCACGACCTCTACATCTGTTGACCGAGACCCGCCTGGCAACTATTCTGCCAATCGGTCATCGCAGAGGTCTACCATGTCAGCCGAAAAGCCCACCGTATACCCCGACAACCCCCGCTTTGGGTCTGGACCCTGTACCAAACGCCCCGGGTGGTCCCTTGAAGCGCTCTCTAAGGCCGCCCTCGGCCGGTCGCATCGCTCCAAGCTTGGAAAAGGAAAGCTGCGAGAATGTGTGGATCTAAGCCATAACCTGCTCAATCTTCCTGCGGATTACCGGGTGGGCATTGTGGCCGGTTCCGATACCGGAGCCATGGAGATGGCCATGTGGTCCATGCTCGGCCCCCGTGGTGTCGACGTGTTCGGCTGGGAGAGTTTCGGTAAGGGCTGGATCAACGACATCGTCAAAGAGTTGAAACTGGATGATGTGCGTCCGTTCACTGCCGACTATGGTCAACTCCCGGACTTCTCCGTCGTCGACGGCAGCCGTGATGTGGTCTTCACCTGGAACGGCACAACCTCGGGAGTCTGTGTTCCCAACGGCGACTGGATCCCCGACGACCGCGAAGGACTGGTCTTCTGTGACGCCACCTCCGGTGTCTTCGCCATGGACCTCCCCTTCGAGAAGCTCGATGTCATCACCTACTCCTGGCAGAAGGTTCTCGGCGGTGAGGCCGCCCATGGAGTTCTGGTGTTGAGCCCCCGCGCCGTGGCGCGCATTGAGAGCTATACTCCCTCCTGGCCCATGCCGAAGATCTTTCGCATGAAAAAGGGCGACAGCCTCAACGAAGCCATCTTTGTCGGCAGCACCATCAATACGCCGTCTATGCTCTGCGTAGAAGATGCTCTGGACGCTATGTACTGGGGCAAAACTCTCGGCGGCTACGAGGCCCTTGTTGCCCGTTCGCGCGACAATCTACAGGCCGTCGAGGAGTGGGTCGCGAAGACCGAATGGATCGATTTCCTGGCGAAAGACCCTACCATTCGTTCCTGTACCTCCATCTGCTTGATGTTCACCGATCCTGCGGTGGCCTCCTTAGATAAGGATTCCCGCTCGAAGTTCTCGAAGCGCGTGGCGGGGCTATTGGCCGAAGAAGGCGCGGCCCATGACATCGCGTCGTATCGAGATGCACCTCCCGGTCTACGGATCTGGGGAGGAGCGACGGTCGAGCGAAGCGATCTGGAAGCACTCTTCCCCTGGCTCGAATGGGGTTTTCAGCAGACGAAGCAAGAGTTCGAGCTCGGTGAATAGGGCTCAGTCGGACGCCATATGCACGGTGCGGGTGGGGAACGCAAAGTTCAACCCCAGAGCTTCAAACTTCCGTTTGACCTCCATATTGATCTGGTGTTGGACCTCCCAATAATGGGGCAGATCATCCACGAAGTAGGTGACCTGTAGGACCAGCGAGGACTCTCCAAACTTCAGGAACTGCACCAATTCTCCACGGCAGACCCCTGGATGTTCCTTAAGGATTTCGCGCACCACATCTCTCGCCTGATCGATCTGTTCCGCCGTGGTCCCGTAGATCAAACCGATCTCCATATCGACGGCAATATTGGAGCCAACGCTCACGTTCTCAATAGGGCTCTCCGCTATAATTCTGTTCGGAATAATAACCCGGACCCCGCTACGCGTAAGGATCTTGGTGGAGCGCAAACCGATGTCCTGCACATAGCCAAGATGATCACCAACACGAATCATATCGCCGATGGTAAACGGGTTGTCCGCCATGATCTGCAGACTTCCCAGAATGTTGCCCACCGTCTCTTTGGCCGCCAATGCGATAGCCAAACCACCAAGACCGAGACCGGCCACCAGGGTGCTCACCTCCATGCCCAACTGGTCGAGAGTCGCCAGAACCAGCAGCATAATGACCGCTATCTTCGCGAACTTTCTCCCAAAGACCACCAACTGATCATCCAGCTGGCTTCGCGTCTTCTTGGTCAACGGTTCAAGCCAATAGGTAAAGAAGGCGTCGATGAGACGCATACATAGAACCAGGCTCAACAGTATGGCGATGATATACAGGGAGCTGTTGATGAGCGACCGCATATCAGGCGGTAGTACAAGGACCCTACTCGCTCCGAAGATGAACCCTACCGTTAAACCAGCGCTGATGGGATTCGAGATTGTGCGAACGAATGGGATGTCGTTGGGAAAACCCATCCGGGTAAACGCAGGGACGAAAATACGACGTAGATTTCGTCTAAGAAGGACACTGATCAATCCACCAGCCAGAACAATGGCGATGGCGATCAGCATGTCTCGTACGGAATTCTGACCGTAGGTCTGGTTCAGGAAATCATTCATAATCTACTTGCCCAAGAACAGACGCCGGAGGCTTCAGGCCCCAAGGTCCGATACCTTCTGGATATACGCCTGCATCGCCTCATCCGAAGACATCCCTTGATTCGAATGCCAGGCATCGTATTTCGCGCGTCCACGCATATCAAACATGCCAGGACGACTACCCGTGGCATCTCCATTATTGGCCTGCTTAAACAATCCGTACAGCTCCAACAGGACATTCGGGGGCTGCGCTGGCAGGGTCTTTACCCGATTTTGCGCGTCCTCAAACTGCTCCTTAAGATCCATATCCGGCTCCCTCCTTATCAATACACCTACGCTGCATGCATACGCCGGAGCGTTCCTGCATTAAAGCATAGTTTCTAACGGATGAGAACCGAACTAGAACTGCGCGGCAAAGCCCAGCTTTCCGCCGTACTGCATCTCTGTCGCCACACGGTCTACTTCATTCACGAAGACAGATGCCGCCTCTCCCGGCTGCACGAACTGCAGATGAAGGAAGATTTCGGCCCCTTCGCTCAGACGGAAATGGTTGAGCAACCCTAATTCCAGTCCAAGGAAGCGGTGCCCCAACGCATTGCTGGGTTCCAGGTTGAAGCCAGCCGCCACCAGGAGAGCCATCTCCGCTCCCGGATGCACTTCATAGCCCACTTGAGCGTCCACCACAGCGATCCCTGCACGATTGAAGAATAAGGAGCCCCACTGGGTGGAGACCCGTTCGTCAAGATTGTCATACCGATCACGGGTCTCGTCTTCGGTCAGCATCATAGACGCGCTATTATTCTTCGCCGAACCCCAGAAGGCACCCAGTCGGTCGTTGCCATCAACAGAATCGTCGGGGGAAAGAGCGAAAGCGTTGGTCGACCAGCGAAGACGTCCGCTGCGATTCGACACACCGACCTGTGCGGCCCAGGAGAGCACCGTCTGATCCGTACCGGCGACGCCCGAATCCGACCAGCTCCCGTATTGCGCAAGACCATGGGCCCAGGCCCGGTACGTGTTCTTTGCATAACGAACACCAACCAGGCCGGTACCCAATTGTAATGGGCGGTCGAGAGAGCGGCGATCGAGCAGACCATACACACCGTAATCAAGGGTCCAATCCCCATGACGGCATGCACGAACGACTCCGCCGACGAAGCTATCCGTCTGGAAGTTATCGTCTCGTACGGCGATCCCCTCCAGAGTCGAATCCGGCAACTGGCCTACAAATACCGTTGTCTGATGCTGGTCATCACCAAAGCCAACCTGTACGGCCCCACCCAGATGGTCCAACCAGAGCCGGCTGGGATCCACCATTCGTTGGTAGCCCACACGCAACTCTACCCCAGCGGCAGACGTGTAGCCGGCCCATAGCTGGCGATGGCGTAGGAGCAGGCCCTCGTAGCCTCCTTCAAAGTACTGATTGGGAAGCTCAGAGCTATTCCGACTCCAGCTATTCCAGCCCAATTCCAGCTCATAATGAACGGATACGTTTTTGTCCGAACGGAAGGAAAAGCCGGGTCGGAAGAACGAGGCCATCTGCCCTTCCGTCTGACCATCCGGATCGAAGAACCGGGGACTCGCGTCGAAGTCGGAATCGTTACGAGCGTGTAGAACGCTCTGGAAGAGTCCACTGACGGTCCAATTCGTTGCGGTCGCCTTGGTTTCGGTGGGCGTAGAATACGGCGCATGGGCGCTTGCCTGGACTGCGAAGCCGGCGAAACCAGAGACTAGAAGTACGGAGAAAAGAAGCTGTCTCATTGTTCCATCCCTCCCATCAAGCTGAGGTCACCAACGCCGTTGAGCACCTGGCCATCCTGCATGAAGTAGGACCAATCCAGCGATTCTCTATCGGGTAGCGGTGGTTCAATTCGAAGGTTATGAATCGTGCCGGGCTCATTCCGACTGGGGTACCAGTACAAGATCTGGTGGGCGTCGTCGTAGAAAGCAGAACCATCCGAAAGCCATACGTAGAATCCATCGGGATACTGACGCTCCGGTACGAAGACCTCTGTAGGTGCCAGAGTCTCGCGCGCATGCATCTTCAAGGTATAGCGACGCGTCGGGCGGGCTACCGTCGGCTCGGGATCCCAGTAATGGTATTGGCTAACAAAGGATTGCTCGATCAGCTTGCCGCTGGTTACCCGCGCATTGGGTCGTACGTAGGCTGTCCAGCTGCGTGGTTTCTTATCGGGACCAATGATTGAGAAATCTTCATGGTTCCAACTTTCTCCGTAGTTGGCGTCATTATCGGGCGCAAAGCACCAGATCATGGAGCCCAGGTTCAAGGACTCAAAGGCCTCGTAATAGCTGTTCAAGACATGGCCCGATACGGTCAGACCATCCTCTACATGCTCCGCTCCGGTGACGTCGAAGTTGAAGTAGGTTCCAAACTCACCCATTACGACGGGAATGTTGCCGAGCCAACTGGGAGATTCTTCAAGAAAGGCATGTAATGGCTCCTTGAAATCCCGATAGAGCCACTCGTCCGGATTGAACTCGCGCGGCCCCGAATTGATACCCGGGAAGGGGTAGATATCGGGGTACCAATGGGGTGCGAAGACCAGCTGGTTGATGCCCTGCGGGCGTGTCAGAGGTGCGTCCCAGAATGGTGTTGGACCCAGTACTGTTCGTATCCCCATACCTGGCTCAAACCAGATAATCGCGTTCTCATCCTCTTCCTGAACGGCCTGACCCATGCGCTCGTAGAAGGGTTGCAGGTAGTCTGCCTGGAAATTGAGATTCAAACTGGCAGCGGTGATCAGGTCGATATGGTCGAGCCCCCACTTTTGTAAGGTCTCCGGCTCGGAGTCCGGCGGTATGACGTGCAAGCCGGTGAGAACGGTGTACAGGTCGCCTCCCAGCTCTTCGCCCAGGAGATCCGTCAACTGTTGTGGCATCTGGTCGTTCATGCCGGACTGAATCACTGCCGTAACCAGAGTGATCATGAGGAATACACCGACAGGCTCATTCATCAGATCGTAGCCGATCACATTATGGTGGTTACGCCCCACGCGGGCCAACTGCCGTAGGACACCTTCGTACTCACCCTGCATATAGTTTTTCAGGTCGGGTAAATCCTCGGGGTCTGTTTCCGGATCACGCGGTCGGGTCACACCATTGTCGACGATCAGATTCGGGAACACATCATCGCCTGCGAAGAGCGCCGCGAAGCAACGATCAACATCTAACGAGACCGCCCCGTTCAAGAACCACGGCGTAAGAGGCAGGAAGTCACTCGTCTGGTGCACATCCACGAAATCCTGCGGGGTCTTACAGCGTTCCCCCAGATAGGGAACAAAGTCCCCTAAAATCCAGGGAGGAACCTCTTCTCCGGGAAGCAGACGGGTTAAGATCTCACCCAGGGTCACGAGAATCTCGGTGTTGGGAAGCCCCTCTTCCGTACACATCGCCCCAAGAAATCGTGAATAGCCCCAATAGGGGGAATCCAGATCTTTCTCGGGCAAGCAGGTCTCCACAATCCATTTCGGTGCTCCATGGCCACGAACCCAATCCGTGAAGGGAGGCAACATGGAGAATAGAAAGTACTCTACAGAGTCCGGTTCGGGTGCGTACTTTTCTCCCTCGGGTCCCAGCAACGGGTTCTCGTTATAATAGGAGAAGAGATGTCGACTGAAGACGTCCTGGTGCATATCGATCAGCACGTAGATCCCGTATTCACCCGCCTTGGCGATCAGCCCGTCAAGATAATCCAGATACTCCAGATCGTAGCATTCGTCTGTGTAGCGAGGGTTCTCCGGGTCGGTGTTTCGGTTGGTACAACTGCCAGGCCGATAGGGCTGCACGGATTCCCAGTTGGTAATAAGTCGAATGGAATTGAAGCCCAGGCTCTGCAACATTCCAAACCAGTGATCGGCGTCCAGGCCATCTTCCGCTGTCAACGGAAAGGGGCTATCCACATACGAGATAGCATCGCTCGGCCGGCATTCTGGGCTGGGCGGAAACTCGTTCATGCATTGCGCTTTCAATTCCGGGTCGTCCGGGAGCGGATAGAGCGAAGGGAATTCTTCCGTCGGTGGTGCCTTATGGGATCCACTCACATTGATCCCACGAACGTGGAGATAGCGACCGTGCGCGTCTCGGAGATACGGTGATTGGTGGGTAACCGGTCGACCATTGATCCCTGTATGCGTCGTAGTCCGGGTTGTTACCCGGCTGACGTTGTCCTGCCAAAGCGTGTCAAAGGCGGCATCGGACCCAGAACAGGCAACAAGAAACAGAGCGACAGACACGGCCAATGCATTGATTTTGTTTATCATTCGAAACAATACCTTATGCTTTCTCACGCGCGCTCCACCGTCCTGTAATAGGCGTGCGAAGGGAGAGCTTGCGGAGGGGAAACGGAGGGCGATAGGTCGCATAGACGACGAAGTCGTGTCAAGAAATGTAGACATTCAATCCTTCGATGCTGGATTGGAAATCCACCGTCGGGGAGTGCGCCCTGTCGATTCCTCCTCCGGGCTGGAGGACTGGACCGGCCTCCCCCTCTATGCTAACCCCTTTAAACCATGGCACAAACCGCGAATTTCCACTTGAAACCGCCAATACAGCCAATCCAATATCTACAGAATATTTCCTCTCTGTAATCGAGTGTAATGAATATGCGTGGTGGACTAGCGATATTTGGAATCATGCTGGCTTTGGCGTGCGGTTCTAGCTCCACGGCCCCACCACCTACGGATGGCTCGTCTTCAGACGTCATCTCCGATGGTGGACAACAACTCGACATTCCCGAATCGACCACTCTGTCCCCCTGGGTCATGGACGCCGGAGACGGCGTGATCTGTGTCGTTGAGGCCGATCCGTTTCGTATCGTTCTCAAACGCCATGAGAAAGTGCTGGTGGAGTTGAACGCAGGTCAGCTTGGTCTGGGGCTCGTTGACGCTATCGATGAAGATAAGAGTTACGATCCCTATTGGCTGCACCATAGCCTGGGGATCACAAGCGCCCCAGAACCCGAGGGGCTCAACTGGCAGGGGATCGAACGCACCGATCCATGGGGCATGGGAACCATCGGGCGCGGTGTTCAGACTCGCGGCTGGCTCGAAGATGGCAGCTCCGTGACCCTGGTGGTGGAACCATCGGCCACAGGCTCGGTCGCGCTGACCATCACCCCGGACGACACACCACCGGTCGGCTTCATGTACTGGCAGTTTCCGGCCGAACCGGATGAAAACTTCTATGGGCTGGGCGAAAACTTCGACCATGTAGCCCGCCGAGGGACCTATCGCTCGATGCTCTTTCAACCTCTGCTCAACACCGAGTCGGGCTATAACGAAGGTCATGTGCCTGTGCCGCTGCTGCTGTCCACGCGGGGGCCGGGGTTTTTCCTGGAGAGTCGTAAGCCTGCCTATTTCGATGTGGGGTATACCGACCCGGATATCGTACGTATGGAGTTGGGAAATGCCGACAGCCTGAAGCTTCATCTTATCGGCACGGAACACCCCATGGAGGCCATCGGGCGCTATCATGAGCTGACGGGCCGCCCCCTTGTTCCTCCCTATTGGGCATTTGGCCCTCATTTCTGGCGTAATGAAACCAGCGGCCAGGAAGAAGTCTTGCAGGACCTGGAGAATATTCGCTCCCTGGATATCCCTGCCAGTGTCTTCTGGATCGATCGCCCCTACCAACAAAGCTACAACGACTGCGTCTTCGATCCGGAGCGATATAGTGATCCGCCGGCCATGAGCCAGACCTTTACTGATCGTGGCTTCAAGTTGGTGCTTTGGCATGCCCCGTACACCAGCGAAGAATCGGACGCCTTCGAACAGGCGAACAGCGAGAATATGTTTGTGGAGGGACCGCAGATCTTCCTGACCTTTGGTCGCCTGATGGATTTCACAAACCCGGCTACTGTGGACCTATGGCAAGATCTTTTAAGCCGTTTTTCCAGTCTCGGCGTCGCGGGCTACAAACTAGACTACGCGGAAGACATCCAGGTGGGATTGCTTGGGTCGCGCCTGCATTTTTCGTTCTTCGACGGCAGCGACGAGCTGACGATGCACCATAAGTATAGCTACTACTACCAGAAGACCTACCTGGACCCCCTCCCCCCCTTCGACCCCGACTCCGACACGGACAATCCCCACGGGGTCGATGGTTTCATTATGGGTCGCACTGGCACCTATGGGGGCCAGACCGTTGCACACGCCATCTGGCCTGGAGATCTGGATAGCGACTTTCGCCATCATCTGGACGAGGACTATTATGTCGGTGGTCTACCGGCCAGTGTGATTGCGGGTACTTCCCTTGGGGCCAGCGGTTATCCCTTCTACGCTGCCGACACCGGTGGCTTTCGAAATGGCCGCCCATCGTCGGAAGTGCTGATCCGCTGGGCCTGGCAAACGGCCTTCAGTCCCATTATGCAGGTGGGTGGAGGTGGCAGTAATCACTTCGCCTGGGATCCGGGGAACTCGAACGAAGAACAATACGACGCCGACACCCTGCTCCATTTCCGCGCGGCCGCCCAATACGCCATCCGACTTTCAGATTACCGCTTTACCTGGGGGCTCCACGCCCACGAAACGGGGGTTCCTCTGATGCGCGCCTTCGGTCTGGCCTATCCAAACGATGGTCGCCACCCGGACGACACCTATCTATTGGGTCCAGACCTGCTGATCGCTCCGATCATGAGCCCCGACCCAGAGCGAATGGTTCCCCTGCCAGATGGACAATGGATCGGCCTTTTTGACGATACACTTGTCTTCGGACCCGACGAAGTTCTGGTGAACGCACCCCTCGGGACCCTTCCCGTATATCTTCGGCAGGGCGCCATCGTCCCCCTGCTACGGCCCGATGTGGAGACCCTGCTTCCTACGACAGATCCCGAGACCAATAGCCTGATGACGGATGCAGGCGAGCTCACCTTCATCATCGTTCCTGGTGTGGAAGGAAGCTATACGAATCACGAAGGTACCAATATCGCACACGGGCCGGACGACAGCGCGTTCTGGGCCATCGAGGTGGGCCGGGGCGAGCGGTTTACACAGCTTCGTCTCGATCTTCGATTCGGAAAAGATACCCTGCTACCGCAGTCGGTCTCCCTGGATGGAGAGACCGTCCCCATGCTCGGCTCCGAGGACGAGGTCAATAGTTGTACCCCACCCTGTGCTGCCACCGATCCCGGGCGTGGGCGGCTCATGATTCGACTCCCAACTCTGTTTTCCATGGCCACTCGCACCGTTCGTATTGGTGTACAGACCCCATAGGTCCACAAATGGTTCGCCACCTCATACTCCTATTCCTCGTCGCCGCGTTCTTCGGATGTAAGAAGCAGAACTGTAGAGAGCTCGCCGCCTGTACTCTACAAGGGCGTTGCACCAACGGTGATAAGACCATGCCATGCAAGGCCACCAGCGATGAAGACTGTCGCCGGTCGAGCCGCTGTAAAAGCCATAAGAACTGCTATCACCGCAAGGATGGCCGGTGTTGGCCAACCCCCGATTAGGCTTTAGTTCTCCTGGGCCTTTTGAATATGTTCGTACTCGCGGTTGTAGACGTCCAGGGTCTCCAATACGAGCCGCAGGTTCTTTTGGTTGGTCTCGTTGGCGCTGATCCGCTCCAGATCCATCATCTGCCGTGCGATGTCATGCAGGCCGTCGCATAGACCGTTCAGCCGTTCCAGATCGCGACTCGTTCGTTCCTGCCCGGCGAACTCATTCTGATAGACAGAAAAGATCTCATTGGCCTCACCGCCCAGGCTCCCCATCAGGCTGTCCAGGTTGCTCTCCTGTTTCACCCGCTGAATCTGGTCGATCTCTGTGCGGTACATGCCCAACCGCTCTCGTACAATCTCTACATTCTGCTGGTTGGCAGCAAAGGTCGTTCCCTGGGCATCCAATTGATTCATGCGAACTTCAATGCCCTCGAGAGCACGGATCACGCGTTGAAGCAGGGATACACGGCGAGTGTTACGGGACCGGCCCGAGAAATGTTCGCGATAGATCTTGAACTGATGGTTCGCAAGAAGCGCCAGGCGGTTGGCCTGCTCATCTAGATCACCACTATTGGCCGCCTCATCAATCAGATCCAGCTCGCTGGAATACAGATTTCGTCCGTCTGAAATAGACCCTGACAGCGACGTCACCATTTCATCCGACAACTCGGATTTCAGTCCTTCCAGATGGGCGTCGAGATCATTCAATTCCCCCACCAACTCTCGCAATATCTCCGGATCACGGGTCGCCCGTGACATGGCCGCAAAATGCCGATGATAGCTGCCCGAGATAGCGTTTAGACATAAACGGATCTCGTGGGCTGCGTACATCTCTGGGCCGGCCTGCTGGGCCTGTCGGATATGCTCCGCTTCCGTAATGTACTGCTCACGATGAAGGAGCAATGGGTGAATCGCCTCATCTCTGGAGAGGGGGTCCATATCCCGTGTCAGCTCAATCGTCTCATCAATCTCTGCCACCATAGCGGTGAGCAGCTCGACGTCACGAGAGATACGGGGTTGGCCCGCAAAATGGGTCTCGTATTGACGATGAATAGCCTCTGCTCGGCGTTGAATCTCTTCGATAATGTCCTGATTCGACATGGTTTTTTTCCTGCCCGTTCAACCGGCGTTCGATGAATGACTTGGAAGTTCCGGCTATTGGTGATAGCCCCTTCGAAAAATTACGTATAGTCCCCATGATGGAACCAACACAACTTCTCAAACAGGCGCTTAGTCCTCCGCTTCGAACCGCAGCATTACCGGGTACGGGCGGAATGATCAAATCGAAGCCGGAGGATTTTCGTGTAAACGAGATGCTGCTCTACCCTCCAACAGGCAGCGGTGACCACCTTTTCGTATCTGTAGAGAAATATGATCTTTCCCATCGGGACCTGGTCCACCGCATTCAGAATGCTCTGGAGATCTCAGAACGCGATATCGGTTGGGCTGGGATCAAAGATAAAATGGCCATCACACGCCAAACCCTCAGTCTTCCGGCCGCATGCGAAGACCGATTAGCCGAATTGGAGGCTCCCGACCTGCGGATACTATCCACCGACCGGCACGAGCAGAAGATCCGCAAAGGTCACCACGCCGGGAACCAGTTCACCATTACGATCCGTGAGGTTGCAGACGATGGCTTGGATCGAGCCCAGGCCATTCTCGAGGCGTTGGGCTCGGTTGGAATCGCCAACTATTATGGCCAACAGCGGTTTTCGACCGATGGCCATAACATCGAATCCGGTCTGCACCTGCTCGGCCTACTGGCGCAGGGAAAACGCATCAACCGACGCTTCGTAAACCAATTACGGCTACAGGCGGTACAATCGGCGCTCTTCAATATGGTGGTGGCTCATCGACTCGAGACCGAGATTCTGGACTGCGCCATCGAAGGTGATCTTCTGAAGAAGCGAGATACGGGTGGCCTCTTCATCTCCGAGGATATCGCAGAGGAGACGGAGCGGATTCGCGCCGGCACCCTTGCTCCTACGGGGCCCATATTTGGCAAGAAGATGTGGGCACCCGAGGGGAAAGCCCACGCCCTGGAAGAAGCGGTGGTGGCCAGCGCTGGGGTCGATATTGCGTCTTTCCAGGCTGCCGGAAAGATGATGAAGGGGACCCGCCGACCTGTGACCGTATTGCCGGACGATCTGGAAATACGCGCCGGGGAGACAACATCCGAGCTGGTATTACAGTTCGTCCTCCCCAAGGGAAGCTACGCCACGGTCTTGCTACAAGAGATTCAAAAGAACGAGCCCTCTGCGGCCTCCTGATCGGCCGGGTGTAAACTTAAAGGCGAACGTTCTATACTGAGCGCTACGGCGGCTGGGGTCTGCATACCCGGCATAGTCGTTGCTCCTGCTTCTTTTCCCCCTCTTTCGAAGAAGGTTGATGCGTACAATCCTGCCATACATCGTAGCAGGTCTTCTCATCGGCTCCCTGCATCTAAGTGGTTGCAGTGAGGTCAACTACAGTCCATACCAGGGCTCTAATGACGGCCAAACCGTCCCTGGAGACGAGGCGAGCCCCGAGGACACGACAGCCACCGATTCCTCACAAACCGACCCGGGCCAGGAGAACACCGGTTCGGATGCTACGGCTCCGGTGGATGCGGTCTCTCCTCCCACGGACAATGGCCCAGCCCCTACAGACGATGGTCAGCCATCCGATGCCGTTCCGGTCGACGATATAGAAGAAGATACGGCAGAGGTCACCATACCCGAAGATACGAGCGCAGCGGATGTGCCGATTCCGAGTGATGAGGGGCTGCCGACGGATCCAGGCTCCACCATCGACGAGGGACAAGCCTCCGATCCGGGGGGCACCGACTCCAACCCACCCGCGGACACATCGGCTGGACAGGACTCGCAACAAGCAGACACGACCCCTCCTCCCGTTGAGACCAATGTTTTGAATTACACAGATTCCAGTGACCAACACGTACAGGCACTGCTGGAAAAGGCTCTCGCAGATCTGGGATTTCCCGAAGGAAGCCCCCAGGGACCGCAAGAGGAGGACCTCTATTTTATCGGACGATACTATATCGCCTGGATCGACCAGACGGGCTTCACTGGAAATATGAATGGTCTATGGCGGCTGAATGGTGAAGCAGGCGACGCCCTGGACTTCACCGTAAAAGATGGGGATCGGGCTGTGAACTTCCTGATCGTAGGAGAGCATGGCAACGGTCAATTCCCAGCCGGCTATCCCGGGGCTGAACATAAAGAGGTCCCCAATCAAGTACCCGAAGGGAACGACGATCCGAACTGTGGGGAGAGCGACTGGTGCAACCAATACGGCCACGAGGATGCTCACCATATCACCGATCCAGATATTCCCTGGTGGTCGTCCTGCAATGGCGGAGCGATGGGATGGGACACCCTCACGCAACCGTTCTCCCAGGAGACCATCGACGGGGGCGTCAAGATGGTCTGGGAAGCGCCTCTTGTGAAGCGCGCCGACGGGGATGGCACCTGGGATGGCGACGCCTGCAACGAGCACTGGCTATTCCCTGACGGGATCCGGCGGCCCGTCTATTTACAGGTGGGCTTTGAGCTCTTCGCAGACAAAATGTATTTCATTCGAACGATGCGTTTTCGAAACCCGGCCGGGAACCCGGAGTTCGACACCCCCATGGGGCTGATCGGGGGCTTTGTGTTCACCCAATGGCCCAATCCCCACCCTTTGAAGACACTCGATCGCTGGTTCCGCCCCACGGGAATCGGCTTCAACGACAGCTATCATAATATGGAGATGGTTCCCGACCAGTGGAACGATCATAACCACCCACCCGCTTCCGGCGACGAGGTCTATGGTTGGCTGGGTACCCCCATCACCCTCAGCGCCTTTCCCGTGGAAGTAGCAGGTCGTACCGCGACTCTCTCGCATGTAGGATCCACCGATAATGACGACGTTGGCATCTGCTTATGTCGTGTGCACGGTGGTATCGAGATGGGCGGCGGCTTATTGCATACCGGTATCTCCCTACCCATTGGAGCCAACTCCTTAAGCGTAGAAGGGCGGCGCCAGCTGGAGCTGCCCGGCCAGAATATCCCTCCCGAGACAACCCAGGTCTATATATACGAAGCCGAAACAGACTTCCTCCATGCGACGGGTTCGGCGGTGGATGGAGGTTGGGCTGCCAACACCCAGGATCATGAGGCGGGGCATATGCTTTATGGCCCCTATACCACCGAATGGACGGGTTCCAGCGGGACCGCCGAGTTCACCATCATGATTGATGTAATTGATTCCGACGATCTGGAGGTTGTGACCATCGACGTATACGACGCAACCGACGATGAGATTCTCGCAATCCGAGAGATCAAGCGAACAGAATTCAACGCGCCGTGGACCTACCAGACCTTTGGGATCGACTTCTCGTTAGCGGGAAAACACGGGCATGTGATGGAAGTACGAGCCTACTGGACCGACATCTGTGCCATGACCATTGATAAAGTCACCGTAACCACCACGTATTGACGTTATGGTTCGAGCTGGCGCCATGACCAGCAATCGGATAGGTTCTCCAACCATGGAACTGACACTGACACGACCGGACGATTGGCATGTGCACCTACGTGATGGTGCGGCGCTGTCGTTGACCGTCCCCCACTCGGCCGCGACCATGGGGCGAGCGATCGTCATGCCCAATTTGCGACCGCCGGTTGTGAGCGCAGAAGACGCACAAGCCTATTACCAGCGTATCCTGACGCACCGCCCCGCGGGAAACGGCTTCGAGCCGCTGATGACCCTCTACCTTACGGACAACACAACCTCCGAGATGATACATGACGCTGCGGACTCTGGAGTCGTAAAAGCCGTGAAGGTCTATCCGGCCGGGGCGACCACAAACTCCGATTCCGGGGTTACGGATATCCGAGCCCTCTATCCCGTCTTCGAGACCATGTCGGAACGCGGTATCAAGCTGCTGATCCATGGTGAGGTTACGGATTCGTCGGTGGATATCTTCGAACGAGAAGCCGCCTTTTTGGGCAGCTATCTGGACGACATTGTTCGAACCTTCCCCGATTTGAAGGTGGTGTTGGAACATATCACCACTACAGAGGCAGTGCGCTTTGTGGAGAATAGCCCGGAGAATCTGGCGGCCACCATCACGCCCCATCATCTGCTCTTCAACCGGAACCATATGTTGGCCGGTGGGATCCGCCCCCATTATTATTGCTTACCCATCTTGAAGAAGAATAGTGACCAGGCATCCCTCGTTCGCGCGGCGACCAGCGGAAACCCACGCTTCTTCCTTGGTACAGATAGTGCTCCACACGCGACGGCCGCCAAGGAGTCCAGCTGTGGCTGCGCCGGATCCTATGTGAGCTATGCGGCGATCGAGCTCTATGCGATGGCCTTCGAGTTGGCAGGGGCCCTCGACAAACTCGAAGACTTCGCCAGCCACTTCGGCCCGGACTTCTACGGACTCCCACGCAATACAGATACCATTACCCTCGAACGAATCGATTGGACGGTGCCGGATAGCTATCGGTTGGGCGACGCCCCCCTCACCCCGTTGCTTGCTGGCGAAACCATCCCCTGGAAGGTGCGCGTATAGGCATCCCGGTTGAGTCGGTCGTCTTATGGGTCGACCCAGATGACGCTCGTTGTCGTCTGCGCTACAATCCCCCAACGTAGAATCATACGGGAGGGAATCATGGGTAGAATTAGCACGCTAATCGTTATCGTCCTGAGCGCCGCATTGCTCTGGTCTTGCAGTAAATCCGGTAAGGCGCCGAGTCACGAGGCGGCCTGTAAACATATCATTCCAATAATTTGCGATTCGGCACCTACACCAGCTGAAAAAACGCAATGTAAGACGGAGTTTACCGAAAAGCTTGCCGAGTTTACCGCAGATTGCGCGCAAGAAATCAAAAGCAAAAACATCTCGCCCAGTTGCATTATGAAGGCTAAAACAATGGCCGATCTTGAAGGGTGTGAAGCCCAGGCCAAAACCAAAGGAAAGAAAGGCTCCGGTGGTTCGGCAAAGGCCAAAACAGCCGAAGCCATCGACAATCTGGACAAGCTCTATAAAGGGGCTGTGATCTACTTTACGAGTCCAAGAGTCAATCGAGAGGGAGGGCTGATACCATGTCAGTTTCCGGACGGCGGCGCAGCGGGGGGCCTAACGCCCGCCCCCGGGCCAGACGGAAAACATCCATGTTGTGGAATAGCCGATGCGGACGGTGATGGGCGCTGCGACAGCAATCCAAATGTCTGGGCTGACCACGCCTGGCCTGTCCTGTCGTTCCAGATGACTGACCAGCACTATTACGCCTACGCAGTGGAGTCTTCGGGCACCCTGGGCGATGCCAAGATTACCATTTCAGCCTATGGCGATCTCGATTGCGATGGCGTTTGGAGTACCTTCCAGAAAATTGGCTTCGCGGATGAAGGGTCCTCGAGAGTGGAATGTTCGGTCAAGGGATCTTCGGCCTTTTACGTAGACGAGGAGCTGGAATGATCCCACGGCCCGATGACCAGATGACGGCGTACGTCCCATGCGCTAGTATCCCCACAACGAAACCAGGAGGGAAGAATGGGTAAGATCTACACATTGATCGTTTTAGGCTTTGGAGTAACGCTCCTTTGGGGTTGCGGTGGCAGCTCTTCCGGTGCCGCAAAGGCCTGTAATCACGCAATGAACCTCGAATGTAATGCTAAAGACGATGCCGAAGACAAAGCCGAATGCTTTGCCGAAGGGAAAGCAAAGATCCCGGAATGCGTGAAAATGGTAAAGAAATTGAAGATCGATACGGCCTGCGTTCTCAAAGCCACATCAGAAGATGATCTGGAGAGCTGCGTTCCACGCTAAGACCGGATGACGGCGTACGTCCCATGCGCTAGAATGCGGCTTCGTTAGAGAATCCACCGCTCGGGAGGGGACGATGGCAAAATGGCATTATCAGTCGGGATCAGAGGCGAAGGGTCCCGTCAGTGATGCGGAGCTCCACAACCTCGCAGATCAGGGGATCGTCGAGGACGACACCCTGGTCTGGCGTTCGGGTTGGCCCGACTGGATACCGTTCAAAGACGCCCGTCACGAACTGGAAGCCATCGCAGAAGAGCCCACCCAGGTAGCTATGTCTCCCCTCGTCCCAGAGGAACCGACCGAAGAATCCATAGCGGAGCCAGAGGAAGATGAGCTGGAAGAAGAGGAGTTAGAGGAAGACGACGAAGCCACAACGGTTATGCAGTCGCCGTTCATGGGGGATGACGAAGGAGAGATCTCCTTTGAAGAGGCCGTAGACGACACCTCGAGTACTCCAGATCCCGAACCGGAACCCGAGCCGGAACCCGAACCCGAGCCGGAGCCCGAACCGGAGCCCGAACCGGAACCCGAGCCAGAACCGGAACCCGAGCCAGAACCGGAACCCGAG
>PBVT01000071.1 GCA_002728755.1 Myxococcales bacterium
AACATTATCACCCATTTTGTGGTGTCAATCGTTTGTGAGCGCCACCCGGTTATCGCCGTCCAGGGAGTAGAAATCCACAAGATGTTCCAGGGACGGTGCTTTTTTTATCTCCGACACGTCAACTTCGATCAACTCGCGTTGCGGATCGGGACTGGTGGGAGTGATCCCGGCTTCAAGGTCTGCACTATAGGTGATCACGTCAACTGACGTTATGCGCCTACTTTCCCGGTCGATCTCGATAAAGTAACGTGGATAATCCATTAGGATTCAAGCTCGTAAAGCCGGTATTGGATCGTGCGACTGGTCCCGGAACCATTAACAATGACAAGGTCGGAAGTTGCCGTCCCTTGTCCGTATCTGTTCACAAATGTAGAAACACCGGCCGAAATAGTCTCATCGGCATTGATATCCGGTCCGATGGTAACGCCTATATTGTCGGTTTCTATCCAAACGTCATAGACATATAACTTGGGACCGGTGGCCGCGCTCGCGATCGACACCCCGGACTTCCCATTGGCCCCGACGGTTTTGGAGCCGGTGATAACGATGGTTGTGACGGTCGGCAAGGCGTAGCCGTGGGTATGGTCCCGCCGGGCCGCGACCGTGGCCACTCCGGTCGCCGCCGACGCGACCGCGATGGTAGACGGGACGGTGGTATCAAACGCGAGTAGCGTTGAATTACTGGAGACGGCCGTCTCCGCGCTTCCGGCCTCATTGGCAGTCCCCAGGGTGAAGTCGGGCGTTGCCAGGTCAATCAGCCTGGGTATCGGTGTGACGTTAATCGACATGATTAACCTTCCGCGTCAACGTGCCACCAGGGCACGTCAACATACGGTGTTGGATTTACCACAGTGGGATTGTTAACCGGCCCCGGTGGTGTCGCGGTGAAACCCTGCACGTATTCGCCCAGGACGTCTAGGGAAGTCGTGAACTGGAAATTGTCCGGCTGGACGGCCACAAATTTCTCTTTGCTATCAAGGTTGGATATATCCTCTGACGCGCCCCATAACGATGGGACCGGATCGCTTACCGGCCCCCAGTCTATAAATAAAGTCTTTCTAGCACCGGCGGCCGCATCATTGGAAGGCGTTCTAGCGGCGTCCCCCGAAAAAAAAAGGTCTTCGTCTCCTTCGAATTCCGGGGTGGTGGGGCTTGTGTCGCTGGTTCCCGGCGGTGGCTGGGAACTCTCCATGGTAAAGTGCAGCTCCGGGACGTTTTTCCCGCCCGGATAGACTCCGATATCTTCGTCATAAGTCGCTGCTAGGTCTACCGGCTGCTCCGGGACCACAGACATGCCACCCCCCCGATTCCAAAAGAATACGGGGTTGGTCGGTGTGCTGTAGGGCGAGAAAGGAGCGTCCGGGCTGGTTCCTTCTCCGGAGGACATCATGGCCGCCCCGGCCAGCTGGTTCACCTGGCCTTCTTGCGATCCGTTCCGGTTCTGGAACATCCAAAAGGCGGCCAGTCCCATGCCGAGTAATATGAGATTATTATCAGTTGGCATCAGTTCAATATCCTCCAATTTCCCCGGAAAAAGTCGATCACGTCTCCCCCGGCTTCCTTCGCGGCCCCGACGACCGGATCGGTCACAACGTCTGTAGCATCTTCAACCCAACCCAGCCCGGCGATATAACGCACTTTCCGGCCGGCCGTTGTCGCCGTTGAAGGCTCCGGTGCTATCTCCAGGATCGGCGCGGTGGGCGGGGAAAGACCGTCTTGTACTGGTATGGGTGGTGCGTCCAGGCCTTCTTCCGCGTAACTTTCCCACCAGTCGCGGCTGGGCGGATTGGGTGATCCGGACTGGTCCGGGTAGTATTCGTCCTCCTCAGCTGGAAGCAACAGCCCCCCCAAAAATTCTTCCGTTTCCGGGCGTATGTCTACCTTCTCAACAACGTCCTGGCCCAATTGCCAGGTCTGATTCATGAGCCACAGTCCGCCCAGGACGGCCACCATCATGGCCCCATCATTCCCTTTCATGGCCCCCCCGGCCTTCCCCAGGAAGGGGAGCGCGACAAGCGCAGCTGCTGCCAGTGGGAGCGGCATCAGGAATAGAGCGTCCGGTAACGCGTGTATTCGGATTGAGACATAGGCGGACTGGAAAGGTTCGCCGTTATCTCCCCGGACGATACGGCCGTTGCGTCGTTGTTGGTTAGCTTAAAGGTCCAGACCGGGGAATCCGTATCGGTCCAGATAACACCCGACGGGAGTTTGGCGTAGGCCTGCCCATTAACTTCCAGGTCTATCGCTTCATCACTATTGTTGGTGATTACGATGTTCATGAGCGGCTGGTATTTGCGGGCCTTCGGCCATTGGTCCTCGACGGACACATATTGGCTCGCCCCGGACGCGATCGCGCCAAAGGACATATAAAAGTTAGGCGATCCGTCGCGCATAACGCGGAGGGCGCGTTCCGCACGGAGATCGACGCTATTCATTGGCATTGTGAAACTCCGGGGCGCGGCGGCATGAGCCGGACCGCCGCGCCCTGGTCTATTACTGGACGATAGTTATGCCGATGGAGAAGTTGCACTGATCGACGGTGGTCGTTGCCGAGGCCGTCTTGAAGTGCAGCTGTAGCAGGGAATCTTCCCCGGCCGCCACCAGGGCCTGGAGCGGCAAAGGTGCCTTGGAATTTATGTCCGAAGGTTGAGCAGTCACAAGCGAGGTCGAAGTCGTCGTGTGCATGTTAGCGGTATTGAATTCGTGGACGACTTTCGAATTGGTCCGCGTGGCATTGGTGAGGGAAAGCCGCAGCGTCCCATCCTCAAATCCGGTCCCCGCGTCGATGGCGGCGAACCAGTTAAAGCTCTGGTTCCGCTGTTGGTTGGGATCGCCATATCCCCAGTAGATCACCTGCTGGGCCGGGACCGTCTTTTCCCATATGAGGGCGAAGGCGTTTGATGCCGTATTAGCCTCAATCAAAGCCGCCACTTCTGCCGAGGTATTGTATGCCGAATCGCCGTCTACAACGGTCACAGAAGAAGCAAAGGACTGTAGCTGGCGCGGCGCAACTTGCATTGTCATATCGTTACCTTCTTTTTCACTAGATCAGATTGATTTGCGGTTGGGACCGTCTGCCGTTTCCGTTCCCGTTGGAGCGGCCCGCCTGGCCGCCCATGAGGCCGCCAAAGTTAAGGCCGCGCATACCTACGGAACCGGTGCGGAAGCCTGCATTGACAGCTATCATCGCGCCCAGTCCATCTTTTGCGATCGAAGAAGCCAGGGCGGCACTAATCGCCCCGCCGATCAGGCCGGAACCGGTGAAACCGGAAACGCCGTTGTAAACCAGTCCGGCGATCACGCCCGCGCCATAATCCATAAGGCCGGACTGCACGCCCCGGACGGTGGGGACTCCAATTTCAGTAGCCATATACCCACTCCGCTATTGAAAAATTGGCCCCCGAGAGATTGGCAACAAAAAAGGCCTTGCGAGACTTCTTCTAGTCAATCTCTCGCAAGGCCTGTAAAACCGAGGCAATACCCCAGCAATCAAATTTTAATTATCAAAGCCGGGACTTTTCAACCATTCCGGGTATGAGTGCATCTTTCAATCTTTAACGCCCTCAAAACGGCTTACATGCACGGCTTTATGGCAAAGGATCACGTTTCCGCCGGGTGGGAAGGCGGATTGATCGGCGCATGGAGAGTAATGTCCGCACCACCTGTAAGACAAGCAAAATGGTGCGGCGGGAGATTCCGAACCGTATCACCCAGACCAGGGTAAAGGCTTTCCAAGTATTGATGATCGTTTTTACCTTTAAGCGTGAAGAAAAAAACATGGTCGCACAACTCGATCAGATCGGTATTGAATTGGACAGGTCTCCGGGCAACTACGCCGAAAGAGACATTCCAATGACGGCCGAAATCCACCAGGTCCCGGACCGGGCGCGGCATCCGGGTAGGCTTTGGTTCTATGTACTGGTTGGCCTCATCTATAACGAATAGGTCCGGCTTCCATGTCTGCCCCGGTTTCCGGGTAGGAAACCGGCCTTTGTTGCCCTCCGTGACCTTCACGCCGTCGATCACGGTGCGGCGTATGCAGCCTGCCAATTCTTCTTTGCTTTCGCGGTCTGTCGGAACGTAGCGGTTATATCCTTTATGTTCCTTTAGCGGGTCATATATCAGATGGTCCCGGGACGTATCCAGAACGGACTTCGTGAACCACGATTTCCCGGAACCCCTCAGACCAAATACGGCCCAACCTTTGGCGTCCAGACTAAGATCCGGCATTTAGTTTTTCTAATTCCGTATTGATCGCGTTCAGGACCATGTCTTTGTTGGACCGCGCCAGGGCGAGAGCGTCCGCCACCTTCAGGTCCGGCATACTCTCCGCCAACTTGGCAAGGTTCCCCAGGGCCAGCTGATAAAGTTCTATCGCCTCAAATTGTTTCGCGTCTGGTTGTGATTCCATAGGTGCGTCCGGTGCTTCTGGTTGGGTGGGCGGCGGTGGGGGTGGTGGGGGCGGCGGCCGGTATTCTCCGGCGTCTATCACCTGTCCCTGGGGGAAGAAGGCCCCGCCCTGGTCCGGCGGCCCGAGGCCGTCTTGGGACCGCAAGCGGGAGATCGTCGCCCCGAAACGGTCCACTGAGCCAGAGAATTGTTCAAAAAGTTCGAGCCATTTCTGGACCGTCTGGAAGAGGTCCGTGATGTTACTTCCATCAGTCCCGGCGATATTGCCGAGAGATTGTCCGGCAGCTGCAAACTCCCGGAGGTCCGCAGCTGATAATTCCAACGGCCCTTGTGTCATAGCAGGCCGGACCAGTCCAGGGTCATCTCACAGGTGGGACAATTACCACTTCCCCGCTTGATCTCAGCGCGGCAATTGTTGCAACGGTATATCACGGTTTCTTCTTCTTCCGGTTCTGGTTCCGGTTCATCTTTTTCCGCCAGTCCGATTGACGCGGAAGAGAATATAGGGTCCGGGGCGGGGGACGGTGAGGGGTCCTCCGCCCCAGGCCCAGGAGATAGGGTAGGCTCGACTGCTGCTGCGGTTTCTTCTACATCTTCGGCAAATTCCCCTGTCTTGTGTGCCTTCCTATAGCGGATCGCCCACGCCGATTGACTGTAGACTGGTTTGCCGTTTTTGGACTTTAGCCGTCCCGGTGGTCGTGCCATTCCCTATACATTCCCCATCAAATCAACGAATCGGCCGGGGGTCCCTCCTGTTTTTTCCCCTCAAACACAATCCCCGCATCAAACAGCCCCCGGCCTACCATTAAGCATATAAACCGTTGTGCTACCTTTTCAAATACCGGATTTCATCTATTTCCTGATTCGTTTTCGTAATCAGATATAGAATTATCCGGGCGGCGATTTCCCAGATTCGTAGCCATAGATTATGTAAACGGACGGGAATTGATAATTCCTGTGATACAATCAACCCGCGTGATCCCCGCATTGTTAAGTTGGCGTTGTGTGTTAGCATCCCTCCGCTTTCCTCTTAACCAATCACGCACCAAAAGAAGGACCGCCGCCTGGCGGTCCTTTTTTATTTCTACAGCGGAAAACTGCGTAAAAGAAATTGTTAGTACTTCTTGAAAGCCCCGTTATGTTCTGCTAAGGTGTGATCTGCTAACACATACAAACCGGATTAGGCCAGTCCGGGGGAGCCGACATAATGTTCCAAGAAAACGGCGAAGGCCGTTTAGACGCAAGATTTGCGTCCAAAAATAATGCCCTTCCAGGCACAAAAACCTCTCCCCGCCCTTCTTTGATTGGTGGTGGTGGTACAAATATCAAACAAACTGTCAAGGTTAAGTTTGACTCACCACCAACAATCAAAAGAGAAAAAAGCGATTTCTGCCGGGAAAGATCGTGCGGGTCCCCCTGGACGCTCCACCTAGACCCCATCGCGCTAAAGATGCACATCAAATCGTGGTTTGCTTATGGAAAGTACGGTTCCGTTGTGAATACATACGGTCCGGACATATGCCACGAGGTGATCAAGGCCTACAAAGCGGTTTATCTCGATTACGAGCAGAAGGGCCTAAAGATCAACTCCCCCGGTGGTTTGTTTCACACAAAGCTGCAGGAGATCTTGGCGGATGGGGAGCCTGTAGAGGACCCGGCAGCTGTAGCCAGGGCCTGGGCGGATTACGCGGAAACCGAGAAGAGATCGAAGAAGAAGAAACGCGAGGATAGCGAGCGGGACAAATTCCGGCAGGACTATGAAAAGGTGATGCGGAGGGGCAAATGATGTTGGAATTTTTACCGAGGTGTCCCCGACTTCATGGTGGCTGCGTCCTGGACGTTGAATCCGTGAATACTGGCCTACTTGAATGGGTATGTCGGATATGCGGAACGAGACTTTATGGTAAGTCGGCCGTTGAAGCGGCGGAAGCGCAGGTCGCGGAAGTCGATCCGGTCCCGGAAGATATGGGACGGCCCAGGAAGACCCCCCGCTTCCGCAGTAAACACGGCGCACTGTCAAGATCGGCACCCAGGGGGCATAGATGGCAAGGATGATTATGGAAACTGAAGACGGACCGTATGAGGTGATTAAGGTCTATAGCGGAGATAGGGGGCTATCAGTCCTGGAAGCTGCTAAACGAATTGGAATAAGCAGATCACAAGCCTGGAGACTGGTCAAGTCAGGGGAGATACGGACCGTGCGCGCTGGTACTCGGGTGATCGTTCCGGTGTCGGCCATAAACGCATTTCTAGATACCCCCGGATTTTAGGGGATATGGTCCATCGTGTGGCTCAGGTCCGGGACCAGGGCGAGATATATCAGCGTAACGTCCAGGCTTTCATGGCCGAGCCATCTTTGCACCACGTTGATCGGAACCCCATTTGCCAACCAATGCCGGGCGGCCGAGTGCCGGAATGTGTGGGGGGTGGCTCTGGTTCCTGGTGGAAGGCGTCCGGCCTGGACCGCGCGGCTTAACGCCCGCATCACCCACTGATAGCCGGTATCTCTGCTGGCTTTCTTCCCGGACCGCTCATTCACAAAGATAGGGTCGGTCCCGCGCACTCTGGTATACCGACAATGGCGGCGCAGCGCGTCCCGGAGTTCCGGGTGGGCGGGGATATATCGTTCCTTCTGGCCCTTGCCGTCCCGGACGTGTATTTGGGGATAATCACCGGAAAGGCGCAGATCGCGGGCCTGTAGGTTCACGGCCTCTGTAACGCGCAGACCGGCCCGCCACATGGTCAAAAGTAAGTTAGCCGCCATCATCGACGTGCTAGAGGCTTCGTCGATCAGTATATCGACGGTTTCGGCTTCCAGATAATGGGGAAGTTTACGCCGCGCATTTTCCCGGGGAAAATGTTGTTTTTGCATGGCTTCTATCTTGCCGCCGTAGGCGTGGGGGCGTCAAGAAGAAACGCTAAAGGGCAACATTATCACCCATTTTGTGGTGTCAATCGTTTGTGAGCGCGACCCGGTTATCGCCGTCCAGGGAGTAGAAATCCACAAGGTGTTCCAGGGACGGTGCTTTTTTTATCTCCGATCCGTCAACTTCGATCAACTCGCGTTGCGGATCGGGACTGGTGGGAGCTATACCGGCTTCTAGGTCTGCACTATAGGTGATAACGTCAACTGACGTTATTCGCCTGCTTTCCCGGTCGATCTCGATAAAGTAACGTGGATAATCCATTAAGACTCCAGTTCATAGAGCCGGTATTGGATCGTGCGACTGGTCCCGGAACCATTAACAATGACAAGGTCGG
>PBVT01000128.1 GCA_002728755.1 Myxococcales bacterium
ATGGACAGGGTACGATGACTGATGCTGATGGCGCCCGATTTGTGGGCCTATACCAATCCGGAAAAGCCTTTCAGGGAACCGAATACGATAAGGACGGCAAGGAAATTGCCACATATTCAGAAGGCGTGAGGAGCTCTGAGTAACCCCGGGTTGACTGGATTCATCTGCTTCCCCTGTGGTGCTCTGCCAAGGTCCGTAGACCAGCGTACTGTGCATTCGTTCGATAAGTTCAGTTGATTAGGCGGAACCTGCTGACCGTTCTGACCACGGCAAGGTGGGTTATGATCTGAACTGATTGGGCTGTTGAATCGCCGCAGCCCAGTCGTCAGCAAATATCTTGGATAATTAATTGGAGACACCCGAATTATGTCGGTATACGTCATGACTGAAGCCGTAGTGCACGATGTCGAGGCCTACGAAAAATACAAAGCACAGGCGCCGCAGTACGTGGCGCGCCACGGCGGAGAATATTGTTGCCGAGGTGGAGCGGTGGATGTCCTGGTCGGAGACTGGCGCCCTGAACGGATCGTCATGTTGAAGTTCCCGTCGCGGGAAGCCTATGAGGCATTCATATCGGACCCTGACTACAAACCGTGGAAGGAACTCAGGGAATCGCTGACCACCATCAAGACCCAGGTGATTCTGGAAGGGGTCTAGGCAGTAATCCGGGTGATTACGGCCGGACGAACGCCGATACCCAGCATTCCGACACAGGAGTCAATTGATATGTTCGCTTTTCTGTCTTTCAAGATCGCCCGAAGATTCGGGATGCGGCCAGTGGTGGTGAATCTCATTCTGTTGCACGTTCTGATCGGCGTGGCGGTGATTGCTTTTGGCAGCATGGAAAGTGGAGATGAGCAACGAGCCTTCGTACCAGTTTTTCTCGTTGTGATGTACGTTATCCTCGTCGCGGGGGTGGTCGGGATGGGTCGATTGGCCAGCAGGAATTTCTTTCGCAGGCCAGACGAATGGGAAGACCTTTAGGTTTTACAAAAACTTTCTTGTCGTGGACTGGCAACGGACCGGTTCACGAGTCCGGAGTCTCGGAAGAAAATAATCAAACGGCCGGAAAATGCCGAAAAATTTGAAAATCGATCCTCGTATCGAATCTGACCTTCACTCGCCTACCGACAGATGAGCCGTTATCTCATCAGGTATTCGGTTCAATTTCATTATTACTCTTTTGCGGGAGACAAGAAGACTGAGAGCCGATCAGGTGAATACGAGATGGAGGGGTTGTCGGTCAGTGATGTGTCGGAACGATTCAGGGACTATTACTATAAAAACAAGGAAAGTTATTTTGTACCTCTACCCGAATTTGGCTGGAAACTCACGCACCTGGTCATTGATAAAGTCTGGGAACCACGCGTAGACCTGGACAGTGTTCTAGACAGTATCTGGACGTATTACGAGAACCTGATCAAGCGAGTCGGAGAGGGACCCCTTGGCCGAACATAAGACGGAAGTCCCGGAATTTTTCGGCCTCCCGTGCTGTTCTGAACCTAACCGCGCCTGCGAGTATGACTGATATGACGAGCAGCTTATTCGACGCGATGCTGCTGGTGGTCTTTGTGTTCTTGCTTGCAGGTTTTGTCAAAGGGGTCATCGGCTTTGGCTTGCCGACTGTGTCGGTGAGCCTATTGACGGCATTTCAGGGGTTGGAGGCGGCCATAGTCATTATGCTGTTACCTTCATTGCTGACCAATGTGTGGCAGGGCATTGTGGGCGGCCATTTCGTAGACCTGATTCGCCGATTTTTGTGGCTGCTGGTGTTCGGCGTGTTGCTGACCTGGATGACCTCACGCGCGTTGACTGGAGAGAATCTGCCTCTGTTTGTGGTGCTGCTTGGTGTGGCCATTGTGATCAGCAGCGTGTCCAGTATTTTGGGCGTGAAAATTCCCGATCCAGGCCGGCATGAGCGCTGGCTTTCCCCGATTATTGGTGGCGTATCCGGCGGGATCAGTGGAGTGACGGGTGTCTTCGTTCTCCCTGCAGTGGATTATCTGCGTGCGTTGGTACTCAGTCGTGATCAACTCATCCAGGTGATGGGGATCTGGTTTAGTGTGGCGACAATCAGCCTGGGCAGTAGTTTGAGCTACCATGGTCTTGTGGCAGGCTCGCTTGGACTGTTGTCTGCGGCGGGCGTCGTTCCCGCATTTGCCGGCATGATGTTGGGGATAAGATTGCGTACACGCCTTTCGCCGGATGTCTTCCGAATGGTTTTTCTTATCGGGTTGTCGCTGCTTGGGCTGTATCTGATTGTTATGGGACTTGTCTCCCATGCTTCTTCGGGCAGCTGAATTCAGCCTTTAATCGGATGATATAAAGCGGAGTAGACACTATGCACCGGAAACGGGACAGGGTGGAGGCCAACTGTATTGCACCGCGTTCTGCCGACAGGGAGGAGGGGTGTATTTTCTGTGTGATCAATCCCGATGAACTGGTCGAAGAAAAAGAACTCTGTTATGCCAGGACAGACCGTTATCCGGTGACGAGAGGCCATACTCTCGTTATTCCCAAAAGGCACGTCGCGTCTTATTTTGATCTCCATGAACCGGAGGTCAATGCGATCCACAAGATGCTGAGTATGACCAAGAAGAATTTAGTAGAACAGGATAAGACGGTTACAGGATTCAATGTAGGGGTGAATGTCGGCAAGGATGCCGGTCAGTCAATTTTCCATGTCCATGTGCACCTGATACCCAGGCGAAAAGGTGATATGGAGAATCCCCAAGGGGGTGTACGCGGGGTCATTCCCAGCAAGAGAACCTACTGAAAGGGTTTCTTCAGAGATTCCGAGCCGGATTGCTTGAATTGGGTTTAATGGTTGGAGGATCAGATAGATCTGATGTCTACGTCGAGTCCATCGGGGTGAGGTAGACGGGCGGGTACAAGGAAATCTAATCCCTCCAGATTTCCTTTTTTTGTACTAAAAAGGTCAACTAAAAACTTTTCATTCCGGATATTCGGCCGTAAATTGTCCCAATGAAAAAACTGATTGGTCCCTTCTGCCTGACATTCACCCTGCTTGCCGGTGGTGTGGGCGCCAGCTCGGGTGCTGATTACGAGAAGGGACTCGATGCTTTTCTGGCGGGCGACTATGCAACAGCTCTGGGTGAGTTCAGACCGCTTGCAGAAAGTGGGCATGCCATTGCCCAGTTCACTCTGGGTGTTCTCTACGATAAAGGACTCGGTGTCCCACAGGACTTCGACATTGCACTCAAGTGGTACACCCTTGCTGCCGACCAGGGGTATGCAGGTGCTCAGACTGCACTGGGTGAGATGTACCGCAAAGGGAATGGTGTCCCCCAGGACAACAGAATTGCAGCAAGGTGGTACACCCTTGCTGCTGAACAGGGGCATGCTGGTGCCCAATACAGCCTAGGTCGAATGTATTACGAGGGAGAGGGTATCTCACAAGACCACAAAAGGGCATCGGGATGGTTCATCCTCGCGGCTGAAGAGGGGCATCTGTTGGCCCAGTCCCAGTTGGGTGTGATGTACGCAACTGGAGAAGGTGTCCAGCAGAATTTAGAGACTGCAGTACGGTGGTTTACCATTGCTGCCCGGCGGGGACTTCCCAGTGCCCAGGCTTATCTATCGGGGATGTACGCATTGGGCAAAGGTGTTCCCCGGAACTTGATCCGTGCTCATATGTGGGGAAAAATTGCCGCCTCTAACGGCAATACGCAAGGAGGCAGGGTTAGAGACGACGTCTCTGAACACATGACCCCTTCCCAGATCGAGAAGGCAGAGAAACTTGCCCGTGAATGCATTCGCAAGCAATACAAGGAGTGTTGAGCAGAGCTATACCCCGACTTAACCCACCCACTCAACTTCAAAGGATATCCACCGGAAGTGTTTTTCGTTTGGTCTATTTAGAGTCATTTTGAGACTCCTTGAACTCCCTATATCCCGGTAGTACTCTGTGGATAGGACGTTTAGAAATTTGAGAAGGAGGAACCAAACTATGATGATGCGATCAATATCTGTTGTGAGATTGTGTTTCTTTTTTTTGATAGTGGGATTCTCTGGGCAAGTAGGTGCGTTTAGTGAATCAGATTTGGAGAAACTCAAGGCAACTGGGGATTGCTCTGGTTGTGATCTAAGTAAGGCAAATCTGATTGAGGCAGACCTAGCTTGGGGAGATTTGACTGGCGCAAATCTGGCAGGAGCAACTCTAAAGGAAGTCAATCTCGCTGGGGGAAATCTCACTGGGGCGAATCTCACTGGAGCAGATCTGGATGGTGCAATTCTGATTAATTCGGATCTTACTGGTGCAACCATAGCCAACGAAACGTTGGATTCAGCATACTTGTGTCACACGGAATTAACTGATGGTCAAGAATCAAATTGCGATCTTGAAAAAGCAGATTTTAGCAGGGCATACCTAGGTTGGTTAGATTTAAATGGAGCAAAACTGATTGAGGCAGACTTGTCTGGTGCAGTTCTGATTGAGGCAGACCTGTCAGGGGCAAATCTGACTAGTGCAAATCTGGCAGGAGCAATTCTAAGGGAAGTCAATCTTGCTGGGGCAAATCTCGCTGGGGCAAATCTCGCTGGGGCGAATCTCACCAGAGCAAATCTTAAGGGAGTCAATCTCGATGGGGCAAAACTCACTGGGGCGAATCTCACCGGAGCAAATCTTAAGGGAGTCAGTCTTGAAGGGGTAGAACTGAAAGGAGTCAATCTAACGGGAGTAGAACCGATAGGTTTAGTAGAAAAAATCTTGGTAGACGTCGCGACACAATCCATGTTTCAAAAGTCTGTAGACAAAACGTTATCTGAAGAAGATGGAGAACGACAATACATTGGGAAGTGGTGTCACAAACCTTTAAGACTCCAGGTAAATGATAAAGAAATTGAGACTTCTAGCGTCTTGGTTTTGAACGAGAAACTGATCTTTCCGACTGACGAGGACTATGTCGTTCAGTCGATATCAAGATATGCAGAGTCGAAAAACAATATTCTAGTCGTGACTGAGGAGCGTAAATTTTATGACTTTTATTTTGATGAACCAGCAAACAATCAAGAAGTAGAAGGTTATTACCCTATAAAGATTTCAATTTGTAGTAAAAGTGAGATCACCCCGGAATATATATTCATTGAATCTGATGTCATAGAGTTAGATCGGGTAATCCATAAAACAGGCAAAAAGTGTGAACGGGATG
>PBVT01000072.1 GCA_002728755.1 Myxococcales bacterium
CAGCAGGTGCTGGTGTGGAGCGTATGGGTTGGACAAGCGATGTACGGCTTCGCTATCGCCCCACGATCCACATTTCGGACGCATTTTCCGTCTCTATGGCATTTGATGCGTTCGAGAATATCGAGGCGGGAACGGGGATAGGTTTTTATGGTGAGGAATCCGAGGATTCGCTTGTTCGTATGAACGGTGACCGGGTGAGTGACGGCATTCGCGTTCCGTATCTCTATGGTACCTGGGAACCTTTATCTCGGGTCTGGATACGAATGGGGAGAATGCCAGAGCATTTTGGTCTTGGCTTGTCGGAAAATGACGGGGAATGTCACGATTGTGATGTGCAGACTCTGGTTGACGGTATTGATCTTCGAACGGATCTATTCGACATGGGTACCCGGCTCGCCTGGCGTCGCCCTGGAGAGGGGTTTACGAGTGAGAGGGGTCAGTTTGTGGCCGGTCAACCCTATGACTTAGACCAAAGCGATGATATCAGTGAGATCCTGGTAGAATTGTCGGGTGCTTTGTACACACCGCTAGAAACTGCAAATAGAATTCGCGCCGCACGCCTTTCCAATGAATGGCTTTTTGATTGGGCTGTGCGGCTACGAATGCGAAGTGCTGGACGTCAATCCGATCAAGCTCTGGATCCTGGAGCTTGCGTCGAAGACGCAGAAGGAACGGGCCCGCAAACAAGCTTTGACTGCATTGCGTATGTTCCGAGGAATGCAGATCTCTGGTACCCCGGTATCTTTTTACATCTGGAAGGTTGGCCCGTCGATGGGCATCACCTGGCGTTTGGTTTGGAGCTTCAGGCCGTTCTTGGGGATATTCAACAGACCCAGGCCTTCTCTGATGAAGGTCTATCCCGCGATGTCCAGGCCTTTGCGGGAGCACTTCGTGCCAGCTACACGACGGGTCGTATCCGTGCGCGCATTGATGCAGGCTTTGCGACCGGTGAACCCGAAGGTCGTTATATTGGGGTCCAAGATGGTAGCAATACTGTGGCTCCATCGACTGAAATCTACAACACCCAGTCCGAATATCTGGAAAACGCGACGTATGAACAATTCATTGCCCATCCAAGTTTCTTTGTTGATGAGGTTTTGTATCGTTACCTTCTCGGGGCCGCTACGAACACAGTGTATGTTGGACCGACTCTAGGCTTTGATGTACTTCGCGGACGCCACTCTCTCGGTATTGATCTAACCGCAATGGGATCATGGGCCATGGCCAGAGAAAATACACCGGGCGGGGGCGGATTCTATGGAGTAGAAACCAGACTTGGACTGGACTACCGCTTTCAAGAACGGTTGAGCATTGCCACGAAGACCGTATTGTTTTTACCGGGCGATGCCCTTGTGAGCGCTGGTTCGGAGGCTGGACCAATCCTACTGAATGGGGTCGATCTCTTCTGGGATTTCTGATGCCATGAAACGGGGGCTTGCCCTCGTGTACAAGTAGGTTATGCTGAGTCGATGATCGATTTCCAACAGAGCCGCTCCATTCATGTTATTGGCGTAGCAGGCTCCGTCATGGGCGGGATCGCTTGCCTACTAAAAGAGCAGGGCCACGAGGTGCGTGGCTCCGATCGCGATTGCTATCCTCCCATGTCGGATCGTCTCTCGAACGCTGGCGTTGAGGTTATTTTGGGATTCTCTGAGGAGAATATTACGAAAGAACCGCCAGAGCTGGTGTTGGTCGGAAATATTACACGGCGTACCAACCCGGAAGCGGTGGCTATGCGTAGATTGGGGCTCCCCCATCTATCGTTACCAGAACTACTCTCGGATATGTTCTTGAGCCAACGTCGATCTATAACGGTGGCGGGTACCCACGGTAAGACAACAACCACATCGATGCTGGTTTGGTTGCTGAAGCAGGCGGACCTTGATCCCGGATACATGATCGGTGGGGTGCCTATCGGCTTTGAAAGTGGTCTGAGCGCAGGATCTGGCCCCCATTTTGTATTGGAAGCGGATGAATACGACACCGCTTATTTCGATAAGCGTCCGAAGTTTGTTCATTACCGCCCTCGAATCGGTATCTTGACGTCGGTCGAATTCGATCATGCGGATATCTACAGTGACTTTGACGCGGTACGGCGGGCCTTCCGCACCTACTCCGCCTTGTTCAATCCGAAGGACCAGTTGTGGGTTCATGGCTCTGACGAGGAGGCTCGAGCAGCCGCCAGTTATGGACCAGCTCGAATCTGCCTTTATGGAATCGAGGGTGATGCCGAACAGCTTGATGCCTATGCGACCGATGTAGAGCTCGCCAGTCGCACCGAGCCAAGTCGATTCCGTTTCGTATACGAAGGCCGAGACCTCGGGATGTTCGAGTTAACGCAACCGGGTCGTCATAATGTCTGGAACGCTGTGGCGGCGTTGAGTATCGCCGTATCCGAAGGGGCCGACGTGGAAGCTTTACGAGCGGCATTGCCAGGGTTCCCAGGTGTTCGACGACGGCAGGAGCTCCAGGGGGAGCCTCGTGGCATTCGAGTATTGCAAGACTATGCCCACCACCCGACAGCCGTTCGCGAAACGATAGCTGCAATCCGAACACAATTCCCCGACCGGCGGTTATGGGCATTATTTGAGGCTGAGTCGAATACGAGTCGTCGTCGGCTGTTCCAGAAGACCTATGTCGATTCTTTTGAGGGGGCCGATGAAGTAATTTTCGTTCGGCCTCTAGAAAAGGACGACGGTCTTCCCGTAGAGGAGCGCCTCGATGCGGATCAACTGGCTGCCGATCTACGCGAGAATGGAGTCAATGCGCGTTTCATTCCGGATGCTGACACGATATTAGGGGTACTGGCTGCCGAGGTCAGAAGTGGAGATGTCGTCCTATTTATGAGCGGGCGAAATTTTCTAGGACTTCCCGTCCGTCTGGTGGAACGACTAGAGGAAGAATGAAGAATAGCGTGCAAAAACGAACGCTGTAGGTTTTTTGCACACTTCAGTCGAGATCCGCTTGATACAAAAAGTGCTGTGTTATCAATCGGCTACATGGAAATCTATGCTACACCAATCTTGGCATGGGCTTTGCGACTATAGGGGCTGAATCGTAAAGTCTCGCGCTGGGTCGGCGGGTCGAATGGTTCGTCCCTCCATCCGAGGGATGTCTGTAATTTTAAATTGAGCACGAGAACGGTTGACATGCGGAAGGTCGAAACAGTACAACTCCGGCTCCCCCGAGTATATAGCGAGTGTATTCTACCCTCGTCAGTCGGTTTCTCGATTCTCAAAAACGTTAGCTGTTCTGGGAGCTTGTCTTGAAGAACTTTGTACGACTAGTGTTTGTTTTTTCTCTGGTGGTCGCGCCTCTGGCGTCGCAAGTCGCGTTAGCGCAGACCTCCGTTATCCAGGAGCAGGAAAGCTCCAGCGACGATGCTGAGAAGCCTAAGTTCGGTGGACGCGTTGCTTTGAGCAACACGCTGGGGCTTGGTACCTTTGTTGCCGGCTCCGATCAGCGTGAATACGACCTGGTGGCCATATCCGTGAATCCGTTCTGGCGAGTCGAAGGCGACAAGCGAGTAGCATTCATGAAATTCTCGGTCAGCCAGGAGCTGCTCCAGAATTATGAGAGTGCGACGACCACTCCCAACCAGATTCTGCTCAGTGATCTTGAATTGGGTTATGTACATAACAACCTGTACAAGATCGCGCCCCTGGGAATCAGCGTTAGCCCGTATATTTCGGGTGTTGTAGGCACATCCCTCGCCTCACGATACGCCAACCGCCTGGGCGTGATTCGAGTCGGTAGCAAGTTTGGGTATTCCTACAAGAAAACCATGCTTATGTACGAGACTCGTGTAGGAAAGAACTTCAATCGCTTTACCAGCCCAACGGTAGATGCCGGCCTTGGAGTCGCCTTCGCACGCGATCAGGGAAATGAAGATCTCGGTGGTGTCATCGCCATTGGTGGCCGCAATATTGAGTTTTCATGGATGAATCGTGGTACGGCAATGTTTACCTTGCCTTCGAAGCTTTACCTCACCTTCGATTACGTTTTTGTGAAGTACTTCACATACGCAGCGGACAACGAGGATGGGCTTACTCCTGAAAACGGAGACTCGGGTCGTGGTGTTCGCGATCTAACCCAGTCCACGATTGACCTATCGTGGCAAACGCCAAAGAAAGAACTTCTCTTTTCGGTAGGGGCTTCGACTTCGCAGTCGCCGCTTACATCCGACAACAGCTCAATTCGGTTCCCGTTTTTCGATTTTATTTCGCCAAACTCGAATCGAACCACATTCTACCTAGCTCTTACAGGAACCTATTAGAACTGTAGATGATCTCGCCTGAGCGAGATGTCGACATTATTTGAACTCGAATCCCCAACCGGGAAATCAGGAGAACGGAATGTTCCACAATAGTCTTCAGAAAATTCGTTCGTTTTTTCTTATCCTTGTGGTCTGCCTAGTAGGTGGATTTGGTTGTACCGAAGATGTCGGTGACATCGATCGTACGCAGCCAAATATCGTCCACAAAAAGGACCTTCAGGGTATGTGGTATATGGTTCGCACCATTACCGAGGTACCGTACGGCGTAGCATTTACGTTTGTTGGGGAGATGTCCTTTGGTGCCAACCCGAAGATCGTTTGGGATGTGCAGGAAAAGCATCTTGTAGCGTATCCGGTAACGGAAACTCTTGAAGGCGCTGGCAAGGGATATCACAGCCGCAGTATTCGTAAGTATTGGGACCGTGATGCCATGAAGGATAGCAATCCGGACAATGACTTTATGAAGATGTATGTGGGTGAGCCCATCGCAGCCTTCAAGATCGAAAAGCATCTGGATGTGAAACGCAAATACAACGCGCAAACGGGTGAGCAGTCCAACGTGATTGAAGAGAATGACGAGGACCGCCCCTGGTATGAGCGTGAGTCGATGCGGGTAGATTGGTCGGAAAATGCAATCAACGATTTCGAGTTCACCGTTGGTCGTATGCCTACGAATAGCGTCCCGTATTATGTCCAGGAAGTAGAGGGTGAGGACAACCCTGACCGACCGGAAATAACCGATGGCTACATCAGCTTTGTCATCAAGTTCTTCGCAGAGCCCCAATCTTCTGGCTATTGCAGTGTCTATACTCTTGCCGGTGGAGACTGTGCCGGTGGCGTAGTCAAGGCTCGTTATAGCTTCAAGCGTGTGAATCCTGTTCCCACATATAATGCGAAGCTCTGGCACAACTCCTTCCATCAGGAGAAGTTCGGTTTCTTCATGACCGAGCGGTACACCTATTCCGAGAATTCCGGTCTGACCTATGCCGGTCGTGATCAGAAGATCAATCGTTGGAATCTCTGGCGTCAGGTCTGGGACTTTGTAGATGTAGAAGGTGCATCAGCATGCAATGTGGATGCCGATTGTAATACGGACGCGCAAGAGTTCTGCTACCAGGAAGAGTGGTTTTCCGGTGGAGAATGTAAGCAGCGTCGCCTGAAGCGTCCGAGCGAACGCTTTGACGATGGTCGTGGCGTAAAACCCATCATGTATCACCTGTCTGCTGACTTCCCGGAGCATCTGATCGATGAAACCTACGAGATGGCTGATAACTGGAACGATGTCTTCAGCGAGACCATCGCTTGGATGCTGTACTGGGATCGTCGTGAGTCCGAGACCGGTGGTATGTTGCACACTCGTTTCTGTGACACGGATGCAGATTGTAGTACCGAGATTGCAACCTTCGCCCAGGTTGTAGACCTGGATGTTCCCCAGCCTAAGGGTCGAACAGTCATCGTCTACAACGATGGTGATGGTGTGGGTTCTATCGTTACAAACGATGCCAAATATCCCCCATCCAACGTACACGCGGGCAAATCTCTGGTTCGCTTCGTAAATGCGGACCCCAACGCCTCTAGCGTCGATTTCAAAATCGGTGGCATTGATGCGGCCGTTGGCGTGACATTTGATACCAACAACACCTACGAGGATTATGCTGTATTTGATACAGGCAAGTTCACGATCTCGGCTCATTCCGATAGTGGTGAGGTCGCGGAGTTGACCAACGTAACCTTCGCAATCAACGGTATTTACCTGTTCGTTTATGGTGGTGGCGTTCTTACGAAAGCCCAATCAAGCCTGGTGACCGGTCAAGATGGCCTTGCTGGCGACCAAGGTATTCGCGTTGTGAATATGTTGGCTGACCATGGTTCGCAGAACGTGGTGATCAATGGTACCCGACGCGCCGATGGCCTTTCTCTGGGCGAAGACTCTGGATTCATCAACGCCGGCTATAACGGGATGCATTCCGTTAAATTGGTCGACCGCGGTGGTCGCCAGGATGTTACCTGTTTCCATTCCGGTGGCTTTGGTCGTTGTGTAGGTGGCATGCCCGAAATCACGGCTGATGATCTGGCGGAAGTTGCTGCGATCAAAGAGTCGGTACCTCCAGCGTACGTAGTCTGCCGTAACCAGTTCACTGGATATTGGACGGACGCCGGATACGAGCTCGTGGACAAAAACAATGGAACGGACCCCAGCGGCTGGTCGGACGCTGACAAGGAGGCGTTCAACGCCAATAAAGACTGTAGCTGGAGTACACAAGATGACTGTCGGTACACCTGGACCGATGACGCTGGTGATTACCACAACGCGTGCGGTGATGACGCAGCCCTGCCGAACAGTATGAAGAAAGTTGGAGATGCTCGTTACAACCTTGTGTACTTCATTCACGAAGCACATATATCGAGTCCTCTTGGATACGGTCCTTCGGCTGCCGACCCCGATACGGGAGAGATTTACTTCGCGACAGCGAACATCTACGGTGCGCCACTTCGAACCTACAGCCAGTGGGCTCGTGACCTCATGGATCTGGTCCACGGAGACCTCTCCATAGAGGACACCATCTCGGGTAAGTACGTTCGTGATTTCCTACAGAGTCTCGAGGACAACGAGATTGGAACCATGCATGGTGGCCTACAGATGCCTGGCGATCTGGCCGCAGGACCAAAGGCTACGGACAAGCTGCCCGCCTCCAGCCCTGCAGCGTTGGCATTGAACCAGCGGCAACCGGCCGCTCCGATGCGAATGATGATGCCGCATGAGGCCCCCGAGCTTTGGCGCTTCCATTCCGACGAGGAGTATCGCAAGCAACTACTCGGCGAGGTCTTGGGTGGGTTCCCGACGCAGGAACAACTTGAAGCGCGATTCAATCGTATCAAGGGCACAAAGATTGAGCAGATGATGATCAACAATGAAATCGTTGTTGCGTTGTCGGATGGCCAGTTGGAGCCAGGAGCCGCGTTGGACGCGGAGGCCCTGGACCTTGTGAGCCCCCTGACATGGGCGACGCAGAGCGCAGTGAAATCTGAGCATGAGCGTATGCGCATGTTGACGAATGCGAAGAACAACACCTGCCTCTTCATGGCAGACTTCATTGATGATGCAATCTATGGTCTCGCGAAAGCATTGAAAGATGACCAGGGACTATCGGGTGAAGATCTTCGTATTGCTCTTGAGCAGCAGATCTATGGTGGTGTCATCGAGCACGAAGTTGGTCATACCATCGGGCTTCGACACAACTTCTCGGGCTCTAATGACATCTTCAACTATAAGGACGAGTACTTCGATATTCGTGAAAAAGAGCTCGTGCTCTGCCAGAACGACAACTGGTGTGAAACACCGGGTTGGGCAGAAACCTGCACCTTTGTTCAATGTAGTAGTGACGCGGACTGTAGCGGTGGCCTCACCTGTGGTGAGCCCGAAGGATCAGCGGGCAGCTTCTGTGTTGACGTTACCGATACGAAGACAGGCTATTGTGAAGGACCTATCGAGTACGAAGTTCCATGTGGAAGTGATGGCTCCTGTGTAGCCGGACTGACCTGTGATACGGGTACAAACCAATGTGGTACCACAACTAGCTGTGCACAGACTTCGGACTGTGGTGAGGGCGAATACTGTAACGAATCCGTCTGCAGCGATAGCGACGGAAACGTTGTTGTAGCTCCTTACAAAGAAACGGTTATCGAGCCCATCAAGAAGTTCGCGCCGCGGCCTTATATGACCGAAAGCGAGCGAGATAGTCGTCGTACGGAGTACCAGTACAGCACCGTTATGGATTATGGTGGCCGGTTCAACTCGGACATCCATGGTCTCGGTAAGTACGATATGGCAGCGATTAAGGCGGGTTACGGTGAGATGCTCGAGGTCTATCATGACACGAGCCGCCTCGAGGCCTACGTCCAGAACGCGGCCGATTACTACAACTATCCTCCGAATGTCTTTGCTTACGTAAAGGATACATCCTGGTGGCGCTATGCTGGTACGACCAGTAGTGGCTTTGGATCTCTGGAGAACTTTATCGGTGTTGATGAGAATCTGCAGCGCGTAACGGTTCCCTGGGAGCAGGTCACGTTTGAACATCAGATGGCCAACAACTACATCCGTGATGAGCAAGATTATACCTACATCGAGGTACCGTACCGTGCCTGCTATGACGAGTATCGTGGCAACCTTGGTTGTTACTACTTCGATACCGGAGCAGACATCGGTGAGATGAACTATCACTCGATGAATAGCCTTCAGTACTACTACATCTTCGACGCCTTCAAGCGTGAGCGTTACGGATTTGGTCGTTACGGAAACGCTAGCTATTACTTCTCCCGCATCCTTGATCGATACATGACCCAGCTTGGTCATGCTGGTCAGTACTATGCACTGTACTACCACATCTTTAAGGACTACCTCTGGTTCGCGAACTGGAAGGATGCCCCCTACGATGGTCGTACACTTCGAGTAACATCGGAAGTTGCCTTCCAATACCTTACGGAGCTTATCTCTAGTCCTTCTCCGGGTTCCTACCAGTACAATAACGACACGGGAGCCTATGAGAACTTCAGCTTCGAAACGGATGCACCGGGTAGTGAACTCAATATTCCGGTTGGCCTTGGTAAGTTCCCTTACACCCAGTTCAATACCAGTGGTGGATATTACGACTTCTCCCAGGCTGTATGGATTGGGAGCTTCTGGGAAAAAGTTGCATCCCTGCTTACTCTTACGGACTCCACCGCCTACTTCACTTCGGACTTCGTGTCTGAGCTAGGCGTTCGTGGCGCAACCTCAATCGGGTTCAACACCCTATACCAGATTGAGTTGACGAACGTTCTCGGTGGTATTGTCGCTGATGAATATGAGTTGTTCGCAGGTGCGGAACAAAACGGTTCGTTCGTAGCACGGCCCGTTATTGGCTCTTCGGGTCACGACACGGCTCTTGAAGAGAATCATGGTCTTGGACCGGTCGTATCACCGTCCATCAATGATTTCTCCTTCAAGCTCTTCGCTGCGGTCTACGGCCTATCCTATCTTCCGGCCGGCTTCGACCCAACCTTCACGGACGCGATGGCCATTACCTACGAGGGTAACGGTTCGCAGTATGATATCAATGATGGCGTCGACAAGATTACTTTCGACGATCCATTCGGCCAGAAAACCTATTCGGCTCTGAGCAATAACTATCTATACGCCAATGAGTACGGCGAGCGCGCACCATTCGAGGTGGCCTATCGCATGCTTGAAAAGGCAAATGCTCTGAAGACGAGCTGGGAAGCAGCGGTTGGCGAGCCGAAGCTCAAATTGGAGGCTCAACTCAAGGAGCTCATCGAGAGCCTTGAGATCCTTCGTTCGCTCAACGAAGTTTATTCAACTGTTGGGTACTAAGGAGGCCATGATGACTAACCGAAAAATCTCTGAAAACACCCGTTACGTATTTGCTGGAGCTGGACCTATGAAATCCATCCGCACTTCTTCTCTCCTTTTCGCCCTATTATCTCTTCTCCTGTTCGCGGGTTGCGCACAGGATATGGGCGAGATTAATCGCGTACAGCCCAACGCTTTCAAGAAAGACCTCCTGCAAGGGGAATGGTTTATTCGAAGCACTGTGGTTGATTCACCAGCGACTGGTGCGTATACCTTCATCGGTGCAATGGACCCGATGGAACGAGGCGTGTTCGAAATCCAGGAAGATACTCTGTATTTCTACCGAACCTACGAGTTCGCGGAAGATGCGGGCGTAGTTGGGTTCCGGTCGGATAAGGATGTACCGTTATGCCGTGACTTTGATTCCTCCGTGGATGATGAAATCACCGTGCAGGATCTGGAATGGTGTAATCCGGATGTTTCCGAAGCGCAGCTGAAAGCCGGTCTAAACCAGGCGGCCTTGCGTAAGCTCGTGACTCGTACGATCGAAGTATGTGGTGAGCAGCGTACGGTTCCCGTGGTTGTTTACCGCGGTGCCCCTGTAGCGGCCTGGGCCATTTCGAGTCATTTCGACATCCAGAAGGAATACAACGCTACAACTGGCGAAAAGACCAATGTCACAAGTGAAAATACAAGTGATCGTTATTGGGCTGATCGCGAGTATATGCGGGTAGACTTTTCCGCCAACCAGGTACCGGTAGCGTATAACGCCGGCGTAAATAGCAACTCCTCGTTCACTATCTATGAGGGGGAGGCTAGCGCTGATGGCCTGGGTATTCGCATTGAGGACGCGTTTGGTAACGCATCTGATGATGCTGAGACGGTCGCGTATATCGACTTTACGACCCATCATGTCCTCGAAGGTCTGACCACCTATTACGAGGGAATCGGAATGATCCCGTATTGCTGGTACTACCCGTGGTACACCGGTGGCGTGTATGAATGTGTGAGTGAGCAGATCGCCATGCGCACATCTCTCCTGCGGGTTGATAAAGCGTATAAGGGTGGGAAATCCGATTACGTATCGCTCAATTACGATGATCGCCACATGAACCGATTCGGTTATTTCCGTACGGAGCGCCATAGCTACAACTGTAACTATGGATTGACCGAAAGCGGTGCGACCCGCCAGGCGAATCGTCATCGCATTTGGGAAGAGTACATCGTTGGTGAGGATGGACACCTTGACTACGAAGCGATGACTCCACGACCCATCGTATATTATATGAATAAGAACTTCCCTCGTGATCTGGTTCAGTCGAGTCTTGAGCTCGCCCAGGGTTGGGCCGGCCCATTTGATGCAACAGTTGAAGCTCGTACAGGCAAGGTATGGGATTTCCCCATGTTCATTCTGTGTGAGAACAGCAACGCCGAAGCTCGGGCAGCCAGTGGAACGAAGGCCTGTTATGCGGATTCGCCAGAAGCGTATTGCCAGGAATACTGCACGGATATGGACCGCGCCCATGAGAATGGAGACCTGCGTTACAACTTCCTTCACGCTGTAACGGAACCTCTTCAGGCTGGCTTGTACGGGTATGGACCGTCTTCCGCCGACCCACTCACGGGTGAGATTATCTCTGCTGGTGCATACAACTATGTCGCCCCAATGAAGATTGGTGCACATACAGCGATCGACGCCATCGAGTTACTTGCTGGCGTGAAGGATTGGCGCGAAGTTGAATTCGCGGACGCGATTAGCGAGGCCAATCAGGTCAAGCGTCTGAAATCCAACGGAGAGCCTCCTTTCTACACTCTCGACCAGGCCAAAGAGCTTGCGAGCGGTATGATGGATGCCGATGTTCGGTTCCGATTGGAAGTAAACGGTCCCACACAGACGGATCAGGATTTCGCACGTCAGCGTTTGGCTGCACTTCATGATGCTCCGGAGCTCGAAGCGATCATGGGTGGAGACTACCTGCGTCTTCTGTTCAAAGACCCGCGCGTAGGTAGTGGCATTGCTCTCAGCGAAGATGAGCAGAAGGAATACAGCCTTGCTTCATTCAAGCATCACGGCGGTTACCTTGAGCGCATGGATTATTACCGAGGACAGATGGAGAAGAACCTCTACCTTTCTGAGTTTGCGGATGGAGCGATTCTTGGTCTGGCGAATGAGTATAAGACCAAGTATGACGATGCCGTATGTAAGCTCGTTACGGAACTACCTCTCGGCCCCTGTCAGCTCGACGATGATTGCTACAAGTACATCTCGGGTTCCGTGGACGGTAGCCTGACCTGTGGTGCTGACAACTACTGTGCTTTCCCGAGCTGTTCTACCGAGGCGGACTGTACTGGTGCTGGCCTCGTATGTAACGGCGGCACTGGGTTCTGTGAGTTCCCGGCAGCGGCGACGGCCGATGACGAGAACTGTAGCACTCGAAGCGTAATTGACTCCCTTGCACAGGAGATTCGGCGCGTAGACCTTACCAGCCCCAACGCTGTGTATCTTCCCAAAGCCCTTTGGTGGCCCACCAAGGACAATCGTGTTTTCCAGACCCAGGAGGCTATCAAGCAGCGTATTCAGGAGCTTCGCGATACCTTCGAGGCCGAGCTCTGGGCACAGATCTACAAAGGCGTAGCCGAGCACGAAGTCGGCCATACGCTGGGTCTACGTCATAACTTCGAAGGCTCCACGGATGCCATGAACTACTTCCCAGAGTACTGGGATGCTCGTGGCCAGACAGTGGGCGGAACCTGGACACCAATCGGTGGTCCATTTGGTGATGAAACCCTTGCTCAGGGTGGAAGCAATATGCGCCAGATGCAGGGTTCGACCGTTATGGATTACGGTGCGAAGTTCAATGCGCGATTTGAAGGCGTCGGTCATTACGATCACGCTGCCATCAAATATGCCTATGGACAGGTCGTGGAGCAGTTCACCGACGCACCAGACTATTCCGGTGTGTGGAACTACATGAATGATCCTTCGGATCAGGATCCAGCGAATAGCCCCTTGTTCCTTCAGGATCGTGATCCCGTGGAGCGTTTGTTCCGACGAGTTCACTACACAGAAATCCCATCCATCTTCGGTGGTGATGCTTCGAAGATTCAAGACCGACAGGACGTGGCTCTTGAAGATCTTGCCGTTGGTGAGGACTGCTCTACCGACGCCAGCATCTGTGGCGAAGGACAATACTGTGAGCATTATTTCCACGGCGATTTCTGTACGGATAATGGCGCAATGGTTCCGTACCGGTTCTGTTCGGATGAGCAGGTCGGTTATAGCCCAACGTGCGACGTATGGGACGAAGGCGCGGACACCTACGAGATCGTCCGTAACGCGTTCTCGGACTATGAAAACTATTGGCCATTCTGGGGTTTCATGCGTGATGACCTTAAGTTCAACCCGCAGAACTACTCCTGGCGCGTATACCGGACCTTCAAACAGGGTCAGCGTCACTTCCAGTTCTGGGTATATGAGATGGCACGTAACAACCACGAGGATTGGTGGCAGAACACCTTCGGAGTTCCCTACGAAGAGGACCTGAATGGTGGTCTGTCCGGTTCGCTCGGTGCGGCTATATCCTTCAATACGATGGCGCAGGTGTTTGGTCGTCCGATTACCGGATGGTATGCCTTTAACACCAATACCGAGCGTTACGAGCCCTGGTCGTCGATCGACCGTGCTGCCTTCGATGATACCAGCTTTGTCTGGGTCGGAGAGGAAGCTGGCTCACGTCATATGTACCCGCAGTACGACTATGATGGAGCCCTTCCGGTCGTTCGTTCCGGTGGTGCCATCTATGATCGTCTTAATGCCCTTGAGGTTCTCACTGACCCGACGACATCTATTCTCGCACATAACGCGGATGAGCAGATGCGTCGTTTCATGATCTCCTACTACACAGCATTCCCGCGTGAGATGACCGAGCTTCTTGGTTCCATCATGGTAGATGATCATGCCAAGTTTGGGTGGTGTATTGAGACAAACGCGACGATCGGCGGCGAATATATCGCAGCCCGCCGTCGTGATTTCCTCGGCGCCGCCGCTGGCGACTGTGATGGTGCTAGTGAAGTACCGCTCTTCCCGGAACCCAAGTATACGTTCCCGACGACGAAGTTCCGTATGCCTGCTCTCGCCGGCTTGTACGGAATGGCTATGATGACCATGGACTATAACAATAGCTTCCTGGACGTGAGCCATATCTACCTGGAGGGACACGAGGATTCGCTAACTCCGCCTGAAGGAGTTGAGGTTGTGCGCTTCGAAGATCCGCTCAGCGGTAAAGTCTATGTGGCGCATAAGACGGACGACACGAGTGTCTATGACCCCGCCGTTCGCCTTATCGAAGAGGCCGTGATCGCCTTCGAGGACTTCGTGCCGCAGGACTACTACCTGTCGCATCTCCAATACATCATCGGAAAGCTAGAGATTTTCCGAGGTCTTGGGCGTCTGTACTCGAATTACTGAGTTTGACAGTCAACGTAGAAAACGGCCGGGTTCGCCCGGCCGTTTTCAATTGACGGAACAACTGTGCATCGATATCCCGATAACGGTGGCTAGAGAGCTGATGCACAACAATACTCGCATACCATTCCATCGATTAATTCGAATGTGCCGACCTCTTGGTACTGGGCTAGCGGTAGTATTTTGTCTACTGGCGAACCCTTCGGTAGCAGGCGAGTCACGTACATGTCTTCCCTGGTCGGTCTTGGCCACACAGCCAGATTTTGCGACGGAGCTTCATGGGCTCCATGACCTCGCCCGGCTATGTGCAGAGCTAAATGGGACCGAAGAGGTGGGAGCCGACGTAGATGAGAAACGTACGAGTCTTCAAGAAGTAGCTGGTAAGACGGGCGTATTAGCGCTGGAAGCACGGTGTTGTCTGGCGCGTCTTGATAGGAACCCACTGTCCAACCGGACGGTCTGGGAGAATCTGGGGCTGTTACGAACCGAATCACTTGGCCTGGATGTTCTGGTCGATAGAGCACAACTCGTCGACGGACTTGATGTGGTCGTTCGGCTTCCGAAAACAGGGCAATGGCCTGAAGTGGCGACCGGCTTGGCTTCCCTCGCTTTTGGGAACCTGCCCATCGATGAATCGGTAACCGGCCCGAGCGATGAGAGTTTACAGCTCGCAACGAAAATGTGGCCTTCGGTGGCGCATACGTGGCTGAAAGCACATCGTGCCGAGCATGGGGAGAAGCCAAGGCTCCGCAAGGTCATGGAGTGGCTGAATCTGACGCCCGGGATGAATGAGAATACAGGTGTTTCGGGTATTGGATCGGTCTTACTATTTTTGCCTACGGGTGTTCGTTACAAACAGATCAGTGCTGGTGTACGGAACTTTCTTCGCCTTGTTTCCGTGAAGAATTCTTTGTCCGAGTGGATCATGCTTGCGCCGGAAGATGGAGAGCTGGACGCTCGCATAGCCGAGTTGCAGGTCACGGGATATACAGCCGACCCGGTTATCGGGCCTCTAGTTCGTACGGACCTGGGCCGTTGGCCTGATCCCACGAAGTCCTTTACATGGGTAGCCAGACACGGCGTTGGCGCTTCGGGAGCGCTACGGCTCGGGCCTGGCGTAAAAGAGGAACTGCTAGCCCATGCAAAAGCCTTTGGTGTGGAAAATGGGGAAGAAACGATACCAGAGCCCATTGTTGTGGTTGGACCGCCCGGTAAACGATTGGAGCGATGGTCGACAGAGCTGCGTGGGTTATTGGGGCCCGATGCACGGGTCACTACATTGGCACATGCAGCGGACGAACAGAATCTGACGGCGTACGCTGAGATGGTAAAAGCCCAGCAGCCAGAGACGGTTATCGTCGTCTCATCTGGGCAGCATATTGATAGAATCTTTCGATATCTTGCCCATGTCGGTATTCGAGGTCGGCGTGGGGGCAAGACTGTCCACGAGGGGGATTATCATCCCTATATTATTGTTCCTGGCAGTATAAGCCATGATCCATCGATGGTTCGGCGGAACAAGAACTATCTTGATGGGGTTCGTTTGAGTACGGATATTGCACCCACACATTCGTGGCAGAGCCATCCACTGTTAAAACTCTACATCGATACCTACCAAGCCTATCCTCCTGTCTACGGTATTCGTGTCGCAGCGCTGATAGAGCGTCTGGATTCCGTGAGGAATGGATCGGACATCCGTCAGCTGGAGGGGAAAACATCCTTTGGTGTTGTAGAATCCCATAACGATACGTTGACATTCCCTATGCTTACGTACATCTTTGCTGGCCGGCGTTTCCGGCAGACCCCAACGCGCTGAGAAGTCGTGGGTAGGCGTCTCATTTCACATCCAACGAGATCAGGAGTTATCCCATGCGCATGAGCAGCCTGTTCGTGCCAACCCTCAAGGAAGCCCCTAAAGAGGCGGAGGTACCATCTCATCAACTTCTTATACGTGGCGGGTTTATTCGTAAGGTCGCTGCGGGAGTCTATTCGTTCCTTCCACTCGGTGTTCGTACTCTCCGAAAGGTTGAGGCCATCGTTCGCGAAGAGATGACGAGGGCCGGAGCGAGGGAGATGCTACTTCCAGGTGTACAACCGGCGGAGCTATGGAGGGAGTCGGGACGTTGGGAGCAGTACGGTCCAGAGCTCCTTCGGTTCGTAGATCGGAAAGGGTCCGATTTCTGTCTGGGACCAACGCATGAAGAGGTTGTCACGGCTCTAATCCGCCATGAAATCCGGTCCTATCGGGATCTTCCTCTGAATCTCTTCCAGGTGCAGACCAAATTTCGTGATGAGATTCGCCCGCGTGCAGGATTGATGCGCGGTCGAGAATTCATAATGAAGGACGCCTACTCCTTCGATATCTCCGAAGAAGCGGCGCATGTAGCCTATCAGGCCATGTACGATGCCTATAGCCGTATATTTCAGCGATGCGGATTA
>PBVT01000073.1 GCA_002728755.1 Myxococcales bacterium
ACCATCGTCCAACCCCCGGTCTGGAGCCCGCCGCTACAACGGCGTTACCCGGACGCTGCCAGCCCAACCCTGGCGCCAACCGCAAGAGAGCGAGGAGCAGCACCGCCACCCCCGCCAATACCAGGGCAAGAGCCAACGCCACGCGGACATCGGATTCAAGGGCGGAATAGATCGCCAGGGGCATCGTCTGGGTGGTCCCCGGTAGACTGCCCGCGAAAAGCAGGGTCGCACCAAACTCCCCGAAGGCGCGCGCCCAGGCCAGGGCCATTCCTGCCAAAATCCCCGGTAAAGCCACGGGGAGAGCGACTCGAAAGAAGGCTCCTGACGGCGATTGGCCGAGGGTTCGAGCGACCAATAAGAGGTCGTCGTCGACCCGTCGAAAGGCTGCCGTCGCCGACTGAATATAGAAGGGAGCCGATACCACCACCTGGGCCAGAATGACCGCCAGGGTTGTAAAGGGGATCTGCACCCCAAGAGCGTTTAACTGCCCGCCGAGGACCCCATTACGACCCAGTCCATAGAGGAGCGCGATCCCCACCACGGCGGGGGGAAGAACAATGGGCAGGTCCACGAGCACCTCGACCACCCGAGCCTTTCGTCGACTGGTGACCGCGAGCCACCAGGCCAAAGGCGTACCTGCCACCACGATCACCGCCAGGCTGATCAAGGTTGTGCGTATACTCAACCACAGCGCCGGACCAAAGAGAGGGCTCTGCACGCCACTGACGAAATCCGTCGGCGACGACGCCATCAACAGGGCCGCCACCGGAAGGGCCAAAAGCCCCAACATGGGTAACGCCACCAGAAAGAGGGGCCAGGAGCGACTCTCGGAGCGACGGCTCATGGGTTCACCTCAAAACCATTCCTGCTCAATATGGCCTGTCCCTCCGGGGAGGCCACGAAGGCAAACCAACGGTCCACATCAGCGCGTCCCTGGCTGCCACCAACCCGACCCATCGTATAGTCTGCCCGAACATTGATAGGAGCTGGAATCGACACCATCTTCACTCGCTCAGAAGCCACCGCGTCGGAGCGATAGACGATGGCAGCGTCGGCTTCTCCCAGCTCAACCTTGGCCCGGACCAGACGAACGTTATTCTCTTCGGAGACGACCCGCGACAGGACCTGGGTGTCGAACTCTGCCCCCAGGGACGTGGTTCGTTCCAGCATCTTGAGGGCATATTCTCCCACGGGGACGTTCCGATTGCCGATCACCAGGCGCCGAGCGCGCGGCAGATCGGCGAAGCGCTGAATCTGCGAGGGGTTCGACCGGGGCACGATCACCACCAGCTCGTTTCCCGCCAGGGGCTGCATCTCTACCACGTGCCCACTGGCGACCAGGATCTGCATATGGTCCCGATTGGCAGAGGCGAAAACATGGGCATCGGCCCCCTGCTCGATTTGTAGGCGCAAGATCTGACTACCCGCAAATTGCAGCCGCACATCTGTATCCGGGTGGGCCGCCTCAAAGGCCTGCTCCAGCTCGGTAAAGGCCTCGGTCAACGACGAAGCCGCAAAGATATGGACCACTTCTCCCCGCTCCTGGCAGGCCGACCCAAGGAATACCATGCAGAGAACGGCCAGAGGCCGAAGCAGGGAAAACCAACGTTGGGAGGGGTGATGCATCCAGATCTCCTCACGGGGGCCCCACTTTGGATCGACGTCCATTGGGAGCACCGGGCGAACCGTTCCGGTTGTATTGTTCTCGTTGCGATTCGTAAAGAGAATGTGACAGCGAACAGAGACCTGGTCACAGATTTACAGCTTGGCGTCCGCGCAGCTCGTTCTCAGTCGTGGCTCAATACTTCGGCCAGGGCCGCATCCAGATCGGGGTACTGAAAGGTGTACCCCAACTCTACCGCGCGATTTGCAAGAACCCGTTTGCTGGATAGCAGCTCCGTGGAGAAGCCGCCCAGGGCAGCCTTGATGGCAAAGGCCGGCGCCGGCATAAAAGCCGGCCGCTTCATGGCGCGCCCCATGGCTTTGGCAAAGTCCTTCTGACGGGCCGGTTCGGGGGACGTCGCGTTCAACGCTCCTTGCACCGGGTTGTCCAGGGCGTACTGAATCAGTCCAATCACATCGGCGCGGTGAACCCAGGACCACCACTGGCGGCCGTTACCCACAGGACCACCACAGAAGAGCTTGAAGGGGGTCTTCATGGAGGCGACAGCCCCTCCCCCATGGCCGAGGACTACGCCAATGCGCAATTGTACACCCCGTGTTGCATCGCTCTCGGCCTCTCTTGCGGCCGCTTCCCAACCGGAACAGACGTCTGCCAGGAAATCGTCACCCGCTGGCTCGAACTCGGTAAGCTCTTCGTCACCACGGTCTCCGTAGTAGCCGATGGCGCTGGCGCTGATAAAGACCTCGGGGGTCGCCCCTGCGGCCTGCATTCCCTGCACCAGATTCGCGGTACCCAGGACGCGGGTGTCGTGAATGGCTTTCTTTTTGTTGGCGTTCCAGCGGCCGACCACCGTCTCCCCGGACAGGTGGATCACCGCGTTGATCCCGGCAAAGGCTTCGGCCGGGGGGATCGTCTCATGGTTCTCCCAATGGAAGAATCGGGTGCCCTCGGGCAAAAGAGCCGAGGCCTCGTCGGGGCGACGCGTTAATACGACTAATTCATGACCCGCCTGTTGCAGACTGGCGCAGAGCTCCTGACCAATGAAGCCAGTTGCTCCAGTGATGAGAATTGTTCGACCCATTATATCTCTTCCTTTGTAGTCTTTGGTGCCCGGACTTCGCTCACCCATTGGTCCAGGATCTCCCATTGGTCATAGAGCCATTTCTCTCGGGCTTCCGGATCTGTGGGGATGGTGTGGCTCTCGTGTTTCCAGATCTTCACCTTGATCTGGGAGCCGATCAGATCGCCGCCCCAGAGGTGGCGTAGAGTACGGGCTCCTTCAAAGCCCACATGGCCACAGATCAGAACAGGCGTATCGCCACCGTTCTCTAATAATGCTACGGCACCCGCCGAACGCAGGGGCAACACATTGACCACTTTGGCGGCGTGGTTTCGTAGATTCTCCGATGCGCTGTCCTGTAGCTTGGCCTTCACTCGATCTCGTTTCGCGGTCGTGAATCGTGTGCCCTCTGGATAGATGACCACGCCGTCGCCGGGGTTGAGATCTCTACTGAGAACGCCAACGCGATCGGATTGAGCCTGGGCATCTCCCGACCCGCGCTTCACAAAGATATTGGGGAACCGTCGCCCCACAATATTGAATAGAGGATCGGCCAGCAGCTCTTCTTTCAGAACGTATCGAAGGAAGGTTCCACGGTGTACCGAGAAGACCCATAAGGGCAGCACCGTATCGGCCATACTCGTATGTTTGCATAGAAGAATGAAGGGGGTGTTCTCGAGCCCCTCCAGCCCCTCGACGCTCAATCGCATTCCATAGACCCACATCAACATGTCAGACATTCGCCGTGCCCACCAATGTTGCAGTCCGTAGCCCATTCGAACCCATCGTTCGTGCGAGACGAAGGGCAGCAACAAGCCTGTACAAAACGCCCCCAGAAGACCGAGCAGATTCACACAGAGAAAGCCGGTCAGGTATACGACCGCCCGACAACCACTCCAACGGGAAGCTCGTACCAGGTCCATAATGGCCACTACCGTGATGATAAGGGGGAAGAGCCCCACGCTCAGGCAGCAGGAGAGGAAAATAACGATCACGCCAATAAAGGCCTTCAGATTCACATAGGATCCGGCCGGCATCGAGTCGACACGGGGCCAGGTGGCATCTTTGCTGGGACCGTACATGGACCTCCGATACCAGAAAGACTCGTGAGAGTCGACGGTTAGACTTTTCTCCAGGCGCTGGCCAGCCAGGGCTGCTCGTCTCGCGGCCGCCCCGCAGGGCGATAATAATGTTCCAGCTCGACGAAGCCCGCCTCGGTCACCAGTTGCTGCCAGGTCTCCAGGCAGAGATAGGTGCCATAGCGTTGGTCGTTATATCCCTCGACGTCTCCACCGCGGGGGTTCGACGCAAATAAGACTCCATCGTCTTGGAGCGTCGCACAAAGCTCCCGTAACACTCGAGGCATCTCCTGGCTGGGGACATGAAAGAGTGAGGCGTTGGCGAAGACCCCGTCGAACAACCCGTCGGGCAGGTCGAGGGCCAGGAAGTCCTGATGCCAGACCTCCACACCGGCCAGGGCCCGCGCTTTTTCACAAAAGCCAAGGCTGCCATCCAATCCGATCGGAAGATGCCCCCGCGATTTCCAGTCGAGCAGGTCGCGGCCCGGTCCACAGCCGAAATCCAGGATCTGGAGCGGCCTGTCCTTTGGTAGATAGCGAAGCAGGGTCTCTATGTTCTGGCTCACATCATGGTCGCGTGTACCCTGCCAGAAGGCCTCTACCCGCCCCTCGTAATGCCCGAGGGTGCTACGTACCAGCTGTTCCAGCTCTTCTTGTGTTCGTGGCTGTTTCATTCGTGTTTCGACTTCCATGGATCCCCATCGCTGGGGCGTAGCTGATATCCCAATAGGCCCTGATGCTCCGCCCAGCGAAGCCCACATTCAAGATGCGCAGCATCGAATAGAAAACGGAATTCCGTAAATCTACCACGCGCCGCCTCACAACCATGACCCAACCCTAGATGAATCATGACCTGGTCTCCCTCCAATCTCTCAAAGGCGTAACTGGAACCGATCAGGTTGTCTGGATTAAAAAGGCAATCGGTCTCCTGTCCCGCATACTTCTTCATCGTCGGCGTATTGGCGATGGCTTTCCGTAGCCTGGGTGCGCCCCGAAAGTTCTCGCACCACTCCACCAGCTCGGGGTGGATCTCGTATTCTTCTTCCGTGAGTCGGCCGCTATCGGAGTCTGCGTGGAGCTGGTCGTAGCATTGGGAGGAGACGGGTCGGTGGGACCATTGGAAGAAGGCCGATTCGAAAAATAGAGGGCGGACCATCGGAGGCAGCCGGGGGAAGGAGAAGTTTTCGATCACAGTACGAAGATGTTGTTTTACAGCCGGCTTCTGGGCGATGGCGGCGAGGGTCGGCATGTCCTCCCAGCCGGCCAATACCCAGCGTAGATCCGAATGGGGTTTGCCCCAGTCCGGGGATGCGATCAGCTCCTTTACGATGAATCGGTGATCGGCGAATCCATGGGCCGTACCCCGGACATAGCCGCCCTCGTCGAACTCAAAAGAAACCAGACCGTCCACGACCGAGACGAGGCGCGCCCGGCAGGAATAGTACGCAAACCGCTTCGGGTTCTGGCATTTCCAGAGATCGAAGGGTTGGAAGGCGGGTTTTCCATCTACAATATATTCGGCAAAGGCCTCCCCAAAGGAATGGGTTATCCTCCACGCGCCACCATCGGAATCCGTCGGAAGAGAGAA
>PBVT01000074.1 GCA_002728755.1 Myxococcales bacterium
GAATTGAATCAGCAAAATGCGGATGCGATCAGTATGGACGAGCTGGATCTGCAAGAGGAGGATTGGGAGTGGGAATTTCTGTATTATGAAGTATCGGGCGGCGATGCAGAGCTGAGTCGTAAGGATCTGGAAGAAGCTCTGGCATGGTGGGGCTACGACCCACCCGAGATCGAGTTGCTAATTGATTTGGCAGACAGGTTTTATTATGAACCGAATCTGGAGCTCATCATTATTGACGAGCTGGGTCTGGAGGATTGGGAGCGGGATTTTCTGCTTGGGGTATCGGGCGGCGATGTAGAGTTAACTCTTTGGGAAATAGAATACGCCCTGGATGACTGGTTCGCACCACCTGAGGTCAAGTTGCTGCTGGGTCTGCTCGAGGAATTGGGCAGACAGGATACGGATCTTATCCTTATCGACGAGCTAGATCTGGAGGAGGGGACTTGGGAGTTGTTTTTTCTCCATGATATATCGGGTGCCGACCGAATGTTGAGTCGTGAGGAATTGGAAGAAGCCCTGTCCTGGTGGGGCTACGCGTCTCCTGAGATTATGTTGTTGCTCGACCTGGAATCCTTGTTTCATGCCGATCCGGATCTGTTGGAAATCGATATTGAGATTTTGGACATAGATGAGAGCGATTGGGGTTTTCTCTATTATGACGTATCGGGTGGCGATGGAGAATTGACTCTTGCAGAAGTGGAAGAGGCCCTGAGTTGGTTTGACGATCGCCTGCCTGAGGATGAGGCGGACAGCGCTCCCCTGTTTTCAGACACTTTTTCAGTTATTATATCCGTGTCCAATGCCGCTGACCAGGTGGAACTACAGACCTTTGGATTCGAATCGGAGTCCACCGACCAAATCGATCCACCGCATGAGGAAGAACTGCCTCCCCTGCCTCCCGCCGAGGTGTTCGATGTGCGCTTCCAGATTTTGGGTACTAACGGCATAGACACCGATTTGCGCGCGCCTGACGAGAATGCCCAAACCATCTGGACCCTGCAGATGCAGTCCGGCAATGGCGGATTTCCCCTGTTGGTCGAATGGAACCCTGACCTCCTTCCTCCCATAGGTTCCTTTTACCTGCGGGACGCCATCACGGGCGGGGATTTGGTGCATGTGGATATGCGTTCCCAGAACAGCCTTCTGCTGGAAAACCCGGCCCTTAACCAGATACAAATCGCGTTTAACCCACTTGCGGAGTATACCTTCGAGTTGTCCGCCGGCTGGAACATGATCTCGCTGCCCCTGGCAGTAGCCGATGCCTCGCTGGAAGCAACTTTTCCGCATGCAATTTCACTCTTCGGATTCAATGATGGATACCATGCGGCAGACCGATTGGAACCCCTGAATGGGTACTGGATCAACCTTGCCGAGCAGGCCGAAGTCACGATCATAGGAGCGCCGTACGACGAATGCAGGACGGAGATTCCAGGTGGCTGGACCATGGTGGGACCTTGCGGAAGTCAGGTAGATGTGGCTGGTTTGCAAGAAGAGAATCCAGCACTGGTATCAGTATTCGGATTTGGAAGCAGTTATTTCGCGGCTGAAGCGATGGAGCCGGGGTGGGGCTACTGGACTAATATGGCTACTTCCGGAGAACTCGATCTGGGCAGTGTAAGGGTCCTAAAACCAGTGGCCGCACGGCCCCACAACGGGGCCTTTGCAGGTGCGGTGCTGTGGGCCGCAAGCCTGGATCGGCGCCAGACCATCCACCTGGGAGCCGAACCCGAGGCCGTGCAGGCCCTGCCGCCGGTGCCGCCGCGCGGGATGTTCGACGTGCGGGTGGCCCTGCAGGAAAAAGAGGCCTGGCAGGTGCCCCGCGGTGAGGCCGCGGCCGATTTTCCCCTGCTGCTGCAGGGAGAGTCCATGCAGATAGGCTGGGACATTCCAGCGGCCGAGGAAGGCCAGTGGCAACTGCTGCTGAATGAGCAGGTGATCGATCTGCGCGGCGCCGGGTCGCTGGCGGTGGAGCCCGCGGCGGTCCTTCAGGTGCGCCGCCTGGGTGCCCTGGCCCTGCCGCAGACCTACTCCCTGGCGCAAAATTTCCCCAACCCCTTCAATCCCAGCACTACCATCCGCTACAACCTGAAGGAAGCCGGTGCAGTCAGCTTGCGGATTTACGATGTGATGGGGCAGCGGGTGCGGGAACTGGTTGATGCGCCACAACCGGCTGGACGCTACCAGGTGATCTGGGATGGCCGCGACCAGAGGGGCACTTCGGTGGCCAATGGCGTCTATTTCTACGAACTGCGGGCGGGTGCATTCCGCGCTCTGCGCAAGATGGTTCTGATGAAATAGGCCGCAGGGAAATACGCCACCAGCATGCAATCCCCGCCGGGCCGGTTTCCCGGCGGGGATTTTTCTTTGGGAAGCGAATTATATGCTGCAGAAAAATGGAAAGCTTCAGCTGATAAATCTTTCCTAATGCCATATGTCATTTAATGACAAAACTTATCGGGCGCAAAAAACCTATATTTCCTATGGACCAGGCTCGTCTTTAACCCGGCTGCATGGATTCAACAGCGCCCTGGAGACTTGCAGATTAGCCTATCTCTGGTTAGTTAATTATCTAACCCTGCCTCTGGCTGCAAGCATCGTCAACCTGCTTCACCGCGGCCCTGACCAGCAGCCCTGGAAACCTAGCGGATCTGGTCAACCAGGCTGCATTGCAGTTGCTGGAGAAATTGCAGGAGAACAACTGAAATCGACGCGCACTGCCCCCCATACCCATCAGTGCGGCAGCTTGGGCCGCAGCATTGCATAGCCATACGCCCCAAGAAAAGCCCCGGCGAAGGTGATGAGGGCCAGGTACTCACCACTGCCGATCTGGGCGTAGATCGGCCCGGGACACGCGCCGGTGAGGGCCCAGCCCAGACCGAAGAGGGCGCCGCCGATTACCGTTCCTTTATGAAAGTCCTTGCCCTTTAAGGAAGTGGATTCACCCGCAAGCGCACGTGCATTCAAAGCTCGAATCAGGGCGATGGAAAGCGCCCCGACGACAACCGCCGAACTGATCACCAGATACATGTGCGCTTCCTGAAACTGAAACATCTTTTGGATCCTGAACCAGGATGCGACTTCTGATTTGACGAGCACAATCCCGAAGAACGTGCCCAGCAATAGCGCAATAAAGGACCTCATATAAACGCTTTCCTTCTGCTAGACGAAAAGATTGGACAATAGATGCACCATCAATAAACCACCGGCGAAAAAACTCAAGGTCGCCACCAGACTCGGCCAGTTCAGCAGCGACATCCCCATGATGGAATGCCCCGAAGTACAGCCGTCGGCATAGCGCGTACCGAACCCGACCAGCACCCCGCCCAAAAGCAACTTAAACGCCCCCATCCAGCTGGCATAATGGGCCGGCAAGAGCAGCACCGCTTCGGCCGAGAGCAAATGCCCGCCGATAAAGGCGCCCAGTATAATGCCGCCGGCGAATACCAGATTCCACGATTCTTTGCGCCAATCGTTTTCTTTGAGATAGGCGAATTTCGAATTGGGCGAACAGAGCGATCCCAAATGCCGAAAACTGCTCGATATGCCAAAGGGTTTTCCGATCAGAAGCAAGAGCAATGGCACCATCAAGCCGATCAAAGGACCGGCTACGTACCAGGGCCAGGGTGAAAGTATGCTATCCATAGTGCCACCTCGGTAAGGTTGATGCAGTTAGAGAAGATCTTTCGCCAGCATAAAAACGGCCAGCAAAAGGATACTAAAAGCGAATAATTTTTGCAAAAGAGGGCCCGAAATCTTCTGACTCAGCAGCGTCCCTGCTCCCATTCCGCTAATCCCGCCCAATACAAACAGACTGGCTATATCCAAATGAAGATCCCGACCCGAAAGAAAGAAGGACGCCGCGCCCGAAAAGCTGATGAGGACGATGACCATTAGAGAGGTAGCAACCGCTTGATGAATTGTGATTGCAGTAAAAAATATCAAGGCCGGCACGATCACAAAACCACCCCCCACCCCGAACAAACCAGATAAGATCCCGGTAATAAAACCAACCATTGTCATAATTGCCGTACATCGGGCCGTCATTTTAAGTGTGCCGCCAGGATCGTGCCGACAGGCGGGCCCTTTGGCTGTCGGCCGCGTTTCTCCCCCGGCCCTTACCACCCTGGTTTCTTCCGGATTTTTGCTCGCTTTGAACCACATGCGGGCAGCTACCAGGACCATCAGCAGGGCAAATAAAACCAACAAAACCGGAGCTGGAATATCTTGCCCCAGCCGGGTGCCCACAGGTGCACCCAGCATGCCGGCAGCGGCAAAAATCAACCCGATACGGATCTCCACTTCGCGCTTGCGCAGACGCTGGAAAACCCCGATAGCCGCCGTGACACCTACCGCACCCAGGGAAATCCCCACGGCCTGGTGCGGCGGCAAACCCAGACCGTACACCAACAAGGGCATGGCCAAAATAGATCCGCCACCGCCGGTCAGACCCAAAGAAAATCCGATGAGAACGCCGAAAGCCAGGGGCAAAAAAACTTGCACAGATCAATCCTTTGTTTAGTTGAGAGCACTTTTGGCAGTGCCCTGCCGGCTCTGCTCCAGAGGCAAACCAGCCGCTTCCCAGGCCCGCATGCCGCCGGCGGTATTGATGAGCCTGGTCAAGCCGGCCCGTTCCAGGATGCTGCAGGCCACCGTCGATCGGTAGCCGGTGCCGCACATACACGCAATAGCTTTCTCCTGGCCCTCTAATTCGTCCAGGCGCTCGGTCAATTCGCCCCCCATGATGTGAAGGGCTTCGGACAGATGCCCGGCATCCCATTCCCCTTCGGAGCGCACATCGAGAATTTGTACGGAAGGGTCTTTGGCAAGGAGTTCATACACCTGTTCCGGAGCTAAGGTAGTGGTTTGGGTCAAATCGAAGCCGGCCTTTTCCCAGGCTGCAATCCCCCCCTGCAAGTACCCTCTGATATCATCCAGGCCAACCCGGACCAGGGAACGCACGACCGCATCTACCTCGGCGGCATCGGGCCCGACCAATAAAAGCGGCACATCGTAGGGGACCACCCACGACGCCCAGGTAGACAGGTCCTGCCCCGCGCCAATGGCAAAAGAACCGCCAATATGGCCCGTCCCGTAGGCATGTTGATCGCGGACATCGAGGACAATATGACCTGCTTCGCTGAGGCTGCGGAAGGTTTCTGCATCGATGCCGCGGGGGGTGGGCAGCTGGGGAAAAACCAGCCCCCCTATCGAATTGATGAGCTTCATGCGCTTGTAGTATTCGGGAAATGGAGGCACTGATTCGAGGATACGCTCCACAAACGCGGCTTCTGTCAACGGCGCCAAATAGGGATTTGCAATGCGCTCGAAGCCCAGGGTCGAATAGGACCGGCCGCTCATGCCGGAACCGCACATAGAACCGGCGCCGTGGGCCGGATGGATCTCCAGGCCGTCGGGCAGACCGGCGATTTTTTCCCGTGCGCTTTTATACAACTCATGCGCCAGCCCCCGCTTGGCCTCCTCACCGAGCAGATCGGGCCGCCCCAGGGACCCGACAAACAGAAAATCGCCGGTGAGCATGAGCATTGGAATTTCTCTGGAGCGGGAGCCGTCGTAGACTAAGAATGACAGGTGTTCGGGCGTGTGTCCGGGCGTGTGGAGCGCTTCAATTCGCACCGCACCCAATTCGACAGTATTCCCCTCGAATAGATCCCGATGCCGAAAGGCGACTTCAAAGAGCTCACCTTTATCGTAACCTGAAACCATGAGCTCCGCCCCGGTGTATTGGGCCAGTTCCCTTGCCCCAGAGGCGTAATCGGCATGGATGTGCGTCTCCAGTATATAGGCGATCTCGACGCCCTGAGCCCGGGCAAAGTCCAGATAGATATCAACGTCCCTCTGCGGATCGACTATGGCGACCTTTCCGACCCCCGGACATCCCACGGCATAGGAATAATGGGACAGACCGGGAACTTCAAAACGTTCAAATAGCATGGCGATCATCCTTTCACTTCACTTTAAGTTGCGTTTGGCTGCAGTTTATCTACCTCAACATCGTCTTTAGGCAAAGCTCTCAACACGTATTTCCACGCCTGTTCCATGGCATTCTACTCAGCAGCACTCCCATGGCGCAACTGCCTGTAAGACCAGCATATACAAGACCGGCGCCGACAAAAACAGATAAGCCGATATAGGCTGGATTCAAAAACCAGGCCAGCACGCTGCCGGCAAGAACAAGGGCCCCTGCTCCGATGCGCACCTGCCCTTCCAGAGAGATGGTTTTACCAGGACTCCGAACAAGGGGAAGATCTGCTTTTTCCCAGGCCAGCATCCCGCCTTCCACACTGACAATATTCTCGTAGCCGGCCTCCATAAATATCTCGCATGCCTTTTGCGACCGCCCGCCTGAACGGCAGATCAAATAAAGGGGTTGACCACTGGCACCCCGGCGGTTTTGCATAACGAGATGCGGATCGAGCCGATCCAGTGGCACGTTTTCTGCCAGGGGCGTGTGGACTGTGGCAAACTCGCCAGCAGTGCGGACATCAACTACATCGAGGCTATTTTCCCCATGGGATCGCTGCGCAAGTTCGCGGACGGAAATCGATGGTATACTGTGAATGGCCATGATAAATATCTCCTTTCTATTTTGCATCTGGTTTTAGTTGTAATTTATATATTTAATAATCGAGATAATACGATATATTGAGGTTTTTAAAAATTCCCCTGATCGAAACGCGCCTCGACACATTTCATGATGTCCTGCAGATGCGGCTCGGCTACAGCATAGAAAACTTTCCGTCCTTGCCGCTGGCTCGTCAGTAGCTGGCAGTGCTGCATGAGCCGCAAATGCTCGGAAGCCATATGGCTGGCAATGCCGCAGGCTTCGGCGAGTTCCCCCACTGTATAGCGGTCTCTCAAGAGCATTTGCACCATGCGCAAGCGCATGGGGTGCGCCAAAGTCCGCAGGCATTCAGCGGCTCGCCCCAGGGCTTCGAGGCTGGTCAATTTGTCTTTTTTCATTTCTTTGGGTGCAGCCATCATTCACTCCGCCAATAAATATATCGTATTATAACGATATGTCAATATGTTTTTTCCAAAACCCTTGCTCGGTCCTGACCAACCGCCAAGATTTGAGGTGGGCGCTCCATCCGCGCTGGTAAATGCGCCTCCAGATCCCACAAAAAAAAGCCGGGCACTGCTGTGCCCGGCTCCCAGTCCTGCTGAATTTTCCCTGCGGTGCTCAGTCCTGCTCGCTCTCTGCCTTAATCTGGCCCCAGCTCTTTGACTCGGTTACAGTCGGCGGCACCGCATCAAAATAAAGGGCATTCTCGATCGTCCGCAGCTCGGCGTCCACTTCCCCACCCTCTCCACGGGCGGCGCGCAGATCCTCGAGCTGCTGCTGCTGCTCCGGCGTCAGGATCGCGGCAATCGCATCTTTCATTTGCGCGCCCTGGGCCTCCATTTCTTCTCTGGTGGGACGCTCGCCCGCGGCCTTGCGCTGCTCCATATCGGCTTTGCGGGCCGCGAACAGCTCTTTGATGCTGGCCCACTGAGCATCGCTCAGATTCAGCTTTTTGAGCGCATGCATGATGGGGGGGCCTCTGCGATGACCGCGCCCCTTGCCGCCCGGACCGCGCCCCTTGCCGGAGGCCTTCATCTCTTCGAGCCGGGCCTGCTGCTCCGGCGTCAGAATCGCGGCCAGCGCCGCTTTCATTTCCTCGCGCTGGGCCCGCATTTCTTCTCTGGTGGGACGCTCGCCCGTGGCCTTGCGCTGCTCCATATCGGCTTTGCGGCCCTCAAACAGCGCTTTGATACTCTCCCTTTGAGCATCGCTCAGATCCAGCTTTTTAAGCGCATGCATGATGGGATGGCCTCTGCGATGACCGCGCCCCTTGCCGCCACCCGGAGCGCGTCCCTTGCCGGGGGCCTTCATCTCTTCGAGCCGGGCCTGCTGCTCCGGCGTCAGAATATCGGCCAGCGCCTGCTCGTACTCGAGCTTCAAAGCCTCCATCTCTTCTTTGGAGGGCCGCTCTCCGCGCTCCTTGAACTCTTCTTTGTGCGCCCTCATGCGCTCGCGCAACTGCTTGATCTGCTCCTGCTGTTCTGCCGTGAGTTCGAGTTTGGCCCAGAAACCGCCCTTGTGGCCTTTGCCATCGCGGGATTCAGCCGTGGACGTGGATGCAGCCGTCATACCTATCAGGAGGGCCATGATCAATGCAGCTATCGGTTTCATAGGTTCTTTCCTCATTAGCTCCAGTTTTTCTACTGGGTTGATAAATAAATGGGGGAATCGCAGTCGCGCTGGGTGTAACTTAGACAACGCCAGGGGCTATAAAGTTCCCGCCCTCTAACTGCCCGGCTCGTCCTAAACACCCAAACCATCGCCCGGCGAATTTTCGCTTTGATCTTCTGCGGCATCCCACAGATTTTCATCCGACATCAGTTGCATCGTATGGCGGCGCAACTCCTGGCGTACCCTCTCATTCAAGCTGTTGCTGATATCCTCGATCTCGTGCGGGTAGCCGCAGTAGGCCCAGACGCAAAAGCGCTTGATCTCGAGCTTCGTGCGCGCAACCTCGCAGATGACAAAGCGGGAGCGGCTATTGCTACCCTCTTGCAAGACGACCATGTAGGACCGGCAATGTACCTGGGTGTGCTCCATTTTCAGGTTCCCCCCTAACACAATAGAATATACGAATTTTCGCTACAAGGGGCCAGCTTGTCCGAGGAGGGCAGAAAACCGCACCGGCCAGAACGATAGCTTGCCCGGCCGCTGACAAGGAGGTACAGAGAGAACCGGTCCTGCAACTGGAACAGGAGGGCTACCATTGCAAATGGCCGGGGCGCAGAGCGACGAGCCCCCCTGTTTCCAGACGAAGGACTGGACGCCTACTTCAGCAGCAGCATTTTCCGCAGGGCGAAGGCGGGTAATCCCGCCATCGGGTCTCTGAAACTGGAAAATTGTTTCATCCTTGCAAAGACCAGCACTCAAAGCACTTTTTTATACAATTATTTCTCTTCATACCTGAGAGCGTTGAGCTTTTTATTTACAATTTCCAAGTATTCGGGTAGTTTAGGATTTGAACTGTCCTTAGGGCACTGTTCCAGAGCCGCAAGTGCTTTTTTGTAATCGCCCATATTGTAGTATACGACACTCATGTTGATTAGAGCTTCCTCAAAATTAGGTGATATGGACAAAGCCTTTTTATAGAAATTCAGTGCCTTATCGCGATTTCCTAAAACTTCATAACAAGTGCCGATGTTGTTGAGTACATGAAGGTGGTATGGATGTATGAGGTGCGCTCTGGCAAATTGGACCAACGCTCCTTTAGTATCATTTTGTGAGAACAGCGCCACGCCTTTATACCACGACAGGGGGGTTGACATGGGATCAATATTTGAAAAAAAGGATTCAGCACTCTCGATCTCCTTGATAACAACTGGCCAATTATTTTGGTTCCGGGCCACTAAGGCTTTCTTAGTGTGAATTTCGGCATTTATCCTTTCGTATCCGACGACAATCGAGACCATAGTCACTATCAAAACAGAGGAAAGAGTAAAATATGAATACCCCTTTGCTAGAGGGCGTCTAATTTTCTCAGCCACTAAGGTGTGGTGGCAAGACAGAAAGCTAGCCAGCACAAGTGATAAATAGACAGAATGAATAATCCTCTCTTTAGGATAACTAAAGAATGCGACGACCAAGTAACCGATGAGGCAAAATATCGTAAGAATGGAAAAAATCTTAACTTCATCAGAGGCAGACGGATCGGTTAGTGTCGCCTTTGCATAAATAGCAATAATGACGAAAAAACCTGTGTATAATAGCAAACTTATAATACCAGTCTCCGCCAAAACCCAAAGGAAGTCATTGTGAGGGCGCTGGAAATGGACTTCACCCTGTTCAGATCTGAGCCCAGTGGTGCCATAGCTTGGTATGATTATTTTCCAGTTTCCAATACCCACCCCCAAAAGAGGATTTTCAGATATCAGGTTTAACGTTTTCGTCCACAACTTGAGCCGTTCCTCAATTGAGGAAATAGGCTCATTAGGTCGAAATAACGCTTCTTCTAAGCTTGAGTCGTTAGATACAATTGCCACTAAAGAGACAACAATAATCAGGATAATTCCATGAATAGCCCTAGCAAAATAAACCGGTTTTATTTGCCTGTTGAAATATCGGGTGGAGTAGAAGAAACAAAGGATGCCCAGGATGCCCGTCGAAATAATCATAGCGAACCAAACGGCTCGCGTTTGAGTTAGATTTATCATATAGACAGCGAGCCCGAACGAAAAGATGTTGAGCAAACGCCACGGTCCAGAAAAGGTAATAAATCCATAAAAGAGAAAAGGGAGGGTTAGAAACAAAGCAGATGCAAAAAGATTTTTGTTCGCCATAGTAGATTGGATAGCGAAATTTCCAGGATGCGCATTCAATGAAGTATAGTAGACTTGAGCTAGGCCAATTATAGAATGAAGTAGGGCACCAAAAATTACCGCCTTCGTTAAATGGGTTACCCCTTTTTTGTTTTTGGCTAACAGAATGGTTGAAAAAAATAAAAATACTATCCACAAACTTATCTTCAGGAGCTCAAAAATACCTTCTGAAATATTTGTCGCTTTAAACAAAGAAAGTGTGGAGAAGAGGAAAAAAAAGAGCAAAACAGGGAATATAGATTGTTTTGCAAGCGCCCTACAGATTTCAGAAAAATCGGATACTTTATTTAAAAAGTATAGCGTCAAGCAGAAAAGGAGTATCGCTAAAAGAAAGAACCGAAGCGTTAATACAGGATCTATAGTAAAAGGGGAAAATATATAAGGGAGGACAAAAACGGTTATCCCAAGCCAAACAGAAAAACAAGAAGAGAAACATCTTAGAATAAATTTGCCACCCATAAGCCGCTCCACTTTTCCTTTACAAAGCGATCAACTTGTCGATAATCGACCTGTATATGGGTGGCAAATTTATTCCGCATGGCCTTCCATGATGTAACCGGCAGCGCCTATTTCAGCAGCAGCATTTTCCGCAGGGCGCGGAATTCGCCGGCTCTCAATTCATAGATATAAACCCCATTGGCCGTCGGCGCGCCCGCTTTGTCCAGCCCGTCCCATACCACCTGGTGGCTACCCGCAACCTGGTGCTGGTCAACCAGGTGCCGCACCATCTGCCCGGCCATATCGTAGACCTTCAAGCTCATCGACCCGGCTTGCGGCAAACTATACTGAATCGTCGTGGACGGATTGAAGGGATTGGGGAAATTCTGTTGCAAAGCATATTCCCGGGCCAATACCTGGCCCACCGCTTGGCGCACGTACACTTCTTCCTCACCTGGTCTCACGTTCAAGATCCCCTCACCTTCCAGGTCAATTACATTTCCGTTTACTACCAGTTGCAACAACCCGCGCTCTTCGTGAGGAATTTTCTAGCGAAAAAAACCGCCCCGGTCCCCTGCATCTGCAGCCGATAATCACGCGGTTCATTGACAGGGGACACCTGCCAAGTGCCGACTCCGTCCACCTCTACACGCACATCAAACAGGCCCACATTACCGCTGTATAACCCTATGCTCTGTCCAAAATTAGGGATAGAATCCAAACCTGTTTGAAAGGAGTAGGCCCGACTTCTATCAAACAGAGCTGCAGGCGGCACCGTTGGCAAGACTTTCACCTCATTGGGCTTCACCCCCAAATGAAGCATCTGTTGACCGATGTCTATATTATCCGCAGCCCAGAGCACTGCATGCGTAGACACCTCTTTTTGC
>PBVT01000075.1 GCA_002728755.1 Myxococcales bacterium
AAGTGGTGGAACTGGTAGACACGCCGTCTTGAGGGGGCGGTGGCGCGAGCCGTGCCGGTTCGAGTCCGGCCTTCGGCACCAAACCCTGTGCTCGTCCAGCCCTATACACTGGGCGGGTTGGGTAGAGCACCGGTGAATTTATGACGAGACAGTGATGCCTCAGAAGAAACCGGCCCTCATATCCGAAAACCGTCTTCTGAGTCGAGATGGTCTCTGGCACCCCCTCGAAAGTAGCCGGAATGGCTTCACCTACTCCGACGGTAGTTTGGAAGAGCAGGCGATAAAAGATCGCATCTATTCAGCTCGGGATCGCAGTATCCGGTCTCAGGAACTTTCCGGCCCTTACAACTCGTGGGCACTTCAGTATCACCTCTCCCCAGAACGAGCCAACCTGCTGCGTCCCCTACGTTTTGGCCGTCGAAAACGAATACTCGAGGTCGGATGTGGGTGTGGAGCAATTACTCGCTACCTTGGCGAACAGGGCTATCAGGTCGACGCTGTCGAGGGAAGTGAAGAACGAGCAGGTATCGCCGCATTGCGTTGCTCTGATCTCGACTCGGTATCCATTGTTTGCGCCAATATTTCAACACTTTCCCTTCCTCCTGAGGGGTATGACGTGGTGCTCTTTGTCGGTGTGCTCGAATATGCAGGAGTCTATGCACCCGAAGGAGTATCCCCGGAACAGGAGATACACCGCGTTCTAACCAGCGCCATTAAGGCGCTTCGGCCAGATGGCCTGATCGTGATTGCGATCGAGAATCGCCTTGGCCTCAAATATCTTGCTGGAGCACCCGAAGATCATCTGGCCCGCTCGTGGGTTGGTGTAGCGGGGTACCAGGGGCATTCCCGGATCGAGGAATGGGACGCGAAATCCAACCCGCAGACTAGAAACAATATTCGGACGCTAGATCAGGCCGGGTGGCAGAGCCTGATGGACGGAGTCAATCTCTCATGCGCCTTCTTCTATCCTTTGCCGGACTACAAGTTACCCATGGCCTGCTTAAGCGAATCCTTCGCACAGACGCCGGACTGCTCTCAACTTGCGTGGCAATACCCACCTGTCAGCAGAGCTGGGCCCTGGTTTCCTGCGATTCCAATCCGTGTCAGTCAAGCAGGGCTGGCACTAGGGGAGTCTTTCGGGAGGTTCTCGGATTCGTTCGGAATTATTGCTGCACCGTCCGGACGAGCAGTTCTTGAAGAAACGCTACCTTACGATTATGTCAACTTTCTGGGTATGTCGGGGTCCGCTACCGGCCTGTGCAAACTGAGACACGAAGGCCAGATCAGGCATTTTGATGCAAAAGGGCACGGCGACATTCATGATCAATGGGTCCAAGGGGAACCCGTCGAACAGCATTGGCTCCGAGTGGCTTGCACCGAAGGTTATCCAGGACTTTTCTGGGCAATGGCACAATACCTGACTGATCTACAGGCACTGTATGTAACCGAACCGGATCGGTACCGGTGTGCAGAGCTATCGCCAACAAAGGCGCTTATTGACCGGCGGGACCGATGCTGGTTCCCGGTACGGTATGGTGCAAGCGCGACTAATCCGTTGCCGGAAGCCAGCTGGAAGAACGCTGTGCTTGGTTTTGCTAGCGAAATCGGCCAGGAAGTGTGTCGTATGATCGGGAAAGGGGGGTACGAAACGGTTTCCGATTTCTTTCAACAAGCTTCTACAGCAGCCGGCTTGGGCCAAGGGGATACTGGTAATTCACTGGAGATGAACTGGCAGTTCAACGTTGAACGCGAAAATCATGCCTATGAAGTTGTACGGACACAAGAAGCGTTATCGATGCCGTGGCAAGGGCCCATAAACACCAATCAGGTGCTGCGATTCCAGGTTTACTGGTCGGGGTCTCAAGAAACGTATTCTGAAGAAGAATCCGTCTGGCTCGATTACAATCCCAACGGTAACCCGGCCTTGTGTCTTGAATTACCTTCTGAATCGGTTGGTCTCAGATACCTGCGTATTGATCCCGTGGATCACAACCTGGGCGATACTGACAGATTCGCGGTACTGGAAGAGGTTGCAATAGAAGCCAAGCAAGAGGATGGTGCACTCGTCAATCTATTCCGGACTGATGTAATCGACGATAAAACCAGTTTTTATATGCAGGATCTGCAACTGGGCACACTTGGCAATCAGCAACTTCTCCACTTCACTGGACCGGATCCACAATTTCGCTTTGCTATCGACCGGTTCCCTGAAGAGGCTCAAAAACTACCCCTGGTGGTCACGGTCAAGCTTGCATGGCCTGGCACTATTTGAGCTAGCTCCCGAGAAGGACTGTCAGGGCTCGGTTGACCGTTGCACAGTCAATCCCTACAATCTTGTGCTCCAAACCCGTAACATTTAACTGCGTCATTAACGGTTGGATGCTCGCGAATTACCTGCCAATCCTGCTGTTTCTGATCGTTTCCATAGGACTCGGATTCACCTTGCTTGTTGCGGGTAAGCTGCTGAGTCCCAGCAAACCCAGTGCGCAGAAAAACTCACCTTATGAGTGTGGATTCGAGGCCTTCGAAGACGCGCGAATGAAGTTCGATGTGCGGTACTACCTCGTCGCAATTTTGTTTATTCTTTTTGATCTTGAAATAGCATTTTTGTTTCCCTGGGCGATCGTATTGGATGATATTGGCGTCTTTGGCTTTTTAGCCATGGTGGTATTTCTACTGGTGCTGGTAGTCGGGTTCATCTACGAATGGATGCGAGGTGCGTTGGAATGGGAGTGATTGTCAAATGGCCTTAGAGGGAGTGCTGGAGCAGGGTTGGGCGACGACCCGGCTCGATGATCTCATCAACTGGGCCCGTACTGGGTCAATGTGGCCCATGACATTCGGGCTCGCCTGCTGTGCGGTCGAGATGATGCATACGGGCGCATCACGTTACGATCTGGATCGTTTCGGGGTTATCTTCAGGCCGAGTCCCCGGCAGTCGGATGTCATGATTGTGGCGGGAACCCTGACCAACAAAATGGCGCCGGCCTTGCGCAAAGTCTATGAACAGATGCCGGAACCGCGCTGGGTCATTTCGATGGGTTCCTGCGCCAATGGTGGGGGCTACTACCATTATTCCTACTCGGTGGTCAGGGGTTGTGACCGAATTGTCCCAGTTGATGTTTATGTTCCGGGTTGCCCACCGACACCCCAGGCCCTGCTGTACGGCATCATTCAGCTGCAAAAGAAAATTAAAAGAACCGACACCATCGCTCGCTGAAGTTGATTTATGGGTTATTCACAGGCGCTACTCACGCGGGTTAAGGAACTTTCTGGCGACAACGATTCCCGGGTCTCTGTCCGCAATGGTGAGATCACGATTGAGCCAGACCGAGGTTCGTTTATCCCGTTGCTTAAGACGCTGAAGAGTGATCCCGATACCTGTTTCGAACAGCTGATTGATTTGTGTGGTGTTGATTATCAACGGTATGGTGAAGAAGCAGGCAGACCCTGGCAGGGTGATCGGTTTGCGATCGTTTATCATCTTCTGTCGGTCTCACGAAATCAGCGTCTGCGTGTTGTCGTCGGGGTGCCGGAAGATGACCTAAAAGTTGAATCGGTCGTAGAAATTTGGCGGGCCGCAGATTGGTATGAACGCGAAGCGTTCGACCTGTACGGCATCCTGTTTGAAGGACACCCGGACCTTCGTCGACTCCTGACTGATTACGGGTTTGTCGGGCACCCGTTCAGAAAAGATTTTCCGCTCTCCGGGCATGTCCAGATGCGTTACAGTGAAGAGAAAAAACGGGTCGTTTACGAGCCGGTTACGGTGGAGCCCAGGGTCACGGTACCCAGGGTAATACCGAAGGGGGCCTGAGTTGACTGAGATCCGCAATTACACCATGAACTTTGGTCCGCAGCACCCTGCTGCGCATGGTGTTTTGCGGATCGTCATGGAGATGGACGGCGAAGTTATCGAGCGCCTGGATCCCCACATCGGTCTGTTACATCGGGCAACCGAAAAACTGGCAGAAAGTAAGCCCTATAACCACAGCATTGGGTACATGGATCGACTCGATTATGTATCGATGATGTGTAATGAACATGCTTATGTCATGGCCATTGAAGCCCTGCTTGGTGTGCGTCCTCCGGTCAGAGCGAGCTATATCCGCGTCATGTTCGACGAAATCACGCGGATTCGCAATCACCTGATGTGGCTAGGTGCTCATGCGTTGGATATCGGAGCGATGGCCGTCTTTCTCTACGCTTTTCGCGAAAGGGAAGATCTGATGGATTGTTATGAGGCGGTGTCGGGTGCTCGAATGCATGCCACGTATTTTCGGCCTGGCGGTGTATACAGGGACCTTCCCAGTGAAATGCCGCAGTATGCGGGGAACGCCAGAGAAAGCAAAAAAGACATTGCCCGCAGGAACGAGCACCGAGAAGGCTCGTTACTGGACTTTATTGACGGATTCACAGAACGATTTCCGGGATGTGTAGATGAATACGAGACTCTTCTAACAGACAATAGAATTTGGAAACAACGTACCGTGAATATAGGCATCGTGTCGCCCGAGCAGGCTTTGCAGTCCGGGTTCACAGGTCCTATGCTAAGAGGTTCAGGGTTCGAATGGGATTTGCGCAGGAAAGAACCTTATGAAGTTTATGATCAGCTGGAGTTTGATATACCCGTAGGTACTGCCGGAGACAGTTACGATCGCTATCTGGTCCGGGTGGAAGAGATGCGCCAGTCCAACCGGGTGATCCGTCAATGTTCGGATTGGCTTCGGCGCAATCCCGGTCCGGTGATGCTCGATGACCATAAGCTCAGTCCTCCGGCACGTACTGGAATGAAGGAAGACATGGAGTCACTGATTAATCATTTCAAACTCTTTACCGAGGGGTTCAACGTACCAGAAGGACAGGTTTACCGCGCGGTAGAGGCGCCCAAAGGTGAATTTGGGATCTATCTCGTGTCAGATGGCGCCAACAAGCCCTACAGGGTCAAGATCAGGGCACCGGGCTTCCCACACCTTGCGGCTCTGGACGAGATGTCCAGGGGACACATGCTGACGGACATGGTGGCCATCATCGGTACGCAGGATATCGTCTTCGGTGAAATCGATCGCTGAGTTTGATACAGATGGCTTACCAACTTTCCAATTCGATCAAGAGCAAGATTGAGCGTGAGGCTGCTAAGTATCCGAGCAGGCGGGCAGCCGTCAAATCTGCGCTGCGCTATGCGCAGCAGGACCATGGCTGGGTGTCCGAAGAAGTCATAGAGGCAGTTGCGGAAATTCTGCAGCTGGAACCGATCCAGGTGCTAGAAGTTGCTACATTTTATGACATGTTCTACACGGATCCAGTCGGTCGTCATCAGATCAGGGTGTGTACGAACGTTTCCTGCATGTTAAGGGGAGCAGACGTGGTTATGGATCACCTGAAGAGCAGATTGAATATAGATGTCGGGGAAACGACTGATGACGGTCAGTTCAGCCTGTTTGAGGCAGAGTGCCTTGGGGCCTGCGGTAACGCCCCGATGCTGGTCTGCAGTGATCGGTATTTTGAGGATCTGTCGGCTGAGAAGGTAGACGAGATGCTGGCAATACTGGGCTGATACGGGAATGGGAACTTGTTTTGTCTGCCTTCCGGAACCTGGGATCGAGCGACCCTGGACCCTAGCCAGTTATGCTAACAACGGTGGTTACGACGCTTGGAGGCAGATTCTTCGAGACGGGACGCCACCGGCAGATCTCATAGAGCAAATCAAGGCATCGGGGTTGCGAGGTCGCGGGGGTGCCGGATTTCCATCAGGGCTCAAACTCAGTTTTATGCCGCGGGAGTCCGCCGGACAGAATTATATTGTCTGTAATTCAGACGAAAGCGAGCCCGGTACATTTAAAGACAGAGATATCCTCCGCTATAACCCTCACCAGCTCATCGAAGGCATGGCTATCGCGGGTTATGTGACCGGCTCGACCGTTGGTTACAACTACGTTCGGGGGGAATACTATGAACCCTGGAAGCGATTCGAAGAGGCGCTGGAGGAAGCCTACAGTGCGGGTTTACTAGGGACCAATCTTCTTGGCAGCGAGATTGACTTCAATCTTTATTCCCAACGCGGGGCTGGTGCTTACATCTGTGGAGAAGAGACCGGGCTTCTCGAATCATTGGAAGGGAAGAAGGGTATGCCGCGTTTCAAGCCACCCTTTCCCGCACAGTTCGGTGCCTTCGGCCGGCCGACGACGGTTAACAACACCGAGACGCTGGCGTCATTACCGCCGATCCTAAGGAAGGGTGCGGACTGGTTCATGAATCTGGGCACGGAGGGAAGCGGGGGAAGCAAGATCTTCTCGGTGTCTGGTCATGTGCAAAAACCCGGTAATTATGAAGTGACTCTCGGTACCCCGTTTCGGGAATTGCTTGAACTCGCCGGAGGATCCATACCGGGCAGGGCACTCAAAGCGGTAATCCCAGGAGGCTCCTCCATGCCCGTGATGCCGGCTGCAGACATTATCGACTGCCCGATGGATTATGACTCTCTACAGAAAGCCGGCTCGATGATCGGCTCAGGTGGAGTGATCGTGATGGACGAAACCACGTGCATGGTCGAGGTGCTGGAGCGGATTGCTTTGTTTTACTACCGGGAATCTTGTGGTCAATGTACACCCTGCCGTGAAGGCACCGGGTGGCTTTACCGCATGCTAAATCGAATTCGAAAGGGCGAGGGGGCTTCAGATGATATCGTCAAGTTGAAACGGGTCGCCGATCGAATCGAAGGCCGAACGATATGTGCACTGGGTGATGCAGCTGCCTGGCCGGTACAGAGTTTCCTGAAACACTTTGCTCATGAATTTGAGGCGAAGATTCCCGCGCGAGCCGCCTGAAGGAAATTCTGTTAGACCGATGATCACAATTGAGGTTAATGGCCGCAAGCTCGAGGCCGAAGAAGGATCGACCATCATCGAAGTGGCAGATCAGGCAGGTATTTACATTCCCAGATTCTGTTATCACGAAAAACTTTCCATAGCCGCGAACTGCCGGATGTGCCTGGTAGAGGTTGAAAATGCACCCAAAGCACTTCCGGCATGTGCCACACCGATAGGCGAAGGAATGGTCATCCGTACGAACTCCAATAGTGCGGTGGCCGCCCAGCAAGACACCATGGAGTTTCTGCTGATCAACCATCCACTTGACTGCCCGATCTGCGACCAGGGCGGGGAGTGTCCATTACAAGACCAGGCGCTGGGGTATGGCAGTGGCGTATCCCGATTCGACGAAACCAAACGTTCGGTCGAAGATCGGGATATTGGACCGTTGATTGCTACTGAAATGACGCGCTGTATTCATTGCACGCGGTGTGTTCGCTTCGGTCAAGAAGTGGCTGGGATTATGGAATTCGGCGCTATCGGTCGAGGTGAGGATATGAAAATCAGCACCTTTATGGGAAATGCCGTTAACAGTGAGGTTTCCGGTAATGTCATCGACCTCTGTCCGGTGGGCGCTTTGACGTCGAAGCCCTATCGGTTTACGGCACGGTCCTGGGAGTTAAGAAAACATAACGCCATCAGCCCGCACGATTGCCTGGGGTCAAATCTTGAAATCCATGAAGTACACGGCGCGGTCAAGCGGGTACTGCCGCGTGATAATGCGGCCGTCAACGAATGCTGGATTTCCGATCGTGATCGTTATAGCTATGAGGCAGCCAACTCTGACGATCGTTTGACACTGCCTTTAGTCCGGAAGGGGGGCTCTTTCCACGAGGCCGACTGGTCAGAAGCGCTGAAAACTGCCGCGAACGCTCTTCAACGCATACAAAAGGCGTCCGGGGGACCATCAATCGGGTCGCTTTGCACCCCGACGGCTACTCTGGAAGAGTTCTTTCTGTTGCAGAAGGTTCTACGCGGACTTGGCAGTACAAACATCGATCATCGGCTCCGCCAACAGGATTTTCGGGATGACTCGCGGGCACCGGTTTTTCCCGGTAGCCAGACGGCCATGGAGAATATCCAGGATCTCAACGCGGTACTACTGGTCGGTTGTAACATCCGGAAAGAACTGCCGCTGATTGCGCA
>PBVT01000076.1 GCA_002728755.1 Myxococcales bacterium
ATCGGGATTTTCGAAGCGACCAGTATTGATCGACGCGTCAAAGAGTTTCAGTCGCCACGACCGCTCACTCACGACTTGCTGGTCAACACCGTAGAACAACTGGGGGCCGAACTGGATAGTGTGGTCATCAGTGAATTGCGTGATCACACGTACTATGCCAAGTTACGTGTTCGGCAAGAGGGTGGATTGGTTGAGATTGATTCGCGACCTTCGGATGCCATCGCGGTCGCAGTCACCTGCGAACCACCTCTGCCAATTTATGTCGCCGAAGAAGTGCTCGAAGATTTGATTGATTAAGTCGTGGTTTACGGTAGTTGTTTTATAAACCGCGTCAAGCGCGCATCGAGCATTGCCAAGTCTTTGCCAAAAATATCTGTAAAGTCTTTTTGACGCTGCGTAGCGGTGTACTCTTCAAACGGCTTTCGCGAAGCCGTTTTTTGCAAATAGGCCCCGTATTTGCGCGGCTCCAACTCCGCCAAGAAAAATGTCAATGCCCAAGCTTCTGCGTAAGCAATGTCAGGCTGGCTCTCAAACATGCGATCGTAAGTGATCATTTGCACGAGTCGTGAAAGATTGTGGCCTTTCTGGTATCGCCGGAATCCTTGAAGTCGCGCGCGATGGATACGATCAGCCCTCTCTCGATAACGCTGTGGATTCCAAACTCCGCGAGCCTCGAACATGGTGGCCAAGCCTTCTGCTACCCAACGAGGCGTGTAGCCGAATCGACTGTGGATCCGAGTATTGTTGGCGGTTTGATGTGTTGCTTCGTGAATAATCGTTTCGCCGTTGGTAGTCCAGTCGACGCTCGATTGTCCTGCTGTCGTGTCGTACAACAAAATACGATTACTGGTCAGTGAATAATATCCCAAGTAATTCTTGGCATTCAGCCCGTCTGCAGTGGCATACCGCAAAAAATCCTCTTGCCGATGGAAAACGACTGCCACGAGTGGAAATTGAGGTTCGGCAGGCAGAATACGACGCGTTCGGAAGTAGTGAGTAAAATTTCGATAAAGTTCTTCGAATCGGTCAGCCCAAACATCACGCTGACCTCGAGGATGAACCACCAGATAGTGGCCGGTGCCTGACACATCAAATCGCCTGCCAAATTCCCGGTACAACGAAGCACGCATTTCGTTCGCTGTATAGCTGTAGAAGGAATTGGACGTCGTTCGCACGTTCTTGGCATGTTGAGGATTGAAAATCTCTAATTTGCCATCACGCGCAAGCAAACACATCTCCTGGGGATTCCACAACAAAGGATTCCCTTCCAGACGCTTGCCATGAATGTCTATGCTAAGTGTCTTGCTGCCATGTACTGAAGCGCATATGACGCTCAACAGTATGGCCGTCACGACGCAATCAAGACATTTCCGGCGTACCATGATCCCTACTCCAAGGAATAAACAAGTAGTCGATACGGGAGGAAGAGACACAGCTTATGTTGGTAGGATAGAGCAAATACTCACACTGCCGAAACTTCGGTCGCGCTTTGTTTTATGTCAAAACGGATCCCTGTATTTGCTTTTCCCTGGAAGCATTTGCACAGTTCTGCCAACGACCTTCGCGACTTCAGTCCGACCTAAGTGAAAGATTGGGGCTGGAAGAAAACACACAAAGAACCAAGTCTTGGGGGAATCGCCTCTAATCAAACTTAGAATATGCCGCCTCCAAATGACAACAACGGTTAGCCGAACTCCGAGTTGGCAAGCCTTCGATTTCCGTCCAATCGTCTATGTTTTCCGTTATCAACCGAAGGCATCGCCGTTTATTCAACGTTCCAAGAATCAAAATGGGTATTCCTGGAACGATCGCTACGACACTCATAAAATATCGAAACAACACTGGCCGGCACGATTGAGTGCCCGGTCGGCTGCACTGTTGAGATTTTGAGACTAAGCGTGGTATGGTCAATTTTTTTGGTTAAGTGACTGCCATTCGCAAAGGAAATAGTAAATGATTGTAGCATGGATTCTCTGTGGTGCGTTGGTCGCGACACAGGAAGATGTGACGCAAGAACGCGAATTGGCCAGCCAATTTCGACGCCTTGTGCGCCAACTAAATCACGACGCGGTGGCTCAACGTAACGCTGCATGAAAAATACAGGGAAGATACGGGCCAATCTTCGGATGAACTGAGACACCGTTTGGCTTGGCAATGAATGTGACTGAACAGCTGACCGACAGTACTCACGGGCACCCAGTGCTGAAAAAGGAGTTGATCTGGGGGTTTCTCTCGCGCCACCATCCATCGAATGCTTCCAGACGCAGCATCGCAGCAAAGGCCATGTGGTTGTTGTCTCCATGATGGCCTGTAGAATGAGAATGCCGTCAGGAAACTGGCCAAGAATCATTGCTTTCGCTCTCGGAGATAATGTGGCAACTTTGGAAGCCACCCAGCGACAGGCTTTTCGACGACAGCTGCTTCGCTGGTTCGATCGCTACGCTCGCGACTTGCCTTGGCGACACACTTCCGACCCCTATTCGATTTGGGTCAGCGAAATCATGCTGCAACAGACCCAAGTTGTCACGGTCGAACGATACTACCATCGTTTCCTTGATCGCTTCCCCGATGTCCAATCACTCGCATCGGCATCTGAGGAAGACGTCCTGCTACTTTGGGAAGGCTTGGGGTACTACCGGCGAGCGAGATCCATGCATCGGGCGGCCAAGCAGATTGTCGAACTGTTTGACGGGCGCTTCCCGAACAAGTTCTCCGACGTACGCAGCCTCCCGGGGATTGGCAAATACACAGCAGGAGCCATTCTGTCCATCGCACTCGACCAACGCCATCCAATCCTTGAAGCCAACACGATACGTTTGTTCTCTCGCCTACTTGGCTATCGAGGTGATCCACTGGATCGTGAGGGACAACAACTCCTGTGGCAATTCGCCGATCAGATACTACCTCGTAAGAAGGTAGGTCGATTTAACCAGGCATTAATGGAGGTAGGAAGCCTGGTATGCCTCCCTCACGATCCCCAATGTCATGCCTGTCCGGTTCGAGGCACATGCAAGGCATTCGAATCAGGGCTTCAGGCGACAATTCCCAGCCATAAAAAGAAAATCTCCTACGAATCTCTCCATGAAGCCGCCGTCATCGTTCGTCGTGGTAACAAGGTCCTTTTACGACGCTGTCGATCTGATGAACGCTGGGCAGGACTGTGGGATTTCCCCCGCTTTGAAATCACTTCTAAAGGAGCAGCAAACCGACAATCTGAACTCCGCAGAAAAACGGAGGAGCTTACCGGAATCGACATTAGCCTCGCCCAAAACATTACAACCATCAAACATGGAGTTACTCGATATCGCATCACCCTCGAATGCTATGCCGCGCGGTACGTGGCCCACAAACATCGCCAGCGACGTTCAACACAAAAATGGGTCAGCTGGTCGGCATTGAGTGACTACCCGCTAAGTGTCACAGGTCGAAAAATTAGCCGACTCAAAGGACCCATTTTCGCAACGCAGCAACCGAAATCATGAAGTTGTATCTCACTCCACGCTCCGGAAAGAGTGAGTTGAACATGGCTTCCTCCAGAATTTCACGATTCCTCCTGAAAGACGATATGCCACTTAGGACGAGACCAACTATCGCGAAACTCTTGGACTCCTCGCTTCACCACAGTTCCTAATCGAATCCCATCGAGGAACAACACCAAATCCATTTCAGCATCGGCACGATCCATTTCCTGGTCGTACTTGATTGCGATCTCATTGGGTGAAAGTAGCAAACGTCCACCATTCAATCGGGGTTCCAAACGAAAATCATCCACCGGCTCATAAGCCTTGTATACGAGCTGAGAACAAACGAGCGCTGTTTCGGTACGGAAATCAAACTGGTAGTTGTACGGCTTTCCAAAATGAGGCAAGGCCGCCAGGATAGCCTGCCAACGGTCAGCCTTTGTGACCTTAGGTCGTAAAACCGCCAGGGAATCAGCACGAGCAGAAGCGTTTAAGGACTGAAGAATCACACCAGGGCGCATTGCCTCGATCACCGACGGCGTGGCTCCTGTATTGTCTTGGCGACAGAGCTCATCATAAACCTGAGGAAAACGCTCTTGAATTATTTCCGAAGGAGTCTGCTCTCCCAGTTCGGGGACATCTGCAAAAAAACGATCCATCTGCTCTAGAACTCCGATGTAAAGTGCAGCGTGAGTCCAATATCCGGGAATCCCCAGATTGGTCAAATGCCACTCGCGACGGGTGAGCATAATGTCTCCCGGTAATAAGTTTTTTGATTCTGACTCCAGATCCTCTGGGGAAATAAAATAATCTCTAGAAACCGTGCGAACCGATGCCATTCCTAACGCAACACCCTTCTGAACCGGATACCACATTTCACCAGCGTGGTGTTCGAATACGTCGAGAGGATTCTTGACAAAAACTTTAGCGTCGTGCAACACCAGATGATTAACATCAGATATTTGTTCTTCTGTACGAAGTACCGCAGGATCATCTTTTTTCAAACGAAGCTTCATCAGCGGCAAGTAAGGTCGTCCCGCATTCAAACGCAAGATTTCGTTAGGATGGCTGACCATCAACTGCACACGAGCAAAACTACCCGCCGGGAGGCCTCTGTCGGGATGAGCATCATCCAGGAGTTTTTTTGCTGTTTCATATTTGCCAATCCGAGCTGTCACAAGGGCGGCCGCTCGGTACTGGCTGACATGAGCTCCATACGCAATGAGAAACGCCTGGGCATGCAGCTTCGGATGTGTAAACCCGTTTACTTGGTAGAAGGCTCGATACCGATTTTTTAGCAAATCCAGCTCATAACTCGCCTCTACAAACTGAGCCCACTGCGCGCTAAGGACTAGAGATTCTTCTGTTGACAACTGGTTCGCTTCGACCCGCTGATTCTCTTGCAACTCTCTCAGAGCCATTTGCATCTTGCTGTCGATAAAGTCCAGATGTTGTAGGTCTGCTTTGATCACTTCTGGCAATCGCCCAATCTCTAACTCCGTCAGAGGGGATCTCTCTACTGGAATGAGCACCACAAAGACCCAGCCAAAAACTAAGAAGAGGATCCCTATCAAGAGATGGGTACTCCACCGACGCAGCCGGTAGGTCTGATCCCGAAAAACCATGCTGAACTTCCGAATGGACAAAACAAACGGCACCCAGCCAATTCCGTAAATGATGATCGCCAATTGACGGTGATGTGGATGTGCTATCCTCAGAACAAGGGCCAGAAAAGCTCCCAAAGCACAAAGGGTTGCCAGGGCAAGCAGTCTTTGATAACTCACTTCACACCCCAATCATGAATGAATGAATGAAACGAACTAACGAGATTCCGTCTGTCAGACCGATTTTTTCCTGTTTTCAAAAAACTCAACGACACTGCCGAAAACTTTATCAACGTCCCGGGTACCAGACTTGCCGCCCCTGGCAACCACATACGCCCCAACAGGCTACTCAGGCCAATCGCATTCGCTTTCGCACCGGATCTCTTGAAACATGTGACCTGGCAAGTTGATAGTGAACATTACCTTCCTGGATCAAGAACTTAACCAATGACTGAAAATTCTCAACCAGAGTATTACTCTTCATCATGTGATGCCGAAAACAGAATTTGACTCAGCAGCACACCCACCACAATGATCGTGACTAGGGACACCGGCCCAATCCAGAGAAAACTAATGGGATCCGAGGCAAGTAAATAAGTTTCTCCAGACACTTTGTCAACGTGTTCTTGAAGCGTGACACCGAACGTCGTCGCTGGAATGCCCCATTGCAGTTCGAGCCGCGTGACCAATGGACCCGAAAACGCAATCAAGGCAGCTACCGCCGTACCACAAATGGTGCCAATCCATACGGCAACCGGTTTCGCAGACGGCACAAACAAAGCAAAAAAGAACAAACCAAAGATCGGGGACGTCAGCAGAGTTACGGTTTTATTCGTCACCGCAGTGATATTTCC
>PBVT01000077.1 GCA_002728755.1 Myxococcales bacterium
GAACCGGAACCGGAAGATCCATGTGTCGCCTCACCCGGGACCTGTATCGGAGCGCTCCCTCCCGAATGGGCGCTCACCGACTTCCAACCCGTCTCTTGTGGCTATGACGCGACCTATGGACTGGATTTGTTCCGCGGTCATACCACCGTCGCGGTGCTCCTGGCGGCCTGGTGTGGGTTCTGCCAAAACCAGTCCATCAAACTGAATCAGATGCGTTATGAATTTGCGCTCGAAGGTCGCGACGTTCAATTCGTCATTATCAATCAGAGTAATGCGATCGATAAGCAGCAGAATTTCGTCGACAAAACAGCAATCCCTCTCTTGCAGGACCTGCCAGACATCAACGTATGGGGTCTACATAATGGGAGTAAGGATGACTTCTACATCTATAATCGAGCGGGCGAGTTGGTGACCTATCTCCCCATGAGTGGAGAGCTCTCCTTGAACCTGAGCACGACGGAAGGATATGACAATGTGCGTAACGCCATTGTCGCTGTCGACGACGCCTCGGAATAGATCATGGGACGCACCCCTCGAAATCTCTACCTATTGGTTCTATGGTTTGCCCTCAGCTGCGGTGGTGCGGATAGTCCCGATCTCAGCCAGGGAGAAGACCTCTATATGAGTTTCTGTGCCTTCTGCCATGGTACAGAGGGAGAAGGGTTTGCGGCCGATGGGGCCAATGCCCTCAACAATCAGAATTTTCTGGCCGTAGCCAGCGATGCCTTTCTGCGAGACGCCATCCGGCGGGGACGTCCTGGGACACCGATGTCGGCCTGGAGCGATGAATTTGCCGGACCTTTATCCGACAACGACGTGCAGGCCCTGGTTCAATATATTCGACATTGGCAGACCGAACCCAACGTCGATGTTCACGATATGGTCGTATCCGGCGAGCCCGCCCGGGTGGAAGGGATCTACGAGATCGCTTGCGCCAGCTGCCACGGAGCCGAGGGAGAAGGGGGGACCTATATGTCTCTCAACAACCCCGAGTTCTTAGCCACGGCCAGTGACGGGTTCTTACATTATAGTATCAGTCATGGACGACCCAACACGCCGATGAACGCCTACGGCTCACAGCTTCTACCCCAGGAGATCAACGATCTGGTCGCACTGATTCGAAGCTGGGAAACCCCCATTCAGCAACGCTCTGGCGATGTGCCGACGCCGTTCACGGCCGAGAGCGCAGTGATACACCCAGAGGGGCCCGACCCCGCCTTCGAAGATACCGAACGATTTGTCTCGGTAGAGCAGGTCTATGAAGAGTTATCTGCGGGTGCCAGGATGATCCTGGTGGATGCCCGGGTTCCATCAGACTATATCCTCAACCATATTACTGGTTCTGTCTCGGCCCCCTTCTACGATATCGAACTCTATATGGACGAGCTGCCCCAGGATGTATGGATCGTGGCCTATTGCGGCTGTCCGCATGAAGAGTCGGGAATCGTGGTGGATGCCCTGAGTGAAGCGGGCTACACCAAGGCGCGTGTACTGGATGAAGGCTACTTTGTCTGGGAGCTGAACGAATATCCCATACTGAGCGGCCCCGACCCGGGTGACTACCCTATCGCAGACGAATAGGGCTCGATGGCTGCCTACCGGGCGCCGGCTTCTTTCAAGAACGCCACGAAGGTATCCACCGGCTGTTTACCTTTGAGCTTGGCAATCACCGCACCGTTATTATCGAAGACCGCGTAATACGGCACATCGGACATACCGGTTACCTCTTCCAGAAGCGCCAGGTTCTCTTCCATACCCTCCCCTTCCTGGGTTTCCAGGTCGGCGAGCGTAAATTGGCCAAAGAGCCGCATGACCTCGGACTCTTTGAAGACGGTCTTCGCCATCTCTTTGCAGGGTTTGCAATACTTGCCCCCAAAGGCCACAAATAACGCTGTCGTATCTCGTTTCTGCGCATCGCGAGCCGCGGCTAAGGAATGATGCCAAACCAGCTCTGGTTGGGGCGTCGCTACAGAAGCAGTCGACGAGGGGGAGAGTTTCTCGAATGCGGCGAGCCCCTTATCCAGGAAGGCCTGGAACTTCTTCGGACTATCTGTGTAGCGTTGCCGGGAAAGCACCGTCTTCGTATCGGGAGATAGAACAACGTAATAGGGCAGATCACGAGAGTATCGATCCCTGAGTTTGATATTGCGCGATTTGCCAGGCCCGTAGTCTGTATACAGCTTCACCGTCACAAACTTTCGTAGGGTGGGCTCTACTCGCGGGAACACTCGTTTCTCCACCAGTCGACAGTTGGTGCATTGCACTCCGGTGAAGTCCACAAAGATGGGCTTATTGACCTTTACGGCCGCCGCCGACGCGGTATCCCAATCGTCGTACCAGACCAGTGCATTGCTGGACTGTCCTTCGGTACCCGCGCTCATCTGTGTTTTCAGATGGGGCCGGCCATACTCATGGGGTGGTGTCATCGCCGCCACAACCGACGGCATCGGCTCTTCGGGGTGGAATAGACCAAATACGAGATATAAGGCCATTCCCGCCACCAGCATACCGGTGCTGAATCGCCCCGGAGATACGGTCTCCGAGGGGTTGTCATGGGGCATGCGGACCCAACCGAACAGATAGACGGTCAGCCCCAGCATGATGGCAATCCAGATACACATGAATACGGGCCAGGTCAGAATCTGTAGATCCCAGGCCAGATCCGCATTACTAAGGAATTTCAAGGCCGCAGCCATCTCTACAAAGCCCAGAACCACCTTAATGGTGTTCATCCACCCACCAGCCCGTGGGAGCCGTTTCAGGGTCGTGGGGAACATCGCCAACGCGATAAACGGGATCGCCACTCCAGCACCGGATGAGGCCATTCCCAGGGGAATCATCCATTTGTCGCCAGTGCTCACACCCGCCACCAGGATTGTCCCCATAATTGGCGCCGTGCAGGCGAACGAGGTGACGGTGAATAAAACCCCCATCAAGAGGCTGGCGATCACCATACCGCCACCACCGCTCCCGCCAGACGGCATTCGTCGCTGAATAAAGTTGGGAACGGTCAGGTCGAAGAGCCCGAAAAAGCTGAGGGCAAAGGCTACGAATAGAACACCTATGAATAGGTTCAAGGGTCCACTGGTGGCGATGCTCTGGGCATAGCTGGGGGGTAACCAGAAACCGATGGCCAGGCCGATGAGTCCAAACGAGGCGATAATGCCAAAGCCATAGACGAGCGCATAGAATAAGGCCCCTGTTTCATGCTCTTCGGAATGCTTCACAAAGATCGAGATCGTAATCGGGATCATGGGCCAGACACAGGGCAGAAGCAGCATCGCCAATCCACCCAGGAAACAGGCCAGAAGAAAACCCATCCGCGAGCCCACAGGCTCGGTACCATCATCGGGTTCCACCCCGGTCAACAAGGCTTCGTCGGCAGGATCGACGGGTATGGGGTCGCCAGCCACGACGATAGACGCCTGCAACATTACCTTGCGGAGCTTTCGACAGCTCCCCTTATTACAGGTCTGCCCCTCAACTTGCAGGGTTATATCGTATTTACCAGCCTTCACGGAGGGATGGGCGCGAACACGTTGTGTGAAGGCGACCTCACCCATATGTTTTACGAGATGCTTTTCTAGGAGTTCGTCAAATACACGCGTCCCAGCAGGGCCTGCCGGAGGACCGAGTATCTGAAGCACCGCATCGTTACTCGACTGCACGTGTAAGGCCGCGTTTTCCGATGTAGGGCCTTCGATATACCAATCATCCTGCACCCGAAAGCCAACCGTCACTGTTGTCACTTCACCAGGCTGCAGTTCGCTTTTCTCCAGCCCCATCGTATAGCGGGTCTCCAACCCGTCATCGACGGGTAACCAGGTTTGCGCGAACGCCACGGCGGGTAGCAAAAATGCCACCGCTAGAAAGAATATGGTTCGTCGGCAAGATCCGAACATGCGTTACCCAAAGATTCCCTTTAACTGTCCCGATTATCATCATCCCTGCCGACAAAGTCCAACGGAACACCTACAAAAAAAAAGAAGCCCGTATGCGATGACGGTTTCGTCTACACATACGGGCTTCGGTATCAACCCGATTCAACAGGACCCAAACGACCCGCTTGAACCGGACTATTCGTCAAACGACGAGAAAGATCATGGAGGGCCGGGATCTCCTACGGAGCATAGACCATCCATGCCACAGAGCTGGCCTTCATCACAGGTTCCGCAGACTCCGTCGCAACCATCATCGCCGCATTCCTTGCCTTCACAATCGGGAGTACAGACCGGAGGTTCGGTTGTGTCACCCCAGCGTACCCACATAGCGTAGGCACCGTCGGTACCGGCCCAGCAACCAAGACGAATCGCGTAGGTTGAACCTGTAACCAGACCGGTGGAGCCAACCTCGGATGTACCCATCCCATCGACAAAGGTAATCAACTCCTCGTCGTTGGAGACGACAGTAAAGTCCCAATCTCCACTCTCCGCCCAATCCAACTGGAACTCGGCATTGGCAGTAACGGGTGAGGTGAAGTCAAAGAAGTCCAGATCATTCGCGTAGCTATTCCCCCCGTCACTACCACAGAGGAGACCACCACGAATGCAGAAGCCGTTTGCACCATCCGGAACCGTTATCGGGTTACTAAGATCACTCGCGTCATTGGGCTCAAGCTCGTCGATCAGATGTAGATCGGCAGGACAGGGAACCTCGGTGAAGCCCTCATGGTTCACGCCGCCACCAATGTCGGGTGGGTCAGGAATAATAAGCCCACCACAACTCTCAAGAGAGGCCGCACAGCCCTGCTCATGCAAGCAGCCCAGGCAGAGGGTACCATCAATGCCACCCTCACATACTTCGCAGTTGTTTACGCTACAGGCGTAGAACGCGCCGATGCAATCGGAACAGGCAGGAGTAAAGCCTCCGGTGTTCAGGCAGGTGCTAAGGCAAGCCTCATCGGCCGTGCAAGAAGCGGCGCAGCCGTCCAGGATCGTCTGCAATTGACCCGATTCAATGATCGTATTGTCTGTTTGTGTCAGACACGCTTCACCTTCCGCTGGACCAGTGTCCTGCGGGGGAGGATTGGTATCCACGCCAGTACCTGTATCCGTGGAAGTCCCCTGGTCCTCTACGGTACCAGTATCGTTGCTGGTCCCCGTGTCAGCGGAGCCAGTATCGGTTGTAGTATTCGTGCCGCCTTCACCGCCGCCACAGCCCAGGGCGAACGTAAGGCATAAACATAATGAACCAAGAAAAATTCGTGAACGTTTCATAGATTTCGAGCCTCCAAACTCGCGTAGGATCCCCATACGAAAATCCATAATAATATCGAGGCGGGGCACATACCATTCTCAGCTACGAAATGCCAATGTCTTTGCGGCATCCCCCAATGTTTGGGGGGGGTTCTCGGGGGAACGTTCTGCACCGGGGGTTCTTTCTGGAACTGGTCAGTTACGCCCACAAAAGCTAGAATCCCGCAGCATGAGACGCACTGGACCAGCAATTCTGATTCTTCTACTGGCGCTGGGCTGTACACGGTCACGCAAAGCCCCTGTGAAACCCAACCCAAATGGGAACACCGAGACCGCCCCCGCGACCCCCCAGAAAACGTCCGATAAAAAAGAACCAGAACAACTCGATGGGCCGGATGATGGTCGCGAGAGAGGTTTGTACAAAGACGGAAAACCCCACGGTCTCTGGACTCTCTGGAATAGCACTGGAACCCAATACGAAGAGGGGCGATTCCGGATGGGAGAGCGCCGTGGTATCTGGACCACTTGGGACCCCAATGGCACCAAATTGGCCCAGGGACGGTATGAGAAAGACTTGAAAGTGGGGGACTGGACGGTCTGGTATCTGAATGGGCAAAAGCAGGAAGAAGGCCCCTACGTCAAAGGAAAGAAGCACGGATTGTTCCAGACCTGGAGCGACACTGGCGCCTCCAGTACCAAGGGAGCGTATGAAGACGGGGTCCAGGTAGGAGCCTGGACCATCTGGGACGCCGACGGCTCCCGGTATGCAGAAGGGGCCTTTGATGGTGGAGTGCGAAATGGGGTTTGGACCATCTACTACGCCAATACGAAGATCCACGCGAAAGGCGAATACAGTAGCGACAAGCGCAGTGGCTCTTGGAAAATATTCTTTCCGAATGGTCGGTTGAAAGCCGAGGGAACCTATCGGAACGGAAAGCGCGACGGACAATGGGCCACGTACTTTCCAAACGGAGTGCTCGAGGCGCAGGGTAATTATACCGAGGGTAAGAAGAGCGGAGACTGGGTTCATTCCTATGGAAACGGAACCAAAAAGTCGGCCGGACACTACGTTGACGATGTGCGTGATGGAGCCTGGACCCTATGGCACGATAACGGACGTGTTCACCGCCAGGGCCCCTACCAGAAAGGACGGCGAAGCGGCACCTGGACAGCCTATGATCCAGAGGGCAACAAACGGGCTGTCGGTCCCTATGTGGACGATAAGAAAAATGGGGTCTGGGAGACCTGGGATGAATACGGGACGAAGCGTGCAGAGGGCGCATATATAGACGGGATTCCAGACGGTGCATGGAAGACCTGGGATAAAGACGGGGACCCCTCCAATCAAGGTGGAAACCGTAAGTCTGACTTCTAATCTATCGTGGAATTCCGTATGGAATTCTCATTGACGTCTATTCGTGGGTAGGGTAGTCGGCCTCTGGTCTGGGTGGAGGAGACATACGATGATTGGATTCATTCGAATTACTGTTTTGGCGTTGGCTTGTTCCCTTCTATGGGGTTGCAGCGGTGGTGATAGTGGGAAGACCTGTGTTCCAGGTAATCTGGTGTCATGCCCCTGCCCACAAGGCGGCGAAGGAACACAGCTCTGTAACGACACGGGTACCTTTGATCCCTGTGATTGCATCGTCGAAGATGTGGTCGACACCGAAGATCATGGCAGCGCCGACACCGGCAGCACCGACACCGGCAGCACAGACACATACGACGTCTACGATGCCATGGACACATCGGACACCTCTGTTAGCGATGCAGAAGAGACGATTGATAGCGCTCCAGAAGATGTCTCGGATATGGGCAGCCCCGACCAGACGGGAGCCGATGTTCCCCCTGTAGACAATGTCTCCGCGTCTCCCTCGGCGATGGTGTTTCCAGCGCAGACGGGCGCCGTCTCCGAAGGCCGTACCCTGCAAATCGAACTTGCGGATGGCCCCATGGGATACACCGTCGAGACCAGCGAAGACTGGCTACAAGTACACGAATCGACCGGGATGGCACCAACGTCTGTGACCGTATCTATAGACGCAACCACATTGGACACAGGTCTTCATATGGCCCAACTCACCATCACAGCGGAGGATACCTCGACGACCGAGGTCACAATCCAAGCTCATGTTCTCTCAAGCTGGACCAGCGCGGGGGGGCCAGGGGTGGGAGCCGTAAACGCGGTTGTCCGAGATAGCATCGATCCCGACCGGATATACCTGGCCACCTATGGCGGCGTATTCCGAAGTCTCGATGGCGGGCTTACCTGGCAGCTGACGAGCTCTGGTATGTTCTATGACATCGTGCGCTCTCTGGCTGTTGATCCTTCCACAAACACCCTGTTCGCAGGGACAAACGGTGGGATGTTCATCAGCACCGATGGAGCTGATAGCTGGACCCATTCGAATACTGGTATCGATGATGTCACCACCTGGGACGGGATTCGCAGTATCCATATCAATGGAGACAGAATCTACGCGGGCTCGTCGGACATTTATCGCAGTACCGATGGAGGTGCGTCGTGGGAGAGCCTTAATAGCAACCTGAATGCACAGACCATTCTTGAACTCGATGGTGGCAGTACCATTCTGGTAGGAACCCACGCGAATGGAATCTTCCGCTCCACAAATGGTGGAAACACCTTTGCACAGGTATACCCGGCGAGCGGTGGAATTCCCGCACCGTCCGATGTCGGCTCTTTCGTCTATGACGACGACACGGATACAATTCTGGCAACCGACTATAGCTTCTTTATGGGAGGAGCGAATATCATCAAGAGCACGAATGGTGGTGCAAGCTGGAGCCTCCTAAACAGCAACGCCACGAGCGATATCCATCAACTCGTAGCCGACCCGGTAAATAGCGCGATTCTCTACGCTGCCGCCGATCAGACGAGTTTTGGCCTGGGCCAAGAGGCCTTGCTGAAAAGTACGAATGGCGGGCTGACATGGACCCCCACAGCCCTTGTAGAGCAGACGAGCGTACGAGCCATTAGCATTCACCCGGACAATACCGATTCGCTGCTGGTTGTTGGAGATGGTGCCTGGCGTACAGAAGATGCCGGAGCGACCGTCGAAGAGTCCAACCAGGGGCTCGTAGCCTCTTCAATCTCCGCTCTCGCCACCGTGCCATTCGGCGGGGACCTATTTGCTGGAACCGTCAATCAATGTCTATTCCGGCGGAGTGGCGACGAATGGTCGGCTTCGTCCAGCGGATTGGATTGTCCGACGATAATTTCCGATGTCGCTGTCGACCCCACGGATCCCTTACGGGTCTTCGTTGCGGCCGGAGGTAAACTCTATTTGAGCCAGAACGGTGGAAGTACCTTCGGTGTTCATGGACTCGAAGCTCTCTCCCCATTTCGAATTCTCATCAACCCACAAGATACCAGCCAGATCTACGCAGCCTGCTCCATGAATGGGATCTTTCAAAGCATGAATGGTGGCGCAAGCTGGCTAGACATCAGCGCTACCCTCCCCCCACTCGTCATGGACGCGGACATCTGTGAGGCCGTCCCCTCCACCATCTACGTTGGAATCAACGATGGATCCCACCTATACAAATCCGAAGATAGCGGTCAGACGTGGACCGCAGCAGGCTCCGGACTGCCGTTCATCGTAACCAAAGTAGCGGTGAGCCCAATCAACCCAGATCATGTGGTTGTTCTTTCGAAAGATGCGGGGATCTTCTGGACCCTTGATGGCGGAGAATCCTGGCAGCTGGCGTCCAACGGTCCGGCTACCCTGGAAGTTCGTGCCATCCGTTTCGAGCCAGGGTCCGGAAGTCGGATCTATATGGCCACCGAAGAGGGGCTCTACGTTTCCCTGGAAGTCGGCGACGACTGGCACCAGCTCTCCTTCGGGTTAAGCCCAACCTTCTTACGCTCCATCGCGATTGACCCGAATGGAAGCGCCATCTACGCCGGCACTGTCGGTGGTGGGGTATACCAGGCGACCTGGTAATCTACCCGGCCAAAAACAACGAAGCCGGCGCGAGGCCGGCTTCGTTACATCTACGTATAGTGATTACTCGCAATGCGTACCCAGTCCATCGACCGTGTTCGCGTCGTAGCTGATCCACTCAACGGATGGGTCAAAGACATCATCTCCAACGGGATCACCAGAGACCACCTCGCATTTACGGCGCAAGGTCTGATCCTTGGTACCGACACCATTGACATCCCAACCACCAGAGCCGGGATCAATCGTGGGGTTGCCAAAGACATCGACCACAATCGGACCGCCACAGGTGAGGATATAGGAGTCGTTACCGTTATGGCTCAACGATCCTGTAACCATGTCGCATACCTCGTCAGGAATCACACCACCGCTCGATGCTACACCACTGCTATGGCAGAAGACGTAGGTAGCACCGCTCTCGATTGAGAACGAACCTATAATGGAGGGAGGCGAACTCGTCGGTCCATTACGGTCAATGGTGAGCGTACAATCTTCACCGGCATCTGTGGGGTTGTAGATCTCCAACGCTTTGTTATTGGAGGTACCTTCCACGTACTCGGAAATAAAGATCCCTGCGACTACAGGCGGTGCATCGCCGCAGACTACGTCCACGGACCAGGAATTCAACACACCATCGTCCGAACCGGGATAGGAATCACTCACGGTCAACGTCCACGTCCCCTGGGGTGCGGTGCCATTAAACACCGACAGGTCGTCAACCGGCGTCAGAGTCGTTGGATAGACACCGACAATATCATCCGCCGAACCACCGCTATAGTCATGAAGCACGGCGGTAGTTCCATCTGGAGCGATAACGGTCAGGCCCAGATCACCAATCCAGGAATGGGTAATATCCACATGGACCCGCAGACTGACCACAGACGGACAGGTGTCGGTAAATTCGATGGTAGAATCGAATTCGGCATTGTCTTCGTCGATTGGCTGATTCGGATCGGTCGATACAATGACAGCGGAACCACATAGGATATTGTCGGAACAGTCGTCATCTTCGCAGTCGGATACGCCATCTGCGTCGTTGTCCTCACCATCACCACACTCGGTTTCAGTGGTGCATGGGCCAACGCCATAACAGTCACTGTCCGCACAATCTACAGCACCGTCGAGATCATTATCGTCTCCATCGTCACAGGCCTCGGCCTCAATGATGTCGACATGAATCTCGTAATCCACTGTAAACGGATCGGAAGACCACATGGAAACGGCAAGATATACGCTACCGTCTTCCGTAGCCGTATAGCTTAGTCCCTCCTCTTCACCAAAGTCGGTATCGTCGATGCACTCTCCATCATTGGCACAGGTCGCGCCAAGGATATAGAGGACCACATCGGCTCCACCGTACTCGGAGAGAACAACGGTCTCTCCGGCCAGAAGATTGACCTCCATGACGACATCAGAAGCTCCATCCTGCGAATCACCACAGGCAAAGCTCTGGGAGTCTCCATAGTCCGCCGTGAAATCTTCACCCGAAAGAACAAAGGTGTCGCTGTCTACCTGGACAGGAGCGGCACAACTGCCAAGGGATACGGAGCCACAGTTTATGTCAGCCGCACAGTCGTCGTCGGCGCAATCGATCGCATCATCGCCATCGTTGTCTACACCGTCAGAGCAGTCCGTCTCGGCCACTGGACCAGCCCCTTCGCTACCACATACGATATGGAGGTCCCATGCGTTGAGGTTTCCATCATCAAAACTTGGGAAGGTGTCTTCAACCGTCAATGTCCAGGTCCCCTGCGGTGGAAGACCATGGAATACCGTAAGATCTCCCGCAGGCGTCAGATCATCAGGATAGGTGCCGATAATGTCATCGGCGCTCCCACCAGTGCCCCCGTGTAAGGTAACCGTCGTACCGTCTGGGTGGGCAATATCGACGACAAGATCTCCGATATACTCATGGGAGATGTCCACCGATACCTTCACACTGAGCGCTGCTTCACAATCTGTATCTGTGAAGTCGACTGACGAAGCAACGATTGGGCTGGCCGCATCGATGGGCTCGTTGGGCGCTGCGCCAACCGTGATGGGTGCCGCACAGATCGGATCGTCGGTACAATCGGAGTCGTCGCAATCGAGAGCGTCGTCGAAGTCGTTATCAAGACCGTCACCACAGTCGGTTTCCACCTCGGGAGCTGCCCCACCACAGGTGATGGTCAAGCCCCAGGAGTTCAGATTTCCATGATCCGAAGATGGATAGGTATCTTCAACCGTCAGAGTCCAGACGCCTTGCGGTGGGCTACCAAAGAAGGCCGCGAGATCCTCTGCCGGCGTCAAATCGACAGGATACGTTCCGATAATATCATCGGCGCTCCCACCAGTACCTGCGTGCAGGGCAACAGACGTGCCGGTCGGATTGGTGATGCCAACTTGCAGATCGCCGATCCACACATGGGAGATATCAACCGTCACTTTTATAGTGTCGATGGATTCACAACCGGCATCGGTAAAGTCGATAGTTGAAACCACGACGGGAGTGTCCCCATTGATGGGAGCATCGGGGCTCGTAGAGAGCGAGATGGCCCCAGCGCAAAGCGCGTCAGCAGCACAGTCATCGTCCGCACAATCAATGTTGCCGTCGGCATCATTATCCGCACCATCCTCACAGTTCAGTTCGGTTGTGCAGTTCCCTACACCGAAGCAATCGGAGTCATCGCAATCGGCGGCTCCATCCCCATCGTTGTCGGTCCCGTCTTCACAGTCTTCCGCAGCGATAACATCTACATGGATCTCGTAGGCGCTGCTGCTGCTCGTTTCATAATAAGAAGACACTGCCAGATAGAGGGCTCCATCATCCTCCGCCGTATAGCTGAGTCCCGCCTCTTCTCCGAAATCGGAGTCCTGGATACATTCTCCGTCGTCGGCGCAAGTCGCACCCAGAACATAGAGTACAACATCGATGTTTCCGTGCTCAGAGAGAACCACGGTCTCTCCAGCCAGAAGATCAACCTTCAAGACGACATCAGAAGCTCCGGCCTGGGTATAGCCACAGGTAAAGTTCTGGGTGTCATCAAAATCGGTAAAGAAGTCCTCACCCGAAAGAACAAAGGCGTCGCTATCTACATGGACAGGAACGGCACAACTTCCTGCCACGCCCGGTTCGCAGACCGTCGGCTCACCGGCACAGTCCCAGCCTTCTTCTACCACACACGCGCTAGAGCAACCGTCACCATCGTCGGTATTCCCATCATCACAGGCTTCATTGGTAGCTGCCTGGACGACTCCATCACCACAAACGAAGGCAGCGCATATCTCTGCACAGTCCTCATCGGCGCAATCGGTAGCATCGTCGGCGTCGTTATCGGCTCCATCCTCACAGCTGGTCTCCGTGGTACACGGTCCAACTCCGTAGCAATCGGAATCATCACAATCCGCCGATCCGTCAAAGTCATTATCAAACGCATCGTCGCAGACTTCCGGCTTAGCAATCCGAATCTGGATATCGTAATCCGTCCCGCCAAAAGAACAGTCGGAAGGATCGGCACAATAGGATTCGACCGCGATAAAATACGTACCCGATTCGAAAATCTCTACTTCTAAGCCCTCTTCGGGAGCATCGGCACTATCAATACATTCCGCGATGGAATCGGAGCATTCCGTACCCAGAATCTGCCAATAAATATCGAGGCTACCGGGCTCATCCAGCAACACTACGTCGCCCGCTTCGAGTTCCAGTTGGAATATAGCATCTGGTGAATCGTCACCACCGCTCCAACAGTTGGTTCCCGCAAAGGCATGGTCATTCGCGAAGTCCGCACCGAAATCGTCGCCGCTAATCTGATACTCAACACCACTTACGACAAGCGGGGCCGCACAGGAACCTTCCCTGGTACATAGGTCACTACAACCGTCACCAGCATCCGTGTTGCTATCATCGCACTCTTCTCCGGCATCCAGGAAGCCGTCACCGCAGATCACATCACCACAGATGTCGGCACAATCCTCATCCAGACAATCGACAGTCTCGTCGAGATCATTGTCGGCTCCATCGGTACAATTCAGTTCTGCCTGGCAGCTACTTCCACCAAAGCAATCGGAATCATCACAGTCTGCGAGTCCATCGAGATCATCATCGATACCGTTATCGCAGAGCTCATTGGATACGATGCGCAAGTCGAAGTCTTTGTCCGCGTTGAACGAACTATATGGAGAGAACACCACGTAGGCAGTTTCCGTCTCTTCCGCCGTATACGTGGTCCCTACTGCTTCCGTGCTTCCAAAGCCATCCAAAGAAGATACACAGGCGGTCGCACCATCACAGGTATCCGTCATGACATTCATGACGATATCGATACTGCCATGTTCGGAAACCGTAATTGTCTGCCCGGCCACAAGGGAGACCCTGAATACAGCCTCTGCCAAATCCGCCCCAGAAATACAGCTGTCACCCTCCAGGTTCAGGGAGTCGGTAAAGTACTCGCTGAAGGACTCCCCAGCGAAGGTAAAGGGAAGCGTAACCGTTAGCGCGTCGTCACAGGAATCGGCACTGGCAATACAGGCCGAGGTGGCATCTCCCTCTATACAGAAGGGCGTACTCGAAGCACACTCCTCCGTTACCAGGTCTCGACAGCCATCCTCGTCTGCGTCCAGGCAGGATACCAGGGTATTGCCATCACAGGTGCTCGTTCCTGCGAACTCACAGGCATGCACGGCCTCGCCATTGGGCACGCCCGCGCAATCCAGGCATGTTTCGTTGTCATTGTCCGGGTTGTCGTCACAGACACCACATTCATCTAATGTGCTTAGACCATTGGGAACATCAGCGCAGTCAACGCATGTTGCGTTGTCATTTTCCGGATCTTCATCACAGACACCACATTCGTCTTCTGTGCTGGCTCCGTTTACAACGCCATTACAATCGGTGCAGGTCTCGTTGTCGTTGTCGGGATTGTCATCGCAAACACCGCACGCATCTTCCGTACTGAGACCGTTCGGGTTCCCCGCACAATCTGCGCAGCTCAGATTATCATTGGTAGGATCGTCATCACAGACATCGCAATCATCACGAGTGCTCGTACCATTGATCACACCCGCGCAGTCCGTACAGGTCGAGTTGTCGCCGTCACAGACGCCGCAATCGTCTTCCACGGCCGTGCCATTGGCTACGCCGTTACAGTCGGAGCAAGTCGAGTTATCCCCACCACAAATTCCACAATCATCCACGCCCTCGGAGCAGGTATCTCCACTCGAACCGCCACAGGCTACGAGTACAGAGAGCAGTAAAATAGGCAACAAACACTTCAGTGTTTTCATGAGAATCCTCCAGAAACCATCCCAATTAATAACGAGTTCGCTCTGCACGGAGCGTTCCCAGTCCGCGCGTTGAACCAAATCCCTATCCCAAATTCAACGATAGGCACGACATCCCCAATAACATCAGTCTATTGAGATGTCATGTGCCCAGGAATGTATAGGCCCAATTCAGTGACTTCCGCCAAAGACCTGGGTCCAATAATGCACCAACGAGCTCTCTCCCAGGAAGACATATCCAAAGCCGACCACATGGTACGTAGGATCCATGATGTTTCGGCAGTGGCCCGGACTATTAATGAGAGATAAGACAGCATCCTCGGCGTCCGCGCTGCCTCCCTGGATATTCTCTCCCCATGGGTCGGCGCCTGTATAGCCCGTGGCTTCAATACGGTCCCAGGGGCCTTTGCCATCGGGATCATCGTGATCAAAGAAATCACGAACCGCCATATCGAGACTATGAAGGCGAGCGGCACGACGTAGGTATGGGTTCATCTCCAACGGTGTGGTGGGTGGAAACTCATCACCACCACAATTGGCGCCTTTGGCTCGCCATTCGTTCACCTCATGGAGCATATCGACTTCTTTGTCGGCCCACTCTGGGTCCCAGGCTCCGCGACCCATGCAGTCGATCGTCACACAGTTGGGGTCAAAAACCTCGACAACAATAATGTCCGTGGACTCTCCGCCCTCATCATCGGTGACCGTCAGAGTCACATCATAGGTTCCGTGGGTGCTGAACTCATGACTTGGTGCCACAGCAAAACTTGGTGGGCTGCCATCGTCAAAGTCCCAACGTGTTTCCACTACCTGCCCATCGGGGTCAAAGGAAGCAGAACCATCAAAGTCGACCTTCAAATCAAAGACGGTCTGGTCCTCTCCGCCCTTCGCGACCGGAAGCCGGTTTGGTCCCTCATCCCAGAGAACTTCAATCTCGTCCTCGGTGAGCCCACGTTGGAATATGGATATGTCGTCCAATGCACCGTCGAAGAAATGTCGGGTTTCGGTGGAGCCAGCCTCTCCCGTACGACCGATGACAGGAATCGCCGGGGTGGGCTCATCAGCAAAAAATTCTAGACCCGCTTCGCTCTCTGCGGCCAGAGCGCCGTCGACATATATTCGTACCCGTAATCCCTGCTCGGCGGTAACCACGAGATGGTGCCATCGGCCATCGTTGAAGGCACTGACTGTTTCGACGCTGAACTGATTCTTCGCCGACGCCACGATTTTGTCTTGTCCTGCTACCATCCGAATCCACAGTCCGGGTCCACCGGAGATCGCTTCGAAGTAGAGGGCTCGTTTCCCCGTAGGAAAGGTCTCCTCTTTCTTGCCGCCGCTACCGGTCTTGAACCAGAGAGAGACGGTAAAGTCTGTCAGGCTCTCGTCTACCGCACGCTCCGAAAGAATGATGCAGTCGTTGTCTCCGTCGAACTGGTAGGCGTGGTCTCGTCGGCCAAAACGATCACGGGTCAATTCCGCTCCCATGACATTCCCATGGTTATGCCAACCACTATGGTCGGTCGCGTCCCCCGTAAAGGGATAGAAAGCCACCAGGCCGTCGATGGTCGGTGCAGCCCTATCAAAAACGATGGCCGGCTCTTCTATTTCGACGATCATCTCCCCTGGCCCCGGGGTGGTCCCACCTCCGGCACATCCGATCAGAAATGGGACGAGTCCAACCATCCAGAATCGCCAACGAAACCCGTGGCCCAGCAATCGATGCAATCTAATCAAAACCCAGTCCGTCTATAATGTTTGCGGGAGTGTAGCAGGAAAGGATCGATGTTTGGAGCCGAATTAGAAAAAAACGTGACCGACAAAGAACTTGGCCCCAGCACCTTTTTCTGTGGACCCGACCGGCCCACTCCATTATTGGCCTCACGTGCTACCACAGGTGATCGGATCAAGGACCTCGACCTCCACTGTATCATTCGAACGACTGCCCTCGTTGTCTGTCACGGTTAGAACCACGGTATACACGCCAAACCCAGGGAACTCATGGTTCGGCGCCCAGTCCGATGAAGGCTCCGTTCCATCATCAAAATCCCATCGCACGTCTACGATCTCACCATCGGGGTCAAAAGACGCCGACGCGTCGAATTGAGTCGCGAGCTCAAGTATCTGCTGATCGTCTCCCGCGATGGCGTAGGGTTTTCGATTGGGCCCCTCATCCCAGAGGAGCATTATCTCGTCATCCGTCAATCCCCGATGGAAAATCGCAATATCATCCAGAGCTCCGTCGAAGTGATCGCGAGGGTCGTGGGTGCCGACCTCACCTGTGCGCCCAATAACCGGTAAGCCGGACGTTGGCGCATCGATGGCGAAGACCAGATTGGGCGCACTCTGTCCTACGAGCACACCATCTACAAAGATACGGATCTCCCGTCCCCCGGTCGCTGTTACGCCCAGATGGTGCCAATAGCCATCATTGAACGCTCCGGCTGCCTCCACATGGAATGCATCGAGAGCGGAAACAACGATGGTATCCTCATCGGCGCGCATTCGAATCCATAATCCCGGCTCTCCGGGCTTCGCTTCAAAGAACATCGTGCGGTCACCTGTAGGTAACGCCAATGCCTCGGATTTCGTCTCTGGACCCGTTCGATACCAGAGGGAAACGCTGAAATCGGAGAGGCTGTCCTCAATAACCCGTTCGGAGAGCAGAATAAAATCGCCGAGCCCGTTGAACTGGTAGGCATGATCCGGGCGACCAAAGCGATCGCGAGCCAGCTCCACCCCCATCACAGTACCATGTCGATCCCACCCGCTATGGTCCAACGCATCGCCCATGAACGGATAGAAGGCGACCAGGTCATCGATGGTATGAGCTACGGGGTCAAAGACCACCGGCGGCGACTCCTCTTCAACAAGGGGGTCGATCGGCACACCGGCCGAGTCCGCACAGGACATACCACAGACAACCCAAACCAACGCCATCATGGACGCATACGCTATTGTCTGAAACCTACTCATGTATCCACTGCTCTCGTGTTCATCCGTCAGTATAGCAGATGAAGTAGAATTTCTGCCCACCCGAAGCAAAGACCCCGTTTCGGCTAATCACAAGTATCTGTGCCTACGAAGAGTTCAGAATCATCCGCAAGCCCGTGGTAATTGCTTGCTCCGATATCATCACAACCCAGCACCTTCTTATCATTAAGGGACCAGGAGATGACCTCGTCGGTCGATATCGGGGATATCTGTCCGGTTCCCACATCGAAGAATTCGAAGGTAACCGGGTCACCTTCCAAGGCATCGGAATTTACCGCAACTACGACCGTATAATCACCCACGGGGGAGCCAACACCAGACATCTGTCCGTTGATAAATACAGCGATTGCGTCCCCAGCTTCGATATCGTCTCCATTCCATTCCCATTGGTGGAAGAAATAGAAGGATTGGTTCTTATTATGGGCCCAGACGGTCTGCCCCCAGCCCGCGGGAAGGTTATAGGCGCAGGACCCATCGTCGATATGGGCCGCGGGGTTCGTATTCGTCGCGGCCGGATCGGTGCAGCCATATTGGTAGGTCGTCGCGCCATCACAAGCAGCGCAACTGTACTGAAAATCGGTGACAGCGGATGCCCCTTTAATCTCATAACCCCGATTGGGTTTAAGAGCCGTAAGACTGCCAATGAACTGGGTGCCATTCCAGAAGGCGGCGATTCCCTCCCCTACAACAGTCTCAAAAAAGCCCGCCGGCTGGCTCGATAATGCCTCGGCAAGATCGGTGCTATCCGATGCAAAAGAGAGCGAATTTACACCTGCGTGCAGCTGGTATTTCACATCCGGATCGGTCGCCGTTCCCGGTAACTCAATCGTCACAGAGCTCTGGCCGGTCGGAAGGTCCATATTGACCCAATAGCCAGCCGTTCGTTCCAGGGTATGGATGTTTCCCTGGTATTCACCGTTGGGGAAACGGTAGTGAATGGTCCCTTCCCCCATGATGAAACGAATCTCGTCGGCCCATTCACCAAAGACCGAGGCAATGGTGGCCTGCTCTGGTAGATAGCGGAAGGAGACCAGGTTATTGCCCTCGTTCAGATGCAGGCAGTTGTCGGCATTCGAGGGCTCATACACACACTCCCCAGTCACCTCGTCGCAAGAGTCCAGGGTGCAACCGTTGCCATCGTCGCAACTTCCCTGGGGACCAGCGCAGCCCTCACTGGTTGCCTCGCAACCCATCGCTACGCGAACTTTGTCTACATAGCAGACACTGTTACCGCCACGAACGTAGCGGAATGGTACCGGCACAAAAACAAGCTGACAGACCTCTTCCCAGCCACCGCCTGGCTTCGGCACAGACTCCGTTGGAAACGAGGTTATATGGGTCCAATTCACCCCATCTGCAGATACGTCCATATTGGCGACATCCGTACATCCAGCGTTCCAGCCGGTTTTAATACAGAACTCTACATCCGCGTTGTCGTAGACCTCGCCGTCCTCGAGGAAGCCCTGCCCCATATCGATGATATGAGCACTCAAATAGGTTCCCGTCGGGTCCGACTGGTAACAACAGCATACCCCGTTATCGATATCGTTCACCTGATTGCAATCAAACTCAATACCGTTGACCGGCAGAGCCGTTCCCCCGCAGGTCCCCTCGGAACAGATGTCGTCGGTCGTGCAGGGATCGCCATCGTCACACGCTTCTGTCGTATTTGTGAACAGACACCCTTCTTCTGCATCACAGGTGTCCGAGGTGCAGGGGTTCTCATCGTCACAAACGATCGAGCCGCCGCCTACACAGTTATGATCCGCATCACAGATGGAAACTGAGGAGCACGCGTCGCCCCCTTCACATTGGGCCCCTTCTGGCATCCATTGCACAACGCAGCCCTCACCACTGACGCAGGAGGCTCCACTCGCACAATAGGGCACGGCACATTCCACCTGGCCACCACCGATACAGGTGCCCAGATAGCAATGGTCATCGGTGGTGCAGTTGTCACCATCATCACATTGCCCTTCGGTCAGGGGATCGTGTTTGATCTCGCCCTTCTCACAATAGTCCTGCGTACAGGGGTTGTTATCATTGAGATCCGCCGGATCGCCCGGCTGACACTCTCCGGCGATACAGCTATCCCCCGTAGTACAATCGTTTTCGTTGAATGAGCAGGGCGTTCCATCCGGTTCCACTACGTTTTCGCAGACGGGATTGTCCGACTCATCGCAGTTACAAACATCAACTGTACAGACCTTCTCATCATCACAATCTGTGGCGGTTCCGGTACAGTGGAGCCCTTGCTCGGAGCACCCTTCGTCAAGTTCGGGATCGCATCCAAGGCACTGATCGTTGCTGGTACAGCAATCATTATCACTGCAGGGATCTCCCGGCTTCATCACTTCACAGCTGATGCCCTGCTCTGGATCACAGACACAGATCTGGCATGGATCCTGGGGCATCTCCACATGCGTTCCGCCACTACAGGTGCCCTCAGCCGTGCAAAGCTCTCCCGATGTACAGACATCAAAATCATCACAGCTCACGCCTACATTCGCGATCTGCTCGCAGGCTCCATCGATCGTACAAATGCCGGTGGTGCACGGGTTGTTATCTTCACAATCGTCCGCGCTCGAACAGGTAGAGCCTAGCTCGTTGGATGAACCACAACCGAACGTCAGGCCCAAAAGCGCTACCGCTAACAGCCCCATAGCGAAACGATGGAATTTCCGTAGGTGGATCATGATCTATCTCCCTGCTACCGATTGCAATCCCTGCCACAGTCATACCATACCGGGTCGGACGTTGGAAAACCGCCTCGCCAGAGTTGCGGGCTATTTATAGATGACCAGATAGGAGTCCATCTTGATGTTCGCACCAAAGCCCTGCCCTGAGTTTGAGGGCTCTGGCACATAATCTGCCCCCTGGAAGAGACCTCGGTAACTTACACTGACCGTACTACCGGGTGTCGCCGCGCTGGTCACATCCACTATCCAGGGATCCACCTGTTTTCCAGCACACCAACCACCCCGACCATAGGGCCAGGTGCCGAACTGGTTCGGAATTGTTCCCTGCTCAATCTGTTGGACGCAGCCTTCCGCAGAGCCAGCGAGGGGATGGTCTTTCACAAATTCCGTGGTGCCTACCGTGAAATGATGGGTGTGGTTACAGAACTCGGCACAGTTTTCGACCTCGGATCCCCAGCCATGCCCGGAGATCACCGCATATAATACGACCTTGGTCGCGTCCTCGGGGATCGCGACCTCGATGGGCTCATATTTTTCATTATAGGACTCATTGAAGCTTCCTCCCCCGAATAGAGGAACGAGATCCTGCGGCGTCCCCTTGTCGTCACCACTATTACTGAGATGCAAGATCAGATCGTTCCAATAGCTATAGGAACTGTTGAATCGAAGGGTTCGGGTGCCACCATCTTTGAGCATGGCTAATAAGGGACTCGCATCCGAGACCCAACGCCCCCCGCGAGCATAGGCCGTAATCCATCGCCCAAATTCAGTTCCACAGGAACAGGCACAGTCGTCAAAGCCGGTCCCCTCCTCGTTGCAGGTCTGAACGGCTTCGGCGACGGTTCCAATGGCCGTATTGCACGAACAGGGCATGGTCTCCGCATCAACCGCTGGTGCGCCCCCTTCACACGTCCAGACCGTCTCTGGATCCTCTTCGCAATCCGAATCATCGGTACAGGCGAACCCTGTACTTGCACCATTCACATGGCAGGTCGCCTCCACCGCAGGGACATGCGGTTGGCAAGGCTGCTCAACATAGGCGTTGGTGTCCACCGGCTCGTCACATAGATAGGCATACACCAGGTAATCCCATTCGCCACAGTCTTCATACATGGGATCGCCACAACCAAGGGAGAGCTCAAGATGAAGGGTGTCGTAGGTTGCCAACTCGGCCGCGTCCGGTAGGACAAAATCCGCATAGCCGCTTGCGACGCGCTCCCCCGCAAAAGATGGGATCGCGGTCGACCCCAGAGCGTCGAGAAAGGCCTGCTTTTCCACCTGGTGGTTATAATAACGAGACTCGAAGGTCAGTCCTCGTAACACCGCCGTAAAATTCTGGAGGACATCGCCCAGAGTGCCCACTTCGGCAAATTGCTGCCAACGGTCAATACCAAAGGCCCACGGGCCCCGGTCTTGCAAAAGGCTGCCCAGCGTCCCAATGGTCCACGCCTGATCGGTCACATAATGCAGACGTTGCCGCCACTGTTCTGCCGCGGAGTGCTCCAGTGTGGACAGATACGCCTCCACATTTGTCTGCATGGCCGTCACATCCGTAACCGCGTCGTTTCCATCCCGATAGGATAGGAAGAAATAATGGGTGTTCTCTGGGCTCGAATTCAGAAACGCACCAATATCCGAGTTCCACAGCTCGTTGGGATATTCATAATCGGGGTGATACATAACGAAGAGATAGGTATCGCAACCGGTCCATCTCTCTTTAAGGTTCCACGACCCCGCCAGTGTATTCACGGTAAAATCATCTACGATGTCACCATAGTTCGAGCCGTAGGGCCCCTCGGAAAATGCCACTTCCGAAAACCCGAGGGACTCACAGGAGGGCAGAGTGCAGGCGTTGGCAGGATCATTCGCGGCCATGGGCTCACAGCTCACACCTGCATCTGGGCTACAACTACACGTCTGACAGGGTTCGTCTGGGATATCCACGGCCGTACCACCACCACAGCTCCCTTCAGCCGAACAGACCTCGCCTGCCGTACAGGCGTCCCCGTCGTCACAAGTGGCGCCCTCGTCGGGAAGTTCCTGGCAGGACCCTTCGGCCGAACAGACCCCCGCCATGCAAGGCTTTTCCGTCGCACACTCCTCGTCAGTAGAGCAGCCTGGTCCGACATCTGGGACCACTTCATCTGGCGTCGACGAACCACACGCCAACAGAAACACCAGAAATATTGCCAATACAAAGCTGCGATGCGAACCCGATACCATCTGCCCATCTCCCACATTCCGAGAAAAAGAATGGCCATTGTCGTACCACAGAAAAACCGTCCTTGGGAAACCCAACGGAACGAAAAAGTATGATTTTTCTGCCTACTCCCCCTATCATGAGTGATGTGTTGTAAGGGGTCGTTGGTATCCATCCCCTGGGGAGTGATTCTGAGCCGCAGTATTTCCCATAGTCTGGGACTGCTCCTAATCCTTGGAATGTGGTCTTGTTTTTCGGACGGTACGGTCCCAAAGCCCACCTCCGACTCGGACACCTACATACCAGCGGTGGAATGTACGGGGCCGGGCTGTATTGGTGATCTCTGCGTAACCGACACCGACTGCTCCATCGGCCCCTGTGTCTGGCATCAGGGAGACCAGGTCTGCACCGAGCCCTGCGCGGAAAGCTGTCCCAATGGTTGGTCCTGCCGGACCCGCCCCGGTTCACAAGATACAACTACCTATTGCATCTCGGATGCTCCGGTCCTATGTCTAATGTGCTTGTCGGATACAGACTGCACCGCAAAGGCCGGGGAACCGACCGCCTGTCTAGACTATTTCGGCGGGGGGACCTATTGCGGTTCGGAGTGTGGTCCCGGGAAAGATTGTCCCGACGGATACGAATGTGTCGACGGCTGGGTCTGGGGTAAGCCCTCTCAATGTATTCCCCCGGATCACACCTGCGAATGCACCGAGACTGCCATCCGGCTCCACCTCTCGGTGACCTGTAGCAACAGCAATGACTTCGGCTCTTGTACCGGGTCGCGGTTCTGTACCGAGGCTGGCCTCTCCGATTGCGACGCCCGGGAGGCATTCGAAGAGATCTGTGATGGGAAAGATAACGACTGCGATGGCATGACGGACAATGACATCTGCGCTGACGACAACCCCTGTACCGAAGACGCCTGCACCCCGGCCACAGGCTGCTCCCACATTCCCGTATCGGGGATCTTCTGCGATGACGACGACCCCTGCACCGAAACGGATACATGTACGGACGGTGTCTGCCTGGGTGTAGAGGTGGACTGTAACGATGCCAACCCCTGTACCGATGATTCCTGTGTACCGGGTACCGGCTGCGTGAATGCACCGAATACGCTCAGTTGTAGTGATGGCGATCCATGCACCATTGGTGATCGATGTTCCAACGCAGAATGTGTATCCGGTGAGACCATTATCTGTGACGACGGTAATCCATGCACCGACGATATCTGCGATGTGGATGCCGGTTGCCGCTACGAGCATAATTCCGCTCCCTGTAACGACAGCAACTACTGCACCGAAGACGACACCTGCCAGAACGGTTTCTGCGTGGGCCAGACGGCCACGCCCTGCGATGACGGCAACTCCTGTACGACGGATGGCTGCCTACCTCTTACGGGGTGCGTAAACGTTGCCAACGAGGCCCCTTGTAACGACGGCGATCTATGCAGCCTTAATGACGTCTGTACGGATGGAGTCTGTGCCGCAGGAGCCTCCACCCTGCTCTGCAATGACAGTAATTACTGTACCGACGACAGCTGCGATCCACTCCTCGGCTGCGTTTTCACCCCCAACACTCTGCCCTGCAACGATCAAAACGATTGTACCGCCAACGACGCCTGCAGCGCGGGTGTATGTGTGGGTAGTGGAGCTATGGATTGTGATGATGGAAATCCATGCACCAAGGATCTTTGCGATGACGGCTGCCAATACCTGCCCATCGATGGCATGTGTACCGATAATAATATGTGCTCGTTAAACGACAGCTGTTCTGACGGCATCTGTTCCTCGGGCGATATGTTGATCTGTAATGACGGCAACCCCTGTACCGATGACAGCTGCCACCCCGAGACCGGCTGTGTGTTCGAAAACAACACCGACTATTGTGATGATAGCAGTCCATGCACATTAATCGACCAATGTGTAGACGGCGTCTGCATTGGAGAAGGTGATCTGGATTGTGACGACGGAAATGGCTGCACCGCCGACTCCTGTCATCCCATCTCCGCCTGTGTGCACACGAATGTAAATATCGTCTGCGACGACGGAAACGCCTGCACGACCGGGGATATCTGCCAGTCCGGCAGCTGTATCGGCCCCGACATCGCCGATTGTAGCGATGCGGATCTCTGCACGGACGATCTCTGTGATCCCGGCCTCGGCTGCTATTATGAGCTCAATTCAAACCCCTGTGACGATGGAGACTTCTGTACCACAGAAGACACCTGTACTGACGGGGAATGCGTGGGTTCGGGCGTTCTCTGCAAAGACGAAGATGTCTGTACCTTCGATGAGTGCATCCCCGCGACTGGCTGTTACTTCCCCACCGTTCCCGGCTGCTGCGGCAACCTCATCGTGGAGGAAGGAGAAGCCTGTGACGATGGGAACCAGGCTGGCGGCGATGGTTGCGCCAGCGATTGTAGTAGCGACGAGAGCTGTGGAAACGGCCTTATTGACCTCGACGAAGTCTGCGACGGCGAAGCTCTGGCCGAACCCTGCCCCCTGGAGAACTGTGTATGCTCCTCGGATTGCACATTGAAATTCGAAACCGTGGAAGGTGTCGAGGGCTGGGAAAGCGGTGTCTTTGATGGGACCAATACGAACCCTCCGAACCCTCTACACCCCGCATGTAGCGACGAAAACAATATATGCATCGATCCCTCCACCAAAGCCCTGACCGGGGTATGGATCGCCAACTCGGCCTCCCACACCGTGGCCCGCTTCAACGCAGACACCGGTACGGCCGATCTGGTCATCTCCTCCTATGGTCAACACCCCTCGCGAACGGCGGTAGTGGTTAGGGACGGCTCCGTCTGGGTCGGGAATCGTGGTCTAAACTGCCAATGGAACGCCGCGTGTTCCAATGTTGTCCACTTCCGTAAGAATGGCGAGTTCATCTGCCGAGCAGATGTCCTGGGCCTTGTGCGAGCGCTGGCTATCGACGCCGACGGCAATGTCTGGGCGAGCAGTTGGAGTCAAAAGCTTATGTATAAAATCTCGGGCACGGAGGTCGACACAACCCAGGACCCGGCGCGCTGCGTTATGGAGGCGACCGTCCCTGTTGCCGGTAAACCCTATGGGGCGATTGGTGACTCCAAAGGCAATGTCTGGATTATCAACAACTCGAACTGGCAAAATAGCCAGAATGTTGGTGTGCAAAGCCTGCAACAGATCGACATCGCGACCAATAGTGTTGTAGCCACCTATGTCCCACCGGCCAGCGTCCATACCTGCTATAATAATTATGGTCTGAGTATGGATGTCGAAGGTCGCGTACTCATTGGTTCGTATCGATGCAAAGGCCTCTTCCGATACACCCCAGAGACCGACACCTGGGAATGGTACTCCATCCCGGAAGGAACGCCCCGTGGGCTAACAACGGATAATGACGGCTACATCTACACCGCGTTGAGCCATTCAAACCCCGGCGGTGGGGCCATTCGTAAAATCGCGCGGGTTCATCCTAGTTTTGCAGGCCATAGCATCCTGGACCTCGGTAATGCGATCAGACGGATCGTCGGCATCTCATTCGATAAAAACGGTTGGCTCTGGACAGCAGGTCGAGACTCGGGAACAGCCGCTCGTGTCAACACAGCAAACTGGGATACTGGTCCCGAGATTGATATCAAAACCACCTTTGGGAGCGATCCCTACACCTATAGTGACTTTACGGGGATCCAATTCCTTCGTTTTGTAAACCCCGAAGGAAGCTGGACACGGATCTTCGATAGCACTCTGGATGCGCCAGTCTGGGAGACCGCAGAGTGGACCGGGTTGGAAGAACCGGGAATTACCGACATTCAGATTCGCGTACGAACGGCAAGCAACCTACCAGGCCTTAGCAGCGTGGAATGGTCGGAATATGCCAGCACATTGCCCGTCGATCTGGGAACTCTTCTAACCGACCATAAGCGCTATCTTGAGGTCGAATTGCTGCTCAGTTCGAATGATCCAAAGAAAACCCCCGTCCTGGAAACCATCAGTGTTCAATGGTCGGAAGGTTCGCCCTGAACGCCTAGCGAGGAGCACCACCCGCGTCGGTTTGGGATGTGCCCGCTGGATCCCATAGGGACTCGGTTCTCGCGTTGTAGGGATCCGGCATACCGCCCCGAAGACGAAACTTCTCATTCTTCATGGTGCCGATGAGACGGGGAGTTCCAACGGTCTGGCGTAAGACCTGGCCTGGGGGATCCATGCCGTAGTTCACGCCATCGCCAAACATATGCCCAATAAGCTTCAGGGTGCAGTCCTCGTCGATCGCTCCATCACAGTCCTCGTCCACGCCGTCGCAGACCGGAGTCTCTCGTTCTATGATTTCGCCGACGCAATAATCCCCCTCGCAGGAGTCGTTGCGCGTGCAGGGGTCGAGATCATCACATAAGGTCCCCATAGGCTGACCGATACAGGCAGGATCCGGTCCCGTAGAGTCGCCCCCCATACCGTCACCAAAGCCATCACTCCCCCATCCATCCAGGCTTCCGCCACCACCAACGGCGTCACCACCGCAGGCGACAAAGAGGGTCAACCCGACAAATGCCAGGCTCCAGGAAAGGCGCCGTGCGCGATTGGAATCCGTACGCATCATGGTTCCATCTCAAACCCGCTAATCGTCATACGGGCCTCAGACGCCTGGACAGCCACGTCGGACCGTACCTGCAGACCGATTCGAGTCGCCGTAGCGCGATAGCTATCGTGCGCGGGGATCTCCGTAGCTAGAACCTGCACGAACGAATTTCCGGTTCCCTCTGCGGAATATTCATCCGAGATATAGGTGGTGCCATCGGAGTATTCGATATGGAATCGAACATAGGACTTGGGCGAAAGGGTGGACTTGGCTTCCAGCTCCAATCGCGTCGGCAGGAAATACCGTGACGCGGTCAAAGGACTCATCCACTTGATTCCACTCCAGGCCGTACCCGTAACCGCACCCGTCGTCACCGACCGGCCAATAAACGGTAGCGCTTCTTCCAGCCCCGTACCTCCAGTTTCATGACCTGAAATTGCCAACCGACCCGTTACGGATTGCCCTGGATCACTCCCCTTAACCTCGAGTACCACCTTGCTCACCACCCCGCGTAACGAGGCATGCATGGGCAGGGACGCGCTATATACGCTCTCGAAATCACTACCGACTTCCAGATCAATTGGCTCAGAGACATAGAAATCGGCCCCTGGGGTATCGTAGTGAACCTGGAAGCGGAACGACGACTCCAGGAAACTGAAGTTGGACGAACCTTCAATGGTTATTTTCGACAGGGTAATGTGGTTACCACCGACCATCGGTGATATCTGCCCGACCTCCTGCCAGCTGGTTCCAGTCAGAGTATTGACCACCGACCGCGCCAGGAAGGGCTTGGAAATGACGGTCGCACCTGCAAAGTCACATACCCAGGCCGTGCCATTCCAGGAGACGATCTCATCCGTAGAGCAACTCAGTGCAGCCAGCGTGTCGGACGCCGCCGCGGAGCAGACCCAGGCGGTTCCATTCCAGGCCGCCATCTCATCCACCGCGCAGCTGAGATCCGCGAGGGTGTCATCATCACCGTCAGCGAGCGATGCCGGTACATTGATGAGATCATTATAGTCACCACTGGTCGCGACAGCCGCCAAATCAGCAGCCAACGCATAGCCATTATTGTTGGCGAAGGCGTCCACCTCGGCTTCCGTCAACTGGGTCCCAGAGCCCGACGCACAGATCCACGCCCCCCCCTGGAACTTGATGATTTCGCCGTCAGCACAAGAGACCGCTGCCAAGGTGTCCGTGTCGTCGTCTCCATCCGCAATATCTGCGGGTATATTCTGAAGATCACCCCAGTCTCCCGTCTTCGCGATGGCTGCGAGATCGGTGTCGAGGGCGTAGCCGTTATTATTGGCGAAGGCGTCCACCTCAGCCTCTGTAAGCTGCGTGTCGGTATCTGCATCGACCTGGCAGGCCCAGGCCGTGCCGTTCCATTTGGCGACCTCATCGGTGGCACAGCTTAGGTCTCCAAGAGTATCGGTGTCGTCATCACCATCGGCGATATCGGCTGGAACATTCTGCAGATCGGTCCAATCCCCGCTCTTGGCGATGGCAGCAAGATCCGCGTCCAACGCATAGCCATTATTGCCGACATAGGTGTCCACCTCGGCTTCCGTCAGCACGGTGTCCAGATCGTCCTGGCATGCCCAGGACACGCCGTTAAATTTAGCCACCTGGTTCACACCACAGCTGAGATCAGACAGCGTGTCGGTGTTGGTGTCCGCGTCCAACTGACAGGCCCAGGCCGTGCCGTTCCATTTGGGGATCTCGTCGGTTGCACAGCTGAGAGCTCCAAGGGTGTCCGTATCGTCATCTCCGTCAGCGATATCGGCTGGCACATTCTGTAGATCTGCCCAGTCGCCACTCTTCGCTATGGCAGAAAGGTCCGCGTCCAATGCATAGCCATTATTATTGGCGAAGGCGTCCACCTCGGCTTCCGTCAGTTGGGTATCGGTGTCAGTGTCCACATCGTTCTGGCAGGTCCACGCCGCACCATTCCATTTCGCCACCTGGTCCGTCGCACAGCTCAACGCAGCCAGAGTATCTGTGTCGTCATCCCCATCGGCGATATCCGCAGGTACATTCTGTAAGTCGCCCCAATCGCCGCTCTTCGCAATCGCTGCTAAATCCGCATCGAGGGCGTAGCCATTATTATTGGCGAAGGCATCGACCTCTGCTTCCGTCAGTTGGGTATCGGTGTCGGTATCCACATCGTTCTGACAGGTCCACGCCGCGCCATTCCATTTCGCTACCTGATCCGTGGCACAGCTCAGCCCAGCCAGGGTGTCACTGGTGGCAACACAAACCCAATCCGACCCATCGAATTGGATGGTTTGATCAGCCGCACATATGAGAGCCCCCACCGTATCGTCATCACCATCGGCAAGGTCGGCCGGCACATTCAACAGGTCGGTCCAGTCTCCGCTCTTCGCTATGGCTGCGAGATCCGCATCCAGGGCATAGCCATTATTATTGGCGAAGGCGTCCACCTCGGCTTCCGTCAGTTGGGTATCGGTGTCGGTATCGACATCGTTTTGACAGGTCCACGCCGCTCCATTCCATTTCGCTACCTGATCCGTTGCACAGCTCAGTCCCGCCAATGTGTCGGTGTTGTCATCACCATCGGCGATATCCGCCGGTACATTCTGTAAGTCGGCCCAATCGCCGCTCTTGGCGATCGCTGCCAGATCCGCATCGAGGGCGTACCCATTATTATTGGCGAAGGCGTCCACCTCGGCTTCCGTAAGTTGGGTGTCCGAGTCTACGTCGGTCTGACAGATCCAGGCTACCCCATCCCATTTGGCCACCTGATCGACCGTACAGGTCAGAGCACCCAGGGTGTCCGTGTCTACATCGGCCTGGCAGGTCCACGCTGCACCATTCCACTTGGCGA
>PBVT01000078.1 GCA_002728755.1 Myxococcales bacterium
ACGACCTCTTCCGTCTCCGCAGCCTCTTCCGTCTCCGCAGCCTCTTCCGTCTCCGCAGCCTCTTCCGGTTCCGCGGCCTCTTCTGGTTCCGCAGCCGCTTCCGGTTCCACGGCCTCGTCCGCTGCTGCGACCTCTTCTACATCCGCGGCCTCTTCCGGTTCCGCGGCCTCTTCCGGTTCCCCGGCCTCTTCCGGTTCCGCGGCCTCTACCGTCTCTGCGGCCTCTTCTGGCTCTTCTACTACTTCTGCGTCGACAATGGCTTCGAGCTCTCCCAACAGCTCACCGTCAACATCCGAAGCTTCGACCGCGATCTCGATCTCTACGCTCTCTTCCGCTTCTTCTACGTCCGGAGCGGCCCGATCCACTTCTTTGGGAGCCTCCGGCGAAACATCGGATACTTCCACTCGGAATTTTCCGCAGTAGAACGACTCTCCCGGTGTGACCTCAAAGGAGTCCAAACGATTCTTATGAAAGAATGAACCGTTGCTACTTCCAAGATCAGCAACATGCGCATTCCCATTTAGATACACAATTTCCGCATGGCGACGCGACACGGTCTTCTCTCGAGTGCGGATCGGACAGCTCTTTCCGCGGCCGATCACCACCGATCCGATTCCATCACGAAGCTCAAACCAACGGGTCTCACCATCGTCATTCTTATAGATCAGCCAAAGCATCCACTCCCCGAAAGACGTTTCATTCACGGTACCCCGAGGCCGAGCGGAGATCAACACCAACGCTCGTACCGCATATCTCGATGGTTTTTCCTCGCGTGTAGAACGTAGCATTTAGCGCATAAAAACCACTCCCATTCGATGATGGTAGACTTCAGGCGTGACGCTTAGGATCGGTCGAGATATACATGTCGAAAGACGCCGTTACATTCGGTGTCCAATTCCACGCAGACAGCTCTCTACGCACCAGTTATGCCTTCACCTCCCTTCTCAATCGATGCGATGATCGGCTGGGCCGACCTCATCAATGACGACGAGCGCGCCATCCAGGATATGGTGGGTCGCTTCGTCTCGACCCATTGTATGCCCCGCATTACGAAGGACTTTGAAGACGGTCAGTTCGCCGACGAGTTAATTCCTGAGATAGCCAAACTGGGGGTCCTGGGCGCCGACCTTCAAGGCTACGGCTGTGCCGGTATCAGCCCGGTTGCCTATGGCCTGGCCTGCCACGAGTTGGAGTATTGTGATGCCGGCTGGCGTTCCTTCGTCTCGGTCCAGACCAGCCTCGCCATGTATGCGATCTGGCGATGGGGAAGTGAAGAGCAGAAACAACGCTGGTTACCCGATATGGCAGCTGGTCGGGTCATCGGTTGTTTCGGGCTTACGGAGCCGGATCACGGAAGCGACCCCAGTGGAATGAAAACCCATGCTCGTAAGAAGGGATCCGATTGGAGCCTGACGGGCAATAAGATGTGGATTACCAATGCGCAGATCGCGGACATTGCGATCATATGGGCCCAGACTGGCTCGGATTCCGGAGGGATCCGCGGGTTCATCGTCGAACGCGGTTCCAAAGGTTTCGACGTGCTGTCCATCCCCCATAAGCTCAGCCTCCGCGCATCGCATACGGGTGCCATCCACCTAGACGATGTTTGCGTTCCAGAAGAAAATCGTCTGCCCGATGCCCAGGGACTACGTGGACCATTGGCCTGCTTGAACAACGCCCGCTTTGGTGTGTCGTTCGGGGCACTGGGCTCCGCACGATTCTGCTTGGAGCGCGCGATAGAATATAGTGTGGAGCGTAAGCAATTTGGGGTGCCCATCGCCCAGAAACAGCTAATTCAGGCGCATCTGGCCGATATTATTACCGAGGTGGTAAAAGCCGGAATCCTCTCGATTCACTTCGGTCGACAGAAGGCGTCACGCACTCTCCTACCGGCGCAAGTCAGTCTTTTAAAACGGAACAATTGCCGAATGGCTCTCGAGAGTGCGAGAATATGCCGAAGTATTCTCGGAGCAAATGGTATAACGACCGATGCCGGCATCCTACGCCACGCATTGAATCTAGAAAGTACCTATACCTACGAGGGTACCCACGAGATTCACACACTCGTACTCGGTGAAGCTCTAACGGGAGAACGTGCCTACTAATCTCATTCCATTCTCGATGTAGCCGAATTCGTAAACGATTCTTTAATATGACCGATCCTTCCACAACACCAAAGACCACAACTGGTCTCCAGGTTCTTCATTGCACGGTAAACGGTGATCCCGTCCATGCGGCCGCGCCCGCAAACGAGACCATCCTCGAGGTGCTCCGCTATCGACTGGGATATACGGGCTCTAAGCAAGGCTGCGATAAAGGCGATTGTGGTGCCTGTACAATACTGGTGGAAGGACGCCCAGTTCTCGGCTGCCTGACCCTCGGACATCTCTGTGAGGGAAAACAGATTGAAACGGTAGAGGGGCTCGCAGGGCCTGAAGGACTTCATCCCGTGCAAGATGCGTTCAATCGCTACGGAGCAGCCCAATGTGGTTTTTGTACTCCTGGAATGCTCATGGCGGCGGTTGAGTTTCTGCGCACTCGAACCCCTGACATGCCCATCCCTTCTCGCCCGGAGGTAGCCCACGCCCTATCGGGTAACCTTTGTCGCTGCACAGGGTATGTAAAGATATTGGATGCTGTCGTTGACGCGGCCGAGCGGATGGCTCCGGAGCGAAAGAAAGTCAGCGGAGAGACGGGCGGATGACGACGGATAAAACCATCGTGGACACGATCCCCCGAACCGACGGCCAACCGGATGTGATTGGCGGGCGACATGGTCGAATTGCAGGGCACCATCAGGTAACCGGTGCCAGCCAATACGCCGACGACATCAACTACCCCGGTATGTTGCACGCCAAGATCCTTCGTTCTCCGCATGCTCACGCAAAGATTCTGAAGATCGATGTCTCGGAGGCCTTGAAGATCCCTGGTGTATATGCCGCCGTGACCGGCGAGGACTTCCCCGACAAATACGGTATCATCCCATGGACCAAGGACGAAAACGCCCTGGCCCTGGAACGAGTACGGTATGTTGGCGACGCCGTGGCAGCGGTCGCAGCCGTCGACGAAGCCACCGCCATGAAAGGGTGCGCGGCGATACGAGTCGTTTATGAGCCGCTTGAAGCATTATTCGACCCGGAAGAAGCCGCCGCACGTGACGACGTTCGCCTTCACGAAAGTAAACGACCGGGGAATATCACCAAACAAGTCGATCTTGCCTTTGGCGATGTCGATGCGGAGTTCGCAGAGTCGGCCCTTATGGTCGAGGCGGAATACTATTTTCAGGGAACGAACCACGCCGCCATCGAACCCCATTGTGCAATCGGTCAATACGAGTCCAATGGATTATTGACCGTAACATCCGCCACGCAAGTGCCCCATTACCTCCACCGGGACATCGCCCGTGTGTTGAAGGTTCCACCCAATCTCGTACGGATCATACAACCACCGATTGGCGGTGCTTTTGGTGGTAAATCAGAACCCTTTGACCTGGAATTTGCGGTCGCTCTTCTCGCAATGAAGACCGGTCGTCCGGTGAAGATCCTCTACACTCGAGAAGAGGTCTTTCTGGCACATCGAGGTCGCCACCCTACACGTATCAAGGCAAAAACCTCCTTCGATAAGGATGGAATGATCACCGCCTACGATGCTGACCTGTTATTGGATGGCGGCGCCTACGCGAGCTTTGGGTTGGTCACAACCTACTACGCCGGGCAGCTCACGACGCTGCCCTACCAGATGCCCGCCTATAAATATCGCAGCCGACGGGTCTATACCAATAAGCCTGCCTGCGGACCGAAACGTGGACATGGAGCCGTACAACCTCGATTCGCCATCGAGGTCCAGCTGGACCGGGCCGCGAACGCTCTCGGCATCGATCCTATCGAACTTCGTCGCAAAAACTTCATCGGAGAGTTCACCCGCACCGTCAATGATTTACGGGTGGGATCGGCCGGACTCCTAACCTGCCTCGATGCGGTCGAGGAGGCCAGCGACTGGAAAAACCGGTATGGTAAAATGCCCCACGGCAAAGGACTGGGCATCGCCTGTAGTGCCTATATATGTGGGACCAATTATCCCATCTACCCGAACGATATGCCGCAATCTGCGGTTCAGATCTGTGCGGACCGATCCGGGCGAGTGCGAGTATTCTGCGGCACCTCTGAAATTGGGCAGGGGTCGGACACCATGCTCGCCGCCATTATGGCCCAGGAGCTCGGCATCGCTCTCGAAGATGTGCGGGTTGTCTCCGCCGACACGGATCTTACGCCGGTAGACTTGGGAGCGTATTCCAGCCGCATCACATTGATGGCAGGTCACGCGGCTGTCTCCGCAGCACGAGAGGTCGCTCAAAAAGTACGACAGGCCGTGGCGAAGGACTGGGAATGTCGACCCAAAGATATCGCCCTCACCAATCGAATGGCGATTCATGTGCAGGATCCCGACCGAACGATGCATATTCGTGACGCCTTCGTACTCGGTGAAACCGAATTTGGAACCCTGGGTAGTGTTGGCTACTACAATACGCCCAAAGAGGGAGTCCATGGTGACTACCGTGGCGCGACCATCGGCGCGACCCCGGCGTTCTCGATGACCGCCCATGTCGCCGAGGTGACCGTAGACGCCGAGACGGGTTGGATGACGGTCGACAAGATCTGGTGTGCTCACGACTGCGGAAAAGCATTGAACCCTCTCCTTGTAGAAGGGCAGATGGAAGGCTCGACCTATATGGGATTCGGAGAAGCGGTCATGGAGCTTCACGAGGTCTCTACGGATGGTCGCCTACGAGCACCGGGTCTACTGGATTATAGAATTCCAACCTCGGTAGATAGCCCCGATGTGGAGTCCTTCATCATCGAACATCCCGATCCCAATGGACCCTATGGAGCCAAAGAGGCTGGTGAAGGTCCCTTGCATTCCTCGATTCCGGCGATCTGCAACGCCCTCTATGATGCCATCGGAGTTCGCATCGACGAGTTGCCCATCACCCCGGAAAAGATCGTAGCTGCTGTTGCAGAACAACAGGATACCAAAGACAAATTGGAGGTGAGCGGATGATGCCACTTCCACCATTTCAGCTGGTCCAGCCCGATTCTCTGGCGGATGCAGCGAAGGCTTTGGTGGCGGCCAATGGACGGGGCCGAATTCTATCCGGAGGCACCGATCTACTGGTGAATATGAAACACCAGTTGTATCCCGACGATACGGCGATATTGATCTCTGTATCCGAGCTGACCGAGCTCCAGGGAATTCATCAGGATGGAGACGGAAACATTACCATCGGTGCGGGTGAACGGCTGTCCGATATCGCCACCCACCCGCTGATCGTAGAGCATGCTTCGGCCCTGGCCCATGCCTGCGCGCGTGTCGCACATCCGCAGGCACGCAATATGGGTACGATCGGTGGCAATATATGCCTGGATGTACGCTGTCATTATGTGAACCGAACACCTGCCTGGCGCGAAGCTCTGGGCGGCTGTCTGAAATCCGAAGGGGACTGTTGTCATGTGGTACCCCAGGGAACTCGATGTGTGGCCGCATTGTCGGGAGACACAGTAGCTCCATTGGTCGCTATGGGGGCGACGGTTCGACTGGTTGGACCCGATGCGGAGCGTCAGATCTCCGTGGCCGATCTGCGCACCAAGGATGGAGAACATCCCCTCGCCCTACGTCCAGGCGAGATTCTAGCTTCGGTTCATATTCCGGCCGGTACCAAAAACCGGAAATCAAGCTATCTGAAATGGGCTGTTCGTAAAGCCGTCGATTTCCCCTTATTGAGCGCTGCCCTTGTGCTCGACACCGACTCCGACGGAAACATCGACCGTCTTCAGATCGCGGTGGGAGTTCTGGGGCCACGCCCGAAACAGATCAAGGGCTTGGATAAATACCAGGGAATACAGCTGACCGCAGACATAGCACGGGACATCGCAGACAGGGTCTATCGCCAATGCACGCCACTGACCAATGTACTGTATGAAGTCGACTATCGCCGTACTCTACTGCGTGTGCTGATTCGACGAGAGCTTGAGGCCTGGACCGCGTGATCCAGCATACAACGCTCCCAAACCGGCTCGAAAATCCGCGTGGCTAGATGAAACGACGCTCCATCGTTCACAGCCAAGGGAAAAACAAAGCAATAGTTGACGCGACGGCGCTGCAATACGTATAAGGCCAAACGCTTCCATCGTCATGATTGGGCGAAATTTATTTCAGATTGGAGACAGTGCCGTGGCGTCGAAAAAACGTATGTCCCGTAAGGAACTTAAGCAGGTTGATCCGTTAACGGACAAACTGAACCGCATGGTGAAATGGCTTGAGGAGCGAAAAACAGCTCTCATTCTCGGGGGAGTTCTTACCGTAGTCACCATGGGTGGAGCTGGACTGTACCAGCACTTCAAGGCCAAGAGCGACGAGTCCTACCGACATAAGACAACAGCCGCCTTAATGGGTGGAGGTCAGGTCTTCGCCCCCGTTGGAGAGACACAAGCCGGCCAGGAAGATGCCAAAAAGAAGCTGGATACCCTCATAAAATCCGACCCCAATGGAAGCGTCGGAGCCATTGCGACGCTGATTCGCGCACGTATCGATGGAGAATCCGATAGCGCAACGGCTCGTAAAGCCATGGGAACGCTCGGCTCCAAGAAAGCAGAAATCAAGGCATGGACGAGCCTCAACCAGGCTCTCGCCCTGAGCAAGACCGAATCGGCAAATGCAGCCAAGGAGCTCGATGCACTCGCCCTGAATGAGCGGAACCCAATCGTCGTTCGAGTCCTTGCAAAAACTGCGGTCGGAGATATCGCCAACACCTCCAATGGTGGCGACGCAACGGCCGCCACAGAGGCCTATAGTGAAGCCCTTGGCTTAACAAAAACCTCCGCAGAGTTGGCGAACGATATTCGCACCCGCGATTCCCTTGCTGGCCAACTACAGATTCGACTCGCCAGCCTCCCGCCACAGGCTCAGGCAGAACCCGAGGCGGAAGAACCCGAGGCACCGGCCGAACCAGCCAACGACGCAACCGAATAGTGATCTCGTGATCCGGCCTGCTCTGCACCTGCTTCTTACTCTGGCATGTATAGCCATGCCTACGATTTCGAGCGCTCACCTCGACCCCCTATGGGTGATCCCATTATACGAGCGTAAAGCCATGGAGTCGGGCTCCAAGGAATTCGGTCAACCCGTATTCGCCCGAGACGGCAAGATTCTCATCGTGGGGGATCGCGCAGGAGGCCTGCAAGCCTTTGATGTTCCGACTCGTAAGAAGCTCTGGGAGCGTAATCTCGGAGAAGCCATCGTTGCCCAGCCCGTGGCTCTCGGTTCGGACCATGTGGTCATCGCGGATGTCGCAGGGCGATTACGCCTGATCCATATTGAGACCGGTAAAGATGCCTGGACGGTACCCGTCCAAAACGCGGCATCTTTCCATTCGCCTCCCCTTGTCTTTGGGGACAGCATTACCATCCTGGACAGCAACGATCGCCTTTTAAGCACCAGCGTAAAGGGAGCCTTCCGGTTTGAAGTGGGAGCCCGTCCACCGCAGGAGTTCTCACTGTTTAAAGAGAGCGTTCCGGCAACGGATGGCGCACGCCTATTTGTAGGACTCTCTACCGGAGATGTGAAAGCGTTTGATCTAAAAACGGGCGAACAGCTCTGGCGCACAGAGGTGACCTCGCGTGCGGGCCATCTCAATGACGTGCAGGCCGGTCCCATTGTACGTGGCGACCGCCTATATGTAGGTAGTCCGCGAGCCGGCCTGATCAGCTTGAACACAAGTACAGGCGATATCAGCCAACGCATAATGCTCAACGGCCTTACAGAGCTCGTCTCAAGCGGTACGGGTGAACTGTATGGCCTGACCTGGAGCGGTCGCGTGGTAAGAATTGCGTTGGATAAAGAAGGTCTCGCGACGATCGTCTGGTCTACAGATGCTCCCGGTGTTCCCCAGCCTCCAGCCCTTACAACCGAGAGTATTTTCTACTGTAATGGCAAGGGTCTCGTCTCTGTCTCCCGACGTACCGGAAAGATACAAGATTATCGGACCTTTTCAGAGGGCTGTGATGGCGGCGTCGCTACGGCTCCGGGTCTTCTGGCGCATATGCTCAACGATGGGAGTCTAATCCTATGGCGTGTACAAAAAGCACAGTAATCCTCCTGTCCTTCCTGTTCTTCACCGCCTGTGGCGGCGGCTCCACGACGGGCAATGGTACCGACACCGGGGTCTCACCGCTCCCGGACTCTGGTGCCGGCACAGATCTCGTAGGCGCCGACAACGGTAATACCGTCCCACCAGGGCCCCAATGTGATGCCGAGACTCCCTGTGATGAGGGTTTCACCTGCGACTGTAAAGGCTTCTGTATCGAAACGCCGCAGAGCCTGACCTGTACAGAAGATAAAAACTGCGGCTCACAAAATTACTGCGACACCTGCCTGGGCTATTGCTTCGAGAAAAAAGATATCTGTGCGCCGTGCACCGCGAATAACCAGTGCAACGGAAATGGAAGCCGATGCCTGGTGTTCGAATCCGGTGACAGTTACTGCGGACGGGGCTGCGAGGGTGTCATCGGCTGCAAAGATGATAGCCATCCCACATCGGCGGGTTTCGACTGCATCGAGATCGATGGCATCAGCCAGAAGCAATGCGTGCCCCTCTCGGGCTCCTGTGAAAGCCCCGGACTCTGCGAACAGGATAGCGACTGTCCGATCTTTCATATCTGCAACCTTGATATTGGCCAATGCGCCAAGGGGTGCGCCGACGACGCAGAATGCCCGTCACAGACGGTCTGCTCCAATCTCCGCTGCCAGGCGCCCTGCGATGACCCCAGCAACCCCTGCCCCGACGGCTTCGTCTGCGAAGACGGTCACTGCAACACTGTCGGCGGCTGCTTATCGCCCTACGACTGCCCCTTACCGGAGACCTATTGCGATGACGCGACGCAGGAATGCCAACCGGGCTGCCAACAGGACTTCGACTGTAAATCCTCTAAGAAGATCTGTGTAAACGGTAGCTGCGAGGACAAACCCTGTCCCGGGAATTTCTGGTGTGCCTTTGGTCAGGTTTGCGATGGCCAGACTGGCCAATGCGAAACAGCAGATGGCCCCTACTGTGCAGTCTGTGACCCCCAGGGCGACCACGACGCCCAATGTACGCCGGGTGGAAAGTGTATCAGCCTGCAGGATGATGAAGGGAACGATCTGGGTAGCTTCTGTGGTCCTCCTTGCGGCACAGATCCTCTGAACCCCTGTCCGAAAGGGTACCAGTGTAACGAGCTGCAAGACGAGAATGGGCAACCGGCTGGTGCCGTATGCCTACGAGATTGTTCCTACGATCCGGTCGCTCCCTGAGGAGCCGCGGCGCATTCAGTCGAAAGCGACCGTCCGTCGCCGCTGGAACCAGAAGAATAGAGCTATCGCCAGCAGTAGAGTCATCGGAGGCTGCCCGTGGCCACTGCTTGAACAACCGCTGCTACTTCCATAACCCGTCGACTCAATCTCGAGAGGATCGGCCGGCTCAACCGGTGTCTCGTCTGGGAAGATCAGACCAAAGGGACCGGTAACCGGTCCGTTATTACCGCCGAGGTCTTCTTCCGTATTGCCGGTGTCTTTGTCTGGTCCACCCAGATCTTCCGTTGATCCTTCGTCGGTACCACCCAGATCTTCGGTTGATCCTTCGTCCGTTCCACCCAGATCTTCCGGCGGCACACCAGGATCCGTATCCACGACATCCTTCTCTCCTCCGGTATCTTCTCCGGCCGGTGGTGGATCATTCGAATCGTTGGGATCGCTTTCGCCCTCATCCTGGGCACCATTGCTGTTGGCGTCTTCCTCACCATCCAAAAGGCCATCTCCATCCGTATCCGGATTGTCCGGATCGGTGGTCGTCTCGGGATTGGCGTCACCCTTGAAGGCGTCGGCGTCAGTATCCGGGCCCGGTTCATCGATACCGGCCTCCACACCGTCCAATATTCCGTCACCATCACGATCGGAGTCCAACGCACCGATCAGACCATCCTCGTCTTCATCGTCGACCGGCTCGTCGCCATCTGCGATCCCATCGTCGTCGCTATCGGCGTCGAGGGCGTCCGTCCCCAATTCATCTTCCTCACCGTTGGACAGGCCGTCGTTGTCCGCGTCGAGATCGCAGACATCTCCCTGTCCATCGTCGTCGTGGTCGGCCTGGGTCGGATTGGTGATGAACGGGCAGTTGTCGGCATCATCACAGAAACCATCGTTATCCATATCCTCGCCGGAATCACCAATGCATAGCACCGGTGTACAGACATCTCCGATCCCGTCGTCGTTGGAGTCGGCCTGATCAGGGTTGGCGTCCTCCGGACAATTATCGTTGTCGTCACAGAAGCCGTCGCTATCGGAATCTACCTGCGTTGCTCCTTCGCAGATGACATCTTCGCAGATATCACCGACTCCATCGTCGTCTGTATCCTCCTGGCCTGGGTTGAATACGGTCGGACAGTTGTCCTCATCCGCACATTTCCCATCGGAATCGACGTCGTTTAACGGATCGTTGGCGCAGGGATCACAGAGGTCTCCTAAACCATCATCATCGCCATCTTCTTGTCCCTCATTTCCTATGACCGGGCAGTTGTCACAGGCGGCACCCAGGCCATCCCCATCGGAATCGTCCTGTGCGCTATTGGCAACACCTGGGCAGTTGTCTTCATTATCACAGGCCCCATCGTCGTCGGCATCGTCGGGACTGCTTTCTGGGCAAACATCGCAGACATCCCCGGCGCCATCATCATCGCCGTCGGCCTGAAATGGGTTCCATTCCTCGGGGCAATTATCGTCCCAATCGCAGACCGCGTCGTTGTCCTGATCCTGGGACTCGCCGTCAGCACCGATACAGATTTCACCTTCCTGGCAGGCATCACCCACGCCATTATTATCGGTGTCCACCTGATCGGGATTGATGACCTCTGGACAATTATCACAGGCATCACCCGCCCCATCATCATCGCCATCTTCCTGTTCGGGGTTGGCGATTAATGGACAATTGTCCTGAAAATCGGCTTTCCCGTCTTCATCCGTATCTTCGTACAACTCGCTGACCATGACCTGTTTGAAATGACAGGCCGAACCGCCCTGACAAGCGCTCTCACTAGCCCCATTCTGGTAGGCATATAGGCCAACGTTACCAAAGGAATGGGAGTTATCTACCACCGAAAACACGAGCTCGTCTGGCGTGAGCTTCTCGTCTCCGTTGGCGTCCACCCAACCCTTGAGCAGGTTCCCCACCGCCAGAACACGGAAACGTGAGTTTGCTCCAATCGTGTAGGCGATATCAGTGGTCGCCAGAATCTCTACCTGGGGGTTGCCGGCCGGTCCCGGTGTTATGGAGTATAGTCGTGATTCACCGGTACTACCCGGGGCATTATCATCCCAACAATTATTGTCGCCCGGCAAGGCGTTCCGAGAGGATACGAAGAGGTAATTCTGTACGGACGACTCGTAGCGGAAGGTCACACCAAAGGTGTCGTTATCACTATTGCGAAATAAGACATCCAGTTGGAAATCTCCCCATTGCTCCAGATCGTACACCAGGAAGTTGTCCCGGGCGTCGTTGAAACTCCATGGCGCGTTGCAATTATCACTCCCGAAGGAGGCGTAGGTGCCATAGGTGCACTGAGAACAGCTCCCGCCATCCTGGCAGCCATCGTCCGTAAGAGGGGCCACGCCGTTTACACCGTCGGAGGTCCAACCGTCCTCACAGTAGCGAGACACCCAACCACTACTACCCGAAAAATTCTCTTCGTTGCCTGCAAAGTTATCAACAAAGGATGGGATTGGTACCAGAGCGGCCCAGGCCGAGACCGGATACAAAAGGCATACAATCATCACACTGCGCAGCAAACCTGCTTTCAGATACATAGCGTTCCTCGCACGCGGGAAAAAAGATCGCGCCCATTATGGGAAAATGCGGTGAATAGCACAACAGGGAATATACGAATTTCGAGACACTGCCTGAAAAGGGGGGAAATGCTATAAGGCTCCCGCCCCACTCTCACCCGCAGAGAGAATGCTCGCCAGGCGTTCCAGATCCTTTAGAACTTCCGGATGTTCGCCGTATATGCCAGCCAAACGGGTACAACGCTGTTCCAGGGCTCGAGCTCCTTCCTGGAAGCGTCGACGCAACATAGTGCGGTCTTTTTTCGTAGTACGTCGAAGCACAGTCTGTGCCTTCACCTCCAACGCTCGTACCCGGGACTCATTCCGAATCACAAATCGACGAAAGGCAGCAATCGCATCCACTGGGTTGTCTTTATGTTTTTCCAGCACAACGATGGCTTCTTCCAGCAGAATCAGACTTTCGTCTACCAGGTCAACACCCGGGCGAGAGCAACCGGATAACCACAGGGTTGAGAGGCAGATAGCCGCCAAAAGCGCTCTGGTAAAATATCGATTCCGACGTAATCCCATGGGATCACAATACCTAATGTTGAACAAGACGAACAATCCCTACTAATTTCTCTGATTCGGGATAGGTTCGAACCAACGCCCGGATTCGCTGGTTCTTCGCATCGTGTATCGCGCGGTCGTCCGCAAGAAACGCCCGTTTCTTCTCGTCGCTCAGTTTTTTCAAGAGTCGCGTCCGCTCATCGATCAATCCCCGAACATCCGGACGAATCTTTGCAACATACGATCGCAGGGCTTTTGTGACCGCGTCCAGATCCCCATCCTCTTTACATTCCGGCTTGGGGCATTCCTCCGACTCGCAACGAGGAGGAAGCGGACACGGTGTACCCGCGTGTGTTTGAAGAATCTCAATTACACCGTCATAGAACTTTGACTGTGTATCCAGGACTCGGTCGAGTTTGGCCGTCATCGTTGATTTAGAACAACCAACAACAGCCAGAAGCATCAGCGAAGAGCCGATGAGCCATAGTGCGAAAGGAGGGACTCGAACCCTCACACCCGTACGGGCACAAACACCTGAAGCTTGCGTGTCTACCAATTCCACCACTTTCGCATGAAGGGGGGGCTGTATAAGCCAAAATTTACCCCCCTGTCAATGCCAGACATCGATTCGATTCCCAAAAGACACGATTACATGATTGATCCCACCGGGGTACCTTCGATAAGGTCAGCGCCAATCGGGGGGATAACCGATTTACGCAACGCTGGACTGTACAAGGATCAAGCCATGGACTCCGCCTATCGCGACGGCAGCTATTCGTTATCCGAGATGGACCATAGTTACGGTCCAAACGCGCATATTATAAAAGATCCGGTCGCATGGACCTATCTTGGGCGTCTCGGTCACCCCACAACGACCCAGCCCGAAACCACGGATCTGACGCGTCTGCTCTACCAACAACTACTCCATGTAGTCGTCGCACGTGAATTCCCACAGGTAGTGGCGGATTACCACACTCGCATGATCGCGGTTACACCCCGGGGTCGGTGGATGGGTACTGTGATTGATCCCGCAACAAAAGTGGTGACTGTCGATCTGGCGCGAGCCGGCATGGTCCCCAGTCAGTTATGCTTCGACGTACTGAATCGCATTCTCCCCAACGCGAATGTTCGCCAGGATCATATCGTAATGAACCGCGCTACAGACGCCGAACAAAGGGTTACGGGTACAGATATCTACGGCCAGAAAATCGGTGGAGATGTCGACGATCGTATCCTCCTCTTCCCCGACCCCATGGGAGCAACCGGCTCCAGTATGTGTAGCGCCATTTCGACCTACAAGAATGGTGGTCTGGGCACTCCACAAAAATTCATTTGCATGCATCTGATCGTCACCCCCGAATATATCCAACGTGTTCATGCCGACCACCCCGATGCCCGTATTTATGCTCTTCGACTTGATCGAGGGCTCTCCGATCCGGACATCCTCGATACGCTCCCAGGCACCCACCCCTCAAAGGAGTGTGGCTTGAACGATGTGCAATATATTGTACCCGGAGCTGGTGGCGTCGGTGAGCTCCTGAACAACGCAGAAGTATAAAAACCAGTAAACCAGTCGAACTGAGGGCCCCTTGGAAGCAACAGAACTACGAAACGAAGTACATCATCCCGTACCATCAGTGCTGAAAAACCTATACAGCGCCGAGCAGATTCGTGACCGCATTGCCGAACTCGGACGAGAGATCACCCGTGACTATGAAGGCCGAGACCTGGTCCTTGTTGCGGTACTGAAAGGCGCGTTCCCATTTGTCGCCGATTTATGTCGTCAGATCCCCCTACCTCTCACGGTAGATTTTCTCGGACTCTCCTCCTACGGATCGGGCACCCAATCGACAGGTGTTGTGCGAATCACACAGGATCTAACCCAACCCATCGAAGGGAAAGATGTTCTCGTAGTGGAAGACATCGTCGATACGGGTCTGACCTTGCGATATATCCGTGAGAACTTTAAGACGCGCGCTCCCAAGAGTGTGTCCACATGCACTCTATTGGACAAACCCTCGGGTCGTAAGGCACCCATCGAAGCCGATTATGCTGGTTTCGTTATTGAGGATCATTTCGTGGTCGGTTATGGGCTCGACCTGGCCGGCAAGTACCGAAACCTCCCCTATATCGGATATTTCGATCCACCCGAGGATGCTTGCGTCCCATGAACTCTTCGATTCGCGTTCAGCGACACGGCCACGCCTGCTTCTCGGTGTTGGATACCAAAGGTCGAAGATGGCTCTTTGATCCCTACCGACCCGATGGGCTTGGCGGACGGTTCAATCTGCCCCTGCCCCCCATCACCCCGTATGCGATCGTAAGCACCCATGCACACGAGGATCACGCCTGGCGTAGCGACGGCTGGGACCAGATTCCATTTATTGAGGGGAACTATTCCGATGAGGGAGTCTGCATCCAGGCTATCGCCCTCCCCCATGATGCAGAGGATGGGACACGGATGGGTTATACTCGCGCCTTTCGAATGGAGATCGAAGGCGACGGCGCACCAACCGTGGTGGTCCATACCGGTGATATCGGGACGATTGAAGACCCGGATTTGATCGGTCTATGTCAAAATGCCGATCTCTTGATCGTCCCAGCCGGGGGGAATTATACCATCGGACCCGAACAAGCCGTGGCCCTTGCATCCCAATGTAGCGCCCGCATCGTGGTGTTGATGCACTTCAGGGAACCAGGTATCGATCTCCCCATGCTCACCCCGGACGAAGCATTCGCCAAATTGAGCCAGCCGGTGGAACGTATTCCGTCTGGTGAGCTAACCATCACCGAGAATAGCGAAGAGACTCGAGTGGTTTGGATGGCACCCGCGACGGCTCATGCATAACCCCTTTCCCATCCCGGTATACAGATGAGCGACCCCAACTTTGACTCCCTGGAAGAACAGGACCGACTGCGCCGTATCGCGGATCGGTACCAGGGACCGGACAGTTCCATTACGGAACAGCAGGCCAACGAGTATATGGCCCGCGAAGCGGGCCGGCTGGTCGAAGGCCCAAAGGTACTCGTGCTGGGTGCCGCCACCGGCGTGTGGGCCGAACCATTGATTGCGCGCTTCGGGGGCTTCGACACCGTGGACGCGGTCGAGCATCTGGTCCAAGATCTAGAGAGACAATACCCCGGCAAAGTACGTGGTTTTGTCTCTCTATTTGAAGAGTTCGATCCGTCCGACACCGGCTACGACACAATCGTACTGGGGCATGTTCTAGAGCATCTACACAACCCGGTAGATGTCTTAACTCGTTGCCGAAGTTGGCTTCGCCCGGGTGGTCGAGTCGTCATTCTTGTCCCCAACGCCCACTCCCTTCACCGCCAGGTCGGTGTGTCTCTGGGTTATCTTGAGAAGGTGACAGACAAAAGCGCGGGAGACCTGGCGCTCGGACATCGGCGCGTCTATACCTGGGACAGTCTTCGGGCCGATGTAGAAGCCGCTGAATTCACAGATCTCCATCTGAGCGGTCTGTTTATCAAACCCTTATCGAACCAGCAGATGGACGAATTTTCCGACGAGCTACGCATAGCGTTCTTCCAAATGGGGCCCGTCGCACCCGAATTGGCTTGTGTTATATGCTGTGTGGCCAAAGCCTGAAACGACTCTTCCAGCCCCAATTGGCGTGCACTCCATGATTCGTTAGGATGAGCCACACTACAGTCCAACCATTGCAACCCGGAGAAGAATATATGGCCCACGGCCTCCATGGTTATGCCGTAGATCTAGACCATCTGAACAGTGCAATTGGATGTAGAGACCAGGAATTCCTCCAGGGGCTCAAAACCCGGTTCAGTTCCGTCGTTGCGTTCTATGAGAAGTGGAATGGCGCCCACGCCCCGAACTCGGAGATCCTGCAACTCGACAACGCGCTTGAGCTCCTGATCAACACCGTCCCAGAGAAAATCTCGAACGAGAGCGCAGCTCTCGGCTATGGAATCGAAATTCTCAGCTACCACCTTGGTGAACATATCAACCTGGGCCGGGCCGGACGTTCCGCTTTACGCGATATAACCCTCGAGCAGATACACGAGGTCATCGATGAGATGAATGAGTTGGTGGGACCAACACCTCTAGACACCGAACTCACTTTGAATGACGGCATCATAAACCGAACCGTGAAGAATATGGTGAATGAGGCCCGCTATCCTGGGATCGGATATCTCAAACGAAACGAGCTACAGCGTATCAGTAACGACCTGTTGAACAGTAACCTCTCCGATCCCCCCGAAGAGTGGACCTGGTATCCTTTTCTTCTTCTCTTCCACGGTGCGCTCGAACGCGACTGTGATTTGATCACTTTTTATTATTGAGCCATGGACCATCCTGGGCCACATCGACCCATCGTGACCGCGAACACGGATAACCGTATTGTATCGGTTCTATTGGGGGCCTCCTTCCTCGGAGTTCTGGTCGCCCTGGGCTTATTATCGGGAGAGATCGTCTCCACTCGGCCCAAACATATCTTCGCGCTGGTCTTTGTAATCATCGTAGGCCTTCTTGTGATGCGTCGGCCCCTGCTCGGCGTCGCTTTTGCGGCCGCTAGTGACGCCAGCGTCTCCTACATCAGCGGACTGACACGTTTCCCTCCACGGGTATATCTCTCCGTCCTCGTCACCCTTCTCAGCATCGGTCCCATCCTACGTCTGCTACGGCAGGAACAATGGGTTCGCCGCGTTTTCGCCTTCTGTCTCGCCTTTACTGTGCTGATCGTGCTGGTGGATACAGGACACGCCCATACGGACGTTCTGCGTCGAACATTAGCGCGGCGAGTAGCACCGATTCTATTGGCTCTGTGCATGTGTGCACATATGCGAAGCGTGCGAGATGCCAAGCTTGTGTTGGTATTTCTGCTCGGGGCCTCCCTGATCTCCGCGCTGGTGGGCATCTTCCAATACCATGGTTCTGCCACCGCCTGGGATATGCGCGTCTCTCTGGAAGAATATACGAAATATGGTGCCTTCCAGATCGATCAATTTGGTTGGAATGACCCCACCAAAGGTCGCGTTATGGGGCTGGCGTCGAACCCGATTAACTTCTCGTACCATATGGTCCTGGCGGCCAGCTTTCTGATTCCAATGGCGTTTAGTGGAGAGATGCGACGCCGGAGTCGTTGGCTCGCAGCCGTAGGCTCCATCGTGGTCGGAATCGCCACTCTGGAGTCTTTGACACGATCCGCCATCCTGGCCCTCTGGGTAATTCTTCTCGTGGTCATAGCGCCTGCTCTTCTTCAAGATCTACGGCGACGTGGGCGGGCTCTCGCCGCGCTTCTCGCGTTGGGATTGACCATCGCCACCATCGCCGGTGGTTACGCCACCCTTTCAAGCAATGTTATGAGTCAGCGCGCCCGCTTTGGGTCCATCATGCAGGACCAGACACGGCCTGCCCTGTTTAAGGCTGCGATCCGGGTCATCGCCAGTCATCCCCTGGGGGTCGGCACCTCGCGCACACCAGAGGTCATCGCCAGAAATCCCACCCTCTATACCGACGCGACCAACACCGACGTATTAAAGACGCAGGTGTCGCATAATTATCTGATTAATGCGGCCGCTTTCTGGGGCATTCTGGGATTCCTGTTTGCCGGTGGCTTCTTCATAATCCTGCTTCGTTCGGGCTATACCCTCCGCCGGAAACGGTTGCTACTACCCGAACCCATGCGTTGGTTACCCATGGCAACCTTTGCCTTCGTGGCGGGCTACATCACCCACAGCTCCTTTCATAACCAGGGCCCATTCTTCGGCGATGTGACCAGCTGGTACTATATTGGGATCCTGATCGCGGCGCGGACTCTCGTCAAAGCCCAATTACGGCCGGTCCAGGGAGAATAGCCGTCATACGTTTCGAAGGAAGGCTTCGGTATACCGGGAGCGATCGACTTGTTGGTTGACCCATAGCCGTTCGACGGCTACAACGCAGCGAACAATCTATTCTACATCGGGATCGATATGACGGAACCACGTACGGCACCAGATCATAATTTAAAGGGCTGGCCCAAGGGCGTACCCTACATTATTGGAAACGAAGGCTGTGAGCGCTTCAGCTACTATGGCATGAAAGCCCTGCTCATCGTCTACATCACCGGGTTGTATATCAACTTACGGGGGATGTCAGAGCAATCGGCCGAAGACATGGCCACCACCGCGACACACCTATTTAGTGCTGCGGTCTACACCCTGCCCCTCATCGGTGCCGTCCTCGCCGACCGGCTCTGGGGTAAATATAAGACAATCCTCTATCTCTCAGTTGTCTACTGCCTGGGCCATCTCGCCCTTGCCATCTTTGAAGACCCTATGCTGCAGAAAAACCTGCTGGGAGACGTATACATCGATCCTATACAAGGGTTGATGATCGGCTTGGGACTGATCGCATTGGGCTCCGGTGGTATCAAGCCATGCGTATCCGCCCATGTTGGTGACCAATTCGGGCGCGGAAACTGGCATCTGCTGCAGAAGGTGTTCAACGCTTTCTACTTTATGATCAACCTTGGTTCGGGTCTGGCGACAATCATTATTCCACAAATTCAGGGAGACCTGATCCGGTACGACGCCGATTGGAATGTACTGACGGACAGTACCGTAAACGCCGCCCATTATGCCTACTCCGGACATGTGGGGTGGGCATTCGGTATCCCCGGTATCCTGATGGGCTTAGCCACCATCGTGTTCTGGATGGGCCGAAAGACCTTCATACACGTCCCCGCTACACCAGGTGGAAAGACAGGTCGTTACGACTTCCTCAGCGGCAGCTTCCTGACGATCGGACTTACGGCACCGCTCTTCATGTTCCTGGCGGACATTCACAATACCAATCTAACACTGGGAATCAGTCTGGTATCCATCGCCCTGTTCGTGATCCTTTTCCGAGCACGTCAGAAGATTGAACAAGACGATGGGTTCCTCGCCGTTATGTTCTATTCGGTCGAGAACCTCTTAGATTTCAAGTTCTCCAAATGGCAGACACCGACCCTCGCAAGGATGCTCTATGGAGTTGTGGCCGCGACCGGTTTTGCGGCAGTACTGATCTACACTATCGTGTCCTTTTCGGGTGGCGCCGCTGGAGCTCTTATGGCCCTCTTCGTTGGGTCCATCGCCTACACCTTCACGCTAGTCGGCCTACGGTTGATGCTCGAAAAGCTCCTCGCCCTGCAGCTCATTCGGAGCAATACGGGAGACGGCACGGAGACCGCCGTAGAGACCTCTTCTGCGGTTGCTTATGATGGTGGCGAGAAAGAATATTCACCAGCCGCCAATCCCAACCATTGGTTCTTCGGTCCTGCCGTACAGCGGTTCGGGCGCGACATCGTCGAAGGCCCGATCGCCGTATTGAAGGTGATCAGTGTATTGGCCGTTATCTCCGTCTTCTGGGGTCTTTTCCATCAGCACAGCACAACCTGGGTCCACCAGGCCAAGGCGATGGATCGAAACTTCGAGTTAAGCCAGATGACCTGGATTATCATCGGTATCTGCCTGGGCGCCTCCATTGCCCTGGCGGCCGTCTTATCCCTGACCAAATCCCATAAATGGCGTTGGCTTATTACCCTGGCCGGCGCCGCTGGTGGTGTGGCCCTGGGCTATCTGCTCCACGATGTATTTCCGGCCACGATCAATGAACGTCAGGTAGCGGCCGCGAATCCTTTCCTGGTGATGCTCCTCATCCCCTATACCATCTACGGTATTTATCCCCTTATGAATCGATTCGGGATTGATCCGCACCCGCTGCAACGAATGACAATCGGGATGCTCTTAGCGGCGTTCTCTTTCATCCCCATTGCCCTCATCCAGCATAAGTTGGATGCCGGTGGCTCTGTACATGTGGCTTGGCAGTTCCTGCCCTTCGTTATTGTCACCTTCGCAGAGGTCTTTGTTTCCATTACGGGGCTTGAGTTTGCCTATAGCCAGGCGCCAAAACGCATGAAGTCCGTCATCATGGGCTTCTGGCTCATCAACGTCGCGATTGGTGACTTCCTTGTCGTCGGCCTGGTCCATACGGATATGTCACGCGTGACCTTCTTCTGGGTCTTCGCCGGCTTGATGGCCGCAGCAGGTATCATCTTCGGTCTACGTGCGCGTACCTACGAGTACAAAGACTACACCCAATAGGTGCATCATGAAATCTGACTCGGGATCCACCCGCGAACTTACTCTACGCGTCGTTCTTATTGGGCTCGTTCTGGCCGTGGTTATGGGGGCTGCGAATGTCTATCTTGGTCTACGCGCCGGGATGACCGTATCCGCCTCCATCCCTGCCGCTGTCATCGGTATGTTGGTCCTTCGAGGCTTGTTCCGTGATGGCACCAAGCTGGAGGCCAATCAGATTCAAACGGCGGCCTCCGCCGGCGAATCGCTGGCTGCTGGGATCATCTTTACCATGCCAGCCCTGATCTTGATCGGTGTCTGGCAGAAGTTCGACTTCTGGACCACCACCCTTATCGCGTTTACGGGTGGTCTACTGGGTATCCTCTTCATGATTCCCATGCGCCGAGTCTTCGTGATCCGTGACGACGACGAGCTCAAGTTCCCGGAGGGTGTCGCCTGTGCGGCCGTACTCGACGCCGGCCATTCCGAAGACGCAGATAATAAGTCGGAAGCCATGGGAATCATCTACGGTGCTCTTTTCGGGGCTACCTTCAAATTCTGTGCGGGCTTCCTCGGCCTCTTCAAAGAGAGCCTGGAAGCGGCGCGAGAGGCCTTCGGTCGATACTTCTACTTTGGGAGTGAGAGCCTGCCTGCCCTGGTGGCCGTCGGCGTCATCGTTCGCCTGAACATTGCCGTCTTGATCTTCTTCGGTGGCGCGTTGAGCTGGCTGATTCTTCTGCCCATGCTCGGAACCGTACCGGGTTCTGACTCGGCCCTCTCGGGAGCCAAGACTCTGTTCGGCACTCAGATCAAATACGTCGGTGTCGGTGCGATGCTGGTCGGTGGGATCGCCTCCATATGGAAAGTCCGAGACGGTCTTGTACAGGCGATCGCGGAGCTTCGCGGCCGAAAGAAGACCAGCCAGAAAGTCGTCGACACAGAACGTGATATACCGGGCTCTGTCATTGTCTTCTTTTCCATTCTGGCAACCGTCCTGGTCGCGGGCATCTACTTCAAGCTCACCGGTAAGGTGACAATCACAATAGCCACGACGATCATCATGTTGGTGATGTCGTTCTTCTTTACGGCTGTGGCCAGCTATATCGTCGGTCTGGTGGGTAACTCCAACAGCCCGGTATCGGGTATGACCATAACCGCCGTGCTCTTTACTGGTGGTATGCTGGCCCTGTTCGGTTTCAGCGGGGAACAAGGCATGCTGGCTACCCTGGGCGTAGCCGCCATCGTTTGCTGCGCGGCCTGTACATCGGGCGATGTCTGCAATGATCTCAAGACCGGCCATATGGTCGGAGCGGCCCCCTATCGACAACAGATGATGCAGATTATGGGTATCTCCGTAGCCGCTCTGGTAATGGCGCCAGTGATGCAACTTCTGCACTCGCAAGATATCGCGGCCTTCGCAAGTGAATGTACCCGCATCATGGATCCCGACACCGGGACAGCCTGTGCCGGAATCGGTGGGGAGCGCCTGCCCGCTCCACAGGCCGGCCTATTTGCCAGTCTCGCCCGCGGATTCTTCGGCGACGGACAACTTCCATGGGATATGGTCTGCAACGGAGTCGCCATCGGTCTGGCACTACTCGTCGTCGACGAAGTACTCAAGGACAGTGGCTCCGAATTCCGCGCCCACATTATGCCCATCGCCGTTGGAATGTACCTTCCCATGAAGCTATCGACGCCTATCCTGGCGGGTGGTCTCATCGCACATTTCGTGCTGCGCCGACATCCCAAGTCCCAGCACGAGAGCTTGTCTCGCCGCGGCACCCTGTTCGCATCGGGGGCTATCGCAGGAGAAGCTCTGATGGGAGTTGGTCTGGCCATCCTGGCGGCCACCGGCGTAAAGGCTATGCAACTGACACCAGCGAGCGCCATGCAAATGGCTTCGGTGGCGGTTGCCGTCATCGTACTGGTTGCCTTCTACCGCGCCGCACGCCCACGGGTATGAGACAGAGAGGGTTCCTCATGCGACGGATAGCCAGGCTGCTCTTTCCCGTCCTTGTCATCACGCTGGGGTGCACCAACGATCCGGGACCGCTGACACCGCAGAAAGTCTGGCAGAACCATACGGCCATGTTCGAAGAGGTCCGCACCTATCTGGACCGACCCGAGCTCTTTGTGGATGGAGAATGGCAACTCCACTACGGTGACGGCTCTATGTTCGGTCCATCCTTCGATCTGGCCGAATGGAAACGAACGGGCGATAGCCGCCATTACGATCGCGCCATCGCCGCTCTGGAACATAACCGAGCATTGGTCGAAGCGGCGACCGAGAAACCGGCCGACTATCTGGACCAACTGGAGACCCTCTCTATGTCGCTGCTAAGCCTGATCGAAGCGGGCATCTACCTTGACCCAGAGGAAGCGAAGCCCTACCAGGAAGCCGCCGACAACCTTCTGATTCCACTTGATTTTCTGGCCAGTACTTACAGTGACTATCTAGAGATCGATCAAGGGGAATTCGCTGCTACGACCTATGGTCCAACGGCCTTGTCCGCCTTTCTCGCTCTGATGCATTTGGAGCATGTTCTGGCCTATCCGAGCGTGAACCCGGAACATCATCTAACTCGTGGTCAGGCTGTGCTGGAGAGCATTCGGGAGAGAGCCTGGGATCCGGAGATGGGCGCCTATCGGTTCGCACCGGACGACGAGCGTCTGATGCTCTATCCGAATATCACCGTAATGCTGGCCTATGCCCGGGCGGACCAGCTCACAGGGGATAACCAGCATCGACAATATTTCGATGCGACCTACCAGGGGATTCAACCTCTGAAGAATCCCGCCGGGGACCACTACCATTCGCCCTATAGCGCGGAAGAGATGGGAGCTCTTGACGAGGATTACAGTACCCTCTCCAGCCAGAATTATCTGATGCTGGCTCTGGTGGCCGCCTACCGGAACACGGGAGACATTCGCTATCTACAAGAGACGGATACCATCCTGGGTTGGATCGCAGACAAACTCCTCGTGGATGGGCAGATCCTGCACCATTGGGTGAATGGCCATGCAGCCACGGAGGCCGAACCCTGGGTCTATTGCCTGGGCTGCAATGTGCAGACCCTCTACATTCTACTGCTGGTAGAAAATAGCATCGCTGGAATGGTCAGCGATCCCTGAACGGCTGCTCTATATTAGACGCCACCATCCGCTTTCGACCCACCCAGGCAGACGGGTGAGGGAGCGATAGAATGCCCTTTGGCCTGCCATTCGTCGGGGGTATGGGCTTCAATGGAGAGAGCATGCACCGGACCGGCCAGCTCGTCGGCCAGTGTTGTGGTTACGGCGCGGTGGCGCGCCACAAGGCGCTCCCCATCAAACCGAGTACTGATCACAACCACCTTGAAGTGGCTCTC
>PBVT01000079.1 GCA_002728755.1 Myxococcales bacterium
CCTGGTTCATTCGCACCACAGAGGTCATTGAACGCACCAAAGCCAATAACCAGGCCATCAACTGGATACCGGAACATATTAAAGACGGTCGATTCGGTGATTTCCTGAATAATAATGTGGATTGGGCTCTCTCTCGTGAGCGCTATTGGGGCACCCCCCTGAACATCTGGGAATGCAGCTCCTGCAACCAGCGTGTAGCGCCGGCCTCGGCCAAGGAGATCGAGGACCGCAACCCCGACGCATTTGCCGCATTCGCCGAGGCGCGTAAGGCCGATCCGGAGCTGAGTGAGCACCTGGCTGTTCATAAGCCATGGGTCGACGCCGTGACCATGCCCTGCGACGCCTGCGCTGGAACCATGCATCGTGTTCCCGAGGTCATCGACTGCTGGTTCGACTCGGGTTGTATGCCCTTCGCCCAATGGGGTTGGCCACACCAACGAAAAGAAGAGTTTGAACGGTCCTTCCCGGCGGACTTCATCAGTGAAGCCATCGACCAGACCCGCGGTTGGTTCTACAGCCTGCTGATGATCTCGTCGCTATTATTTGAAGACGAGCATCCGCACCCCTTCAAGAACTGCATTGTTCTGGGGCATGTCTGCGACTCCAAAGGGCGAAAAGAGAGCAAATCCAAGGGTAATTACACCCCGCCCGATGGCGTTCTGGCAGAAGCGGGAGCCGACGCCATGCGCTGGCATTTCTGTGCCTCGAGCCCGCCCTATAGCAACACCCGTTATAGCGCAGAGTCCGTACGCCAGGGACAGCAGGAGTTCCTACTGAAGCTGCGTAACGTCTATAGCTTCTTTGTGATCTACGCCAACATCGATGGCTTTGATCCCAGCCAATGCCCGAAGGTACCCGGCACCGAACGTGCGCTTCTCGATCGCTGGATCCTCAGCGAAGCGAATCTCGCCATCGAGGAAGTAACCGAATCCCTGGATGACTACGCGGTCTATAACGCCGCCCAACGGATCATTCGACTCACAGATGCAGTGTCCAACTGGTATGTGCGTCGCAGCCGTTCGCGCTACTGGGCCTCCGATAAGGACCAGGACAAATGGGACGCCTATCATACGCTCCATGAGGTGCTGCTGCAGATCGTGACCATGTCCGCTCCCTTCGTGCCCTATCTCACCGAGGAGATTTACCAGAACCTGGGCCGTAGCTTCGATGGGGAGGCAGCCGATAGCATTCATATGCAGGATTGGCCCGAGGTGGATACCGCACTGATCGACCGGCCCCTATGTGAAGAGATGCAGGCCGTTCGAGATATCGTCAGCCTGGGACTTTCCACGCGGGCCATCCATAAGATCAAAGTGCGTCAGCCCCTGGCCGAGGCCGAGGTGATCCTCGGAAAAGCGAGCCTGGCGCAACGACTTCTACCCTATTCGGACCTCATCGCCGAAGAGCTCAACGTCAAAGCCGTACACTTCATAGAAGACGCCGGTGACCGGGTACAATATACGGTGAAACCGAACTACCGTGCGTTAGGGCCACGCTTTGGAAAACGGATGCCCATCGTACGGGCCGCCGTAGACAAGGCCGATCCCAACGAGCTTCGTATGGCCCTCGCGAAAGAGGGAGCGTACCAGCTCGAACTACCCGACGGTGAGAGCGTGACCCTCGACCCGGATCTGGTCCAGATCACGGTCGAAACCGAAGAAGGTTTCGCCGCCAGTGGGGGTTCGGTGGGTGTGGTCGTTCTGAACACCACGTTGACGTCGAGCCTCGAAGAAGAGGGGCTGGCCCGAGAAGTCATCAACCGTATCCAGACGCTCCGGAAACGAGAGAACCTCGAATATACGGCGCGCATTCAAGTGCATCTATCCGGAAGTGAGCGGGTGATCGCAGCGGCCCAGGGCTTCCGTGAGGTTATCATGGCCGACACCCTGGCAACCGAGTTGACCACCGGAGATACGCCTGGCGACGGGGTCCAGAACGAATGCGAGATCGAAGGTGAAAAAGCGGTCATCAGTATGCTGACCACCGGCTGAGAGGAAAAAGAATGGCTTATGACGACCAGAATATCTTTGCCAAGATCCTCCGCGGGGAGATCCCCAACGATACGGTCTACGAAGACGAATATGTGCTGGCTTTCAAGGACATCTTTCCCCAGGCCCCGGTGCATGTACTGGTGATCCCGAAGGGAGCCTATATCTCACTCGATGATTTCAGCGCGAACGCCTCCGATGTGGAGATCAGCGCGTTCTTCCGTGCGGTGGGGTCCATCGCTCGGGACCTTGGATTGGTGGATAGCGGTTATCGTATTCTCGCCAACCACGGCGCCAATGGCGGTCAGGAAGTGCCCCACTTCCACGTCCATATCGCCGGCGGCCGAAGACTGGGACGGATGATTCAACCCGGTTGAGCCGAATAGGCCAAAACTAAATGAGGGCGACCCCCGCCTGGGTCGCCCTCGTAGGTTAACTGCGGTCACTTGGGACGGTGATGCCGTTCGTGAGTGTGTCTAACGACTCCACTCATCGTCCATTATTTGGCCAAATAATGAACCGACCAATCCTGAAGACCCGGTACATCCTCCCTAGCATAAACCACGTGGATCATACCTCGCGAGAAGCACGGTCCTTACGCGCAACGTTCCCCCGCGCTACGAAGCGTGTCGCGCACCAGACATCTATTCGAGCCCAGAACGACCCGGGTTTCTCACCCGTTTCACGCCTTACCTTTTACGCTACGTTCAGGTCCTGTTTCAGACCGGGAACATACTCGGTTACCTTCACTGTCAAAATTCGATTTGGATTCAACGACCCAGCGGTACGTCGAACACCCGAACCCGACAAACCCCAATACGACTATGTCGTAACCACACTATCAAAGAGCGTTGGTGACTCTTGCAGCACCTGTGCAATGATTAACCCGTCGATTGTTTGGGAACAATAGGGATCTGGAAAATCCACAAGTTTTCCCCTGCAATACCGACAGGTTACTCCTAGCAGGGGGGCACATTCGCCCCCTCGAGACACAAGTTTTCCACAGCGTTTTACACAGCCCTACCCCTAAACCGGGGTGTGCGGTCCCATCGGAGAGGAAGCCGTGTTTGAGGTGTGATCCGTTGTGGGTGTATTCTCCAGGTAGGCTGACCGAAACCAACAAAGGAAATCCCATGAAGAAAGATCGGTTCTACGCTCTCCTGCAAGAACAACATGATGACCCGCCAACGTTCTGGAAATTTCAACATCGAACCCAAGCGCTGGCCATCTTTCTTCCCGCCTTAAACATCCTTATTGGAGTGTTCCTCGTGGCTACGGATAAGACCTCTATTGGTTTATTGGTTCTTGGTCTGGGTATTGGCAGTCTCATCCAAAACCTCGCCTGGCGACGTTTGTTCCTGGTGCAATGGCCCATGCTCAATCCGATTATCAATTGGGACCATGAAAGCTTTGCTTCTCTTCGCTCCCCAGAGGAATAGTCCCCCGTTGTGTACGTTCCCCCGCCCCAGACCAACAAAGGAAAATCCATGAAAAAAGCGCTGCTTCTAGCCCTGTTTCTCTTAATGGCACCGGGATGTACGAAGAAACCCGATGTACGCCGGGAGTATTATCCGAACGGCAACAAAAAGGCCGAAACCGTATACAAAAACGGCAAACCACACGGGAAAGCCACTGTCTGGCATGCGAACGGGCAAAAGAGTGTCGAAGGCGAATTCAAAGACGGTAAAGAACACGGGAAAATCACTGCCTGGCACGAGAACGGGAAAAAGAAGGAAGAAGGTGAATGGCAAGACGGTAAACGACACGGGAATGCCACTTTCTGGCACGAGAACGGGCAAAAGAGCGAAGAAGGCGAATGGAAAGACGGCGAACCACACGGGAGATACACTAAGTGGCATGAGAACGGGCAAAAGAGCGAAGAACTCGAATTCAAAGACGGCAAACTACACGGGAAAGTCACTGAGTGGCATGAGAACGGGCAAAAGAGCGTCGAACTCAATTTCAAAGACGGCAAAAAACACGGGAAACGCACTGAGTGGTATGCGAACGGGCAAAAGGAATCAGAAGGCGTATTGAAAGACGGCAACCTACACGGGGAAATCACTCTGTGGTATGAGAACGGGCAAAAGAAGGCCAAATCCGAATACAAAAACGACAAACTACACGGGAAAGCCACTGTCTGGCATGAGAACGGGCAGAAGGAGAAGGAAATCGACTACCGTGATGGCAAAAGACACGGCAAATCGACTACATGGGACGAAAACGGCCAGATCACGAAGGTCGAACAATGCAATATGGGTGTGTGCACAGCAGTCCCTTAAGCCAGCCCTCTCCCCAAAACAGGCCACCAGCGGGCCGCTCTTCCCACTACAGTCCCAGCTCTACCCGGGTCCCTCCACGGGGCCGGATCTCCACCTCGATATCCCAGCGTACAGCGCGGCTATGGCAGATCCCTTTTTTCTTATGGCAATGGTAATAGCGGGCCGCCACCTGGACCGTTCCCGGTCCCTTGAAGACCACCGGTATCTGGAACCGCGGGGCCTTGATCGCGCCGTCCTTTCCAGAGTTCTTCGGCGAGTTGGACCGCAGGGAAAAGCGCGACGGTGCCCCCTCCGCCAGGCTATGGCCGGCCGGCATGGGGAGCTTCACATCGAGAGTGATCCGGCCGTCACGCACCCTCGCCGAGACCGCTCGAACCCAGTCCACATCGTCGAATAGACCCGTCACCGCGTCTCGTAGAACCACCGCGTTGGTCTTCGCAGCGGGCACCCCACGAAGTTGCAGGGTTTTTACCAGCCCAGTCTTCGGGTCGAGGGTCCGTATCGCGTGGTTATTGGTGTCGGCTATATAGATTAACCCATCATGCATAAAGAGTCCCCCGGGTTCCGAGAATCGGGCCTCGGTCCGAGAACCATCTACGCGACCAGGCTCCGTCGAGCCGGCATAACTGCTCACCTGGCCCGTCCGTGGATCGAGCCGTTTGATCTTATGGTTGTAGCTATCCGCCACATAGAGCTGCCGCCCGTCGGTTGCAACCCCCAGGGGATGCTGAAAACGACGGCCCATCCCTTTTCCGTCTTGATCTCCAAAGAAGAATAGATTTCGTGGCTC
>PBVT01000080.1 GCA_002728755.1 Myxococcales bacterium
AGGCGCGCTCGCCGTAGGCAAAGTAGAATGGCAACACTCACACCACCGTTCCCCGGAATCCCTCTGTTGGTAAATCTCCAAATGAATCACGCTGCCGTCCTTGCTCGAAACCGGGCAGCCGTTCCGCGCGTCGACAAATTGCGCGATCTCCGGCGCGGGCTGCAGCTCCCAGCCCTGCCACCGGTCCTCCTCCATGTGCACCTCTGCGGTGCTCGACACGGGATTTTTGATCGCGGCCTCCAAGGCCTTCATAAGCGTTTGCATTTCGCTTGTGTGCTCGTCTCGCGCTGAGCGCAATTCCGACGTCAATTCGTCGCGCATTTGCCACATTTCCGTGGTTTTCTCTTGGGTATTTTCCTCGCTGCGCGCAAGACTGGCACGGAGCTCTGCATTGTGCTCTCTGCTCGTATTACTGATCCGGAGTTCTGCAACTTTTTCATTGTAAAACTGTTGTCTTTCAGACTGCAGAGATTCCTCTAAAGCTCGCAACTCTGCTGATAGCTCTGCGTTCCTACTGGCATAAGTACTCATAACCGTTAGAAACTACCGGTCGATCCCAATATGCTGACCGATATACACCAAAATGCGCAGTGGCCCTCGAGGAACGAGAGCTGCGGGGAGTCGCGCCGGCGCTTGCGTACCGATGCGCGACCGTCACCGTCGGGTGCCAACAATACAGCACCCACCTCGAAGAATGGGAAATTTTAGGGTTTAAGGTCAACTTTACAAACATCGACCGAAAATCGCAAGTCAAGTGCGAAAACTGGACAATTCTACGATTCGTGGTCTATTCGTATTCTTAGCCGTAAACGGCAAATTCGGAATTTCACGTTCGGTCGCTCGCTCATCCTCGCGGATTAGAGAGCGGCACGTTTGCTGTGGTTCAATGCTTCATCGAGCTTTAACTGCCAAAATGCCAAATCTCAAAGTTTAACTACCCAACAAGCAACGGCACGTGTCGATCGGTACATATAACTCGAAATATGCGCGTAACTCGAAGTATGCAAGCAACAGGCAAAAGCGGCGGCGTTTCACCCAGCGCGCAGGCGTCGGCCCTGCACGCTACGCCCGCCACATTGCTGCGAGCGCCCGACGGCTAAAGCCAGGCGCCCCAAAATCCAGCTTGCTCAACTTTGCTCGTTCAAAACTAGCATCACTACAAAAGACAAACATCCAAGTACTGTAAGTATCGTACTGACATGTACTGACGTAGATTTTGCTCGATCGCGACTCATCGACGCTCCCCCGCGTCAGTATATGCGTCAGTACAGCTCCAGCGGGATGCATGTCAAGCGTGCTCATACTGCGCTGCGCGGCGTCAAGTGCATGTGCTGCCAGGCAAAACCGAAACTCGCCCGACCTCGACGCTAGAAGGGAGGGGGTTTTGTTTCAAAATTGCCAATCGGGGTGAGGGCCGTGCCTGCGGCATAAGCCCAACACCGGGACTGATCTCGACCATTTTAAAGTTACACCCGTACATGGCTGTCGGTATGATTCTATACAAGGCCCATAATAGACAACAACGGCTCCAGTTTTTGCCTTCCTAACGCTTTTGTTAGCGAGTCGCCGGAATTATCGTTGGTGTTGACCCGCAAAATAGGCCCATACTCGGCTGTAATTTTCCGAATGTACAAGTCTGCCTGGTCAAGATGGCGAACCTTTCGCAGCGCAGCGTCTCCGCTAGCGATGGCATTCGCCGCATCGTTGTCACCCTGCAAAGTGACTTTCACCTGGATTCGCGACTGAGGAGCAAAAATCGGCAAGACTTCGGAGAACAAATTGCGCAAGCCAACCGTGTCCCGACCAGCGACCGTGCTTGCAACTAGCTCTGCCTCGCATGTCGACAAAACTCCCGCAGTCTGCTTCTTCGTGCGCCACGCGCACAAGTTTTCATCTACATACAAGCAATAGCCCGACCTCGGCTGATTCCCCATGCCGTAAGACGCGTCAAACTGATTTAGCAGTGGAATAATGTCAAAGCCCAGTTTGCTGGATCGCGCCCAAGTCAAGTGCCGCTTGCGTGTGTACTTGGTATATCGAAGCAACTCGTCGGCTGCTTCCATGTGGCGATTCGTCGGCTTAGCGCTACCCTGCGCCGCAATACAAATCGGAGCCAACAAATCCGGCCGAGTCCCATTACCCAAATACAAAAGACTGCCGATTTTGCCACGGAATTCTGTGTGCGCCTTGGGATCCAACGGGGACCCGTCTCGAAGCCACACGTCTTTAAAGTGTTCTTGGTTGAGCTCTTTTAGCTCTTTCAAACAATTCCATTTTTCCAACATTAGTGCCACGTACAATTCCTGAGCGATGTGCAGTCGTCCCTGCTCATCCTCGTAAACCTCGTGCGTCAAAAACCGCAGAGGCGACTCGCGCGTGCACTCCTCGAGCTTCACAGGCTCGGTGCAGTCAAAGCGCGAGCGCAAGCGCTCCAAGAACCCATCGGCGGTCGCGGCGTCCCGTCCGATCACCACGACGTCGTCAACGTACAGCAGGATCAGCAACCCATCCCTGACAAAGACGGTACTGTCGTAATCTGCGCACGTGAAATCAGACGACAAAAGGTAGCGCTTGAAGGTTTCATACCAAAGTTTACCGGCATTCTTTTTGCCGTATATGTTGGAAAGAACTTGTGCGAGCGTTTTCTCGCGGATACTGTCGTCAACAAGATGACGCGGCAGGCGCAGAAATGTCTGCCTGCCTTCTTTAGGTGCCTTATCGGTCTGTAAATAAGCCTGCACGATATCAACGGAGCGAATGGCACAACCGCGACCCCACATTGCGCACAGCAGCGGCATCCACACCTCCTTACCGACCGTCGGGGAGTGACACAAGCCCGGGTCCATGCGCGAAAAGTTACCACACGCTACCAATCGCGCCTTGTATTTTGCCATCTCCGGTTTGTACGTCAATACAAGTAAAGATGGCAAAATCTCGTCGTCGCGAGTTGCCTCCTCGATCGGCACAAGCGCAAGCACACCTCGTTCCAAAAGACCGGCCAATTCCGCATCGATGGCATCGCGCCATTTATGCCACTCCTGGCTGGCACGCGCATCCTTCATGGACACGGTAATTGCAAACGCGCGGACCGCTGTCGACTCGTCGGCCGGCAGTGTCACTGCGGCACCTAAGGCGGTGACGCGCATGCAGCTCAAGGGACCATTCATACCCCATGTCATATCCTCAATAAAATCGAAAAGAGCTGCTTTTTCAAACGCGCGTTCCATTTCAAAATTCGCGGACGCTGGCCCCCAATCCGTGCCTGCGGCACAAGGCTCGGGGTCCGCGCCGGAATACATTTCATATTGTGGCACTTTTACTTTCACATTTGCAGATTTTCCTTCTGCAATCATTTGCGCTAAGGTTTCGTCGACCTTACGCTTAAATTCGCGCGCAGGAACAGCCGGGAACCAACGTCGCAGTAACCCAACATCCGGAATTCCCACTACGCCACCTCCACTCTCAGTGAGCAAGGTTCGCAATTTCGCCTCATCGGCCTGAGTCCACCCAGAAGACTCCCCCGGAACCGCTGGCCCTCGATCCTGGCCTGCGGCACAAGGCTCGAGGTCCGCGTATGACGAGCATTCTTCGCCCATCTCGTGGCAAGTACCTACACACTCGCCTTCCTTGATGCACAGATCAAGGGCGTTCGACTGGTCGACCTCCAAGAAACGGATCGCACCACAATCGACGCAAGACCGCTCCACAAGCGCGGCCGTGCTCGGCTCGCCACCGGCGGCGTCGCGCGCGGCAGCTGTATCTTCGGACGCCTCCTCCGCTAAAGCTGAAATATGCGCAGGCGTCTTAATTTTGAACCGAGTTTTCAAATCTGTCACACGTCGGGTAAATGCCAGGTCCGAACTCCAAGCTACATCTGCATCCCGAATAATCGTGTGACGATATGTGCGTTTGTTTTCGTCCCAGAAAACTACGCGCACCCCTTCGTGCGTGGAAAGCTCGTAGGACGTCATCGCAACTGGCGTCGCGCGTGCGCGCGTCTTCGGCTTCGCGTAAACCTTGCGCGGAAGTACAGCGCGACCAAGCTGGCCCTGCTTAACGCGCTTTGCGCGGTTGATCCGCGGACTCGTCCCTAGCTCTTCATTTGCGTGCACTGTAAAAACAACGGCGCTTTCGTCCCAATAAATTTCACCAAGATTGCTAGCCTCAAGCTGGCTGACTGCGCCCTCTTCTACAAGTCGAACTGCACGCTCAGCAATCGCATTCGTGTTTGACAAATTAGGGATCGAGTGGGACTGGGTTCCACTTTGTTTCACCAAGAAATCGCGCCACTCGTAACTTTCAGTGGCACCCTCCCAATCCGTGTAAATAATAAACGACTCTTCGTCGCATTTAAGCTCCTTACGTGCGGACGCAACAAAAGCGATAAAGTCGGAATCCTCTTTGGAGCGCAGGCCCCTCGCATAGAGTAAACGTCGCTTCACATCGAAAAATACACCCAAATAACGACACCCCATGCGGCTTGGCAAAAATGGACCTGCCAAATCAGCTACAAAATAATGCTTGTGCGTCGCATCCGCTTCGTCGCGTGCGTGACCGGTGGTCGTGCCGGCGACCGTGACTTTGACATCCCTGCATGTGTCGCAGTTCTTCGGGTCCGCGGGCAAATGCGTGAGTTCGCTGTGGAGAGCTCGCGCGACCTCTTTAAGCTCGGACAATACGACCTCCAAATCGCGTGGTTTCGGGCACGCTGCAAGAAAAGAAGAAATCTGCACTGGCCCTTGATCCTGGCCTGCGGCGCAAGGCTCGAGGTCCGTGCCAATTAATTGTCGCCCAAGTTCGCTCTGCCCATGCTTGTAAGCTACGACCGGCGCAGGGACCGTAACGCGTCCCTTGCGCCTCCAGTTGACCGTCATGTGTACTGTAGTCACAATTACACCAAACTGAGCTAGCCATTTTGCTGCTTCTTCGATGACTGCAACAGAGCGATGGCGGCCGCTTGTGCAAAATGCGGCGGCGCTACCATTTTTTAATGCCAAATCGTAAATTTTCTGGACTGCAATTTCGAATTTGGGCTGTGCTTTGATTTGTTCAAAAACTTTGCAATCGAGTGCGGTTTTCTGTGGCCGCCTACCAATGCTCACCTTATCGCGCAAATGACGAACGTCTAAAGCAGGGGGTAGGTCCGTAGGCAGCTCCTTTGGCAATTCGTGAAAATATTTATGACCGTAGGAATACAAAGTAACAATACAATGTTCAGATGGCGCATTTTTCTCAGTTTCGGTCAAATTTTTGCTCTCATCTACCCCACCTGGATCAAACGGAAATGCACCTTCCGGCAAAATCCCAAAACCAAGCGCAAACTCTGCCGGTACGGCCGTGACGTTTGCAGCCGTGGGCTCCTTCGATTCGATTCGATTCGATTTGTCTGTGTCTGCCTGGAGGCCAAAATCGGGAAGCTCGAAATTCTCAAGAATCATGTCAAAATTCAATGTTTGGCTGTTCCAATCGCCATCGTATTGCGAGTGCTGCTCGGCCATTTCATCATTTTTCTCGGGAGACAAGTCAAAGAACTCGCACTGCACTGGCCCCCGATCCTGGCCTACGGCGCAAGGCTCGGGGTCCGTGTGCACCTGAGCCGTGCAAGGCACAAGCCCAGTCGTGGTGTCCTCCTCTTCATCCTTCAAGAAAGAAAGAAACTCGTCGATTGTTGTGGAATTAATCCATGCGTCGTGAACAGTGCGCTTTTCGAAATCTAAAACTTTCACGACGCGCGGGAGATCGGGATTTGCAAAGCAGCAAGCGTCAAATTCAGAATCCTTCGTCCCCAGCAATTGCACGCTTGCTCGGCGCGCGTGCAGCTCCGTGACCTCAGTCTTGGTGTCGACACCGATGAGATCAAGGATGACACCTCCGAACATCGCGACCGCGTCGCGATGTGCAT